>JAGIAI010000100.1 GCA_017744935.1 Variovorax sp.
CTTGGCGGCGGTGAACACCGGGCGCATGAACATGCCGGTCTGGTAGACGAAGCGGGTGAGGTGCTGGCGGTAGGCCTCGAGGTCTTCGATCGGCCGGGTGGCGACGCCGGATTTCTCCGCGGCCTTGGCGACCGCCGGAGCGATGCGCAGGATGAGGCGTGCATCGAAGGGCTTCGGAATGATGTAGTCGGCGCCGAAGGCCAGTTCCTGGCCGGCATAGGCGGTGGCCACTTCCTCGCTGATGTCGGCCTTGGCAAGATCGGCGATCTCGCGCACGCAGGCCAGCTTCATTTCTTCCGTGATCTTGGTCGCGCCGCAGTCGAGCGCGCCACGGAAGATGTACGGGAAGCACAGGACGTTGTTGACCTGGTTCGGGTAGTCCGATCGGCCGGTGGCGACGATGCAGTCGGGGCGCACGGCCTTGGCGAGTTCGGGGCGGATCTCGGGCTCGGGGTTGGCGAGCGCGAGGATGATCGGCTGGCTGGCCATGCTCTTGACCATGTCCTGCGTGACGACGCCGGGGGCGGAACATCCGAGGAAGACGTCTGCATCTTTCATGACGTCGGCGAGGGTGCGGGCGCCGGTGTCTTTTTGAGCGTAGCGGGTCTTCGAATCGTCGAAGCCGCCGGGGCGGCCGATGTAGATCAGGCCCTTGGAGTCGACGGCGTAGATGTTCGATGCCTTGGCACCGAGACCGACCATGACGTCGAGGCAGGCGATGGCGGCAGCGCCTGCGCCGGAGACTGCGATCTTGACGTCTTCGATCTTCTTGCCGACGAGCTCCAGGCCGTTGAGGAGCGCGGAGGCCGAGATGATCGCGGTGCCGTGCTGGTCATCGTGGAAGACGGGGATGTTCATGCGCTCGCGCAGCTTCTTCTCGATGTAGAAGCATTCGGGCGCCTTGATGTCTTCGAGGTTGATGCCGCCGAGGGTGGGCTCTAGCGAGGCAATGATGTCGACGAGTTTGTCGGGGTCGGTTTCGGCAAGTTCGATGTCGAAGACGTCGATGCCGGCAAACTTCTTGAAGAGGCAGCCCTTGCCTTCCATCACCGGTTTGCTGGCGAGGGGGCCGATGTTGCCGAGGCCGAGCACTGCGGTGCCGTTGGTGACGACGCCGACGAGGTTGCCGCGCGAGGTGTATTCAGCGGCGAGTGCGGGGTCGGCTTCGATGTCGAGGCAGGGGTAGGCGACGCCGGGGGAGTACGCCAGGGAGAGGTCGCGCTGGTTGAGTAGGGGTTTGGTGGGCGAGATGGAAATCTTGCCTTTGACCGGTGAGCGGTGGTATTCGCGGGCCGCGTCACGGAGTGCCTGTTCGGCAGGGGAAAGTTCTTTGTTGGCCATCGGTGTCTCCTTGCTTACTGGCTCAGGAGAGAGGCTAACGCAAAGTCGCGGGATGAACGAGGGTGATCGGCCTCGAATGCGCCTGCATTTGATGCGGGATGTTCATGGATGGGACTGGCGGGGTGCATGAAGGAGCTTTTGTTTTTTCTGTGGGACGTCCGCCCGGTTTGCGGTGCGGGGCTGGGGGCTTCACTACGCCGGCCGCTTCGCGGCTGCCCTGCGGTGCTCGCCTTTCGCGGGGGCACGCGCAAACTCGCTTCGCTCAGACAGCGCGAGCCCTTGTCCGCGTAAGGCTGCGCTCCTCGGCGGCGTAGAGGCGCCCCCAGCCCCGCACCGCAAACCGGGCTCCAGGGGCGATCAAACGGGGGCTCGTCTTCGACTTCGTTTTTAGCCTTGGGCGACTGGGTGGTCGGCCATTGCTTCCAGTGCGCGGACCAATGCCGAGTGGTCCTCCTGCCCGTGGCCCAATGCGGCGCATGCATTCATGAGTTGGGCTGCGCTGGCGGTCTGGGGCAATGCGACACCCAGCGAGCGGGCGCCTTGCAGAGCGAGGTTCAGGTCCTTCTGGTGCAGCGCGATGCGGAAGCCGGGCGCGAAGGTGCGCTTGATCATTCGCTCGCCGTGTACTTCCAGAATGCGCGAGCTGGCAAAGCCGCCCATCAGCGCCTGGCGGACCTTGGCCGGGTCGGCGCCTGCCTTGGAAGCGAACACCAGCGCCTCGCCCACGGCGGCGATGTTGAGCGCCACGATGATCTGGTTGGCGACTTTGCAGACTTGGCCGTCGCCGACGTTGCCGACGAGGGTGATGTTCTTGCCCATCTTTTCGAGCAGCGGTCGCACGCGTCCGAAAGTGCCTTCGTCGCCGCCGCACATGATGGTGAGGCTTGCCGCCTTTGCGCCCACTTCGCCGCCGGAAACGGGTGCGTCGACATAGCCGCAGCCGAGGTCGAGGATGCGCTTGGCGAATTCCTTCGTTGCGATCGGATCGATCGAGCTGCAGTCGACGACGATCTTGCCCCTGGTGAGGCCGGCAGCGACGCTGTCTTCGCCAAACAGCACTTTCTCGACGTCGGGCGTGTCCGGCACCATCACGAAGATGATGTCCGCCTGCTTGGCGACGTCGGTGGCGGTCGCACAGACCATCGCCTTCGAAGCAAAGGGCTCCGGCGCCGGGCCGCGGGTGTTCACATAGAGCTGATGGCCGGCTTCCAGCAGATGTCCCGCCATCGGCGCACCCATGATGCCGAGGCCGATGAAACCGATCTTCTTTGCGTTCGTGTTCGACATATCTCGAGATTTCCTTTTGTCCTGATGTGCCTGATGTGTGACTTGTTTATTGCGTGAGTGCCGTGCGCCAGCCGAGGCCTTCGACGGTAGTGGCGCGGGGCTTGTATTCGCAGCCGATCCAGCCGTCGTAGCCGATCGAATCGATGTGCCTGAACAGCCACGGGTAGTTGATTTCGCCGGTGCCCGGTTCGCTGCGGCCGGGGTTGTCCGCGAGCTGGATGTGGCCGATGCGGGTGATGTGCTTCGACAGCGTGTTGCCGAGTTCGCCTTCCATCCGCTGCGCGTGATAGATGTCGTACTGCACCAGCAGGTTCGTCGAGCCGACTTCATCGAGGATCGATAGCGCCTGGTCCGTGCGGTTCAGATAGAAGCCAGGGATGTCGAAGGTGTTGATCGGCTCGATCAACAGCCGGATGCCGGCGTTCTGCAGTTCCTTCGCGGCGAAGCGCAGGTTGTCGACGACCACCTTGCGCGCGTCGGCGGCGGTGACGCCGGCGGGCAGTTTGCCTAGCAGGCAGTTGACCTTCGGGCAGCCCAGTGCGGTCGCGTAGTCGATTGCGCGGCCGACGCCTTCGCGGAATTCGCCGACGCGATCCGGGTGGCAGCCGATACCGCGCTCGCCGGCATCCCAGTCGCCGGCGGGGAGGTTATGGAGCACCTGCACGAGGCCGTTGCTCTTCAGTGCTGCGGCGAGTTCTTTCTTGTCGTAGGCATAGGGAAAGAGGTACTCCACCGCCTTGAAGCCCGCCTTGGCGGCGGCTTCGAAACGCTGCATGAATGGCAGCTCGTTGAACAGCATCGTCAGGTTGGCTGCGAACTTGGGCATGTTGTCTGTCTCCTCGGGAATCAGTCGAGCATCGCTGCGGCGATCGCCGTCGGTGCGTCCGCGACGCTTTCGGCGAGCGCTTCGAATTCGTTGATGGCATCGATCTCGGTGCCCATCGCGATGTTGGTCACGCGCTCCAACATCACTTCGATGACCACCGGGACCTTGAACTGCTCCATGAGCTGCTCGGCCTGCTGGATGGCGGGCGTCATCTCTTCCTGCTTGGTCACGCGGATCGCTTTGCAGCCGAGGCCTTCGACGACCTTGAGGTGGTCGACACCGTAGCTGCGCTCGACGCCTGCGTCCTCGCCGGCATTGATGTTGTCGAAGCCGAGCTGCACGCAGTAATCCATCTCGAAGCCGCGCTGCGCCTGGCGGATGAGGCCGAGGTAGGAGTTGTTGACCACGATGTGGATGTACGGCAGCTTGAACTGCGCGCCCACGGCGAGCTCTTCGATCATGAACTGGAAGTCGTAGTCACCCGAGAGCGCGACGATCTTGCGGCCGGGGTCCGCGGCGCGAACGCCGAGTGCTGCCGGGATGGTCCAGCCGAGCGGTCCGGCCTGTCCGCAGTTGATCCAGTGGCGCGGGTTGTAGACGTGCAGGAACTGCGCCGCTGCAATCTGCGAGAGACCGATGGTGCTCACGTAGCAGGTGTCGTGGCTGAAGTTGTTGTTCATGCACTGGTACACGCGCTGCGGCTTCATCGGCACATCGGCGAAGTTGGTCTTGCGCAGCATGGTCTTCTTGCGGTCGCGGCATTCGCCGGCCCACTTGGCGCGATCAGGCAGCTTGCCCTTGGCCTTCATCTCTTCGGCGACTTCGACGAAGAGCTTCAGCGCGGCCTTGGCGTCCGAGACGATGCCGAAGTCGGGCGTGAAGACGCGGCCGATCTGCGTGGGCTCGATGTCGACGTGCACGAAGGTGCGTCCCTTGGTGTAGACGTCGACCGAGCCGGTGTGGCGGTTGGCCCAGCGGTTGCCGATGCCGAGCACGAAGTCGCTCGCGAGCATCGTCGCGTTGCCGTAGCGGTGGCTGGTCTGCAGGCCGCACATGCCGGCCATGAGCGGGTGGTCGTCGGGGATGATGCCCCAGCCCATCAGCGTCGGGATGACCGGCACGCCGGTCGCTTCGGCGAAGCGGACGAGCAGTTCGCTCGCATCGGCATTGATGATGCCGCCGCCGGCCACGATGAGCGGCCGCTCGGCGGCGTTGAGCATCGTGATCGCCTTCTCGATCTGGGCGCGGGTGGCTTCGGGCTTGTAGGCCGCGAGCGGCTGGTAGGTGTCGATGTCGAACTCGATCTGCGCCATCTGCACGTCGAAAGGCAGGTCGATGAGCACCGGGCCGGGGCGGCCGGAGCGCATCAGGTGGAAGGCCTGCTGGAAGACCTGCGGCACCTGCCCGGGCTCGCGCACCGTGACCGACCACTTGGTGACCGGCTTGGAGATCGACTCGATGTCGACCGCCTGGAAGTCTTCCTTGTAGAGCCGCGCGCGCGGGGCCTGGCCGGTGATGCAGAGGATCGGGATCGAATCGGCCCATGCCGAGTAGAGGCCCGTGATCATGTCCGTGCCCGCCGGACCCGAGGTGCCGATGCACACGCCGATGTTGCCGGCGACGGCGCGGGTGTAGCCCTCGGCCATGTGCGAGGCGCCCTCGACGTGCCGCGCGAGGATGTGGGCGATGCTGCCCTGCTTGCGCAACGCGGAATACAGCGGGTTGATGGCGGCGCCGGGAACGCCGAAAGCCTGGGTAACGCCTTCTTTTTCCATCACGAGCACGGCGGCCTGGGCCGCGGTCATCTTTGCCATTTGAAGTCTCCTTGGGATGGGCTCCACTGTAGGAAGAGGGGGCATTCCGCAGAAGACGACGGCGGGCCATAAAGCCTATTCCATGGCGGAATAAGTGCAGCTACGATCCGCGCCTATGGACCGACTGCTTGCAATGGAAATGTTCGTGCGCGTGGTGGAAACCGGCAGCTTCTCGAAGGCCGCCGGTGAGTTCAACACCACCCAGCCCACCGTGACCAAGCAGGTCGCGGCGACGGAGGCCCGGCTGAAGGTGAGGCTGCTCAACCGAAACACCCGCGGCGTAAGCCTGACCGAAGCGGGGGCGCTCTACTACGAGAAATGCAAGTCCATCGTGCGCGACGCGGAGGAGGCCGACAGCATCGTCAAGCTGCGGCAGTCGCAGGCGCAGGGGCTGCTGCGCATCGGCACCTCGACCGCGTTCGGCCGGCGCGTCATCGTGCCGCTGGCGCTGGAATTCATGGCGCGGCATCCGCAGGTGCAGGTGGATCTCAGCTTCGAGGACCGTTATGTGGATCTGGTCGCCCAAGGTATCGATGTGGCGGTGCGCATGGGCAAGCTGGCGGATTCATCGCTGGGTGCGCGCTACCTCGGCATGAATCCATGGGTGATGGTCGCCGCACCGGACTATCTGAAGAAGCACGGCACACCGAAGAAGGCGCAGGACCTGAGCGCGCACGTGGCGCTGATCTACAGCAGCGTGGTGGGCGATGACGTATGGCACATGCACACGCCCAAGGGCGAGCCGGTGTCGGTGCCGGTGTCTGGGCGGTTGCGGTCCAACAATGTGTCGGCGGTGCTGGCTGCCGCGCGGGCGGGATTGGGCATCGCCCTGATGCCGCGTTATGTGGCGAGTGATTCGCTGGCTTCGGGGCAGGTGGACGAAGTGCTGGCCGACCACGCGCTCGCGGAGCAGGAAATCCACGCGGTATTTCCCTCCCCGAAGCTGGTGCCGGGCAAGGTGTCGAGCTTCGTCGCCTTCCTGCAGGGGCAGTTCGGCGAGCAGTGGTGGTCGCGGCCGATTGCGAAGGCGATGCTTCCGTCATCGTGAAGTTGACAGGGTGTCTGTTGGGAGCGTGATAGGCAGGCGGACCCTCGCTCTCCCAATGGGATATGCTCCGCGCCGAACTCCGGAGGCAAGCGAGCCGTTGCCACGAAGTTCTCGCCACTGTCACGGCGATAGATCAGTCACTTCAGGGAGAAGAAAAGAATGTCCCATCTGCTGGTTCTCAGCCGCTTGACCGTGCCCGCTCTCTTGGGCGCGCCTGTTTTGAAGCGCATGCGCCTATTGGGCGGCGATGACAGCAACAGCCTGTTCGACTACGAACTGCTGCTCAAGACCTCCGATGCCGGCGAAGGGCGCCGCTCATGATCGTCAGCCCGCCCTTCCTGCCCGAGCGAAGCGACACCGAGACCGACTCCGAATGGGTCGACAAGGCGATGGCGCAGCCCCCACACAGGGCACCCGGCTCCAAGGCACTCGAAGGCTCCTTC
>JAGIAI010000101.1 GCA_017744935.1 Variovorax sp.
CCTCGGCTAAACTCCCGATTCCATGTTCATTCATCACGTCATCCAGACAGGTCAAGGCAGCCGGGGAGCCTGGCCTTGGCGTACGCCATCGACGTTGCTTGCTTGATTGCACGGCGCACGCCGTGCGCCCGCGGCCCTCATCCCTGAGCGGCCAATCTGGATGGACCGCCAGCGACCGTGGAGCGTCAGCTGGCAGACGGAGACCCCACCCGTGATCACTGAACTCGAATTCAAAAGCCTCAGCGCGCAGGGCTACAACCGCATTCCGCTGATGGTCGAGGCCTTTGCCGACCTCGAGACCCCTCTTTCCCTTTATCTCAAGCTCGCCTACACCAAGGACAGCGGCCGCAACAGCTTCCTGCTCGAATCGGTCGTGGGTGGCGAACGCTTCGGCCGATACAGCTTCATCGGGCTGCCTGCACGCACCTTTCTGAGGGCGTCCGGCTTCGGATCGGATGCCGTGACCGAAGTCGTTACGGACGGCAAAGTCGTGGAAAAAGTCTCAGGCAATCCGCTCGACTTCGTTGCGGCTTACCAACAGCGCTTCAAGGTCGCGCTTCGGCCAGGACTGCCTCGCTTCTGCGGCGGGCTGGCCGGCTACTTCGGCTACGACGCGGTTCGCCACATCGAGAAAAAGCTCGAAAAAACCTGCCCGCCCGATGCCCTGCACTGCCCCGACATCCTGCTGCTGCAGTGCGAGGAACTCGCCGTCATCGACAACCTGTCGGGCAAGCTCTATCTGATCGTCTATGCCGATCCGGCACAGCCCGAGGCGTACGCCAATGCCAAACGCCGTCTGCGCGAGCTGCGCGAGCAACTCAAGTACTCGGTGAGCGCGCCGCAGGTGCGGCCGAGCCAGGCGCACCCGCCGCAGCGCAGCTTCGCAAAGGCCGACTACCTCGCCGCAGTCGAGCGCGCGAAGGAGCTGATCGCCGCGGGTGACTTCATGCAGGTGCAGGTCGGCCAGCGCATCAGCAAGCGCTACACCGAATCGCCCCTGTCGCTGTATCGCGCGCTGCGGTCGCTCAATCCGTCGCCCTACATGTACTACTACGACCTGGGCGATTTCCATGTGGTCGGCGCTTCGCCCGAGATCCTCGTGCGGCAGGAGCACACCGGGGAGAGCGAACAGAAGATCACCATCCGGCCGCTCGCGGGCACTCGCCCGCGCGGCGCCTCGCCTGAGCTCGACAAGGCGGCGGAGGTCGAGCTCATCAACGATCCCAAGGAGCGTGCCGAGCACGTGATGCTGATCGACCTCGCCCGCAACGACATCGGCCGCATCGCGAAGATCGGCACGGTGAAGGTGACCGAAGCCTTCGCCATCGAGCGCTACAGCCACGTGATGCACATCGTGAGCAACGTCGAAGGCACGCTGAAGGACGGCATGACCGCGATCGATGTGCTCAAGGCCACCTTCCCGGCCGGCACGCTGACCGGCGCGCCCAAGGTGCACGCGATGGAGCTGATCGACCAGCTCGAGCCGACCAAGCGCGGCATCTACGGTGGTGCCTGCGGCTACATCAGCTATGCCGGCGACATGGACGTGGCCATCGCAATCCGTACCGGGATCGTCAAGGACCAGATGCTGCACGTGCAGGCGGCCGCTGGCGTGGTCGCCGATTCGGTTCCCGAGCTCGAATGGAAAGAGACCGAAGCCAAGGCGCGCGCGCTGCTGCGCGCGGCCGAACTCGTCGAGGAGGGGCTGGAATGAGCGGCAAAGCAGATCGGAGTCAGGCGATGAAGCTCTTGATGATCGACAACTACGACAGCTTCACCTACAACCTCGTGCAGTACTTCGGCGAGCTTGGCGCCGAGGTCGATGTGTTCCGCAACGATGAGATCACACTGGACCAGTTGCGCGATCGCATCGCCGGTGGGGTCGGGCGACTGGTGATCTCGCCGGGACCGTGCTCGCCAGCGGAGGCGGGTGTGTCCGTCGCGGCGATTCGCGAGTTCGCGGGGCGTCTGCCAATTCTTGGCGTTTGCCTGGGCCATCAGTCGATCGGCGCAGCCTTTGGCGGGAAGGTCATCCGGGCGCAAGAGCTGATGCACGGCAAGACCAGCCAGATCACGACCACGCGCGAAGGCGTCTTTGCCGGATTGCCCGAGAAATTCAGCGTGAACCGTTATCACTCGCTGGCCATCGAGCGATCCACGTGCCCAGCCGAACTGGCAATCACCGCATGGACAGACGATGGCGAGATCATGGGCGTGCGACACACCGGCTTCGCGCACGACGTGCGCATCGAAGGGGTGCAGTTCCATCCCGAATCCATCCTGACCGAGCACGGCCACGCCATGCTGAAGAACTTCCTGGAGTGAGGCACGACATGACGACTTCATCGAACCTGATCGATCTGCGCAGCGACACCGTGACCAAGCCGACCGCCGCCATGCGCGACGCGATGATGGCCGCGCCTGTCGGCGACGACGTATTCGGCGACGACCCCAGCGTGAACGCGCTGCAGGAGCAGATCGCAGGCATGCTGGGCTTCGAAGCGGCGCTGTTCGTTCCGACGGGTACGCAGAGCAATCTCTGCGCAGTCCTGTCGCACTGCCAGCGTGGCGACGAGTACATCGTCGGGCAGCAGGCGCATTGCTACCGCTGGGAAGGCGGCGGCGCGGCGGTCTTCGGCAGCGTGCAGCCGCAGCCGCTGAACCACCAGGCTGACGGCACGATCGCGCTCGAAGAGATCGAGGCGGCGATCAAGCCCGATGATGCGCACTTCGCGCGGACCCGACTCCTCGCGCTCGAGAACACCCTTGGCGGCAAGCTGCTGCCCTTCGCATATGTGCAGCAGGCGACCGAATTCGCCCGCCGGAAGGGGCTCGTTCGCCACCTCGATGGAGCGCGGCTCTTCAACGCCGCGACGGCGCAGGCCGCTCAGACTGGCTCCGACGTGCGGTCCGAAGCACGCCGCATCGCGAGCTGCTTCGACAGCGTGTCAGTCTGCTTCAGCAAGGGTCTCGGTGCGCCTGTGGGATCGGCCTTGTGCGGCTCGCGCGAGTTCATCGCTCGCGCGCACCGTATCCGCAAGATGGCCGGCGGCGGCATGCGGCAGGCCGGTGTGCTCGCTGCGGCGGCATCCCACGCGCTCGCCCATCACATCGACAGGCTCGCCCAGGACCACGAACTCGCGCGCCGGCTCGCGGACGGGCTGGCAGGTATTGCGGAACTGCGCGTCGAGGCACCACAGACCAATCTGCTGTTCGTTGACCTGGAGGGCGAGGCGCGTCATCGTTCGGCCGAGCTCCTTGCGCATCTGAAGCAGAACGGCGTGCTGGCCACCGGGCTCTACCGGCTGCGCTTCGCGACGCATCTCGACGTCGATGCGAACGGCATCGACCGCGCCATCGGCGCCATACGGAGCTTCTTCCGTGCCTGAGCGGACCTCCCACAACGACCCGATCCATCGAACCGAGCGAGACATTCACATGCCCATCACCCCCCAGGAAGCCCTGCAACGCACCATCGAACATCGCGAGGTCTTTCACGATGAGATGTTGCACATCGTTCGCCTCATCATGAGCGGCGAATGCTCGCCGGTGATGATGGCCGCGCTGATCACGGGCCTGCGCGTCAAGAAGGAAACCATTGGCGAGATCACCGCTGCTGCGCAGGTGATGCGCGAGGTCTCGACCAAGGTGCCGGTGGCCGATACCACGCGCCTTGTCGACATCGTCGGCACCGGTGGCGACGGCTCGCACACCTTCAACATCTCGACCTGCTCGATGTTCGTTGCGGCGGCGGCGGGTGCCAAGGTCAGCAAGCACGGAGGGCGGAGCGTGAGCAGCAAGTCGGGCAGCGCGGACGTGCTGGAGTCGCTCGGCGTCAACATCAACCTGAAGCCCGAGCAGATCGCCAAGTGCATCGCCGATGTGGGCATCGGCTTCATGTTCGCGCCGAACCATCATCCCGCGATGAAGAACGTCGCGCCGGTGCGCAAGGAGCTGGGCATCAAGACCATCTTCAATATCCTGGGCCCGCTCACCAATCCGGCGGGGGCGCCCAACATCCTGATGGGCGTGTTCCACCCGGATCTCGTCGGTATCCAGGTGCGTGCGTTGCAAAGGCTGGGTGCCGAGCATGCGCTCGTCGTTTATGGCCGTGACGGCATGGACGAAATCTCCTTGGGCGCCGCCACGATGGTGGGCGAACTCAAGGGCGGTGAGGTGCGCGAATACGAGCTTCATCCGGAAGACTTCGGCTTTTCGATGTCTAGCAATCGCACGCTGCGCGTGGAGACGCCCGAGCAGTCGCGCGAGATGCTTCTCGGCGTGCTCGGCAACAAGCCTGGTCCTGCGCGCGACATCGTCCTGCTGAATGCGGGCGCTGCGCTCTATGCGGCTGGTGTCTCTGACTCGATCGCCACCGGCATCGAGCAGTCGCGCGCTGCACTCGAGTCGGGCGCGGCGAGGGCCAAGCTCGCGGAACTCGTCGCGGCCACGGCCGCCGCGGCTTGAGGAGGCGGGCCAAATGTCGGACATCCTCGAGAAGATCGTTGCGGTCAAGCGCGAAGAGGTCGCCGCGGCGAGAAAGCGGACTTCGCTCGAAGCGATTCGCTTCGACGCGGAAAGCCGAGTGCTCACGCGTGATTTCGTCGGCGCTTTGCGCTCGAAGATCGCCGCCGGTGCGGCCGCCGTCATTGCGGAGGTCAAGAAGGCGAGCCCAAGCAAGGGGGTCCTTCGTGCGGATTTCGTTCCCGCCGACATCGCGCAGAGCTATGCGGCGGGCGATGGCAAGGTGAGTGCGGCGTGCCTGTCGGTGTTGACCGATCGGCAGTTCTTCCAGGGCGGCATCGACTATCTGAAGCAGGCTCGCGCATCCTGCGACCTTCCGGTGTTGCGCAAGGACTTCATCGTGGACGCCTACCAGGTCTACGAGGCGCGGTCGATAGGCGCAGACGCGATCCTGCTCATCGCCGCTTGCCTCGATGACGTGCAGATGCGCGAATACGAAGCGATCGCGGCGGGGCTGGGCATGGCGGTGCTGGTTGAAGTGCACGACGGCGCCGAGCTCGAACGGGCTCTGAAGCTGCGGACACCGCTGATTGGCGTCAACAATCGCAATCTGCGTACCTTCGAGGTTTCGATCCAGACGACGATCGATCTGCTTGCACAGGTGCCGGAAGGGCGGCTCCTCGTGACCGAGTCGGGCATCTCGTCACGTGACGATGTCGCGAAGCTGAGGACGGCGGGGGTCCATTCGTTCCTTGTCGGCGAGGCCTTCATGCGCGCCGATGAACCGGGCGAGGCGCTCGCGGAGATGTTCCGTTGAGCGCGGATCAGCTAGTCAGCAGCAATCCTGCCGATTGGCCCGTGGCGCCCGGTTGGCGGCCGTTGGTCGACGAATTCTTTGCCGGTGCGGTGGGGCGGCGGTTGCTGGGCTTTCTTCAGGACCGGCTCGATGCCGGTGCGGTGATCTTTCCCCCGCGCCCGCTGCGAGCGCTGGAACTCACGCCACCAGAGGATGTTCGCGTCGTGATCCTGGGGCAGGACCCTTACCACGGGCGTGGTCAGGCCGAAGGTCTTGCGTTCTCGGTGGCACCCGGCGTAGCGCTGCCGCCATCGCTGCGCAACATCTTCAAGGAACTCGAGCGCGACCTGGGCACACGTCCGCCAGCATTTCCGGATCCTGGTGGCAGCCTCGTCAAGTGGGCGAAAAATGGCGTGCTGTTGCTCAATACCTGCCTGACAGTCGAGGAGGGGCAACCTGCCAGTCATTCCGGGCGAGGGTGGGAAGTGCTGACGGACGCGGTGATCCGTCACGTTGCGACCGAGGGGCAGCCGAGCGTCTTCATGCTCTGGGGATCGCACGCGCAGAGCAAACGGTCGCTGATCGATACAAGTCGTCACAAGGTGTTGATGTCGAATCATCCGTCTCCGCTGTCCGCCATGCGGCCGCCGGTGCCCTTCGTCGGTTGCGGTCACTTCGGCGAAGCCCGCGCATGGCGCGACGCCCAGCTCACAACGCGGTAACTGCTTGATTCCATGCGAGAATCGATGGCTCGAAGCGCCACGCCGGAACCTGGATGTACCGGTGCGACGCGGCAGCACGAATCACCAAACTGTCATCGACGCAGGCTGGGAATCGTGCTATATTTCGAGGTTCGCCGGAGAGGTGGCCGAGTGGTTAATGGCAGCAGACTGTAAATCTGCCCTCTTACGAGTACGCTGGTTCGAATCCAGCCCTCTCCACCAGCGAAAATGGATTTTGCAGAGCGCTTGAATGTGATGTGCGGAGCTGAAGCGAAGGTGAAGGCTCTGGCCGTGAGGTGATGTGATCTGGTCTAGACGGATTGCGTCGCAATGCGGGAGTAGTTCAATGGTAGAACCCTAGCCTTCCAAGCTAATGACGCGGGTTCGATTCCCGTCTCCCGCTCCAGAGGTCTGTCGGCGCTGTGTAGTTTGGTTTTTATTGAATATTGCC
>JAGIAI010000102.1 GCA_017744935.1 Variovorax sp.
CGCTGTCGACCGTCTCGCCGAGGTAGGCCTCGGCGTCGGCCTTCAGCTTCGCCAGCGTCATCGCGCTGATCTCCGGCGGGCTGTACTGCTTGTCGTCGACGCTGATGCGCGCGTCACCGTTCGGGCCCGCAACGACCTTGTACGGGACGATCGACTCCTCCTCGCGCACCTCGGCCTCCTTGCGGCCCATGAAGCGCTTGACGGAGAAGACGGTGTTCGTCGGGTTGGTGACGGCCTGGCGCTTGGCCGAGGCACCGACCAGCACTTCACCATCTTCCTGATACGCCACGATCGAGGGCGTCGTACGGGCGCCTTCGGAGTTCTCGATCACGCGCGTCGTATTGCCTTCCATGATCGCCACGCACGAATTCGTGGTGCCGAGGTCGATGCCGATGATTTTGGCCATGTTGTTGCTCCTGGGGATCTGAAATGAGGTTGTTGTGAACTTGTGGATAACCCCGTGCGATTCAAGGGATCAGCTGGGGTTTTCCTGTGGGTTTCTTGTTGGCTTTCAGCTCGGGCTGCTGACGGTCACGAGGGCGGGGCGCAGGATGCGGTCGGCGATCGTGTAGCCCTTCTGCAGCACGTTGGCGACGGTGTTGGGTTCTTGGCCGGGAACCGGGACCATCGAGATGGCCTGGTGCAGATGCGGGTCGAACTTGCTGCCGGCCGGCGGCGCGATTTCGATGACCTTGTTGCGCTCCAGCGCGCTCTTGAGCTGGCGCAGGGTGGCTTCGGTGCCTTCGCGCAAGTGCTCGACGGTGGCGTCTTGCACCGCGAGGCCGGCTTCGAGGCTGTCCAGCACGGGCAGCAGGCTCTCGGCGAAGCCTTCGATGGCGAACTTGCGGCCCTTGCTCACTTCCTCGTCGGCGCGGCGGCGGGCGTTCTGCACGTCGGCCTGGGCGCGGAGGAACTGGTCAGCCAGTTCGGCATTCTTGGCCTGCAATGCGGCGATCTCGGCCTGGGCCGCCGCCAGCGCGTCGGCTTCGTTCGCCGCCTGAGCTGCCTCGAGCTCTTCAGGGCTGGGTGCGCCTTGCAGGGTATCGGGATTCGGTTGGGTGTTTTGCGGGTCTGACATGCTCAATAGGCCGGCAACCAAGCCGGAAATCAACGAGAAAAGAACGACAAGCAGCTAACTGGGGTCCGCCGCAGGGTTTTCAAGAAAAAAATGCGCCGGGAAACGGCGCATTTTTCGGCTCCGGGAGCCGCTCAGTGGGCGTCGAGCAACTCGACGTCGAACTTGAGGGTCGCGTTCGGCGGAATCACGCCGCCGGCGCCGCGTGCGCCGTAGCCGAGCGATGCCGGAATGATCAGCGTGCGCTTGCCGCCGATCTTCATGCCGGCGACGCCTTCGTCCCAGCCCTTGATGACCTGACCGGCGCCCAGCGAGAAGGCGAAGGGGTCGTTGCGGTCGCGGCTCGAGTCGAACTTGGCGCCTTGCACGCCGTCGTTGTAGAGCCAGCCGGTGTAGTGCACGTGCACGTGATGGCCGGGCTTGGCTTCGGCGCCGTCGCCGACCGTGGTGTCTTCGTACTGCAGGCCGGAGGGGGTGGTGGGCATGGTGCGCTCCTGTGGAATGTGGAGGAAACCGCGCAGTTTAACGAGGCTGGAAGCGCGCTCCTGCAGGCGGTGATGCCGTCGGGCGGTCCTACGGCGAGGGCGCGGGCGCTTTCTTGGCCTGGCCCTGCTGCCACTTTGCGGCGAAAGCCTGAAGGTCGGACAGACGCTTGAGCAGGTCCTGCCCGCTGAGCGTCAGGCTGTATCCCTCGTGGCCATGGCTGACGAGGCCCGCTTCGCGCAGTTCCTTGATGCGGGTGTTGAGCGTGTTCGGTGTGATGCCGCCGACGCTGTCCTGCAGCAGGCGGAAGGTCTGGGCATGTCCGTCACGCAGGGCCCAGAGGACGCGCAGCGCGTAGCGGGCTTCCAGCAGCGCGAGCAACTGGCTGATCGCTGCGTTTTCCTTGCCACTCATCGACATCAGACTCCTCGGGAACACGGCAGCCGGTGCGGCCACTTTCTTCTTGTGACAGACCCGTGACCCCACGAGCCGGGCGGCGACTATAGCCCAGAAGGTCGACGATTGCTACAACTTTAATAGCTGAGAAGGCAGGCAGGCTGCGGGCTGTGAGCGTGCGAGTTCAGGCTGCCGCGCAGTTCGCCATTGGTTCGCCGAGGCGGATGGGGCGTGCGGGCGCCCAGTCCGGGTTGAAGTTCACGGCCGGGGAGGGGAAGAGCAGCACGACGGTCGAGCCGAGCAGGAAACGGCCCATTTCGTCGCCCTTCTTCAGCACGATCTGCTGGTCGTCATAACGCCATTCGCGGATCTCGCCATGTCGCGGCGGATTCACCACGCCGTGCCACACCGTCGCCATGCTGCCGACGATGGTTGCTCCCACGAGCACCAGCACGAAAGGTCCACGCGCCGTTTCGAAGACGCACACGACGCGCTCATTGCGAGCGAAGAGCCCGGGCACGCCGCGCGCGGTCGTGGGGTTGACCGAGAACAGGTCGCCCGGCACGTAGGTCATGCGCAGCAACCGGCCATCGCACGGCATGTGGATGCGGTGGTAGTCGCGCGGGCTGAGGTAGAGCGTTGCGAAGCTGCCGTGCTTGAAGCGCTCGGCGAGCGTCGCATCCCCGCCGACCAGCGCGGTCGTCGAGTAGCTGTGCCCCTTGGCCTGGAATATCTGGTCGCCCTCGATCGGGCCAAACTGGCTGATCGCGCCGTCGACCGGTGCCACGAGGTCGGCATCGGCGATCGGCCGCGCGCCGGGCTTCAGCGCGCGGGTGAAGAATTCGTTGAAGCTCGGATAGCTCGCGATGTCGCTGTCGAGCGCCTCGCTCATGTCGACGCCGTACTTGTCGACGAAGCGCCGGATGATCCAGGTCGTCACCGCGCCACGTTCCTTGCCCGCGACCCATCCGGCAAAGGAGGTCAATGCCTGCTTCGGGATCAGGTACTGCGGCAGGACGGCAAGGCGATCGGACAAGGGCGTTCTCGGCTAAAGCGGTGGGCGATTCTATCGATCGGTCCAGACACGGCCGGGTCGGACGGCGGGCCGTCCACCGGGCGGCCCGCGCCGCACGACGCGGGCTATCGGTTACTCGGGCTTGATGTTGGCGGCCTTGATGACCTGCGCCCACTTCTCGACCTCGGCCTTCTGGAAGGCTGCAATCTGCGTGGTCGTCATGTCGGCCGGCAGCATGCCGAAGCTCTTGAGCTTCTCCTGCATCTCGGGCTCCGCGAGGATGGTGCGGATTTCCTTGTGAAGCCGGTCGATGACCGGCGCCGGCGTCCCCGCGGGCACGAAGATCGCCTGCCACGACAGCACTTCGAAGTTCTCCAGACCCGGAATGCCCGATTCAGCAATCGTGGGCACGTCGGGCATCGATGCCAGGCGCTTGGACGAGGTCACCGCGATTGCACGCAGCTTGCCGCTCTGGATGTGCGGGCCGGCGACGACGGTGGTGTCGAACATCATGTCGACCTGGCCGCCAATCACGTCCTGGATCGCGGGGCCGCTGCCCTTGTACGGAATGTGCGTGAACTTCACGCCGGACTTGTAGGCCAGCAGTTCAAGCGCCAGGTGCTGCGAGGTGCCGGTGCCCGCCGATGCCGACGAAAGACCGCCGGGCTTGGCCTTGCTGGCCTGGAGCACATCCTTCAGCGTCTTGTACGGGCTCGCCTGGTTGACCACCAGCACGACCGGATTGGTGCCGATCAGCGTGACCGGCGCGAAGGACTTCTGCGGGTCGTAGCCGATCCTCGGGTAGAGGCTGACGTTGATCGCATGCGAACTGATCGTGCCGCCCAGCAGCGTGAGTCCATCGGGTGCGGCGCGCGAGGCGATTTCGGAGCCGATGCTGCCGCCCGCGCCGCCCTTGTTGTCCACCACCACGGTGGTGCCGAGCGCGGTGCCCAGCTTCTGCGAGATCAGCCGCGCCAGGACGTCGGTCGTGCCGCCGGCGGGGAAGGGCACCATGTAGGTGATCGTCTTGCCGCCCGGCCACTGGGACTGGGCGAAGGTGGGCAAAGAGGGCAAGGCGCCAGCCATCGAGGCGAGCGCGGTTTGGATGAGTGTGCGGCGTTGCATGAACATGTCTCCTGGGGGGAAAAAAGGGGCCGCGCCGTTCTTGTCGTTGTCGTCGTTGCGGCCATTGGAAGCTCAAGGCTTGATGTTGAGCTTGGTGATGAGGTCCTTGTAGTAGGCGTTGTCCTTGGCCAGCGTCTGCGCGAAGGCCGCGCCATCGGTGTAGACGTAGCCCAGGTTGAGCTTGTCCATCGCCTCGCGCATCACAGGTTCGGCGGCGGTCTTGGCGGTGATTTCTCGCAGCTTGGCCATCACTTCGGGCGGCGTGTTCTTGGGCGCGCCGAGGCCACGCCATGTGCCGATCGAGAGATCGATGCCGCGCTCCTTGGCGGTCGGCACGCTTTCAAAGCCCTTCACGCGCTTGTCGGCCATGACCATCAGCATCTTGAGCTTGCCGGACTGCACGTACGTGGAGACTTCGGCGGGGCTGACCGCAACCGCCTCGATGTGGCCGCCGAGCAGCGCCAGCACCGCCGGTGCCGCGCCCTGGAACGGTATGTGGCCGAACTTCGCACCGGTCTTGTCTTCCAGCGCCGACGCCGCGAGATGCCAGATCGAGCCGTTGCCGGAATTGCCTACGCGAACGCTCTCGGGGCTCTTCTTCGCGGCCGCGAGGAATTCCTCGATCGTGTTCCACGGCGCATCGGCCTTGACTGTGATCGCGGCCGGATCGGCGTTGAGCTGCGCGATCGGCTGGAAGTCGTCGTACTTGAACTTGGCGAGGCCAAGGTGCGGCAGCGTCAGCAGTTCGACCGTGAGCACCGCGATCTTGTAGCCGTCGGGCTTCGAGTTGATGACCTCGGTCCATCCGATCGCGCCACCCGCACCCGCCCGGTTCACGACGACCATGCTCTGCGACATGTGCTTGCGGCTCGCATCCGCAAAGGTGCGCGCGAGGCCGTCGGTGCCGCCGCCGGGCTGGTAGGGCACCATGAGTTCGATGGTGTGATTGGGGAAGTCCGTCTCTGCCGCGGCCGGTGCAGCCAGCCCGAACGAGAGGGCGGCCGCGGCCGAGATCGCGGCTGCGCCGCGCAGAAGGGTTGCTTTCAAGTCTTTGTCTCCGTTGTTGTCATGAAAGAAAGCGAACGGTGGTCAGGGCATGTACTGCCCGCCGTTCACTTCGAGGACTGCCCGGTGACGTAGCCCGAAAGCTGCGGCGAGGCGAGATAGAGAAAGGCGCCGACGCATTCGTCCGGTTCGCCGATGCGGCCCATCGGGATCGACGCCTTGAAGGATTCGAGCATCTGCGGCGTCGAGTAGCGATCGTGGAACGGCGTCTGGATGACGCCGGGCGCCACCGCGTTGACGCGGATGTTGTCGCCCGCGAGTTCCTTTGCGAGTCCGCGCGTCGCAGTGCTCACGAAGCCCTTTGCGCCGGCGTACAGGTAGGCGCCGGGGCCGCCCCCATGTCGGGCCGCAACCGAGGTCACGTTGATGATGGCGCCGCCGCGACCCTGTCCGCGCATGAGCGGGACCACCTCGCGGCAGAAGTCCAGCACCGAGCGCGCATTGAGGTGAAGCACCTCGTCGAAGAGGCGGTCATCGAACTCGGTGATCGGCATCCGCTTGACGAGCCCGCCGGCATTGTTGACCAGCACGTCGATGCTGCCGAGCCGCTCGTTGACTTCCTTGACCACACGCGTGATCGCGGCGCTGTCGCGCACATCGCCTTGCACCGCGAAGGCTTCACCGCCCGCGGCCTTGATGGTCGCGACGACGTGGTTGGCGGCGTCCGCGGAGCTGTTGTAGTGCACCGCCACACGCATGCCGCGCGCCGCGTACGCAACGGCGACTGCAGCGCCGATGCCCGTGCTGGCGCCGGTGACGAGGGCGGTCCTGCTCTTGAGGTCTTCCATGTGCGACTCCGGGGAAGGAAAAGAAGCTCTGTGTTGTAGTCGACATCGCGGCGGACGTCGACCGCCGTTCGGCTCAGGTCACCGGCGCCGGATTGAACAGCACCAGGGCGTTGTGCAGCTTCCACTGCTCGGCCCAGGTCTTCTTCCTGCCGCTGGCGACGTCGAGCATCAGGCGGAACAGCTCCCAGCC
>JAGIAI010000103.1 GCA_017744935.1 Variovorax sp.
GACCTGATCAACGCCGGCAAGCAGACCGTGACCACGCTGCCCGGCAGCGCGATCTTCGGCAGCCATGACAGCTTCGCGATGATCCGCGGCGGCAAGATCAACCTCTCGATCCTCGGCGCGATGCAGGTGAGCGCGAAGGGTGACCTCGCCAACTGGATGATTCCCGGCAAGATGGTCAAGGGCATGGGCGGCGCGATGGACCTCGTCGCGGGCGTCAAGCGCGTGATCGTTCTGATGGAGCACGTCGCGAAGAAGAAGGACGGCACCGAGGACCTCAAGATCCTCGATAACTGTTCGCTGCCGCTGACCGGCGTGGGCGTGGTCGACCGCATCATCACCGACCTGGGCGTGATCGACGTCACCTCTGACGGCCTCAAGGTTGTCGAGCTGGCACCGGGCGTGAGCTTCGAGCAGCTCCAGTCGAAGACCGGTCCGAAGCTGATTCAGTGAGCGGTCGCGCGATGTAACGCGCAATGAAGGGGCAGGGTCGTGCGAGCGAACCCTGCCTTTTGTTTTTGGAGAACGAGAGGCACGGCATGGAAGCGAGCGAAGTCCTGAAAGGCATCTGGCAGCAGGCGGGCCTGCCCGATGACGCCCTGGCGCATGCGCGGCTCACCGGTGCCGATCCGGTGCTGCCGTCATCCTTCGCGGTCGGCGCGGCGGCGCAGAGCACCATCGCCGCCGCGGCGCTTGCAGCTTGCGAACTGGGCCACGTGCGCGGCACGCCGCGCCAGCAGGTGACGGTGGACATGCTGCACGCAGCGCTCGAATGCACCGCATGGTTCAGCATCGATGGTCGCGTGCCGGACATCTGGGATGCGTTCTCGGGCCTCTATCGCGCGTCCGATGGGTGGGTGCGGATACATGCCAACTTCGCGCATCACCGTGAAGGCGCACTGCGCTTGCTGGGGCTCGATCCGGCCACCGCGCAACGCGCGGATGCCGAAGCGGCGATGCAGACGTGGAAGGCCAAGGACTTCGAGGTCGCGGCCGCTGCCAAGGGCTTGGTCGCCACCGCGCTGCGGCGGTTCGACGAATGGGATGCGACGCCGCAGGGCAACGCGCTCTCGGGGCAGCCACTGTTCACCATCGAGCGCATCGGCGATGCACCCCCGCTCGAACTACCACCGCTTTCGGGCGATGCGCGTCCGTTGACCGGCGTTCGGGTCCTTGACCTCACACGCATCCTCGCCGGCCCGGTCGGCGGTCGCGCGCTGGCGGCCTACGGAGCCGACGTGATGCTCGTCACTTCGCCGAACCTGCCGAACATCGAAGCGGTCGCGGACACGAGTCGCGGCAAGCTTTCCACGCACATCGACCTGCAGAACCAACAGGGGCGCGACGCGCTCAGTCGATTGCTGGGCGATGCGCATGTGTTCATCCAGGGTTATCGCCCCGGCGGCATCGCGGCGCTTGGATTCGGGCCGGACTCGGCGGCGCGCGAACGTCCGGGCATCGTCTACGTTTCGCTCACCGCCTACGGCACGCAGGGCCCGTGGGCATCGCGCCGTGGCTTCGATTCGCTCGTGCAGACGGCCATGGGCTTCAACCACGCCGAAGGCGAAGCTGCGGGCGGGGGCAAGCCCAGGCCGCTGCCGATGCAAATCCTCGACGAGGCGACCGGCTATCTCATCGCCATGGGCGCATCGGCGGCGATGTGCCGACAGCAGCGCGACGGTGGAAGCTGGCATGTGCAGGTATCGCTGGCGCAGACGGGGCAGTGGCTTCGTGGGATGGGCCGCGTCGAAGGCGGCCTGCGCATCGGCGTGCCGCACCGCACGCCGTTCCTGGAGACATCCGCTTCGGGCTTCGGTGAACTGTGCGGCTTGAGCCATAGCGCGTCGTTGTCGCATACGCCGGCTGTCTGGTCGCGGCCTTCGATGCCGCCTGGAAGTCATCCGCCACTGTGGGTCTGAGGCGTCCGGCCGCTATTCGCCGCTGGCGGTGCGCAGCGACTCGACCAGTTGCGCGGCACCCTGCAGCGCCCCGTCGGCCCATCGAAGCGCGTCGAGCGCCGCAGCGGCGGTGGCGGTGGATGTGCGTCGCAGGGCGATGTCGCCGAGCAGCCTTTCGCGTTCAGTCGCTCTTTCTTCGGCAAGTTGCTTCGAGGCCCTCTCGATGGGGCCGGCGATGGCAGGCCCGACGGCGGCCTCCGGGTCCTTTGTCGCATCGAGCCACTGGGCGAGCGCGTGGGCACCCGCCTCGAAGCCAGGCGGAGGCTGCCATTCGCTGACGGGTGCGGGGATGCGCGCCAGATCCTGCTGCAGCGCCGAGAGATCGTCCAGCGCATGGCAGATGCGCACCAGGCGCGATTCCGCGATGGTGGGGTCGATCGTGTCAAGCGACACCGATTCGAGGAACTGTTCGATCTGCTGCATGGCCTGGGTTTGCGGGCTGTAGCTGGCCTGTTCGCCTGCGAGCCGGGCACGGACGGCTTCGATCCCGCCACGTGCCACTTCGTGGATCGCGCGCCATGCGGCTTCGAGCGCGATCGTTCCGCCGGTTCGCGCAACCGTGGGGTCGAGGCGACTCACCGCGGTGTCGCTGCCGCTGCCTGAGATGCGGACAATGAGTTGCGCGTAGCGATCGAGCCAGGGATAGAAGGCGAGGATGCCCGCGAGCTTGAAGACGCTGCTGAACGCCGCCAGCGCCAGCACGCCGTCGAGGTCGCCGAGCAGGCCGCCCAGCCACTCGGACGCACTCACCAGCGGCCCCAGGAACAGGACACCGAGCACGCCGACGACCAGGCTGAAGATCACGTGGGCCAGCGCGGTGCGACGCACTGCCAGGCCGCCGCCCAGCGCTGCCAGCGCGCTGGTCGCGGCTGTTCCGATGCTCTGGCCGACGACCATCGCGCATGCCTGCTCGAAGGTGAGCGAACCCGCGTCGAGCGCGACGAGCGTGGTCGCCGCGGCGGCGCTCGAACTTTGCATGACGATCGTCATGACGATGCCGACCCCGGCCAGTACCCAGCGCGCGATGAAGCCGGTGCCTGCAAATGCCCCGAGATCCCAGGTGACGCCCTTCATCCCGGTCTGGAGGTAGTCGATGCCGGTGAAGAGCAGCCCGAAGCCGGCGAGGATCGCACCGAGCGAGCGCAGCCTGCCGCTGGCAACGATCCACAGCAGTGCGCCGATGCCGAGCAGCGGCAGGGCGCCATCGGCGATGCGGACGCGGAACCCGAAGACCGCGACCAGCCATGGCGTCGAGGTGGTCCCGAAGGTCGCGCCGATCGTGACGCCGATTGCCTGCGTGAAAGTGATGAGTCCCGCGCTGACGAAGCCGATGACGGTGAGAATCGTTGCCGTCGAGGACTGGATCAGCGCGGTGAAGACGGCCCCCGAGACCACCGCGCTCAGGCGGCCGGCCACCGCGGTCTGCAGCGCTCGGCGAAGTGAATCGCCGGCGAAGCTTTTCAGACCTTCCGTGAGGTGATGGATCCCCAGAAGAAAGAGTCCGAGCCCGCCAAGGATCCTGAGGGCGACGTCCGTTTCCATGGTGCTGGTCAGTGGGTCGCGGGCACGGTATAGGAGCGACGTGCAGCGTGTCAATGCCGTCGGTTTTGCGCGCTGCAGCAAATCACTATGTCATCAGCATGTCCCGCCGCGCCTCTACCGTCACCTTGAGGAAGTCCCACACGGCCTTCATGCGCGCCAGATGCCGCGTTTCCGCGGGCACCGACATCCAGAAGGTCCGCGTGAAGCGGGCTTCGTCCGGAAGCACTTGCCGCAGCGACTTGTCGCCCTCGGCGATGAAGGCCGGCAGCACAGCGATGCCTGCGCCGGCGGCCGTTGCGCGATGCTGCGCAAGGATGCTGGTGCTACGCAGCGAGAACGAATCGGGCTTGTACAGCTCGTCGAGGTACTGCAGTTCCTTGCTGAAGAGCAGGTCGTCCACGTAGCTGATGAAAGTGTGGCCGCGCAGGTCTTCGCGAGAGCGGATCGGACCGTGCTGCGCGAGGTACTGCTTCGATGCGTAGAGGCGCAGCACGTAGTCAGTCAGCTTGGTCACGACCACCGGACCACGCGCCGGGCGTTCGAGCGAGATGACGATGTCCGCCTCGCGCCGCGAAAGATGCACGAGACGCGGCATCGCGAGCAGGTCGATCACCAGCTTGGGATGCTGCTGCGCGAAGAGCGCGAGCTGCGGCGCGAGCACCACGGTGCCAAAGCCTTCGGTCGCGCCGATGCGCACCAGCCCCGACAGCCCCTCGTTCGACGCCGGCGCGGTGCTCTCGACGGCGCGGTAGGCGCTTTCCATTGCCTCCACCTGCGGCTGCAGCCGCCGTCCGGCTTCGGTCAGCCGGTGCCCGTCCGACTCGCGCGAAAAGAGTGCGGTGCCGATTTCCTTTTCAAGCGCCTGGATGCGCCGCGCGACGGTGGTGTGATCGACCGTCAGCCGGCGCGCCGCACCGACCAGCGTGCCCGTGCGCGCGAGCTCCAGAAAGAAGCGCAGGTTGTCCCAGTCCATGCGTTGCAATTATGCAGATCGATGATGCGTATTTGTCTATTGCAACGGCAAAAGTGCAAAGCTAGCATCCTCGTTCGCACCCCAATCAGGAGACAAGGTTCATGGACGCCACCACCACCCCTGCGACGAAGGTCGCCACCGTCAAGCTGCTCATCGGCGGCAAGTTCGTCGATTCGAAGACCACCGAGTGGCGCAACATCGTCAACCCGGCCACGCAGCAAGTGCTGGCCAAGGTGCCGTTCGCGACGCAGGACGAAGTCGACGCCGCAGTCGCTTCCGCCAAGGAAGCCTTCAAGACGTGGCGCAAGACCGCCATCGGTGCGCGGGCGCGCATCTTCCTCAAGTATCAGCAGCTCATCCGCGAGCACATGGGCGAACTGGCCGCGATCCTCACGGCAGAGCAGGGCAAGACGCTTCCCGATGCCGAAGGCGACGTGTTCCGCGGCCTCGAAGTCGTCGAGCACGCGGCCGGCATTGGCAACCTGCAGTTGGGCGAGTTCGCGAACAACGTCGCGGGCGGTGTCGATACCTACTCGGTGCTGCAGCCGCTCGGCGTCTGCGCGGGCATCACGCCGTTCAACTTCCCCGCAATGATTCCGCTGTGGATGTTCCCGATGGCGATCGTCACCGGCAACACCTTCGTTCTGAAGCCGTCCGAGCAGGACCCGATGGTCACCATGCGCCTGTGCGAACTGGCGATCGAAGCGGGCATCCCGGCCGGCGTGCTCAACGTCGTGCACGGCGGTGAAGCCGTGGTCAACGCGATCTGCGATCACAAGGACATCAAGGCGATCTCGTTCGTCGGCTCGACCAAGGTCGGCACGCACGTCTACAACCGTGCATCGCTGGCAGGCAAGCGCGTGCAATGCATGATGGGCGCGAAGAACCACGCCATCGTGATGCCCGACGCGAACAAGGAACAGACGCTCAATGCACTCGCCGGAGCGGCTTTCGGCGCGGCGGGTCAGCGTTGCATGGCGGTGTCGGTCGCAGTGCTGGTGGGCGATGCGCGCAACTGGGTTCCGGATCTCGTCGAGAAGGCCAAGACGCTCAAGGTCGGTGCGGGCACCGAGAAGGGCGTGGACGTCGGCCCGCTGGTCTCCTGCGCGGCGTTCGATCGCGTGACGGGCCTCATCGAGCGCGGCGTGGCCGATGGCGCGACGCTGGCGCTTGACGGACGCAAGCCCGCGGTGCCCGGCTACGAGAAGGGCAACTTCGTCGGCCCGACGGTGTTCGCGGACGTGAAGCCCGGCATGTCGATCTACGAGCAGGAAATCTTCGGCCCGGTGCTGTGCCTCGTCGGCGCGGACAACATCGACGATGCGATCGAACTGATCAATGCCAACCCGATCGGCACCGGCACCGGGATCGGCACGTTGATGCCCACCTGCCCCACGTCGATGTCTTCCTGGAAGCGCCGCGCCGCCGCGCCGGAC
>JAGIAI010000104.1 GCA_017744935.1 Variovorax sp.
GCGAACGGGTCGATCTACATGGATTCATAGGTGGGACCGCCGCCGCCTTCGGGCGCGATCCACACGATGTTCTGGGTTGGGTCCTTGATGTCGCAGGTCTTGCAATGGATGCAGTTCTGCGCATTGATCTGCAGCCTGTCCTCGCCCTTGTCGTCCCGGAGGAACTCGTAGACGCCCGCGGGGCAGTAGCGGCTTTCGGGGCCGGCGTACACGCGCAGGTTGACGCCGACCGGTACCGCTGCATCGCGCAGCGTCAGGTGCACCGGCTGGTCTTCCGCGTGGTGCGTGTTGCTCAGGTAGACCGAGCTCAGGCGGTCGAAGCTGCGCACGCCGTCCGGCTTCGGATAGGCGATGGGTTCGCATTGGTCCGCAGGTCGCAAGCTCGCATGGTCCGGGCGCGTGTTGTGGAGTGTCCAGGGCGGCGCCGCGATGCCCAACCTGGGCATCAGCCACTGCTCGACGCCGGTCATCAGCGTGCCGGTGAGCGAACCTTTCTTGAACCACAGCTTGAAATTGCGGGACTGGTGCAACTCCGCATGCAACCAACTGCCTTCGAAAGCGCGTGGATAGCTCGCGAGCTCGTCGCCCGAACGCCCTGCGTGCAGCGCGGCGCAAGCGGCTTCTGCGGCCAGCATGCCGGTCTTGATGGCCGCATGGCTGCCCTTGATGCGCGCGGCGTTCAGATAGCCCGCGTTGCAGCCGACCAGGGCCCCGCCGGGGAACACGGTCCGCGGCAGGCTCTGCGGCAACCCGTTGTTGATGGCCCGTGCACCGTAGCCGATGCGCTTGCCGCCATCGAGGTGCCTGCGAATCGCAGGGTGCGTCTTCCAGCGCTGGAACTCCTCGAACGGACTCAGCCAAGGGTTGCGGTAGTCGAGGCCGACGACGAAGCCCAGGGCCACCTGATGGCCATCGAGGTGATAGAGAAAGCCGCCGCCGAAGGTCTCGCGGTCCATGGGCCAGCCCGCGGTGTGCACGACCAGGCCCGGTTCGGCCCGCGAGGGGTCGACTTCCCACAGCTCCTTGAGGCCGATGGCGTAGCTGGCCGCATCACGCCCGGCGTCGAGCCCGAACCTCGCGATCAATTGCCGCCCGAGCTGCCCGCGCGCGCCTTCTGCAAAGACGGTGTACTTGCCGCGAAGCTCGACACCGGGCTGGAACGCGGCCGTCGGCTCGCCGTTGCGGCCCACACCCACGTTGCCAGTGGCCACGCCCGAAACGCGTCCTTGCGGGTCGTAGAGGACCTCGGTCGCGGCAAAGCCCGCGAAAATCTCGACGCCCAGGCTCTCGGCATGCGCGCCGAGCCACTTGACCAGCAAGCCGAGGCGCACGACGTAGTTGCCTTCGTTTCGAAAGCACTGCGGCACCAGAAAGCCCGGTGTGCGCATCGCGCGCTGCTTGCCGAGAAACAGGAACTCGTCGCGCGTGACGGGTTGGCTCAGGGGCGCACCCAGCGTGCGCCAGTCGGGCAGCAGCTCGTCGATGGCGCGAGGGTCCATCACGGCGCCAGAGAGCGTGTGCGCGCCGGGCTCGCTGCCTTTTTCGAGCACCGCGACGGAGAGGCCGGCATCGATCTGCTTGATCCTGATGGCTGCCGCCATGCCGGCGGGGCCGCCACCCACGATGACGACGTCGTAGGCCATGGACTCGCGCGGCCCGGGGAAGGGCGATGCGGCTGGGGTAGGCGCAGCGGTCATGGGCGACGGCGCCTACAGATCGAGCCGGATCGCGCCGTTGCTGACGTAGCGCGAGAAGTTCTGGAACGGAATGGCCGCCTGTGCCCGGTAGTTCTCGTCCTGCCAGCTGAAGACCGTGTCCATCCGCGAGACCTCGATCTCCACGAGACCGCGGCGCACTTCGAGCGCGGCGCCGTCGCCTTCGCTGTACTCCACCGTGCCGACCACTTCGGCGTTCAGCGTGGTGGCCAGGTCGTCGCGGATGCGTTCGTTCAGGCGCATCAACTGATCGGGGGCGCTGTGCGCATGTCCGGTGCGCGGCGCCAGGCCTTCCTCCATCACGAGCGCCGCATGCACGCCTTCATCGGCATGCATCCGGCGAACGAAGGCCGCCAGGTGTTCGAAATCGTGCAGACCGATCTTCGTGCCGATGGCCCAGCGCAGCATCACGAAGTGGTAGGCGTCGGCGATGGAGCGCTGGCCCGTGAGCCATTCGCGCCCGGCGAGTTGCGCATCGAGCCGTGCGAGGTGCTCGCGCACATGGCCGCGTGCCGTGGCGGCCAGTTGCGCCGAAAGGCCGTTGTCCGGCAGGTAGCGCTCAGGAAAGAAGATCGGCCTGAACGCCTTGTGCACATCGGAGTTCAGGAAGCCGAGCCAGCGCATCACCTCCGCCCGCGAGCGCGGCGAGCCATCGCCTGCCAGCTGCAATTGCGGATGCAGGTCCGCGAGGTAACCGAGGATGGCGACATTCTCGGTCAGCGTGAACTCGCCGTGCACGAGTAGCGGCACCGAGCCGCTTGGGTTGAGTGCTAAGTACTCGGGTGTCTTGATGCTGTGGCGATCCATGCGGACCGTCTCGTACGGCTGGCCGGACCACTCGAGCACGATGTGGTCGGCGAGTGCGCTGGCGCCGCGCATGTAGAAGAGCTTCATTGCATGGGTCCTGTGTGCCTGTGCCGTCTTCCTGTTGCAGGAAGCAAGGGATGCCTTCCACCCGCCGCGTCGCCGTGTTGCTGGTCGGATTTACGCGGGGACACCGCGCCGACGTGAGTCTGTCCCGTGCACGAACGGGTGGAAAGTGCACGCCTCTTACAGCCGCCTCGGCGATCTGACACCCGTCATCTTCGTTGCGGCGGGCGGAAAGCAACCGGTGCGTTATTTCACTGGAATGAAGAAATCGGCGCCCTTGTTCTTCACGAGGACGACCACGAACTTCGCGGGCTTCGTCTTGCTCGCGTTGCGCCCGACGGTGTGGATGTCATCCGGGCCTTCGTAGAAGGTGTCGCCGGGCTTGAGCGTCACCTCCTTGCCGCCCTTCACGCCCATCACGATCGAGCCTTCGAGCACGTAGACGTAGCTATGGGCGTCGTGCCGATGCACGGGATCGATGGCGCCGGGCGGATAGTCCACCGTGATCATCAGCACTTCCTTGCCGGGGATGTCCTTCATCTCCTGCGTCAGAAGCGGGGTCACCTTGGCGTCCTTGGGGCCGCCGTGCGATGCTGTGTGCTGTGCCATTGCGGCGCCAGCGGCGAACAGGAATGTCAGCCCGAGGCTCCTTGCAATCTTGACCATGGTCTTGCCTTCGTTGATGCGATGGATCCATCGTAGGATCGAGGGGCGGGGCGCGGTAGGCCTGTGCGATGGACCACCGTGTTGTCCGCAGGGCACCAAACGCGCATCGGGGTGGCGCTCATGCCGGTGGTTCTCCTTCCACGGGCTCGAAGCGCGCTCCCCCTTCGAGCGTTCGGTGGACGGGGCATCGCTGGGCCATCTCCAAGAGCTGCGCATGTTGCATCTGCGTGAGAGTGCCCTCGAAGAACACGCGTCGGCTGAAGAAATCGGACGGGGAAGCCGCCTTGTCCTTTCGGTGGCTCACCGCGGTGCGGATGCGCGTGACCGGCCAACCCTTGCTGTCGGCGTAGTGGCGCAGCGTCATGGTCGTGCACGCGGCGAGGGCTGACGACAAGAGGTCGTAGGGTGTCGGCCCCGAACCGAGTCCTCCCACCGTGGCGGGTTCGTCGGCGAGCCAGCGCGAGCCGCCCGAGCGCAGCGCGAGCTGGAATTTGCCCAACCCCGTTTCTTCGGCCTCGGCATCCGCCGCGACCGGGTGCCCGGCGGGCGACGGCTCGGGCAGGTAGCGGGTCGCCCAGGTCGCGATGAGGTGCGCAACCTGTTCGGCGTGTTCGCGCTTCGACAGCAGGTGGTCCGCATCGTCGAGCGAGAGAAAGCTCTTCGGATGCCTGGCCGCCAGAAAGATGCGCGTGGCGTTCTCGATGCCGACCGTCCGGTCCTGGGGCGCATGAAGCAGCAGCAGCGGCCGGCGAAGGGCCGCGATGCGTGCCCCAGGGTCGTGTGCGCGCAAGTCGTCCACGAAGACCTTGCCGACCGCCATCGGCCGTCCCACCACCTGGACCAGTGCCTGCCCATCCGTCTCGAGGCGCGCGAGGCCCGCCGGATCCAGCAGGTGCAGCACCTGGGCCACGTCGAACGGCGCGGCGATGGTCGCGACGGCACGCGTGCTCGCGATGCGGTCTGCAGCGGCGAGCACGGCGGAGCCGCCGAGGCTGTGACCGACGAGCAGGCGCGGCGGCATTCCAGCGGTCTCCATGGCGCCGGCGGCAGACACGAGGTCCTGCACGTTCAGCGAGAAGCTCGCGTCGGCAAAACTGCCCTCGCTGTCGCCCAGGCCGGTGAAATCGAAACGAAGCACCCCGATGCCCATGCTGGCCAGCCCGCGAGCGATGCGAACCGCCGCGAGGTTGTTCCTGCCGCAGGTGAAGCAGTGCGCGAAAAGCGCCCAGCCCCGCTGGACGCCTTCGGGCATCTCCAGGGCACCTGACAGGCGGTGTCCCTGGGCGTTGAGAAATTCGAAGGGGCGAGTGGGCACGGGGGAGCGGAGGGCCAAGGGCGATGCGCCTGCTCAGGCGCCGAGCACGGCCGAGTCGCGCCAGCACAGCGCCAAGAGAACGGAGCCTTCGCCGTCGATCTCGAACTCGTCGGGCAGCGGCCCGTCGATGCGTTCCAGCTGCACGGCACCGGCCAGCCGCTCACGCAGTTCGCGCGCCCATTGGCTGCCGTGCGCCATCCATGCGGGACTGGTCTCGTCGCCGTCCAGCGAGGGTTCGAGCATCACGATGACGCGCAGCAGGGGCTCGCCCGCGGCTTGGATGGCCCACAGGCGCCGCACGGCCGGCTGTTCGGCGTACCAGTGGGCGAGCGTGCTCGACGTGGCACAGCCCGAGGCGAGGGCTGCGATGGAGGATACCAATGAGAGCCTCATGGGGTGCCGGCTGATGGAGGCGTGCCGCGCTCGGCGTCCAGCGCGGCTTGCACACCGGCGTCGCCGTCCATCATCCGGACGAAGCGCGCGAGGTTGTCCAGGCCCTGCATGTCGACCTTCTTGGCCGCCGACCAGCGCGAGATCACGAACAGGTAGGGGTCTGCGATGGATCGCTCGCCGGTCAGCCAGTCGCGCCCTTCGAGTTGGTCGTCGAGGCGCGCGAGATATTCCCGCACATGGCCGCGCGCGTTCTGCGCCAGCACGGTCGCCATTGCCGCGTCATTGAGGAAACGCTGCGGCGTGAAGATCGGCTTGAACGCCTTGTGCACGTCCGAGTTGAGAAAGCCCAGCCAGCGCATGACTTCGGCGCGGGCGCGCGGCGAGCCGTCGCCCAGCAGGCGCGC
>JAGIAI010000105.1 GCA_017744935.1 Variovorax sp.
GCGCTCGAGAAGATCGCACTGGAAGACGAATACTTCGTGTCGCGCAAGCTCTACCCGAACGTCGACTTCTACTCCGGCATCGTCCAGCGCGCGATCGGCATCCCGGTGCCGCTGTTCACGGCCATCTTCGCGCTGGCCCGCACGGTCGGCTGGATCGCCCAGCTGAACGAAATGATCGGCGACCCAGACTACAAGATCGGCCGTCCGCGCCAGCTGTTCGAAGGCTCGGCCAAGCGCGACGTCAAGCCCATCGCGCAGCGCTGATTTCCGCTTTGCGCTCATCCAGGAAAGCTGCCCTCGGGCAGCTTTCTTGCGTTTTGGCTTACAGGCGGCTCAGGACGGGACCGGTAACTTTTGATGCGGAGGGTTACTCCTCTCGTTTAGTCAACATCCGACCAAGGAGTCCGTCATGAAGAAACTTGCCGCATTGCTCGCCGTGACTTTCGCTTTCACCATCCCGCTCGCCGGTTGCAACACCATGAAGGGTGCAGGCCAGGACATCCAGAAGGGCGGCCAGAAGATGGAAGACGCCGCTCAGAAGAAGCAATAACCGCGAGCGGGGGTGCGCCCCATCGCGCTAAAGCAGCAAAGCCATCGTGGATCACGACGGCTGAGGGGGTAAAACAGGGAGAAAATAGGGGCTTCCATCTCTGAACGAGATGCCAAGCCCCTATGCACGCTTCTGAACGCAGTTTTGCCCGCCGCATCGACCTCACGTCGCTGCAGTTGTTCGTGGCCGTCTGCGAACTGGGCAGCATCGGGCGGGCCGCCGAGCGCGAATTCATCGCAGCATCGGCAATAAGCAAGCGCCTCTCGGATCTGGAGGCTACGCTCGGCACTCCTCTCCTCTACCGACACGCCAGAGGCGTCGACCTGACTCCCGCAGGCGAAAGCCTGCTGCATCACGCGCGGTCGGTGCTCTACAGCCTCGAGAAGATGCAGGGCGAGCTGAGCGAATACGCGGACGGCGTTCGCGGTCATGTCCGTGTCCACGCCAACATCTCGGCGATCGTGCAGTTCCTGCCTGAGGATCTCGGCGCATTCACCCGCGAGCACGACGCGATCAAGATCGACCTCGAAGAGCATCTCAGCAGCGAAATCGTTCGGGCGGTGCATGAAGGCGCCGCAGACCTCGGCGTCTGCCACGTGCCCGAGGGCACAACCGAACTCCAGAGCCTGCCCTATCGCCATGACGCGCTGGTGCTCGTAGTGCCGGCGCGCCACACGCTCGCGAAGCGGCAAGCCATCGACTTCGCCGACTCGCTTGAGTTCGATCATGTCGGCTTGCACACCAATAGCTCGATCTACGTGGCCATGCACCAAGCGGCACTTGCAGAAGGCCGCTCGATCAAGCTGCGCATCCATGTCACCGGCCTCGACGCGATGTGCCGGATGATCGACAACGGCCTCGGCATCGGCGTCATGCCGCTTCGAGCCTTCGAACTCATGCAGGGCGGCATCGGACGCGGCCTCAAGAGCATCGCGCTGAACGACGCATGGGCCGATCGTGAGATCCGGCTTGTAGCGCGCGATTTTTCTTCGCTTCCCGTCGCTGCACGGCTGCTCGTGAAGCATCTTCACACCCCTTCCGCGACGGCTGAACAGCTCGCCGCCTGACGCCAACCACGCACTCAAGTTCCCCACGAAAGAGACCACCATGGCACGCACGCTCTACGACAAACTCTGGGACGAACACGTCGTCCACACCGAGGAAGACGGCACCGCGATCCTCTACATCGATCGTCATCTTGTTCACGAAGTGACCAGCCCGCAGGCGTTCGAAGGCCTGCGCGAGGCCGGCCGCAAGCTGTGGCGCATCAGCTCGGTCGTGGCCACGGCCGACCACAACACCCCGACGACGCACTGGGAGCGCGGCTATGACGGCATCGAGGATCCGATCAGCAAGGAGCAGATCACCACGCTCGACAGCAACATCAAGGAATTCGGCGCCGCCGCCTTCTTCCCGTTCCTGAGCAAGCGCCAGGGCATCGTGCACGTGATCGGCCCCGAATCCGGCGCCACCCTGCCGGGCATGACCGTGGTCTGCGGTGACTCGCACACCTCGACGCACGGCGCCTTCGGCGCACTCGCGCATGGCATCGGCACGAGCGAGGTCGAGCACGTCATGGCCACGCAGACGCTGCTCGCCAAGAAGGCCAAGAACCTGCTCGTGAAGGTCGAAGGCAAGCTGCCGCTCGGCTGCACTGCCAAGGACATCGTGCTCGCGATCATCGGCAAGATCGGCACCGCCGGCGGCACCGGCTACACGATCGAGTTCGCCGGCTCCGCGATCCGCGACCTCAGCATGGAAGGCCGCATGACCGTCTGCAACATGGCGATCGAAGCCGGCGCGCGCGCGGGCCTCGTTGCGGTCGATGAAAAGACGATCGCCTACGTCAAGGGACGCCCGCTTTCGCCGACCGGCGTCGAGTGGGACCAGGCAGTCGAATACTGGAAATCGCTGCACTCCGATGCGGGCGCGCATTTCGATGCAGTGGTCGAGCTCGATGCCACGCAGATCCGTCCGCAGGTCACGTGGGGCACTTCGCCCGAGATGGTCGTCCCGATCGATGGCCGCGTGCCCGATCCCGACAAGGAAAAGGACGCCAACAAGCGTGACGCGATCGAACGCGCGCTCACCTACATGGGCCTCGAGCCGAACAAGCCGATGAACGACATCTTCATCGACAAGGTGTTCATCGGCTCGTGCACCAACAGCCGCATCGAAGACATGCGCGAAGCCGCCGCCATGGTCAAGAAGCTGGGTCAGAAGATCGCGAAGAACGTGAAACTTGCGATGGTCGTGCCCGGCTCCGGTGTGGTGAAAGAACAGGCCGAGCGCGAAGGTCTCGATCAAATCTTCAAGGCTGCAGGCTTCGAATGGCGCGAGCCCGGCTGCTCGATGTGCCTCGCGATGAACGCCGACCGGCTGGAGCCGGGCGAGCGCTGCGCGTCCACCAGCAACCGCAACTTCGAAGGTCGCCAGGGCGCCGGTGGCCGCACCCACCTCGTCAGCCCCGCCATGGCCGCCGCTGCGGCCATCAACGGCCACTTCGTCGACGTCCGTCAATTCGCCTGAATCTGGAGCCACACACCATGCAGAAATTCACCGTGCACAAGGGCCTCGTGGCGCCGATGGACCGCGAGAACGTTGACACCGACGCGATCATTCCGAAGCAGTTCCTGAAGTCGATCCGCAAGACCGGCTTCGGCCCGAACCTGTTCGACGAATGGCGCTACCTCGATCCGGGTCAGCCCGGGCAGGACCCCAAGTCGCGCAAGCCAAACCCGGACTTCGTGCTGAACCAGCCGCGCTATGCAGGCGCGTCGATCCTCATCGCCCGCAAGAACTTCGGCTGCGGCTCGTCGCGCGAACACGCGCCGTGGGCGCTCGACCAATACGGCTTCCGCGCCATCATTGCGCCGAGCTTCGCCGACATCTTCTTCAACAACTGCTTCAAGAACGGACTGCTGCCGATCGTGCTGCCGGAATCGAAGGTCGCGCAGCTGTTCGACGAAACCTTCGCCTTCCCGGGCTACAGCCTCACGATCGATCTCGATCGGCAGGTCATCGTCAAGCCGGACGGCGGTGAGATCGCGTTCGACATCCAGCCATTTCGGAAATACTGTCTGCTGAATGGTCTCGATGACATCGGGCTGACCTTGCGGCACAAAGACAAGATCCAGGCTTTCGAAGCCGAGCGGCTGGCGAAGAAGCCCTGGCTCTCGCACCAGATGATTGCCTGATCGCCCATTCCTTCAACTTGAAAAGAACATCTCATGAAGATCGCAGTACTGCCCGGTGACGGCATCGGCACCGAAATCGTCGCGGAAGCCTTGCGCGTCCTGGAAGCGCTCGACCTCTCCTTCGAAACCGAAACCGCATTGGTCGGCGGTGCCGCCTACGAGGCCCATGGGCATCCACTGCCCGAATCGACGCTCAAGCTTGCGAAGGAAGCAGACGCGGTGTTGTTCGGCGCCGTCGGCGACTGGAAATACGACAAGTTGGAGCGCTCGTTGCGTCCCGAGCAGGCCATCCTTGGGCTTCGCAAGAACCTGGGCCTCTTCGCCAACTTCCGTCCCGCGATCTGCTACGAGCAACTCGTCGACGCGTCGAGCCTCAAGCCCGAGCTGATCGCCGGCCTGGACATCCTCATCATCCGCGAGCTGACCGGCGACATCTACTTCGGCCAGCCACGCGGCCGTCGTACCGCGGTCGACGGGCACTTCCCGGGCGCCGACGAAGCCTTCGACACCATGCGCTACTCGCGCCCGGAAGTCGAACGCATCGCCCACGTGGCCTTCCAGGCCGCGCGCAAGCGCAACAAGCGGGTGACCAGCGTCGACAAGGCCAACGTGCTCGAGACCTTCCAGTTCTGGAAGGACATCGTGACCGAAGTCGGCAAGGAATACCCCGACGTTGAACTCGACCATATGTACGTCGACAACGCCGCGATGCAACTCGTCAAGGCACCCAAGAAGTTCGACGTGGTGGTCACTGGCAACATGTTCGGCGACATCCTCTCCGACGAGGCGGCGATGCTCACCGGCTCGATCGGCATGCTGCCCTCGGCATCGCTCAATTCGAGCAACCAGGGCCTCTACGAGCCCAGCCACGGCAGCGCACCCGACATTGCAGGCAAAGGGGTTGCCAACCCTTTGGCTACAATCCTGTCCGCTGCCATGATGCTCCGTTTCTCCCTGAACCAGCCCGAAGCTGCCGACCGTATCGAGTCGGCGGTCAAGCACGTGCTCGCTCAGGGTCTGCGCACGGCAGATATCTGGTCCGCTGGTACCACCAAGGTCGGAACCCGCGAGATGGGCGATGCCGTGGTGGCTGCCATCACCAAAAAGACGATTACCGGCTAACCGCAGCCCGAT
>JAGIAI010000106.1 GCA_017744935.1 Variovorax sp.
ACAAGATGGCGCCGGCGCTGCGCAAGGTCTACGACCAGATGCCCGAGCCGCGCTGGGTGTTGTCGATGGGGTCGTGCGCCAACGGCGGCGGCTACTACCACTACAGCTATTCGGTCGTGCGCGGCTGCGATCGCATCGTGCCGGTCGACGTCTATGTGCCGGGCTGTCCGCCCACCGCCGAGGCGCTTCTGTATGGCGTGATCCAGCTCCAGCAGAAGATCCGCCGCACCAACACCATCGCACGCGCCTGAAGAGCGAGAGAAGATGACTGACTTTGCCATTTCTCCCGAGGCGCTCCAGACCCAGATCACCGAAACGCTTGGCTCCAGGGCGAAGAGCGTCACCATTTCGCTTGGCGAGGTGACGGTCGTCGTCGGCGCCGCCGACTATCTGGCTGCGGCGACGCTGCTGCGCGATGCGCCCGGCTGCCGTTTCGAGCAGCTCATCGATCTCTGCGGCATGGACTATTCCAGCTACCGCGATGGCGAGTGGGAGGGTGAGCGCTTCGGAGTCGTTTCCCATCTGCTGTCGGTCAGCCTCAATCAGCGCGTGCGCCTGAAGGTGTTCGTGCCGAACGAGGATCTGCCGGTTGTGGATTCGCTCACGAGTGTCTGGAACAGCGCGGGCTGGTTCGAGCGCGAGGCCTTCGACCTCTATGGCATCGTCTTCGAAGGCCATGACGACCTGCGCCGCCTCCTGACCGACTACGGTTTCATCGGGCATCCGTTCCGCAAGGATTTCCCGGTCTCGGGTCACGTCGAGATGCGCTACGACGCCGAGCAGAAGCGCGTGATCTACCAGCCGGTGACGATCGAGCCTCGCGAGATCACCCCGCGGGTCATTCGCGAAGACAACTACGGCGGACTCCACTGAACATGAGCCCCCACGTTCATCACTTTGTGTATTCACTGCCCCCCATGGGGGCGCAGCCCTCCCTTGGGGCGGCCCGGCGGGAGGTCTGATGGCCGAAATCAAGAACTACACGCTCAACTTCGGACCCCAGCACCCGGCGGCGCACGGCGTGCTGCGCCTCGTGCTCGAGCTCGATGGTGAAGTCATCCAGCGCGCCGATCCGCACATCGGCCTGTTGCACCGCGCGACCGAAAAGCTGGCCGAAAGCCGCACCTTCATCCAGTCGCTGCCGTACATGGATCGTCTCGACTACGTGTCGATGATGAGCAACGAGCATGCGTATTGCCTCGCGATCGAGCGGCTGCTCGGCCTCGAGGTGCCGCTGCGCGCGCAATACATCCGCGTGATGTTCGCGGAGATCACGCGCCTCCTGAACCACCTGCTGTGGCTCGGCGCGCACGGTCTGGACTGCGGTGCGATGAACATGCTCATCTACTGCTTCCGCGAGCGCGAGGACCTGTTCGATCTGTACGAAGCGGTCTCGGGTGCGCGCATGCACGCGGCCTATTTCCGTCCGGGTGGCGTCTATCGCGACCTGCCGGATTCGATGCCGCAGTACAAGGTCAGCAAGATCAAGAACGCCAAGGCGATCGAGAAGCTCAACGAGAACCGCCAGGGCACGATGCTCGACTTCGTCGATGACTTCTGCAAGCGCTTCCCGAAGATGGTCGACGAGTACGAAACGCTGCTCACCGACAACCGCATCTGGAAGCAGCGCACCGTCGGCATCGGCGTGGTCTCGCCGGAGCGCGCGCTGAACCTCGGCTTCACGGGTCCGATGCTGCGCGGTTCGGGTGTCGAGTGGGATCTGCGCAAGAAGCAGCCCTACGACGTCTACGACCGCATGGAATTCGACGTGCCCGTCGGCAAGACGGGCGACTGCTACGACCGCTACCTGGTCCGCGTCGAGGAGATGCGCCAGGCCAACCGGATCATCCAGCAGTGCTCCGCATGGCTGCGTGCGAACCCGGGCCCGGTGATCACCGACAACCACAAGGTGGCCGCGCCGTCGCGCGAGTCGATGAAGGCGAACATGGAGGAGCTGATCCACCATTTCAAGCTCTTCACCGAAGGCTTCCACGTGCCCGAGGGCGAGGCGTACGCCGCCGTCGAGCACCCGAAGGGCGAGTTCGGCATCTATCTGGTGAGCGACGGTGCCAACAAGCCGTACCGCCTCAAGATCCGTGCGCCGGGCTTTCCCCACCTGGCGGCACTCGACGAAATGTCGCGCGGCCACATGATTGCCGACGCGGTCGCCGTGATCGGCACGATGGACATCGTGTTCGGCGAGATTGACAGGTAAGCAACTCCATGACCCCCGACACCAATCACCGCGAACAGGCGTCGCTCTCGGAAGCGACGCTGGCGCGTTTTGCGCGCGAGGTTGCCAAGTACCCTTCCAATGGACCCGGCCGTCAGTCGGCCGTGATGGCTTGTCTGGCCATCGTGCAGCAGGAAGAGGGCTTCATCAGCGAAGGTCGCGAACGCGAGATTGCGGCGTACCTCGGCATGGCGCCCATTGCCGTGCACGAAGTCACGACCTTCTACAACATGTACAACCAGCGGCCGGTGGGCAAGTTCAAGCTGAACGTCTGCACCAACCTGCCGTGCCAGCTGCGCGATGGCGCAGCGGCGCTTGCGCATCTCGAGAAGAAGCTCGGTATCCAGATGGGCGAGACCACGCCCGACGGCATGTTCACGCTGCAACAGAGCGAATGCCTCGGCGCCTGCGCCGATTCGCCGGTGATGCTGGTCAACGACCGCACCATGTGCAGCTTCATGAGCAGCGATAAGCTCGACCAGCTGATCGACGGCTTGCGCAATTCGACCCCGAAGGGAGCGCAATGATGTCGCCCGAGCAAGTCCTGTCGCAGTTCCAGGCGACCGGTGTCCAGACCTGCTTCCACGACCGCCACATCTCGCCGCAGATCTACGCGGGCCTGAACGGCACCAACTGGCGTCTGGCCGACTACGAAGCGCGCGGCGGCTACAAGGCCCTGCGAAAGATCCTGACCGAAGGCCTGACGCCCGACCAGGTGATCGCCGAGGTCAAGGCCTCGGGGCTGCGCGGCCGCGGCGGTGCGGGCTTCCCCACCGGCCTGAAGTGGAGCTTCATGCCCCGGCAGTTCCCGGGCCAGAAGTACCTTGTGTGCAATTCGGACGAGGGCGAGCCGGGCACCTGCAAGGACCGCGACATCCTGCAGTTCAACCCGCACATCGTGATCGAAGGCATGGCCATCGCGGCGTACGCGATGGGCATCAGCGTGGGCTACAACTACATCCACGGCGAGATCTTCCAGACCTACGAGCGTTTCGAGGAAGCGCTCGAAGAAGCCCGTGCCGCAGGCTATCTCGGCGACGGCATCATGGGCAGCGGCTACAACTTCCAGCTGCATGCCGCGCATGGCTTCGGCGCCTACATCTGCGGCGAGGAAACCGCGCTGCTCGAGTCGCTTGAAGGCAAGAAGGGCCAGCCGCGCTTCAAGCCGCCGTTCCCGGCGAGCTTCGGCCTCTACGGCAAGCCGACGACGATCAACAACACCGAGACCTTCGCGGCGGTGCCGTGGATCATCAACAACGGCGGCGCGGCGTATCTCGAATGCGGCAAGCCGAACAACGGCGGCACCAAGATCTTCTCGGTCAGCGGTGACGTCGAACTGCCTGGCAACTACGAAGTGCCGATGGGCACGCCGTTCTCCAAGCTGCTCGAACTCGCCGGCGGCGTCCGCAAGGGCCGTCAGCTCAAGGCGGTGATCCCGGGCGGATCGTCGGCGCCGGTGCTGCCGGCTTCCATCATGATGGAATGCACGATGGACTACGACTCCATCGCCAAGGCGGGCTCGATGCTCGGTTCCGGCGCGGTCATCGTCATGGACGACAGCCGCTCGATGGTCGAGTCGCTCAAGCGCCTCTCGTACTTCTACATGCACGAGTCCTGCGGCCAGTGCACGCCGTGCCGCGAAGGCACCGGCTGGCTCTGGCGCGTGGTCGACCGGATCCACAACGGGCACGGCAAGTCGTCCGACATGGACCTTCTCAATTCAGTCGCCGACAACATCCAGGGTCGCACGATCTGCGCGCTGGGCGACGCGGCCGCGATGCCCGTGCGGGCCATGATCAAGCATTTCCGCCACGAGTTCGAAGCCCTGGTCCCGGGCTACGTTCCGAAGGCGCCCGCCAAGGCCTGAGCGCAAGAAGAACACGACACCTATGGTTGAAATCGAACTCGACGGCAAGAAGGTCGAAGTGACCGAAGGCAGCATGGTCATGCATGCGGCCGACAAGGCGGGTACCTACATCCCGCACTTCTGCTATCACAAGAAACTCAGCATCGCGGCCAACTGCCGCATGTGCCTGGTCGACGTCGAGAAGGCGCCCAAGCCGATGCCGGCCTGCGCCACGCCCGTGACGCAAGGCATGATCGTCCGCACCAAGAGCGAAAAGGCCATCAAGGCGCAGCAGTCGGTGATGGAGTTCCTGCTCATCAATCACCCGCTGGATTGCCCGATCTGCGACCAGGGCGGCGAGTGCCAGCTCCAGGATCTGGCGGTCGGCTATGGCGCCTCGTCGTCGCGCTACGAAGAAGAGAAGCGCGTCGTGTTCCACAAGGACGTGGGGCCGCTGATCAGCATGGAAGAGATG
>JAGIAI010000107.1 GCA_017744935.1 Variovorax sp.
ACGTTGCGTACGTACTGCTTCGTCGAGCGAAGCGCTTCGGTGAAGCGCACGATGCCATCGCCGGCCGGCTCTGTCACGAAGGAAGGACAGCCTGTCGAGGGGTCCCAGTTGTAGTCGGCGAAATGATGAAAGGTCGACTGTGCGATGGCCCGGCCGCCGTGCTCGGAACGCTCGAACGCGACCGCGATGTTGTAGCGCCTGCCGGAGATCGAGCTCTTCCCTTCCATGACGACGCGGCAGCTCGAATCGCCCGGCGGTACGCCGACGGTGCCTTCATGCGGATGCGCGGGCAGGTACTGAATCACGCCCGTGGCCGAGCGACGGTCCCGCATCACTGGGTGAATGCTGCCAACCGAGCGGATGCGTTGGTAGTCGCCATTCGCACCCGAGTGGTAGTTGGGCCAGGAGATAGGACCCGACGACGGGTTGTCGACGCATTGGCGGTTCGTATCGGGCTCGCAATTGCGGCTGTGGAAGTGGTGCGCGGCGCCGACGCCACTCAGGTTGCAGATCGAGCTGCCCAGGTCCATGTGGTCGCGCGTGACCATGAGTCCGCCGCCGCGGCGTCGGAATCGGCTGATGCTTGCGCAATCTTCCGGTGTCAGGCCGTCGCCGGTATCGACGGCAAAGAGCCAGAGCTGATCGAAGTCCGATTCGTCCAGTGTCGACAGCACAGGGTCGGGGGTCGTGCGTGGCGAGCGGTCGCGCGCGGTCACCCGGAAGGCGGGCCGACCGGCATCGTCCTTCAGCTCCGAGAGAAACGAACGCAGGGCACTGAAGCGCGAAATGTTCCAGTCGTCCGGGTCTCCTTCGATCGTGGTTTGCAGCAATAGATTCAGCATGGTGCAAGCTCGAGGTCAGTCGGTGACGTCGAAGGGTTCTGTGTGGTCTTCATGGTTTCCTTGGGGTTGAATCGAAACATCGGACCGCGGAGCGCGAGCGCTGCGAATGAGGTCGTGGAACGATGCAAATGCTAGGGTCGCCAAGGGCGAGGGAGTAGGCTCGCGCGGGGACTCACGCTGTTGTTGCGCCAGCACCAATCTCAGCGTCGGCATTGAGCTTTGGGCTGAGGTCGGTGAGGCAGTCCAGGTCGGCAGCCCGGATCTTCGAGGTCATGAAATCGATGAACACGCGCATGCGCGAAGGCAGGTGCTGCCGGCTCAGATAGCAGATGTAGTGGCCGCTGTCGTCGGGCGCGTACTGAGTCAGGCATGGGATCAGTGCGCCCGTTCTCAGCGACTCGCAGGCGAGGTAGCCTGGCAGCTGGGCAATGCCATGGCCATCGAGTACGGCCTGCAGCACCAGGTCCGCGTCGTTATAGGTGAGCTTGGCCTGCGGCACGACCTTGCGCGGCTGGCCTGCGACCTTGAACTCCCACTCGAAGATGCGACCGGATGAAAAGCGAAAGTTGATGCACTCGTGCCGAGCCAGCGCTTCTACGCTGTCGGGCAGCCCGCGGGCTGCCTTGTAGGCGGGAGATGCGCACACTAGCAGTTGCATGGGGATGATCTGCTTGGCGATGATCTGGGCGTCTTCCATTCGGCCGTTGCGAAACGCGATGTCCACGCGATCCGAGGTGAAGTCGGTCGGCTTGTCGTTCAGCAGCAGGTCGATGGTGACCTCGGGGTAGGTTGCGCGAAATTCGCCCAGCAGGGGCGCCACGACGTGCCGGCCGAACCCGACCGCCGCGCTGATGCGAAGGTGCCCGCGCGGCGGGCCTTGCCGCAGATCGCGCATTTCTTCCACGGCCTGGACGATCCGATGGACCCCGGTGTGGCAATTGGCGTAGAAGAGATCGCCTTCGCGCGTGAGCGTGGTGCTTCGGGTGGTGCGCAGGAAGAGCCGCACGTTCAGCTGGTCTTCCAGCTTCTGGACACTGCGGCTCACGGCAGAACGGCCGATGCCCAGCCGATCGGCGGCCTTTGCGAAGCTGCCCTCGGTGGCAACGGCAATGAAGGCGACCACCCCCGCATAACTGGTGGCGAAGCTGGAGGCCAGCGGGTCCGCGCGTGTCGCAAGGGGGATGAAAACAGGTGAAGGCAGGGCAGAGGTTGTCATGAGTCGGCTTCTCGGTTCGAGGGATCCGGTGTCCTGAATCCCTCCATGAAAGCGAAGAGGCCACTCTGCGCGCAAAGCCATGCCGAGGCCAGTTAAGCCGTGTCAATCATTGTTATGGCCGGCCACGGGGTGCCGTACGGCTGCGCCGGGCCTTCATGGGCTTGCGCGAGAAGCGCGGCGGCGTAGCTTCGCGTCGTATTGAGCAGCCGGTAGGGCGCGACCGCGTCACTGTTGTCGAAGGACACAAGAGACTTGTTGGCCAGCGAGATCAATGCATCGAACGCTATGTCGGGGTCCATGTCCGTCCGGGCGACGCCGAGTGCCGACTCGACATCGAATCGCCCCCGGAGGACCGAGAGCCGCCGGAAGAGCCGCAGCTCCGCATCGTCCAGCAGCGCGATGCTCCAGTCCAGCGCCGCCGCGAGCGTGCTGTGCCGCGGCAAGGCGGCCCTGCTGCCCGCGGAGCAGAGCCGCATGTGATCGTTCAGCCGGAACACAAGATCGCCGATCGGCTGGACGCCCAGGCGTGCTGCCACCAGTTCGATGGCCAGCGGGATGCCATCCATCTGCCGGGCGATCGAGGCGAGCGACCGGCCATCGGAATCCTCGAACGCGCGGGCGCCCGCGGCCCTTGCACGCTCGACCAGGAGTTCGACCGCCGGCGATGCCATGGCTTCGGCCAGGTCGGCGCATCCCGCGTCGGGCACCGCGAGCGGCGACAGCCGCTCGACGTGTTCTCCCTCGATGCGAATGACCTCCCGGCTGGTTGCGAGGATGCGCAAGCCCGGTAGCGCGCCGAGCAGCTGTGTGATGAGCAGCGCCAGCGCGTCCAGCATGTGCTCGCAGTTGTCGATCAGTAGCAGCACATCGCGGTCCGCCAGTCGCTGGAGGATGGCTCGCGTCGTGTCGGGGCTGTCCACCGGTGCGCGTAGCGCGCGGGCCACTGTGCTGGCCAGATGCGCCTGCGAGATCAGCGACGAGAGGTCGACAAAAGCCACCTGCACGGCCGTGCGTTCTGCTTGGCATTCGGCCGCATGAATGGCGACACGGGTCTTCCCGATGCCCCCGGTGCCGACGATGGTCACCAGCCGGCGCGTGGCGAGTGCCCCCATCACGCGCTCCATGTCGGCGTCGCGGCCCACGAGCCGGGTGAGTCGCTCCGGCAGCTTGGCGAAAGACGGCTCGGGCAGGGGCATCGCCTGCGGCCGATCTCGTTTCGGCATGCCGACCTGTTCGCGAATTGCCCTTCCATTGAAGCGGTAGCCGCGCAGGGGGATGTTCGAAATCCAATCCGTGCAGTGGTCCCCCTCCTGTGGCTCGCCCAAGGCCTTGCGAAGTGCGCAGATGTGGACTCGGATACTAGACGCCTCGACCACCACGCCGGCCCAGACGGTAGCGAGCAGCTCGTCCTTGCCCACGACTTCGCCCACGCGCCGGAGCAGATGCAGCAGCAGCTCGAACGTGCGGGAGCCCAGGCGCACGCTGTGACCGTGTCTTTCGAGCCGGCGCTGGCCCTCCCAGAGGACGAATGCGCCAAAGCGCCAGCGGACCTCGCTCGGGCCTTGCGTCGCGCCGGGTGAAATTCTGTTCATTCGACGATCCAGTCAGGTAGTTGAAGGCCACAGCCATCCGGGCCGCACGACGCGGGGAGAAGAGCTGCCTGCAGCCGGGGGCGCCCCCCTTCGAGATGCAAGACGGCTGGGCACTGGGTTTTGTGACACGGATCGCGATCTGCGAGATCACGAGCAACGCGTCGCAGCCGGCTCAGGACGATTGGTGTGTGGTTGGCAACACGGTGCGCTCCCGCAGCGGCCTTCTGCGAGGGGCTGCCGCTGCCTACGATCGGTTCAATCGCGAGAACGAGAGAAAAAAAGTCGTTCAGCACCGAGGCCCCCTGTCGCGACGCATCCGGGGTGGCCGAATCAAGAAGCACGGATACTTCGTGAACCTTTATCACACCGGGGGCGCCCAATCCGCCCTTCAGACCCCGCGCGATGTCCGCGCCGCAACGCGCTTGCGCTGCGCGACCCGGGACCGGGCGTTGGCCATCATCTCGCACGAACTCAGGCAGCCTCTGAATGTCATCCAGCTGAACACCAGGCTGCTCCAGAACCTACCCGCATCGGCGGGGCCGTCGCAACTGCAGGGCATCGCCAAGGCGATGCAGCGCGCCATCGAAAGCCAGACGCGGCTCATCGACGACCTCCTGGATTTTTCGCGCCTGCGAACCGGCAAGCTGGCACTGCGTCGTTCGGAGGTCGACTTCGGCGCACTCGCGCTGGACCTCGTCGCCGCATTTGCTGCACGCTGGCCTTCGGGGCGCTTGCGTGCACAGGTGCTGGCGGCCGATCCGCTGATCTGCCACGCTGACCCGGTGCGGCTGGAGCAGATCGTCGGCAACCTGCTGGACAACGCAATGAAGTTCTCTCCGGGCAGCGCGCAGGTTCAGGTACGGCTGTCTTCCGAGGATGGCTTTGCCCGGCTTGC
>JAGIAI010000108.1 GCA_017744935.1 Variovorax sp.
GGGCTCATAGAAGGATTGGCGCACGCCCATGGCACCGCCGATGACGATGCTGGCACGCGGCGCCTCGGTGACCTGATAGCGGCGCACCGCGATGCGCCCTCCGCCTTCCACCTGCAGTTGCTGCGTTTGCATGCCGACGTCTCCTCTACAGAAAAAGCGATGGGCCGGCTGTGGCCGGGCCGCTTGCAGGGGCGCCAACCCTGGAATGGGCTGGCGCCAGGCCGGGATCAGACGCGCTCGAAGATGCCCGCTGCGCCCTGCCCCATGCCCACGCACATCGTGACCATGCCGTACTTCAGGTTCTTGCGCTTGAGCGCATGCACCACCGTGGCCGAGCGGATGGCGCCGGTGGCACCCAGGGGGTGACCCAGGGCAATGGCGCCGCCCATCGGGTTCACCTTGGCCGGATCGAGGCCCAGCGTGTTCATCACCGCCAGCGATTGCGCGGCGAAGGCTTCGTTGAGTTCGATCCAGTCGATCTGGTCCTGCGTGAGGCCCGCATAGCGCAGCGCAGCGGGGATCGCCTCGATCGGGCCGATGCCCATGATGTGCGGCGGCACGCCCTTGCTCGCGAAGCTCACGAAGCGCGCGAGCGGCTTCAGGTCGAACTGCTTGCAGGCCTTCTCGCTCGCAATGATCAGCGCGCCCGCACCATCGGAAGTCTGCGAACTGTTGCCTGCCGTGACCGTGCCGCGCGCAGCGAACACGGTGCGCAGCTTGGCGAGGCCTTCGATCGTGGTGTCGGGGCGTGCGCCTTCGTCGAGGTTGACGGTGCGCGTCTTGCTGATGACTTCACCGGTCTCCAGATTGGGAATGCGGTCCGTCACTTCGATCGGCGTGATTTCGGCCGCGAATTCGCCGGCCTGCTGCGCTGCGAGCGCACGCTGGTGCGATTGCAGTGCGAACGCATCCTGCGCGTCGCGGCTGACCTTCCACTGCTGCGCCACCTTCTCGGCGGTGAGACCCATGCCGTAGGCGATGCCGACGTCACCGTCGCGCTCGAAGATCGACGGCGACAGTGATGGCGAGTTGCCCATCATGGGCACCATGCTCATGCTTTCCACGCCGGCCGCGATCATCACTTCGGCTTCGCCGACACGGATGCGATCGGCCGCCATCTGCACCGCAGAGAGGCCCGAAGCGCAGAAGCGGTTGACCGTGATGCCGCCGACGCTGGTCGGCAGGCCCGCGAGCACCGCGCCGATGCGCGCAACATTCAGTCCCTGCTGCGCTTCCGGAATCGCGCAGCCGCAGATGATGTCCTCGATCACCTTCGGGTCGAGATTCGGCACCGCCGCGAGCGCCGACTTCAGCGTGGTCGCGAGCAGATCATCCGGGCGGTAGTTGCGGAAGTAGCCGCGATGCGACTTGCCGATCGGCGTGCGGGTCGCGGAAACGATGTAGGCGTCTTGAATCTGTTTCATGAGTGTTCCTGCCGCGTATCAGTTGCGGACGGGCTTGCCGGTCGACAGCATGCCCATGATTCGCTCTTGCGTCTTGGGATGCACGATGAGCGAGCAGAACGCCTTGCGTTCGAGCGTCATCAAATACTCTTCCGTGACCAGCGATCCGGCGTCGACGTCACCGCCAGTGACGACTTCCGCGATCAGGCTCGCGATGTGGAAGTCGTGCCGGCTGATGAAGCCGCCGTCGCGCATGTTCACGAGCTGGCCCTTGATCGTCGCGGCACCGCTGCGGCCGGCCACCTTGAACCGGCGACGCAGTGGCGGACGCCAGCCGGCATCGGCCATCGCCTTGGCCTGCTGGAGTGCGACGTAGAGCAGTTCGTCCTTGTTCGGCACGATCACGTCGCCGTCGAGCAGGTAGCCGAGCTTCTTCGAATCCAGCGCACCGGTGCCGACCTTCGCCATTGCGGCGGCGGTGAAGCCCTCGGTGAGGAAAGGAAGGATGTCGGTGCCGGTCGAAGCCGAAGCGGCCTCTGCAGCACGGCGCGCGATGTAGGTCAGGCCGCCCGCGCCGGGAATCAGACCGACGCCGACTTCGACAAGGCCGATGTAGCTTTCCATCGCGGCGACACGCTTCGCGGAGTGGACTGCGAGCTCGCAGCCACCGCCCAGCGCCATGCCGCGCACAGCCGAGATCACCGGCACGTTGGCGTAGCGGATCTTCAGCATGACCTTCTGCAGCTCTTCTTCAGCCGCTTCGACTGCGCCAATGCCGGCGACCACGAAGGCCGGCAGCATCGCCTGAAGATCGGCGCCGACCGAGAACATCTCGTCAGGCGACCAGATCACGAGGCCCTTGTATTCCTTCTCCGCCAGATCGACCGCAGCCGAGAGGCCTTCCGCGACGTCGGGGCTGATGGCGTGCATCTTCGAGTGGATGCTTGCGATCAGCACTTCGCCGTCGAGTGTCCAGATGCGCACGTCGCCTTCATCCTGAATGGTCGTGCCGGCCTTGTTTGCGTCGAGCCCGTTCGCACCGAGCACGCTTTCGGGGAAGAGCTGGCGCTCGTGCACCGGCAGGCGGCGCTGCGGCACGAACGTGTTGCCCGATGCGCTCCACGAGCCCTGCGTCGTGTGCACGCCACCGGCTTCGGCCACCGGGCCTTCGAAAACCCACTTCGGCAGCGGCGCGCTCGACAGGGCCTTGCCGCTGTCGATGTCTTCCTGGATCCAGGTCGCGACCTGCTTCCAGCCAGCTTCCTGCCAGAGTTCGAACGGGCCTTGCTTCATGCCGAAGCCCCAGCGCATCGCGAAGTCGATGTCGCGCGCGCTTTCGGCGATGGTCGCGAGATGCACCGCGGCGTAGTGGAAGCTGTCGCGCAGGATCGCCCACAGGAACTGCCCCTGCGCGCCTTCGCTCTCGCGCAGCAGCTTCAGACGTTCGCCGGCCGGCTTCTTGAGCATGCGTCCGTAGACCTCGTCGGCCTTCTCGCCCGAAGGCACGTACTCGCCCTTCGCAAGATCGAAGCGCAGGATGTCGCGCCCTGCCTTCTTGAAGAAGCCGGCCTTGGTCTTCTGGCCCAAGTTACCGAGTTCGAGCAGCCTGGCGAGCACCGGCGGCGTCGCGAAGTTCGGGTAGAACGGATCGGTCTTCTCGTCGAGGTTGTCCTGCAGCGTCTTGATGACGTGCGCCATCGTGTCGAGGCCGACCACGTCCGCGGTGCGGAAGGTTCCCGAGCTCGCGCGGCCCAGCTTCTTGCCAGTGAGGTCGTCCACCACATCGGGCGTGAGGCCGAACTTCTCGACTTCCTTCAGCGTCGCCAGCATGCCGGCAATGCCGACGCGGTTGGCAATGAAGTTGGGCGTGTCGCGCGCACGCACCACGCCCTTGCCGAGCGTGCTGGTCACGAAGGCTTCGAGCTGGTCGAGCACCTGCGGCTGGGTGGTCGGCGTGTTGATCAGCTCGACCAGGAACATGTAGCGCGGCGGGTTGAAGAAATGGATGCCGCAGAAGCGCGGCTTGAGCGACTCCGGCAGCGCCTCGCTGAGCTTGGTGATCGACAGCCCCGAGGTGTTCGAGGCCAGGATCGCATGGCTCGAGACGTGGGGCGCGATCTTCTTGTAGAGATCGAGCTTCCAGTCCATGCGCTCGGCGATCGCTTCGATCACCAGGTCGCATTCGCCGAGCTTGGCGAGATCGTCTTCGTAGTTCGCCTGTTCGATCAGCGCAGCGTCGGCGACATCGCCGAGCGGTGCGGGCTTGAGCTTCTTGAGGTTGTCGATGGCGCGGCTGACGATGCCATTCTTCGGGCCTTCCTTGGCCGGCAGGTCGAACAGCACGACCGGCACGCGCACGTTGACGAGATGCGCCGCGATCTGCGCGCCCATCACGCCGGCGCCGAGCACGGCGACCTTTTTCACTTGGAATCTGGACATGGTGTGTTTGCTACTTGGATTGATGGGCCGCGCTCACTGCACGCGGTTCCAGGTTTGGGTGCGCCAGAAAGGGCCGAGGTAGCCGCGGACTTCGAGCTTCTTGCCGCCTTCGATGGGTGTGAAGCTGGCGCGGTACTCCTTGCCGTTCTCGGGGTCGAGGATCTTTCCGCCCTCCCAGACGTCCTTGCCCTCGGCCTTCTTGCCGCCGCGGATGATGTCGAGGCCGACCATGGGCTTGCCCTTGCGATCGTCGGTGCACTCGTCGCAGGCGGCATCGGGTTTCGCGTCCTTGCGGAGCGTCTTCTCGATGCGGCCCAGCAATCCGCCACCCGATTCGGCGATGCGGATCTCGGCCTTCGATTCGCCGGTCTTGTCGTCGACGCTGCGCCAGAGCCCCACGGGGCTCATCTGCGCCATCGCCGACGCGCTGCCGGCGAGCAGAAGGATCGATGCGAACAAGGATTTCATGGCGTTCAGGCCAGGGCGGCGTCGGTGTTCATCAGCGGGGCTGCGCCGGCACGCGCGGTGCGCATCAGCGTCGCGGTCTCGGGGAAGAGCTTCGCGAAATAGAAGCGCGCGGTCTGCAGCTTGGCGTTGTAGAA
>JAGIAI010000109.1 GCA_017744935.1 Variovorax sp.
GTCCTGGCATGGAGCGCGCCGACCTGCTGGCTGCCAACGCCCAGATCTTCACCGCCCAAGGCAAGGCCCTGGACAAGGTCGCGAGCCGCAACGTCAAGGTGCTGGTCGTCGGCAACCCCGCCAACACGAACGCCTACATCGCGATGAAGAGCGCCCCGAGCCTGCCGCGCAAGAACTTCACCGCCATGCTGCGCCTGGACCACAACCGCGCTGCCAGCCAGATCGCCGCCAAGACCGGCACCGCCGTGGGTGACATCGAGAAGCTGACCGTCTGGGGCAACCACTCGCCCACGATGTACGCCGACTACCGCTTTGCCACCGTCGGCGGCAAGAGCGTCAAAGACATGATCAACGACCAGGTCTGGAACGCCGACGTGTTCCTGCCCACCGTCGGCAAGCGCGGCGCAGCGATCATCGACGCGCGCGGCCTGTCGTCGGCGGCCTCGGCTGCCAACGCCGCCATCGATCACATGCGCGACTGGGCCCTGGGCTCCAACGGCAAGTGGGTCACGATGGGCATCCCGTCGGACGGCCAGTACGGCATTCCGAAGGACGTGATCTTCGGCTTCCCGGTCACCACCGAAAACGGCGAATACAAGCTCGTCGAAGGCCTCGAGATCGACGCCTTCAGCCAGGAGCGCATCAACAAGACGCTCAAGGAACTGCAAGACGAACAAGCAGGCGTCGCACACCTGCTCTGATTCAGCCTGACCAGACATGCTCGACTGGAACCCCGCGCTCTACCGTCGTTATGAAGACGAGCGCACCCGTCCCGCGCAGGATCTACTTGCCCGGGTGCCGCTGACCGAGGCCTCTCGCGTCTTTGATCTCGGTTGCGGGCCGGGCAATTCCACCGAGCTGCTGGTTCGTCGGTTCCCTGGCGCGCAAGTCGTCGGGACCGACAACTCCGAACCGATGCTGGTCAGTGCGCGAGAGCGGCTGCCCCAGGCTCGCTTCGAGCTCAGCGATATTTCCACCTGGCGGCCCGAGACGCCGCCAGACCTCATCTACGCCAATGCCGCCCTTCAATGGGTGCCCGACCACGAGGCCTTGATTCCCAGGCTCTTCGCGGCCCTGGCGCCCGGTGGCGTGCTGGCGATCCAGATGCCGGACAACCGGCAGGAGCCCACCCACCGCATCATGCGAGAGGTCGCATCCGAAGCGCCTTGGGCGAATGCCATCGGTGACGCCGACAAGATCCGCACCGAGCTTTTGGGCATCGAGGGCTATTACGACCTTCTCGCGGCCAAAGCTGCCGATGTGGCCAACGTCGATGTCTGGCGCACCGCCTACCAGCACCCCATGGCTTCGGCCGCCGCCATCGTCGAATGGGTCAGTGGCACAGGCCTGAAGCCCTTTGTCGATCGCCTGACGCCGGAACTGAAATCCAGCTACCTCGCCGAGTACGAGCGCCGCATCGACGGCGCCTATCCGCCGCGCGCTGACGGCCGCCGCCTGCTGGCTTTTCCGCGCATGTTCATCGTGGCGCAACGGAAGGCGTGAGGAGCAACACGATGAGCGCGGCATCTTCTTCCACAGCCCATCCGCGCACTGTGCTGCTGGGCGCACAGGCAGGCGGCGTCTTACTGCCGGTCTGCGACCACTACAGCGGTGTCGAAGCGCGCATGCGCAAGAGCCTCGCGCTGCAGGCCGAAATGGCCGACGAATTCGGCGCTTGTGTCTTCGACGTCACGCTCGATTGTGAAGACGGTGCACCCGTCGGTGGCGAAGCCGAGCATGCGGCGCTGGTCACCGAACTCGCACTGGCCGCCGCGCACGACATGCGGGTCGGCGTCCGGGTTCATCCGGTCGACCATCCTTCGTTCGCTGGCGACGTGATCACCATCGCGGGCCGTGCGGGCCATCGTCTGAGTCATCTGATGGTTCCGAAGGTGGAGTCGGTCGAAGATGTGCTCGTAGCCACTGAAGCGCTCGAAGCTGCGGGCGCCGAGGCCCTGCCGCTGCACGTGCTGATCGAGTCGCCGCTCGCGGTCCACCATGCATTCGAGATCGCGGCGCACCCGCGCGTGCAGTCCCTCAGCTTCGGCCTGATGGATTTCGTCTCTGCACATGGCGGTGCGATCCCGGCCGACGGCATGGGCGTCAAAGGGCAGTTCACGCATCCGCTCGTGGTGCGCGCGAAGCTCGAGATCGCTTCCGCCGCTCACGCCCATGGCAAGGTGCCATCGCATTGCGTGGTCACCGAATTCAGCGATGTCGACGCCATGAGCGCGGCCGCGAAAAAGGCTGCCAACGAGTTCGGCTACACGCGGATGTGGAGCATTCATCCGAGTCAGATCCGTCCGATTCTCGAAGCCTTCGCACCCGAAGAAGGCCAGATTCAAATCGCAACAAAAATAATCGCTGCCGCGGCCGCCGCCGCGTGGGCGCCGGTCAGTATCGATGGCACATTGCATGACCGCGCCAGTTACCGCCATTTCTGGCAGGTCCTGGAAAGGGCGCATGCCACGGGTCGCGCCTTGCCCTCCGAGGCGCACGCCTGGTTCGCCCCTTCCTCATCCTGAAACTCAACCGCGAGAGAGAACGACTCATGAAGACTATTGCGCTGATTGCCGCTGCTGCGCTGACCTTGCCGCTGGCAGCGATTGCCCAGAGCAGCACCGCCAGCTCCACGGCGAAGCCGGCAGCGAACACGCCCACCAAGAAGGCCGTGCAGAAGGTGGTGCCCAAGCGCGTCATCAAGAAGCTTGAAGAAGCAAAGCCCATCGGCGAAGAAACCGATGTGGCCCTGTCGGAGCAGGATCTGAAGGTGGCCGAGACCGTGCTGACCGGCACCATCAAGTGTGAGCTCGGCGCCAGCGTGAATATCGAACCCGATCCCAAGAAGCCGGGCTTCTTCACGCTGACCCATGCCGGCGTCCGCTATCGCATCCACCCGGTCGAAAGCCGCACCGGCGCCGTCCGACTCGAAGATCCCGCCCGCGGCGCCATGTGGCTGCAGCTGGGCAACAAGTCGATGCTCATGAGCCAGAAGCAGGGCCTGCGTCTGGCTGATGAATGCCAGGCAGCCAAGCAGCTCGAAGTTGCCGAGGACATGAAGAAGAACCCACCCAAGAGCCTGTTCGAAGGCGCTGATACGCCTAAACAGTAAGTCCCCGAGGCGCGGCTCTTGCTACATCGCGAGAGCCGTCGCCAATTTGTGTTTCCGGAGAAAAGAAGATGTTGCAAGCCTACGCTGACCACGTTGCCGAACGCGCCGCGCTCGGTATTCCGCCCCTGCCGCTGACCGCGAAGCAGACCGCCGAGCTGATCGAGCTCATGAAGGCGCCGGCCTCGGCCAACGCCGAGCAGCTGCTCGACCTGCTGACGAATCGCGTGCCCGCCGGCGTGGACGACGCGGCCAAGGTGAAGGCGAGCTATCTGGCCGCCGTGGCCCACGGCACCGAAAAGAGTGCGCTGCTGTCGCGCGCTCGTGCGACCGAACTGCTCGGCACCATGCTCGGCGGCTACAACATCGGACCGCTGGTCGACCTGCTCGATGACGCCGAAGTCGGTGCTGCCGCTGCGGAGGGCCTGAAGAAGACGCTCCTGATGTTCGACCAGTTCCATGACGTCAAGGAAAAGGCCGACAAGGGCAATGCCAACGCCAAGGCCGTGCTGAAAAGCTGGGCCGATGCCGAGTGGTTCACCAGTCGTCCTGAAGTGCCCCAGAGCCTCACCATCACGGTGTTCAAGGTGCCCGGCGAAACCAACACCGACGACCTGTCGCCCGCACCCGATGCGACGACGCGTCCCGACATCCCGATGCACGCGCTTGCAATGCTCAAGAACAAGCGCGAAGGCGCGCCGTTCCAGCCTGAAGAAGACGGCAAGCGCGGCCCGGTCAAGTTCATCGAATCGCTGAAGGCCAAGGGCCATCAGGTTGCTTACGTCGGCGACGTCGTCGGCACCGGCTCCAGCCGCAAGTCGGCCACCAACTCGGTGCTGTGGTTCACGGGCGAAGACATCCCCTTCATCCCCAACAAGCGCTTCGGCGGCGTTTGCCTCGGCAACAAGATCGCTCCGATCTTCTACAACACGATGGAAGACGCCGGCGCGCTGCCGATCGAACTCGACGTGAGCCAGATGGAAATGGGCGACGTGGTCGAGCTGCGTCCCTACGAAGGCAAGGCGCTGAAGGACGGCAAGGTCATCGCCGAATTCAAGGTCAAGAGCGACGTGCTCTTCGACGAAGTGCGCGCCGGTGGCCGCATTCCGCTGATCATCGGCCGCGGCCTGACCGCCAAGGCGCGTGAAGCGCTGGGCCTGCCGGTCTCGACGCTGTTCCGCCTGCCGGTCAGCCCGGTCGACACCAAGAAGGGCTTCTCGCTCGCACAGAAGATGGTCGGCCGTGCCTGCGGCCTGCCGGAAGGCCAGGGCGTGCGCCCCGGCACGTACTGCGAGCCCAAGATGACCTCGGTCGGCTCGCAAGATA
>JAGIAI010000010.1 GCA_017744935.1 Variovorax sp.
ATCCACGCGATCACCGCGCCAAGAGGCCCGGTGGCACTCGCAAACGTGCGCGGCAGCGAGAAAATCCCCGCGCCCACCATGCCGCCCACCACCATCGCGGTGAGTTGCATGCGGGACATCTTCTGTTCTGATGCCATTGAATCCTCGCTCCGTTGCGTTGGTCTGGCGAAGGCACAGCCGATGACTGATCGCGGCCGAGCATCGGACTGGGGTGAAAGCTTGTCAAGCCAGCACGAGATCAGCAGAGATAGGCCATTCGGCCACCATTGCACACGTGCGTGGATGACGCGCGAATGACGCGCCGATGACCCGTGGCGCGCTAGAAGCTCTTGCGCACGTTCAACCAGAACTCGGTCGAGCTGTAGTTGAAGCCGATCGAGTTGCTCTGGTCGCGGATCCACAGCAACTCGGGCCGCAGGCTCCATGTGGGAATGAATTCCCACACCAGATAGGCACCGACTTCGTAGAGGTTGTCGCGCCGCCGAAGGAACACGGTGTTATCGACTGTGTCCGGATGAAAGTGAATGTTGTCCGAGGCGTAGAGATCGCGCTCCCACCACACGAAGCCACCCCAGCTCAAAGTCTTGCTGACGGTGAAGTCCAGCGCGGCAGTGGCGCCGAACACATTCGAATCGCCATCCGGCCGGCTGGTCGCGTAGTTGCGCCCTGCATGACCGGTGAGCGAGAAGCTGCCCTTGCCATCCATGAACGAATTCACCCAGCCGGCAGACAGCAGCGCAGTGGTCCGACTCAGATCACGCTCGCGGCCTTCGGGGTACCTGCGCCGCCGGATGTCGCCGCCGAAAGTGAACTGGTTGTCCGGGTCGTAGCGCATCCGGTAGTCGGTGAAGATCGAGACGTCGTTGCGGTAGTTGCCGTCACCGCGGTAGCTGGTGCGTCCCCTGAAGCCCGCGGAGAGGTTGTTCTCGCCGAGCGCCTTGCTGCCCGCGAGCCGCCATCGAAGGTCCTGGTCGCTGCGGCTGTCCGAGTTGTCGTAGTAGCGATAGCGCAAGTCCAGCGTGCCATCGACCGCATAGCCGTTCTGCAGCGCGTAGTTGAAGCCGCCGCCCCCGCGTGCGTTGTAGAAGGTGTCACGCCGGTCGCCGCCACCGAACGCCCGCGTGCCGACCGTCTCGTTCACGCGGTACTGTCCGATGCCCGTTTCCGCATAGCCGAAGCCCGACAGCGGCCTGCCATCGTCCAGTGACTGCCGCGCCGCCTGGTCGTAGACCTCGGCCTGCGAACGCACATCCGGCGGCAGGTTCTCGAAGCGCAGCACGGTCTCGAATTCGATCTTCGCGTCCGCATACTCGCCAAGCGCGAAGTAGGCCCGGCCGAGCCCGAGGTGCGCGGGCACGTAGTCCGGCCGCGCGACAAGGCTGCGTTGGAAGAGTGCCTTGGCCTTCTCTGGCTGCTGCGTGCCGAGCGCCGCCCGGCCCATCAGATAGTTGAAGTCGGCGTCGCTCGCGCTGGCACTCTCGAATGGGGAAAGGAGGCTGTAGGCGTCCTGGTACTTGCCACTGCGCACGAGTTCCTGCGCGCGGGCGATGTCCGGGTCGGCCGCGGAGGCAACGCTCGCGAACAACACCGACGACACCACCAGCGCGTGCACGGTACGGATTTCGATCATCTCGAATGTCTCCTCGTGCCTTGCGACACCACCCAACGCGCTGCATTTAACACGCAGCACGCTACCCGCGCAACGCGATCGAAGAAGGGCGCGCTACGGTTTGCCGTTCTGCGACAGCAGGACGGCCACGGGCCTCGTGCCCGGAAACTCCGAGAAGATGATCGTCAGCATCGCCGTGATCGGCACCGCGAGGAAGGCACCCGGCACGCCCCAGAGCGCCACCCATACCGCGAGACTCACGAGGATCGCGAAGGGACTCAGGTTGAGCGAATTGCCCATGATGTACGGGTCGAGGAAGTTGCCGATCGCGAACTGCACCACCGTGAGCCACAGCATGATCGACAGCACATGGTTCGCGTCGCCGAACTGCGCCATCGCCATCGCGCCGGGCAGCAGCACGCTCAGCACCGAACCGATGTAGGGCACGTAGTTCAGCAGCGCGATCACCACCGCCCAGAACGGCGCGAACTCCAGCCCCATGATGCGCATGATCACCCAGCTCAATGCGCCGAGCAGCACGCCCAGCAGCGTCTTGAGCGCCAGATAGGCCCCGACCCGCGCATTGATATCGGCGATGACCTGCTTGATGCGCTGCGCGTGCTGTGGGCTCTGGGCGATTGCGTTGATCTTGGCTTCGAGGTGGCCTCGCTCGACCAGCAGGAAACAGGCGTAGAGCCCCACCACGACGAACGTTGCCACCAGCGACGACACCGACGACAGCGCCGAGCCCACGATGCGCTGCAGGCTCACTTGCGCGAACAGGTCGCGGCGCAGCGTGGTCCAGGTGGGCTCCGACTCGAAGCGCAGCCACACCGCCACCTTCTGCACCGCAGCGAGCAGCGATTCCTGATAGCGCGGCGCCTGCGCGATCACGCTGTCCTTGTTGGCGATGATGGTGTAGACCACCATGCACAGGCCGAAGGCGATGATGAACACCGACAGCAGCGAAATGACCCATTGCGGCAGCTTGCGACCCACCACCGGAATGCCCTGGATCAGCCGCGCGATGCCGAGGATCACGTAGACCACGAAGACGCTGAACATGATCGGCACGAAGACATCGCGGCCGATGTAGAACACCCAACCGATCATCAGCGCAATGGCGGTGCCATACACGAAGGTTTGGAATCGGTGATCCATCTTGGGCACAGCTCCTCGGGTTGTTCGTCGGTCGGCGATGGCGTCCGATCTTATGCGCGTTGCATGTCGCGCCGGCGTCCGCTCTTCGCGCGGGCCTCCAGATGTGCCACCAGCAGCTTCGCCGCAGGCGACAGCTGGCGCTCGTCATGGAAGCAGATCGTGAAGCCGCGACGCGCCCAGCGGTCGGTGAGCGGAAGCACCTTCAGCCCATAGGCCGTCGCCATCGGCTGCGCGACCTCCTGCGGCACCACCGCGATGCCGAGATTGGCGCGCACGCAGCGCAGCGCCGCATCGAAGGTCGACACCACTGCGCGGTAGCCCAGCGGCTTGCCGATGATGGCCGCCGCCCGCCCGAGCATGGTGTGCACTGCCGTGTTGGCGGGAAGCCCGACATGATCGAAGTCCAGCGTGTCCTCGAAGGCGCAGCGCTTCCTGCGTGCAATTGGATGCTCTGTATGCGCGACGATCGAGAGCTGGTCGCTGCGGTAGGGCCGCGTCTGCAGACCTTCCAGATCGGCCGCGTCCCAGCACACACCCACCGGCGCAAGTCCTTCGCGAATGCTGCGCACTAGGTCGCGGCTGAGCGATTCCTCGATGTCCACGCGGATGTCGCGATGCGCGGGCATCTGCAGGAAGTCCGCGATGTCGTCGGGCAGGAACTCCGCAATCGACGACACCGACGCCAGCACCCGCACCTGTCCCTTGATGCCCTTGCCGTAGGCCGCCATGTCGCGCGAAACGCGGTCCTGCCCTGCGAGCATCGCGCGGGCATGCTCCAGAAGGATCTCGCCCGCGCCGGTCGGCACCACGCCGCGCCGCTTGCGCTCGACGAGCACATTGCCCACGACGCCTTCGAGCTGCGCGATCCGCTTGCTCACCGCCGAGGGGACGATGTGATGCTGCTCGGCGGCGCGCGCGATGTTCCGCGTTTCGCACACGGCGACGAAGAGGCGTAGCGTCGTGAGATCGAGATCGTGCATGGCGGCTCCTTGTGACATTCCGGATCGGAACGTCTGGCGTTCCAGAATACCGCTTTGGCGATTGACCGGGAATCTCTAAAGTTCGCCCATGACCAGGAGACATCCCCACTTGCCCGCGCATGCCGTGATCCGCGAAGTCGGCCTGCGCGACGGCCTGCAGAGCATTGCGACCATCCTTCCCACCGATCAGAAGCGCGAATGGATCCGCGCGGCGCATGCCGCCGGCCAGCGCGAGATCGAGGTCGGCTCCTTCGTGCCGGCGCGGCTGCTGCCGCAACTGGCCGACACCGCGGAACTGGTTGCCTTCGCGAAGACCTTGCCGGGCTTCTTCGTCTCCGTGCTCGTGCCCAACCTGCGCGGCGCCGAGAACGCGATCGCGTCCGAAGCCGACCTGATGATCGTGCCGCTCTCCGCGAGCCACGCACACAGCCTCGCCAACCTGCGCAAGACGCCCGACGAGGTGGTGGCCGAGGTCGCACGCATTCGCGCCGCACGCGACTCTGGAGGGTCACGGACGCTGATTGAAGGCGGCGTCGGCACCGCCTTCGGCTGCACCATCCAGGGCCATGTCGACAAGTCCGAGGTGCTGCGACTGATGCAGGCTTTGCTCGACGCGGGCGCCGACCGCGTGAGCCTCGCCGACACGGTCGGCTACGCCGACCCGGCAATGGTCCGCGAGCTGTTCGAAGAAGCGATGAAGATTGCCGGCGATCGCTTCTGGTGCGGCCACTTCCATGACACGCGCGGCCTCGGGCTGGCCAATGTCTATGCCGCGCTGGAGGTCGGCGTGAGCCGCTTCGACGCCTGCCTCGCCGGCATCGGCGGCTGCCCGCATGCACCGGGCGCGAGCGGCAATGTGTCCACCGAAGACCTCGCCTACATGCTCGGCAGCATGCGCATCGACACCGGCATCGACATCGGCCGGCTTCTCGCACTGCGCGAACGCGTCGCCGGCTGGCTTTCCAACGAGACGCTGCACGGTTCGCTCTGGCAGGCGCATCTGCCCAAGACCTTCCCGCAAGCGCTGGCCGCCTGAGCCGCGCCTCACCTTTCCGAGCATCCACATGAGCGATACATCTTCCCTGCCGCTGGCCGGCGTCCGCGTTGTCGAATTCACCCACATGGTCATGGGCCCGACTTGCGGAATGATCCTTGCCGACCTTGGCGCCGAAGTCATCAAGATCGAGCCGCCCGGCGGCGACAAGACGCGCAAGCTGCCGGGCCTCGGCATCGGCTTCTTCCGGTCGTTCAACCGCAACAAGAAGAGCGTGGTGCTCGACATCACCACCGAGGAAGGCCGCGTCACCGCGACGGAGTTGATCGGCGATTGCGACGTGGTGCTGGAGAACTTCCGCCCGGGCCTGATGGAGAAGCTCGGCCTCGACTACGCGACGCTTTCGAAGAAGTATCCGCGTCTCATCTACGTCACGCACAAGGGCTTCCTGCCCGGCCCGTATGAACACCGCCTCGCGCTCGACGAGGTGGTGCAGATGATGGGCGGCCTCTCGTACATGACCGGCCCGGTGGGCCGTCCCCTGCGTGCGGGTACCTCGGTCAACGACATCATGGGCGGGATGTTCGGCGCGATAGGTGTGCTGGCTGCCCTGCGCGAGCGCGATGCCACGGGCCGTGGCCAGGAAGTGCAGAGCGCGCTGTTCGAGAACTGCGTGTTCCTGAGCTCGCAGCACATGCAGCAGTTCCTGATGACCGGAGAGCCGCCGCCGCCGATGCCTTCGCGCGTGTCGGCCTGGAGCGTGTACGACGTCTTCACGCTGGCAGAAGGCGAACAACTCTTCATCGGCGCGGTGAGCGACAAGCAGTTCAACACGCTTTGCCACGTGCTGGAGCGGCCGGACCTGCTGGAGCGCCCGGAATTCGTCGACAACACATCGCGCGTCGCCGTGCGACCCGCATTGCTTGCGACGCTGGGCGAGATCCTCGTTCAGCATCGCGTCGAGGAACTCACGCCCAAGCTCGAAGCCGCGGGCATCCCCTACGCGCCGATCATGCGACCCGAGCAACTGGTCGAGGACCCGCACCTGAAGGCCAGCGGCGGTCTCGCACCGATGACGACCGAAGACGGCAGCGTCACCGATGTCGTGCTGTTGCCGCTGCTGATGGGTGGCCGCAGGCCCGGCGTGCGATCACCGCTGCCGAAGCCCGGCGAGCACAACGAGGAAATCCTCTCGAGACTCGCGTCGGTACGACAGCCGGCCTGACGCGAACAGAAGACAACACAAGACCACGGAGACAAGACATGACCCCATCGATTTCGATCTCTCGCCGCACGCTGCTGGGACTCGCCGCGTCAGCGGCGGCTGGCGCCGCCCTTCCCGCTTTCGCGCAGCCGGAAAAGCCGGTGCGCATCATCCTGCCGATCAGCGCCGGCTCGGGTGTCGATGTGATCGCGCGATCCGCGTCCCCGGCATTGACCAAGACCCTCGGCCAGCCAGTGGTCATCGAGAACCTGCCCGGTGCAGGCGGCATCACCGGCGCTGCAGCGGTTGCCAAGGCCGCACCCGATGGACTGACGCTCGGCCTGTTCTCGAACAACCACGTCATCAACCCGGCGGTCTACAAGAAGATGCCTTTCGACGCGGTCAACGACTTCACGCCCATCAGCGTGATCGGCGCAACGCCGCTGGTGCTGGTCGCGACGAAGAGCCTGCCGGCGAAGAACGCCCGGGAACTCATCGCGCTGCTGCGCGCCAAGCCGGAGGAATACAACTACGCCTCGTCGGGCAACGGCACGGTGATCCACCTGGCCGCGGAACTGTTCCTCGATCAGGCAAACGTCAAGGCACGCCACATTCCATACAAAGGGACCGGCCCGATGGTGACGGACCTGATCGGCGGCCAGGTGCAGTTCGGCGTCGTGGCGCTTCCCGCCATCCAGCAGCACCTCAAGAGCGGTGCGGTGCAGGCCATCGGCCTCTGCGGCGCGAAACGCTCGCCGGCCGCGCCGGACATCCCGACCATCGCGGAACAGGGCCTGCCCGACTACGACATCGAAGGCTGGTTCGCCGTGGTCGGCCCCGCGAAGATGGCGCCTGCCGACACCAAGCGCGTGCACGATGCCTTCGTGAAGGCCTTCGAGAGCACCGACGTGATCGAAGCGATGAACAAGCAGGGCAATGTGATCAAGCCCACTTCGCCGGAAGAAGCCGCGAAGTTCTTCCGCAGCGAGGCGGCGCGCTACGCCGCACTCGCGCGGAAGGCGAACGTCTCGCTGGACTGAGGGATCAGAGCGCCCAAGTCGCGGCGAGTGAAGGACGCTTTCGTGCTTCCTCGTACCACGCGGCGACCTTCGGATGCGCCCCTCGCCAGTCGAAGCCGCGAAAGCGCAGGTCCAGGTACCAGAGTGCACAGGCGACCGCGATGATCCCGATGTCGAGCGGTCCGCCGAGCAGCGCCGGTTCTGCTTCGAGATGGTCGAGCGACGTGGTTGCCTTGTCGAGCTGTCCCGCGCGCCAGTCGGCCCAGCGCAGGTTCTCGGGGCGCGCGACGTCCTCATAGCGGGCCAGCAGCGCAGCGTCGAGGATGCCGTCGCCGAGCGACTGCAGCGTCAGGGTACGCCAGCGGTCGCTTCCGCTCGCGGGGAAGAGGCTCCCCTTCGCAAGATCGTTGAGGTATTCGCAGATCACCCGGCTGTCGTAGAGCACCATTCCATCGTCGGTGATGAAGGTCGGCACCTTGCCCAGCGGGTTCTTCGCGATGATCTCGCGATCGCGCGTGACCGGATTGGCATTGGACGGCAGCAGCCGCACTCGATCGTTGAGGCCGAGTTCATGCGCGGTGACGAGGCACTTGCGCACGTACGGGGAGAAGGGAGAAAAGTAGATCTGCATCAAGGCTTCCTGGGTTTCAGCGCGCTACACCCAGATCTGCAGCACGTAGTCGAACGGCGCCTGCCCGTTGAAGAGATCGACCCGCTGCAGCGAAATGCGCAGTGCGCCGCCGGCATGGCGCACCAGCGTGTGGCGGTAGGTGCCGCCGAAGTGCCGCACGTCATCGCGGCGCAGCTCCATCATCTGGAAGCGCGAGCGCACCTGGATCGTCCCGCCGTCCGCCGATTCGATCGCGACATTGCCGACGATGTGATTCGTCTCCCACATCGGCGCCTGCGACCACGCATTGGGATGCGAGACGCGGCCCTTGCGGATCTCCATCATCAGCTTGTCCTCGGCAAAGATGGATGGCGAGCCTTCCCACTCGGTCTGCTCCGGCGTGACCGGCATCCAGTAGATGCCGCGTTCGTCGAACAGGTCCATCCACGCCTGCCAGAGCTTGCGGTCGAGCAGTTCGGCCTGCAGGTAGAGCAACTGCTCGACCTCGCGCTGCAGATCGTTGCCGGCGACGAGGCCGGCGCGTGGCACATCGGTGGCCGACGGCACCGGTGCGCGCGGCGAATGGTCGGGCGCGAGCGCCTGCGCGCCGGTGGGCGCATCGCTGCGGCCGCCTTCGATCACCACGTCCTGCGCAAGCAGGTGCTCGAAGTCCGGGCCGGCGTCAGGGATCGCAGAGGGGGTCTTGCTTGCGGTCATGGCCCTTCCCTCACTCGGCTGACATGTAGGTCGACCATGCGCGGAACTGGCTGCGCATCACCGCCTCGGAAGTGCCGTGATTCGAGTAGGTCACACCGCCCTCCTCCCGGTCGTCGCCGAAGTAGCGGTGGAAGCTGACCCAGTCGCCGCCGTTCGATGTCAGTCCCCACTGGCCCTTGGTCCAGTTCTCGAGGTCGTCGGCATTGATCATCGTGGCCGGCGAATTCACGAGGTTGTAGTACCAGAGGCTGCGACGGTAGATCGCCTCCGGCGCACCCTTCAAGCGGAAGTGCCAGATCTCCGAGAGCGTCTTGTCCGGCGAGATCGGCCTGAGGCAGCGCAACTGCTGCAGCGGCGACTGCACCGAGAGATATGGATAGACCAGCACATGGTGGATGCTGCGCGAGAGGTATTCCTCCGTGCGCTGCTCGCCATAAGCCTGCTTGAGCAACGCCTCGTGCGCCAGGGTGTCCGGGTCCTGCGGGCGCAGGCCCATGTACGCCTTGAGGATGCCGTGCCCGTGCGGGAAGTTGATGGTCTGCACCGAGTCCCACTGCTCGAAGCTCGACGCGAAGGCCGAGAGATAGTGGTAGTAGAGCGGCACCTTCTCCTGCTGAGCCTTCAACCGTTTTTCGACACGGCCTGCCGCGATGCCGGTCGACTGGTGCGTGACCGAGGGATGCAGCGCGTCGAGCTGGTTCTCCATGAAGAACTTCCAGTTCGAATGCTGGATCACGCGATGGCAGATCGGCACCACCTCGACCTCCCCGACTGGCGAGCGGTCGCACATGTCGTCGAACGCGACCTTCGCCTCGCCGAGGAATTCAAGCAGCGATGGCCCCTCCTTCGCGAGGCTCGCGAAGACGAAGCCCCGGTAGCTGTCCACCCGCGCCGCATGCTTCACGCCGCAGTCCGGGTTGTCGCGCGTCATGCGCGTGCCCTCGTAGCCTTGCGCGAGCGGGATCGCCCGCACGCTCCCGTCGAGATGGAAGCTCCACGCGTGGTAGGAGCACACGATGCTGCTGCCGGTGTTGCCCTTGAGATTGCCCACGAGCTGCACCCCGCGATGCGGGCAGCGGTTGTGGAGCACCCGCACCGAACCGTCCGGCTGGCGCACCATGAACATCGGCTGCCTGCCGATGGTCACTGCGTAGTAGTCGCCGGGATTGGGTACCTGGGAGACATGGCCGCAGTAGACCCAGGTGCGTTCCCAGATCTTCTCCATCTCGGCATCGAAGATCGCCGGGTCGGTGTAGACGGTCTTGTGGACGCGGTCTGGCTCGACCAGAGCGCCCAGATCGAAGTTCTTCATCGTGCCTGTCCTTTGTCGTACCGGCGTCCCGGGCCGGACCCGGAACGGAGTTTGCTCCCGGCATGCCGTGGGATGTCCCTGATTTACCCTCACGGCGCGCCCTCGATACGCTACGCTCACGCCCGGCCGAACAAGGAGCCCCATGTCCGCCATTGCACTGCTCGACACTGCGATCACCTCGCTCTACCAGGCGCTGGAGACGCCCGTCGGCATCGTCGCACTCTGCTCGGCGGGCATTGCCGGCGCGCTGGTCATCGTCAGTGCCTTCGTCAAGACCATGATCCCGCTGCGCTGCCTCGCGGTGGGCGGCAACCTGGGCTTCCTCATCTACGGCGCGCTCCACCCCTCGTTCATCATGGTGCTGCTGCACGGCACGATGCTGCCGATCAATCTCTACCGCACGGCCGAGATGGTGCGCCTTACGCGCCGCGTGCGGGCGTCGGCCGACTCCAGCGATCTCTCCGGCGTCTGGCTGCGGCCCTACATGCGCAAGAAGCGAATGCGCAAGAACAGCGTGCTCTTCCACAAGGGCGACGAGGCCACGCACCTGTACTTCCTGGCGGAAGGGCAGATCGAGTTCGTGGAGATCGGCGAAATCATGGACGCCGGGCGGCTCTTCGGCGAGATCGCCTTCTTCGCGCCCGACAAGCGGCGCAGCCTCACCGCGCGCTGCGTCACGCCCTGCACCGTGCTGCAGATCGACGAGAACACCTTTCGCCAGCTCTACTACCAGAACCCTGCGTTCGGCTTCGAGGTGGTGAAGCTGGTGGCTGGCCGGCTGCTGGCCGACCGGCAGCGGCTGGAGCAACAGCTCGCCTCGGTCGAGCCGCCCGCGAGAACGTCCTGACCCCGCCGAGCGCACGGCGCACTCAGCGCACGCGTTCCATTTCCTCCGGAGTCGCCAGCGCCACGATTGCGCGGGCCACGGACTTGTGCTCCATGATCCGCGTCTCCAGCCCATGAAGGATGCGCGACAGCGTCGCCTGGTCATGCTCGCCCGCGATCACCACCCGCACCACGACGATCAGCCGGTCGGGCCCGACGAACTCCGCGAAGAAGAAGGTCACGCGCTCCACCAGCGGCACGGCTTCGAGCGCCTTCACCGCGGCCGCACTGCGCTCTTCCGAGAGCGGCACGCCCGCAAGGTAGTGCCGGTTCACGTTGATGAGGAACAGGCCCGCCACGCCCATCAGCATGCCGATCAGCATCGAGCCCGCCGCGTCATACGCGACCTGCCCGGTGATCTGGTGCAGCGCCATGCCCATGCCGGCCACGGCGAGCCCGACGAGTGCGATGAAGTCGCCCGTCACCACGGCGCGAAGCTGCGAGTCCGAGGTGTCGAACACATGCTTGAACACGCCCAGGTCGCGTTCCGCAGCCCGTTCGCGCACGAAGCGGATCGCCTGCATGAACGACACGAACTGCAGCCCGAAGGACAACGCGATCACGATGTAGCCGAGGCGATAGTCAGTGGTTGCATCCGGCAGGTCGAGCTGCCGCAGACCACGCCAGAAGCCCACTTGCGCGCCCACCACGAACATGCCGATCGAGGCGAAGAGCGACCACACGTACGACTCGCGGCCGTAGCCGAGCGGATGCCCGGTGTCGGCCGGACGGCGCGCGGCGAGATAGGCGGCGATGAGGAAGATCTCCGTGACCGTCGAGACCCATGAATGCACCGCCTCCGCCGACATCGAGGCCGAACCGGTGTACATGGCGGCAATCGACTTGCCGATGGCCATCAGCGCGCCGACGCCGAGCGCGATCGCCGCGGCGCGTGCCTGCCCCGGCGCCGGAGCATCGGTGCCGAGCCGGCGGTGGAAGCGGTTGAACGTTCTCATCGCCTGCAGCTACAGCTCGTTCTGGTTGACCAGCGGCAGCATCAGCCAGAACTTGACGCGCTGCCAGGCGCTGTCGTGCGGCTCGTGCGTGTGCACGGTGACGCGGCCATCGGCTTCGCGCTCCTGCCACTCGATGTGCGATCCGTCGGCCGAGAGCTGCAGGCGGTACGCGCCGCCGACCACGCCGTCGTGGAACAGCCGGCGCAGCGGCTTCACCAGCTCGGAGCTGTCGATCACCAGACCCAGCTCGGTGTTCTTCACTGCCGAGCGGCCGTCGAGGTTCATCGAGCCGATGAAGACCCAGCGGTCGTCGATGGTCGCCATCTTGGCGTGCAGCCCCGCTTCGGAGCGCCCGAAGTTTCCGAGATGCTCGCTGCGCGGTGCCAGTTGCGGCCCGATCTCGTAGAGCCGCACGCCGGCCTTCAGCATGCGCATCCGGTACTTCGCGTATTCGGCGTAGACCAGCGGCTCGTCCGTCGATCCCAGCGAGTTCGTGATCACCGTGATCGGGCTTTCTTCGCCCGGCTGCACGTGCACCGCTTCCATCATCGCCATGCCGCGCTCGCCGGGAATGAAGTACGGCGAGACGATGCGCACGTTCTCGTGCGCCTTCGCGAACACGCCCAGCGTCTGTGTCGTGACCGTCTGCTTGTCAGTGGTGCTGTTCGCGTCCACCTTGTCGGGGCTGTCGACGAAGAGCTGCGCCGACGCCGGCACCAGTGCCACCCGGCCCGCGTCGAGCTGATCCCCCACCGGCGGCTGCCCAAGCACATCCAGCGACCGCTCCGTGATGCGTTCGCCCGCCTGCGCGATCAGCGCGTCGAAACGGGCACGCGCTTCGGCCGAAGGCCGGGTGCCCGCGACCACATCGATCGGCCACACGTGCGGGCTGTTCCAGTAGAGGTCAAAGGCCTTCGACATCTCGCGCACGATCGGCCCCGCGCCAAGCACGTCGAAGTCGATGAAGTTCAGCGCTGGGCTCTGCATGAAATAGGCGTCGGCCATGTTGCGTCCGCCCGCGACCGCAAAGGCGCCATCCGCGATGAAGAGCTTGTTGTGCATCCGGTGGTCGATGCGATCGAAGTCGTTGAGCGACGCGAGCACCCTGCCCGCGAACCAGTCCGAACGTGAAGGCAGCGGGTTGAACAAACGCACCTCCACGTTCGGGAACGCGGCCAGGCCGGTGAGCAGCGGATCCTCGCCCGCGGTGTAGAGATCGTCCACGATCAGCCGCACCCGCACGCCGCGCGAGGCGGCATCACGCAACTCGCGCAGGAACTGGCGGCCGATGTTGTCGTTGCCGATCAGGTAGTACTGCGCATCGATCGACTTCTGCGCGCGGCGCGCGAGCGCGATGCGCGTGTTGAAGGCGGTCTCGGCCTCCGGAAGCAGGCGGAAGCCAGACTGCAACGGACCGCCCGACGACAACGAATCGTGTGCGACGCGACCGAGGTTCGTGGCGGCCGTGTCTTCGATCGCGTGCGCCGCAGCCGTCTCCCTGGCAGGCGGCAGCGATGCGCAGCCGGTGGCGAGCAGGCAGCCGAAGACGACGAGAAAGGCGAGTCGCAGACGCATGGGCCCGATCCTCGCATCAAATCCTCCGGGGCAACAAAAGGCTAGTACTTGATCGTCACCCCCGCCTTGACACCTGCGTTGTTCTTGCCGTCGGAAGTCGCTTCGGCCGAGAACGAGGTCTTGCCTCCCGTGCTGGCGCCCAGCGAATAGGTCGGGCGTTCGCTGCTGGTGTCGACGCCGCCGTAGGCACTGGCCCCATCCGGTTTCTGCACGCCGATGCTCGCGCCCTTCGTCTCGGCCGACTTCTCGGTGGACTGCACATTCGGCGCAACATACACGGTGCCCTTGTCGTCGCTGTCGACCGGCAGCTTGATGGGTTCGGCCAGGGCGCTCGTACCGAGCGCGAGCGCGGTCGCGGCCAACGCAGTCACGATGGATCTCTTCATGGGGCAGGCGTATGGATGATGTTCGCCGCGGCCTCGCGATCGCGCACGGGCCGGTCGATCCGCACCAGCCTGATGAACTCGGGCAGGCTCAACGGCTTGAGGAGGTGATGGTCGAATCCCGCTTCGGCAATGCGTTCGCGCAGGCCCTGCTGCCCCCAGCCGGTGAGCGCGATCAGTTGCAATGCGCTGCTCCAGGGTTCGGCGCGCAGGCGGCGTGCCAGCTCGCATCCGTCCATGCCGGGCATGCCGATGTCCAGCAGCGCGAGCGCGGGCTTCTTCTCGTTTGCGATCCGCAGTGCTTCTTCGCCGCTGTAGGCGACGATCGCCGTCGCACCCAGGGAAGCCAGCAACTCGACCAGGCTGTCGGCGGCATCGTGGTTGTCGTCGACCACGAGCACGGTGCCGTCGATCTCCGTCTCCAGCACACCCCGCGACATCGGCCGGGCGGCCGAAGGGATCAGCCGCGCGAGCGGCAGCCGCACCGTGAAGGTGGCGCCGCGGCCCGGGCCGTCGCTGGCTGCCTCGACGGTGCCGCCGTGCAGTTCCACGAGGCTCTTGACGAGCGTCAGCCCGATGCCCAGCCCGCCCTGCGCCGCCTTGGCGGTGCCACTGACCTGCACGAACATGTCGAAGATGGAGCGCAGCATGTCCGGCGCGATGCCGGTGCCGGTGTCGATGACCCGCACCATCGCATGCTGCGCCTCGTGGCGCGCGACCACGCTGACCTTGCCGGGCTGCGGCGAGTACTTCGCGGCGTTGTTGAGGAGGTTCGAGAACACCTGCGTGAGGCGCACCGCGTCGCCCCGCACCACCAGAGGCTCGGACGGGAGGTCGAGCACCAGCGCGTGGCCGCCGCGCTCGAACAGCGGCCGGCTCAGCTCGACCGCTTCGTCGATCACCGAATCGAGCAGCACCTGCCCCAGTTGCAGGTCGATCTTGCCGCGCGTGATGCGCGACACCTCCATGAGGTCGTTGACCAGGCGCACCATGTGGTCGACCTGGCGCGTCATCAGCTCGTAGTACTTGCCGGCTTCCTCGGGCGACGGTCTCTTGCGCGCGAGCAGCGAAAGTGCAGTGCTCAGTGGCGCAAGCGGATTGCGCAGTTCGTGCGCCAGCGTGGCGAGGAACTCGGTCTTGCGCTGGTCCGCGTCGCGCAGGCCATCGAGCACGCTGCGAAGTTCGTACTGCCGGCGCCGCGCCCGCAAGGCGGCGCGCAGCGCGGTCACCAGCGCCGCGACACGCATCGGCCGCTCGATCACGGTGACGTTGGCGAATTCGTCCATGGCGTTGGTGATCGCCCGCGAGTCCGCGCCTCGGCGCGCCAGCACGAGCACCGGTATGTCCGACCAGGGCGGCTGCAGGGCGAGCGCACTGGCGAGCTCGGACGTGGCCATCTCGCCGATCACCTCTTCGGCCAGCATGATCGCGCCGACGCCGCGCGGGAGCTCGCTCACCAGAGCGCTCATGTCATTGCACACGTGAGCCACGAAGTGCGCGCGCTGGAGCACGTCGTTTGCCAGGCGCGCATCACCCGAAGTCGCGGTCCGAAGGAGGATGCGCTCTCCGAGCGCCGAGGCATCTTCGCTCACGATGTAGCGCTCTCTCCGTTCACCATGACCGGGACACCGGTGAGGATGCCGCGGAAGTTCCGCAGCGGCTCCCCGACCCGGATGCCGTCGGAGCCCAGTGCAAAGCTGCGAATCGTCCGTTCGTGTGCGCCGCCGCGCTTCTTGACGACCGAGATGGCCTGGCGCACTTCGCCCTGCGCCTCGAAGTAGCGCAGCAGGACCACCGCGTCGGCGAGGTAGCTCGCATCGACCGGCGTCTGCATTTGCGTGCCGATGAGCCCGTGATGCGCACCGACGAGCATGGTCGCGACGCCGGCCTGCCCGAGGAAAGTCAGCAGCTCGTGCAGCTGGACGATGAGGAAGCGCTCGTCCGGCATCGCGTTGAGATAGCCATTCAGGCTATCGATCACGATCACCGTGGCATGGAAGTCGGTCACCGACGTTCGTATCTCGTGGACGAACTCGCCCGGCGACAGCTCGGCGGGATCCACCTGCCGGACGCGGATGTGGCCCGAATCGATGAAGGGCCCAAGGTCCATCCCGAGCCCCTCGCAGCGGGTTCGCAGCGTGGCGATGCTTTCGTCGAAGATGAAGAGCGCCGCGTGCTCGCCGCGCCGCGCCGCCGCGACCGCGAACTGCACCGCCGTGCTCGATTTGCCGGTACCCGGGGAGCCGACGAAGAGCGTGCTGGTGCCCTTCTCGATGCCGCCGCCCAGCAGCTGGTCGAGCTCTGTCAGGCCGCTCGGGATCCGCGTTTGCGTCAGCGGCGCCGTGTGCTCGGCCGCCACCAGCCTCGGGAACACCTGCAGTCCGCCGCGCACGATCTTGTAGTCGTGATAGCCCGCGCGGAAATCCTTGCCACGGTACTTGCTGACCAGGAGCCTGCGCCGCGAGGAGCCATAGTCGGGGCTGATCTGCTCCAGACGGATCACCGCGTGCGCGATGCTCTGCACCTGCAGGTCCTGCTCGGTGGCGGTGAGATCGTCGAGCAGCAGCACGGTGCACTGCCGGCCGGTGAAGAAGTGCTTGAGCGCGAGGATCTGCCGCCGGTAGCGCAGCGATCCACCGGCCAGCAGGCGCAGTTCCGAGAGCGAATCGAAGACCACCCGGCTGGGCTTGATCTTGTCGACCTCCGCCAGGATGCGCAGCGTGGTTTCGCTGAGCTCGACCTCGGACGGATGGAACATCGTGTACTGGTCATCCGGTGCCAGCGCTTCCTCGGTCGGCAGCATCTCGCGCACCTCGATGCCTTTCATGTCCCACCCGTGCGAGCGCGCTACTTCGAGGAGCTCGACGGCCGTCTCGGACAGCGTGATGTAGAGCGAACGCTCGCCCTGGCTCGCTCCTTCGCGCAGGAACTGGATCGCCAGCGTCGTCTTCCCGGCGCCGGGTGCGCCTTCCACCAGGTAGAGCCGCTCGGGCGTGAGTCCGCCAGCCAGCACATCGTCGAGGCCGGGCACGCCCATTTTCTGAAGTGGCGTCGTTGTCGATTGGGGTTCGTCGGGCTGGGACAAGGTCGGGTCCTTTCCTCGATTTGGGGCCCGAAAAAAATAGCATGCCGCCCGCGCCGCGCCTATTCGCGCGATGTTGTTGAGTTGCGTAGGGCAGTTCCTACGACCTCTGCGATCGGGTCAGGCCGGACGGGAACTCTCGTGGCGACGCGACGAACGGTCGCCGGTCGCGCAGCCGAGCGCGAGTCCGGCCGCGAATGCGCCGCACACCCACGCCATCGAGCGTTTCGCATCCCGGCGCCCCAGGGCGGCCAGGGCGATCGAGCAGGCAATGCCGGCGAAGGTGCCGGTGGCGAGGCCGGTTCGCAGCGCCAGATGCGTGTGTGCGTCATCGGCGGCGCGGTTTGCGCTTTCCGCATTGGCGGCGGGCTTTGGCGCGGGTGCGGCCTTGGTGACGTTGACCGACACCGGGTCGCTCGCGGGAAAGGACTCCTCGATGCCGTGATCGAGTGCGTCTTCGGTCAGCGGTTGTTCGACAGGCCGCACATGCTGTACGTGCGGCGGTTCATGCCGCTCGGACGTCGGGAAGGGGAAGGGGTCGGATGTGTTCATCGCGGTTCTCCGTGAAAGCAACTCCGGAACTCCCACGTTGAACACCCCGCGGCGCGCGCCACGTGCGATATCGACTACACGCGTTGCAATCCCTTTCCGATAAGGCTGTTGCGACTTCGCTCAGGCCACGGCCGTCGAGTAGCGCTCCAGCAGTGCCTGGACCTGGGTTTCGACCTCGTCGAAACGCGCGATCGCCTCCTCGCGCTCCACGCGCAGCCGGCGCAGGCGCTGGCTGGCATCCGACCACATGCGGCTCTCGCCTTCGTCGGCCAGGAAGCGCATCGGAAAGCGCACCGTGCGGGTGACGACGCGCGAACCCGCGCGGCGCGCCCGGCGTTCGACCACGGCAACGAGCTCGTCGCCCTCGACGCGGCAGGCGAAGAGCGAGTCGCGCGTCGGGTCGAGCGGCCGGAATCGCGTGTCGTAGTGCTCGCCGTTGCCGGCCGCCAACCATTGCGGCCGGAAGAGTTCGCGATGCATGCGCATGCGGCTGAAGAGCTTCGCGCCGAGCCAGTCCAGCAGCTCGTGCCGCTTCGCCGTGGTCGCGTTGCCCCTGCCGCGCATGCGGTCGAGCTCGAGCAGACGGTCCATGAAGGCGGACGCTTCGAACCCTTCGGCCTTCGGCAGCACCGGGCGGCTCGCAGCCAGCGCGCGTGAGAACGGCGCCTGCGATTTCGTCGGCGGCCAGTCGGTGCCCGCCAGCAGATGCGCATGCAGGGCGCTGCGCGCGGACGGCGGACGCGCCGGCGTTGCGGTGCCCCGGGACGCCCGCGACGGCCTTGCAAAAAGCCAACCCTCGCCCATCAGGAATCTCAGCAGGCTCCGGGGGCCGGCCAGTGTCGTTTCAGAAGAAGCATTCAACATGCGCAACCTCGCTCCATCAGCTTTTTCGGGGTTCGTTCCGACGGCATCCAATTGCCTCGGGGACCCCGCTTTCGATGAGGGCTAGGCTATCCGAACGCGTGCAATTCGAATTCGTCGAGGTCCGATGGAAATACCGCTGAGTTCGACCAATCGAACCCGGTCACGCCACCCACATCGACGCCGCCAGCGCCAGCCCCACCCGTCGCGCGAAGTCGCCATGATCGACCTGCGCGAGCATCGCCCGGGCGCGAATTCCGAAATCGCCGAGGTCGAACGCCTTCCCGAGTTCGACCAGGCACACCAGGTGCTGCGCCGCCTCGTCCAGATTCCCGCTTTCCTGCAACGACGCCGCGAGCAGAAGGCGGGCCTTCATTTCTCCGACGATGTCGCCCATGTCGACGGCCGCGCGCACCATGTTGTGCGCCTCCACGCGCACCAATTGCCGTCGCACGGGGTCTTCTTCCACATAGCCGATGTCGAAGGTGTTCAGCAGATGCTCCCAGAGATTGAACTGGTATCCGGTCTCCTGGGACAACTCTCTTAGCCGGTAGAACGCATCGTCCGGATAGGTGGGATCCCCCATCATCCTGGCGATGGCGTTGTAGTCATGGTGATCCTTCTCCGAAAGATGGTCTCGCAGCGACCCGGCAGCCCGTTGCCACGTGGTGAGGGTCGCCAGTTCGCCTCGCAAGTGGCCGATCGATCGGTCGGCTTCCCAGGCGAGACGGAATCGTTCTTCGGCCTCGCCCCGGTGTTCCGCATGGTTCCACAAGGCGCAGGCAGAGAGCCGGTGCGCCGCACCTTGCCCCCTTGGCTGGAGTTGCGGCAGCAGTGTCTGCAAGCTGTCGAACAACGCGCGGTCCGCCGTCCATGCGTCGGAAGCGCCGGCTTCATCGTGAATGCGTGTATTGAAAGACTCCATCAAGCCATCGAGTCGCTCCTCGGGTGTCGCCGCCTCACTGGACACGAGGCTTCGATGTCGCTCCTGCAGGTGCTCCCTGACCTCGCGGAAGCCCGGGCGCACGCGCCGATTGGTGAGCAGGTTGATGGCGAACCCGCACCTGGCAGCAGGACGAGGCGAACAGCTCTCGAACCATCGATCGAAGTAGCGACGAACAGCGTCGGGGTGCGAAGCGCCAAACTCGTAGGTCGCGGCGTGCGATGGGACGACGAGCCCAGGGCAGTAGCGTTGTCCCATCAGTTGCAGGACGTCGGCGGTGCTTGCGCGAACCAGCGCCGTGCGCTCGCGCTGCTCTCCCGTCTGGCTGGACCAACGAACGAAGAAGACCCGATCGCGACCCACGAGTTCGTACTCCGTCAGGGCCTTCTGGCGCTTCACGATCTCGTGTGCATCTTCGAACCGCGTGTCGGATCCGCCCGGCGAGTGGTCGATCCATGTCATGGCGCGTTCACCCTTGCTTTCGGCGAGCACCGGGACGAGATCGAGGTCATCGCTGCCCGAGTACCCGACGAGAACCGTGTCCCTCGACTCGATCACGCTGCGCAGGAAATCGCGCTTGTTCCGCCTCATCGAAGGCCACATCACCTGCTCCAGCGTTGCCTGCACCGATTCGCGGGTCGATCTGCCGTCGACCGACAGACTGCCATGGAGCTTCCAGAGGGTGGGCGGCGTACCCGCGTCCGGCGCGTGGTCCAGTGCAAACCCGTCGTCCAGATGCACAACGCGCAGCGGTGCGTCGCCGGGCTTCATGGAACGTTGATAGGCCACCTCGATGAGCCGGTCGAAATTCGTGGTCATCACCACCGCATGGCGGCGTATCAACTCGGCAATGACGTAGTGGTTCGCGTTGGGATGCTCGCATTCGTCAAGGCAGTCGAGCACATGCAGCTGCGGATCGAGGCCCGAGGACAGCTCCATCATCAGCGTCTCGAAGCGGATGAACTCTCCGGGCCGGAAATGCTGATTCCGCGGCACGCTGATCAACGATCGCGCCATCTCGGCGTCGACCTCGGCTGGCATGACCCGGCTGAGGATCGCATCCATGAAGTGCCACCCGGCGAGCAGGTTGGAAGGGGCATCGACCGAGATGCCGGCGCCCGCCAGCAAGGCGAGCGATCCAGCGGACCCCGGCAGGATGGCCTGCAGGCGATCGAGAGGGGAAACATGCGAGCGCCGCGGAGAGAAGAAGTGCTCCAGGCGACGCAGGAAGTTCATCGGCCGGATTCTTGACCTTCCAGATCGTTCCCGTCAAAGTCCCCCACGCCCGGCCCAGCCCGCCGGGAAACCTTGCAGGGGCCGCCTCACCATGAATGACCATGAGAACGCCGATTGGGTCGACCGCTCGAATGCCGAGACCCTCTATCACCTGGAGCGCCAGGGACGTTCGACCCCCGGCCTGATCCCGTTCATCGGTGCCGGCGTTTCGACGTCCTTCGGGTTCAAGGACTGGAAGGGCCTCCTGATCGGCGCCTGTCCCCCGAGCCTGCTGGGCGAAGTCGAGCGTCTGCTGGGGAGGAACAAATACGAGCAGGCGGCGGAACTGATCCTTCAGGCTCTGGGGCCGGACGCTTTCCAGAACATGGTGACGGCTGCGGCCGGTGATCGCCAGCTTGAGCGCTTCGACTTCACCGCCGGGACGGTGTCGTTGCTGCCCCAGCTGGCCAGCGGCCCCGTGATCACGACGAACTTCGACCGCATCATCGAACGCGCCTTTGCGGCCAATGGAGCGCCATTCGAATCGGTGGTGTCCGGTCCCAGGCCCGATCTCATCGTCGACGCACTGCACGGCCATCGGCGCGTGCTGATCAAGCTCCACGGAGATTGGCAGGATCGGGTCGGTCGGACTTTCGCCAAGTCCGACTACGACGCGCACTACGGCGAGGCGCAACCGGAGCGCAAACGTGAACTCCTGACCGGTGCCGAGCGCCTGCTTTTCTCGAGCCGATCGCTTCTGTTCATTGGCGCCAGCCTCGGGCCCGACCGCACCGTCAAGCTGCTCAAGAAGGTTCAAGGCCAGCATGCGGGCGTCAAGCACTTTGCGATCATGAGCGCGCCAGGCTCACGGGATGCATTCGAAGAGAAGGAACGCCACCTCCGCGACTGCGGCGTTCTGCCGCTCTGGTATCGCGCAGCGACATCATCCGAACACGGCCAGCAAGTGGAAAGACTCGTCGCCGAGATCGTCGAGCGGATCTCGGTGCAGACGCTGGCGGAAGCGAGCACCGCGCCCAGGCACGGCAAATCGGCAAGCAAGCCGGTCCTGCCGCCCGCCGGACCGGCAGCACCCGCCGGGCTGACCGCGCATTTCGATCGTGTCGAGCGTCTCATCGAGGCGGGTCGTCTGACGTTCTTTCTCGGCTCGGCCATCCACACGCGCGCCAAACTCATGGCCCAGCACTTCTACAGCGAACTGGCCCGCGTTTTCGAGTGCGAGGCAATGACCGATGAGCGATTCGCGGTCGCACAGTACATCGCGGACCGGCACGGGCGCGAGACGCTCGACGCAGAGATCAGGAAGCAGTTCAGCCGCGCGAAATTGGTGCCGACGCACACTCACGAGTTCTTCGCGGCATGGAGCCACTATCAAACATCGGCCGGCAAGCCCGTTCCGTATCCCACGATCTTCACGACCAACTACGACGACATCCTCGAACACCACCTGCGCGAGGCGCGACTGCCCTTCCATCTCGTCACGTACCAGGCTGACGGGCCTCACAAGGGACTGTTCTTTCATGAGTCGGATCGCGAGGCGCTGCGCATCATCGAGCGACCGCAGAACATCCGATCGCTCTCGGAGGACGCCTTCGTGCTGGTCAAGCTCAACGGCGGCCTGGACCGACGGGGGCGCATCCGGGAAAGCTTCGTGACCACCCGCCTTGATTACTGGGACCTTGCCTCCCGGATCCCGGAGGTCCTTCCCGACGTCTTGCGCCGGACACTGACAAGGCAGCCACTGCTCTTTCTCGGGCACGGTCTCGCGGCGCAGGATGTGGAGTCCCTGGTGCGCTTCGCGCATCGCGAGCACACCGGCCCACGGTCCTGGGCCGTCGTGCACAAGCAGGAAGGCATTGAATACTGGCGTCAATGTGGCGTGGAAATTCTCGATCAGGACGTGGACGCGTACGTGAACGAACTGCGGCGAAGACTCCTGCGCGGATCCAAGAGGCGCCGCTGAGCCTCACACGACGAACGGCTGATTGACACTGCGAGGGATCGCGGGACATGCTTTCGACGGCCGGAGGAAGACCATGACCGTTTCGAAGAAGGCACCGCGCAAGCCGAGGCAGGCGCAAGCAGCATCCGCATCGCAAGCACCCGAGAACTCCGACATGTTGCGCTTGATCGGGCGCGGGGTCGTGCCGCCGTTGCTGAACGATCCGGATCGACGCGTCGACATGGGTTTACCGGCCGACGAGGACGAGCTCGGCCGCTACATGGTCGAACTCAACATCCTGTACCGCGGCGGGTTGCGGGCCGCGGCCGATGCCTTCCGCGCGTTGTGGGACGGCATGTTGAGCGGGGATGAGAAGGTCAAGAGGCGACCGATCGAAATCTCCAAGAGCTACATGCAGCTGCGGATCAGCGTGAAGGAATGGCGCGAGCTTCTCCGGCAAGACGAGACGAACTCGAAGGGCGACTCGAGCCTTCGCGTGATCTACAAGCTCTGGCCGGACTTCAAGGTCAAGGCACAGATGGATCGTTCGGTCGCGACGGTCAAGGCGGATGCTGCCTACAGGTCCTATTCGGCGACCGGATCCGGGATCACCTGGGCGGTGATCGACTCCGGCATCGATGGCACGCACCCTCACTTCGGCTCCAGCCTGACCAAAGAGCAGCGGCTGAAAAGCGCGCTCCATCATCCGAACGTCGAAGAGCTGCATTACGACTTCACCCCGGATGATGCGGTTGGCCCGGGCTTTGCCGGCGAAACGGCGGAAGCGCGTCGAGCCAGCGCGGCCAACGCCCTTGTCGATGGCCTGGGGCACGGAACGCACGTTGCCGGCATCATCGCCGGAGGGCTCCCCAAGGAGGCGACCGATTTCTCGACATCGACCACGACGGACGGCCTGCGGTTCGGCGCCTTCGAGCAGGTGTTCGAAGCCAACATCGAAGGCGAGCGGGTCTGGAGCGACAAGCGGCCCGTTCAGCGCTATGTCCCGGATCCGGAAGCGTTGCATGGCGTCGCGCCAAAATGCCTGCTCGTGAGCCTCAAGGTGCTCGACGCCGATGGCAACGGGCGGGTGAGCGACATCATGCGCGCGCTCGTCTATGTGCGAGAGCAACTCAACGACGATCCGAAGATGCTGCGAATCCACGGCGTCAACCTGAGCGTTGGCTACGACTTCGACGCACAGATGTTCGCGTGCGGCCAGAGCCCCCTCTGCGTGGAGGTCGACCGGCTCGTGAGGAGCGGTGTGGTGGTGGTGACAGCGGCCGGCAACACGGGCTATGGAAGCATCAATGCCGCCGAACGGCAGGCGAAGGTCGGGCTGTCGAACACCATCAACGATCCCGGCAATGCGTCGCTCGCGATCACCGTGGGCAGCACGCATCGCGATGCGCCGCACACCTACGGCGTCTCGTTCTTTTCCTCGAAGGGGCCCACGGGCGATGGGCGCCTGAAGCCTGATCTCGTCGCGCCCGGCGAACGCATCACGTCATGTGCATCCAAGGCCAAATGCGAGAAGCTCGGCATCAAGGTCGATGACGGCGTGGCGGCCTATGTGGACGACAGCGGCACGAGCATGGCGGCGCCGCACGTGTCGGGCGCGATCGCCGCGTTCCTGTCGATCCGGCGCGAATTCATCCAGCGCCCGGAAGAGGTGAAAAGAATCTTCCTGGATAGCGCAACCTCCCTGGGGCGCGAGCGCTACTTCGAGGGGCACGGCCTCGTGGATCTCATGCGCGCAATACAGAGTGTGTAAGCGACACCGAACCGATTGAAGGAGCACAGGATGGCCGACAAACTGCAAGACTTCCCCTTCTGGCTGATCGAGTTCGACAAGGCCGGCGCACTGGAGGATGCGGGGGCCATCGATCGGCTGATCGCCGATCTCGAGTCGCTGAAGATCACCGATCTCTTCGTCTTCTCGCATGGGTGGAACAACGACCACGCGGCGGCGCTGGCGCTGTACGACCGCTTCTTCGGCGAGGTGCGCAAGGTGCTGAACACGACACCTCCCAAGAGTGCCGACACGCGCATGGGTGTTGTCGGCATCGTCTGGCCATCCATCCTGTGGCCCGATGACGCGCAAAGCGCCTCGATGAATCATGTGATGACCGGTGGTGGCGGCGGCGCTTCGATGGGCGGTGGCCCGCCGGTCCCCGCCGCACAGGCCACCCCCGCGCAGGTCCTCGTGGAGCTGCGCAAGGGCTACGACGACGCCGGTCAACTGGCGTTGCTTGGCGAGCTGACGGCGGCCCTCGAAGCAAGCCCCAAGTCGGAGCAGGCGCTGAAGGACTTTCGCGCGAAGCTCGGCCAACTGCTGGCGTCCGAGTCGGCACCTGCCCTGGACAGCAAGCAACCGGACAACGCCGAAGGCGCGATTGCCAGGCTGAGCGACCAGAAGTGGCGCCAACTACTGGAAGTGCTCGGCGAGCGTGCGATGAGTGGTCAAGCATCCGCCGGCGGCGCGGCGGCCTTCGGCGATCCTTTCAAGAAGCTGTGGGCCGGAGCGAAAGACGCACTGCGCGTCGGCACCTACTGGCAGATGAAGGAGCGCGCCGGGGTCGTCGGGCAAAAGGGGCTCGGCGCCCAGTTGCTCGCGCAGATCGCTGCAAAGACCGGCGGGACGCGAGTGCACTTGCTGGGCCACTCCTTCGGTGCTCGGCTGGTGTCGTTCTCGCTTCTGGGTATGCCTTCCACGCTCGAGAAAGACCGTTCTCCGGTGAAGTCGCTGTTCCTGCTCCAGGGCGCGTTCTCGCACTTCGCGTTCGCCGACCAGTTGCCTCACGACCAGTCCCGATCCGGCGCACTGAAAGGCATGGCCGTGCGAGTGGACGGTCCGCTCATGACGACGTTCTCGCAGAAGGACCTCGCTGTCGGGCGCTCCTATCCTGTCGCAAGCTTCGCAAATCAGGACGATTCCGCCGCCGCCCAGGACCAGGTGCAGCGATGGGGGGGAATGGGGTTCGACGGCGCCCAGGCAGTCAGTGCCGTGGTCCAGCCCCTTGCCCAGCCGGGGCAGAAGTACCCGTTCGCCAAAGGCAAGTGGCTCAATCTCGACGGCAACACGGTGATCGTTCACGGTGGCCTGCCTTCGGGCGCCCACAGCGACATCGCCCATCCACACACCGCCTGGGCGGCCTTGGCCGCCGCAGGCGTTGTCTGACTCACTCGACGGTGACGCTCTTCGCCAGGTTCCGCGGCTTGTCCACGTCGGTTCCGCGCGCGCAGGCGGTGTGATAGGCCAACAGCTGCAGGGGTACGACGTGCAGCAGCGGCGACAGCGCGCCGTAGTGCCCGGGCATGCGGATCACGTGCATGCCTTCTGAGCTTTCGATGCGCGTGTCGCCATCGGCCAGCACGTACAGCACCCCGCCGCGCGCGCGCACTTCCTGCAGGTTGCTCTTGAGCTTTTCGAGCAGTGCATCGTTGGGCGCGACCGCGACGACGGGCATTTCGCTGGTCACGAGCGCGAGCGGCCCGTGCTTGAGTTCGCCCGCGGCATAGGCCTCGGCATGGATGTAGGTCACTTCCTTGAGCTTGAGCGCGCCTTCGAGCGCGATCGGGAAGTGCAGTCCCCTGCCGAGGAAGAGCGCGTTTTCCTTGCGCGCGAAGTCCTCGGACCAACTGATGATCTGCGGCTCCAGCGCGAGCACCGATTGCAGCGCGACCGGCAGGTGACGCATTTCCTTGAGGTAGCGCGCTTCGTCGTCCTGGTTCAGCAGGCCTCTCGATTGCGCCAGCGCGAGCGTCAGCAGGAAGAGGCCCGCAAGCTGCGTGGTGAACGCCTTGGTCGAAGCCACGCCGATCTCCGCACCGGCGCGCGTGATGTAGGCCAGCTTGCATTCGCGCACCATCGCGCTGGTCGCGACATTGCAGATGGTGAGCGTGTGCTCCATGCCCAGCGACCGTGCGTGCTTGAGCGCGGCCAGCGTGTCGGCGGTCTCGCCCGACTGGCTGATCGTCACCACCAGCGTCTTCGGGTCGGGCACTGATTCGCGGTAGCGGTACTCGCTCGCGATCTCGACCTGCGTCGGGATCTTCGCGATCGACTCCAGCCAGTACTTGGCGGTGCAGCCGCTGTAGTAGCTGGTGCCGCAGGCGAGGATCAGCACCTTGTCGATTTCCTTGAAGACGCGCCAGGCTGCCGCGCCGGGCGTGCCGTCGCTGGAGATGCCGTCGAAGAGTTCCGGCACGATGCCTTCAACACCCTCGAGCGTGTCGGCGATCGCGCGCGGCTGCTCGAAGATTTCCTTCTGCATGTAGTGGCGGTAGGGGCCCAGTTCGGCCGCGCCGCTGTGCGCCTGCACGGTGCGCACCGGCCGGGTCACCGGCTTGTGGGCGCGGTCGACGATCCAGTACTTGCCGGGCTGGATGTCGACCACGTCGCCTTCTTCGAGGTAGACGATCTGGTCGGTGACGCCGGCCAGGGCCATGGCATCGCTGGCGAGGAAGTTCTCGCCCTGCTCCTTGCCCACGCCGAGGATCAGCGGCGAACCCGCGCGCGCGCCAACCACCCGATGCGGTTCGTCGCGGCAGATGGCGGCGATCGCGTAGGCCCCGTGCAACTGCTTGACGGTCGCCTTGACGGCTTCGAAGAGATCGCCGTCGTAGTGGCTGTCGATGAGGTGCGCGATGACTTCGGTGTCGGTCTGGCTGACGAAGACATAGCCCTTGGCCTGCAGGGCCTCGCGGAGGGTCTCGTGGTTCTCGATGATGCCGTTGTGGACCAGCGCGATGCGGCCGGGCCGGGCCGTTGCGGCGTCCGCGCCGGGGCCATGGCTGAAGTGCGGGTGCGCGTTGTGGACCGCCGGCGCCCCGTGCGTCGCCCAACGCGTGTGCGCGATGCCGGTGAGCCCCTCGATGTGGTCTTCCTGCACTTGCGCAAGCAGATCGGCCACGCGGGACGTGGTGCGCGCGCGCTGCAAGCCGCCTGCATGCACCGCCACGCCGCACGAGTCATAGCCGCGATATTCGAGTCGCTGCAGGCCCTGCACGAGAACGGGAACGATGTTGCGCCCTGAAACGGCGCCGACGATGCCACACATGAGGAATGCTCCTTAACTTGGAATTGGTGCGATCGTACGGGCGACGAAAAGAAATTACCTTCACTCAATTCCTCAATTTATGGCATTTAATTTCACCACCGTGTTGCGGCATTTTTTTATTTCACAATAATCCAATCCGTGAAAGATATCGAACTCGACAAAGTGGACATGAGGCTCCTTGACGCCTTGCAACGTGACGCATCGCAGACTAACCAGAAACTGGCAGCCGACCTTCACATTTCGCCGCCCACTTGCCTGCGACGCGTTCAGCGACTGCGCGCGGCCGGTCTGATCGAACGTGAGGTCGCCATACTCTCGCCCGACAAGCTGGCGCCGTTGATCGGGCACGGCTTGCAAGCTGTCGTGGAGATTTCCCTCGATCGCCAGGACAGCGAATCGCTGACGGCCTTCGAAACACGCATTGCCTCGGACGACGCCGTGCAGCAGTGCTACCGGGTATCGCCCGGCCCCGATTTCGTGCTGATCGTCGCGGCGCGCGACATGCCCGACTACCTGGCGCTCCAGCAACGCCTCTTCACCTCCGACGCGAATGTGCGCAACGTCAAGGCGTACTTCAGCGTGAAGCGTGCCAAATTCGAGCCGGCGATGCCGCTCAGTCGGCCGGCGTAGGTCGATCCAGATAGAGTAGAGACGCGAAGACAATCGGCCCCCACGCGAACATCAAGGACGAGAGGCATCGAATGCGAATTCACTTTCTCACTCCACGGCACACGGCCCTCGCCGAGGGCGACCCGGGCCTGATCGAGGAAGTTCGCGACCGGCTGGTGGCACGAAGCGAGATCGAGGACTGCCCGTCGCCCGAGGCGGCCGACGCCATCGTGTTGCACGAACGCTATTCGTTCAAGGAGTGGCGCTACATCAAGACGCTGCTGGCAGACCCTGTCGTCGGCAGGTATCCGCACAAGGTCTACACCATCAATCTGGATGATGCGGCCAGTGGCTTGCTGCGCGGCGTCTATGCGTCGATGCCACGCAAGCGCCTCAGGGCCGGACTGCACAGGGCCATACCCTATGCACGCGTACCGAATGAGTTCGTCCTGACCGCTTCGGACGAGCCTCATCCGCCGCCGACGCATCTCGCCACGTGGCGTGGCAATCCGTTGTCGAACGCGGCGTTGCGGCAGCGCCTGCTATCGCTGTATGTCAACTCGCCGACGATCAAGGTCGAGTCGACCGACAGCTGGCTCAATCACAACGTGGATGAAAGGCGCCACTATGTCGACCTGCTGCTCTCGGCGCACTTCGCACTCTGCCCGGCAGGCTGGGCACCAGCGACGTTCAGAATCTACGAGAGCATGGCTATCGGCGTGCCGCCAGTCATCATTGCCGATCAGTACACGCCACCGGAAGGTCCCGAGTGGGGCCGCTTTTCGATTCAGGTTCCCGAAAAAGATCTGCCTCGCCTGGAAGAGATTCTGAAGGCCCATGTGCCCAAGGCAGCGGAAATGGGGCGCGAAGCCCGCAAGGCGTGGCTCCAATACTTCCGGCCCGATCAAATGATGCAGTACTACGCCGACGCGCTGCTCTCATGCATGCAAAGCCGCCGGCCGTCCGATTCGGCGGCACAGGAAATTGCGCGGTGGCGCTCCTGGAGCACGTACTGGACCAACGATTGGACCTTGCCGCAGCGCGCAAACATCAAGCTGCGGCGGCACCTGTTCAGTCGGGCGACCCCCACACCTTGAACGGGCCGCGGCCTTCGCGACGTCAGGGCTTCGGCGGTTTCACCGGGCGCTTCCAGTTCGGAAAACTCACCTGTTTGCTGCGTCCGATGGTCAACGCACCCGGCTCGGTGCTCTTGGTCACCGTCGAACCACCACCGACGGTGCCGCCCGCGCCGATGGTGACCGGCGCCACCAGCACGCAGTTGCTGCCCACGTGCACGTCGTCGCCGATGATCGTGCGGTGCTTGTTGGCGCCGTCGTAGTTCGCAGTGATGCTGCCGGCACCGTAGTTGACGCGCTCGCCCACCGTGGCGTCGCCGAGGTAGGCCAGATGGTTCGCCTTCGCGCCGGCCGCGAGCGTGGAGTTCTTGACCTCGACGAAGTTGCCGATGTGCACTTCGGGCCCTAGCCGCGCGCCGGGACGCAGCCGCGCGAACGGCCCGACGAGCGAACCCGCGCCGACCGTCACGCCGGCCTTCTCGCCGTCGATGTGCGTGAAGGGATGAATCACCGAGCCGGTCTCGATGCGCGCATTGGCGATCACGCAGTTCGCACCCACGGTGACGCCGGCGCCGAGCGAGACCGCGCCCTCGAAGACGCAGTTGATGTCGATCTCCACGTCCGCTTCACAGGCCAGCGTGCCGCGCAGGTCGAAGCGCGCCGGATCGGCCAGCCGCACACCCTGCGCCATGAGCGCCTCGGCCTGGCGAAGCTGGAAGGCCCGTTCGAGCGCCGCCAGCTGCGAGGGCGAATTGACGCCAAGCACCTCGATCGCGTCGTCCGTGCGGTGCGCCACGATCGGCACGCCGTCGACGGAGGCGAAGCCAACCACGTCCGTCAGGTAGAACTCACCCTGCGCATTCTTGTTGTCGAGGCGCGCGAGCCAGGTCTTGAGCAAGCGGCCCGGCACGGCCATCACGCCGGTATAGACCTCGTCGATGGCGCGCTGTGCCTCGGTCGCGTCCTTTTCCTCGACGATCGCGAGCACCTCGCCGTCATGCCCTTCGGCCCGAATGATGCGGCCGTAGCCCTTGGGGTTGGCGGTGCGGATGGTGAGCAGCGCGAGCCGGCGCCCGGCGCTCTGGGCGACCAGCGCGCGGAGGGTGGATTCGCCGATCAGCGGCACGTCGCCCGAGAGCACGACCACGGTGCCGTCGTCCGGCAGAAACGGCGCCGCCTGCTGCACTGCGTGGCCGGTGCCGAGCTGCGGCACCTGCCGGGCGAACGAGGGCGTCGCGCCGGCTGCCGCGCCTTCGAGCGCCGCTTCGACGTCGGCAGCGCCGTGGCCGGTCACGACCACGATGTTGCGGGCACCGATGCGCGTCGCGGCGTCGATCACATGCGCCACCAGCGCGCGACCGCCCAATCGATGCAACACTTTGGGCATGCTGCTTTTCATGCGCGTGCCTTTGCCGGCCGCCATGATGACAACGTCGATGGGTTCCTGATTCTGCTGAGAGGTCTGGTTCATGCCACTTTTCCGGATACGTTGCGCAAGGCTGGCGCGAATTATCGGGGTGCTGGTCACGGCGGGCCTGGTGGCCGGCTGCCTTGCGGCCTGCAGCGCGGTCAAGTTCGCCTACAACAACCTGCCCGAGGTGAGTTACTGGTGGCTCGACAGCTACGTGGATTTCGACAGCACCCAGACGCCACGCGTGCGCGACGGGCTCACGCAGCTTCTGGAGTGGCACCGGCAGAACGAATTGCCGAAGGTCGTCGATCTGTTGCGCCACACGCGCACGCTGGCCGGCGATGACGTCACGCCCGCGCAGGCTTGCGAACTGGTCGAGTCGATCCAGGCGCGGTTGCTCGCGGTGGCCGAGCGCGCAGTGCCGGCCAGCACCGAGCTGGCCCAGAGCCTCGACGACGCGCAACTCGGCCACCTGGAGCGCAAGTACGCGCGGATCAACGCCGACTATCGCAAGGAGTGGGTTGCGCTGAGCCCGAAAGACCAGCAGGAGAAGCGGTACGAGCAGTTCCTCGACCGCAGCGAGGACTTCTACGGTCGGCTCGATCCGGTGCAACGCGACCTGCTGCGACGACAGATCGCGCAATCCAGCTTCGACCCGCGCGAGATCGACGCCAACCGCAAGTCCCGCCAGCACGAGATCCTCGCGCTGCTTCGTCGCTTGCAGGCCGGGAAGGCCGATCCCGCCGAAGCGCAGGCAGCGGTGCGCGCCTACGTGCGCCAGGTGGCGGAGCCGGCGGGGGCCGCACGCGAGCGGCGGCAGGCGCAGCAGGAAGAGTCGTGCCGCAACATCGCCGAGCTGCACAACCAGACCACGCCCGCGCAGCGCGGGAAAGCACAGCAGCGCCTGCAGGGCTACGCGGACGACCTGCGCCAACTGGCATCAGCGCTTTGAGGACTCGAACAAGCGCTCGAACTATGACGAACGGCACAGGCAATATTCAGCCGCAAAGTACAACATTTGTTTACACTTGAGCGCACTTGCCCCGTGCGTCGATCGACCCATTCCCGAATGAACATCAGCCTCTGCACGCTCTTCGAAAAGAACTACCACTACGGCGTCGCCGCGCTGACGAACTCGCTCATCGCGGCCGGCTATCGGGGCGATCTGTGGGTCGGCTATCGCGGCGATTTGCCGGCGTGGATCACGGCCTCACCGTCGTTCGACGCGGGCTCCGGGAGGTTCGAGGCCGCACCCGGCCTGACGCTGCGCATGATGTTGCTCGACACGCCAATCCACTTCACGTACTACAAGCCGACCTTCATTCGCGACCTGCTCGAAAAGCACGCGCCCGAAGCCGCGGTGATGGCCTACATCGACCCCGACATCGTGATGAAGTGCGACTGGCCTTCCTTCTGCGGCTGGTTCACCGACGACGGCATCTCGCTGATCGAGGACGTCAACTGGTGCTTCCCGGCCCGGCATCCCAAGCGGCTGCAATGGAACCGCTTCTTCGAGCCGCACGGCGTGGTGCCGAAGCGCGCGCTCGAGCGCTACTACAACGCGGGATTCATCGCCGTTCCGCGCGCGCACATGGACTTCCTCGACCTTTGGCGCCGCCTGTGCGATCTCGTGCTGGCGCACAACGCGGGTGCCGAGAAGCTCAAGATCGGTGGCGGGGCGGACCTCTTCCATTCGACGGACCAGGACGCGCTCAATTTCGCGTTGACCGTCCATGAAGCTCCGTTGAACACCGCCGGCCCCGAGGCGATGGATTTCACGCCGGGCGGCTACTACCTCTCGCATGCGATCGGCTCGGTCAAGCCATGGCACGGCAAGCACATCCAGCAGGCGTTGCGCGGGCAGCCGCCGCGGCTCGCGGCGAAGGCCTACTACCAGTTCGCGAACGCGCCGATCAAGGTGTGGGAAGACGGCGACCTCGCGCGGCGCCGCCTCGAATTGAAGATCGCAGCCGCGATCGGCCGCATCTACCGCTCGGCCTGAACCGGCCGCGCTCGCGGCCTCACTTCTTCGTGGCAGGTGCCGTGACCCAGAGGCCCGCGAGCCATCGCGCGCTGCGGTCGAGCCCCTCGGCGGCACTCAAGGGCGGCGCGTAGCCGAGCACCTCGACCGCGCGATCCATCGGCAGTCGCGTCGCGCAGGTGTGCAGCTGGCTGATCTCGTAGTCCGGCGAAGGCGAAGGCGCCTGCGGCAGCACGAAGCCGCTCGCGATCGGCGGCGCCGTGTAGCGCTCGAGGCCGGCCTTGACCGCGTCCTTGAGGCGCCGGCTGAACATCGGAAGAATCATTCGAGAAGCCGGCACCTGCTTGGCCCACGCGACACGTTGACGCAACGATCGAACCGGGATGCCCGCTGCCGGCACGTCGCGGAAGTCGGACATGCCGAAGCCCAGCGCCTGCGCGAGCGGCTGGTAGAACTCGCGCCACGTCATGCAGGTGCTGTCCGCGACGTAGAACGCACCCTCCGTCGCACGTGGATGCGCAAGACCCAGCTCGATCGCATGGATCAGGTTGTCGACGTAGATGTGGTTGCACAGCCCATGTCCGCCCTCGACCAGGAACGCCTGTTTCGAATGCAGCACGCGCGGCAGTCCGCCAAACCACTGGCAGCGCGGGCCGTAAACGACGCCGGGGCGCAGGATGCAGACTTCCACGCCCGAGGCTTCGCGCAGCACGCGCTCGGCCCGCACCTTGGCGTTGTTGTAGTCATTGGGCTGGTCGTCCTTGAGCGGGGTGGCGTCGTTGGTGCCGGCCGCCGGGTTCTGCCCGTGCACCGAGGCGCTGCTCAGGTAGACGAGCCGCCGGACGCCCGCCGTCTTGCACGCCGCCACCGCGGCCTCCGCGGCACAAACGATCTGTCGGGCGTCTCCGACGATGGCATGCACCATCGCATCGCAGCCCCGAACGGCTTCGGCCAGCGCGGCTGCATCGAAGATGTCGGCCTGCTTCCACGAGGGCAGCGCGAAGCGCGCCATGCGGGCAAGGCTGTAGGGGCTGCGCACGATCGCGCGCACATCATGCGTGCCGCCCAGCACCCACTTCTCCATCAGGCGGGTACCCACGAATCCGGAACCTCCGAGCACTGCGACTTGCATGGTCACGCGGCCTCCATGAGCTGGCGGGCGCGGGCGGACTCTTCGGGATCGAAATAAGGCATGTCCATCAGTCGTTTGCGGGCGTACATCGTTTCGACGAGCGAGAGCGCGGCCATCGCCGTGCCGCCGCTGACGCGGGGCTTGCGGTTTTCGCGGACCGCATCCACCACGTCCTTCCATTGCGCGGTGAAGGCACCGAGATAGCCGTGCGCAGGTGTGGAATATTCAGCGGTGCTGCCGTATTGCTGGCGGCCCGTCGCGAGTTGCGGGATGGCCACGCCGTCGATCTCGATCACGAGATCGGTGGCCTGCCCGGTGCGCCAGGTGACAGTCGCCCTTTCGAACTCGACCCGATAGCGGTTGACCAGCTCCACATCCCAGCTCAGGCGGATGTCCGCCTCGGTTCCGCCCGGCCAGCGCAGCTTGGCGGCGCTGTTGATCTCCACACCGCCCATGGCGTCGTCGGCATAGTCCACGACCTCGGGCATGCCGAGCCATGACACCAGGATTTCGAGCATGTGGATGCCGATGTCCAGCGTGACACCGCCGCCGCCCTCCTGCCGCGTGAAGAATCCCGCCGATGCAGCCGGCCAGCGGAACATGCCGCCCTCGTCGGCCACGACGCGACGCACCTGCCCGAACACGCCGGAGGTGATCATCGTGCGGATGGTCTCGATGGCCGGGAAGAAGCGCCGGAAGTGGCCCACGGCCAGCATGCGACCAAGGCGATCCGCTTCGCTGCGCATGGTGCGCGCCTCGGCGGCGGTGGCACAGATCGGCTTTTCGACCAGAAGGTTGTAGCCACGCCCGAGCAGTGAGACAGCGAGATCGGCATGGCTGCGCGCCGGCGTGGCGATCAGGGCGATGTCGGCTTCACGCGCACGGTCGAGGTCGGCGTAGCACTTGGCAGACGGGAAGAGGCTCTGGCAGCGCGCCAGTCGCTCTTCGCTGTGGTCCACCAGACCGACGACGTCGAGCCATCCCTGGCGCTCTGCCTCGCGTGCCGCCGGGCCCTGGTATTCCTCCACCACCGCGCCGCAGCCGATGATGAGCACCTTGAGCGGAAGCTCCGCCTTGCCTTCAGTTGCGCTGTCGCTGCTGATTTCGCTGTTCATCTGTCGATCCGAAGAAACCTTCGTAGTTGCCAGCCCAGCAGGCTGGGGTTGCGAAGCAGGATGCCAGCCGCGCGCGACTTGCCGCCGGGCGAGCGGACCACATCCCGCAGCAGCGGCCGCATCGCCAGCGCGAAGCCGACGATGCTCGCATGCCTCAGCTCGCGGCACGAACGGCAGTCTGCATGCGTGCGTGCATTGCGGAGGATGACCGCGCGCCCGGCGCGCCACATCACTTCCACGTTCTTGCTCATGCTGCCGGGCACCATGCGATAGACGCTGCGCATGTCGCGCGCGAGCCCGAACTTGCCGCCGCGCCCGGCGATGCGAAGCCACAGGTCCCAGTCTTCGCAGGAACGCAAGCTGACATCGAAGAGGCCGACCTGCGAGAGCACCTCGCGTCGCACGACGAAGGTGTTCGGAGGACCGATGTTCTTGAGGAGGAGCCTGTGCAGCGCGTCGCGGCTGATGTCCTGTCCGCCGAATTCCCCGATGATCTTTTCTCCGCCTCGTCCACCACGTCGGCATAGCCATGGACCACGTCGAGTTCATCCGACTCGGCAAAGGCGCGTGCGGCGGCGGCGAGCATGCCGGGGCGAAGGTAGTCGTCCGAGTCGAGGAAGAGCAGGAACTTGCCGCTGGAGCGCAGGATGCCGCGATTGCGCGCCGCGCAAAGGCCCGCATTGGGCTGGCGGATCACGATCACGCCCTCGTAGCGGGTCGCGACTTCAGAGGCGTTGTCGGGCGAACCGTCGTCCACCACGATCACTTCGACATCCACGTCGCGCGCCTGGGCAAGCGCCGATTCGATCGCCGCCGCAAGCAGATGCGCCTGCTTGTAGCAAGGGATGACGACGCTGAACTCCGGCATCAATGCGACCCTTGCCGCCGCCGCAGGCTGGAAAAACCGTCCCGCAGCGCCAGCGGCCAGAAGCGCACCGGCAGGCGTGCCGCTTCGCGCAGTGCCCCCGCGATCGACGAACGCGCGCGCTGGCGCAGCACCGGTGCGAAGGCCATGCTGTAGACGTAGCGCGCGCCGCCCTGCAATGCGTGGCGGGCGGTGACGCGGCGCAGCCTGGGCGAGCCGACCGGCAGGCGGGACGCCATGTCGACCACCTGCCGGATGCCACGCCACATCGCAGGCCCGTTCTTGCTCAGCGATCCGCCGCGCAAGCGGTACACGGCGAGCGAGTGGTCCATGCGAACCCACTTGTCGGTCACCGCTGCGATGCGCAGCCAGAGGTCGAGGTCTTCTGCGTGATGAAGCCCCGGCCGGAATACGCCACTGCGCGCGAAGACCTCTCGCCGCACGATGATGCCGTTGGTCGGCACCGGTTCGCCGCCGAGGATGCTCAGGAAGGCCGAGGGCCTCAGGCTGGGCGCCGGGTGGCGATCCACCGGACGGCCCTGGTCGTCGATGACCTCCATGCCGCAGACGAATACATCGGCGTCCGGATGCGCGGCCAGCGCCGACTCGAACGCGGCCCGGTAGCCTGGCAGAAGCAGATCGTCACTGTCGAGGAACAGCACGAAGTCCGCCCGGCTTTCAAGGATCGCCCGGTTCCGCGCCACCGAAGGCCCGGCATTGCGCTGGCGGATCACTCGCACGCCTTCACAACCCTCGGCGTAGTCGGCAGAGCCGTCGCTGGAGCCATCGTCCACCAACAGCACCGGAACTTTGTTGTCCTGCGAGGCCGAGGCAAGGGTTTCCGACAGCGTTGCAGCGGAGTTGTACGAGGCCGTGAGGGCTTCCAGAATCAACGAGCCCATGGCTCAAGCTTGTCGCGAAACATCACGGCCCCAGAGACATTAGTTGCAGGATGATACACATCAAGATTAAGCCTTAACTACTACCATTCGGCCAATTGTGCGAAACGCCACGGTCGTATGACTCTCGGAGTATCCGACGAACGACGCTCTCAAATCAGCGGCGTCGGCTGCATCGGGCGCTCGAAGTAGTCGCCCAGCTTTTCGAGCGCGTGCGGCTCCATGATGCGCAGCCAGCCACCTTCGAGTCGATGAAGGTTGAGGTGCCGGAGTCGCCGCAACGTCTTGTTGGTGTGGACCAGCGACAGGCCCAGGGCGTCGGCGATGTGCTGCTGGCTCAGCGGAAACTCCACCCAGCCATCGCGCACCATGCCGAGCCGCTCGGCCCGGCGATATAGATGCATCAGCAGCATCGCAACGCGTTCGCTCGCGCTTCGGCGACCGGTGGTCACGAGGTTGTCATCGACCATCTTTTCTTCTCGCGCGGCCAGCCAGGTGATGTCGTAGCCGAGCTTGGGATGCGCCCGGAAGAGCTCCCAGAGCCGCTCGCGCTCGAACGCGCAGAGGGTGACCGCGGTCATCGCCTCGACGCCGTGGGTGTGGCCATCGGCGAATTCGTCCTGCAGCCCGATGAAATCCCCGGGCAGCAGGAAGCTCAGGATCTGCCGCCGGCCATCCGCCAGCGTCTTGAAGCGGAACGCCCAGCCGGAATAGAGGGTGAAGAGGTGCCCGCTCAGCCGGAACTCGTCGATGACCGGACGACCCGCCTCGAAGGCGCGCGTGCCGATGCGGAACGACTCGATGACCCGCACCTCGTCCGCCGACATCGGCAGGAACGCCGCGTTGCGACGCAGGCCGCACGCGTCGCACGGGTGCGGGCAGTCGGGCGGCGAAGCCGGAGACGGGTGATCCTCGAAGTTCACCAATTCACTATAGGGCGCCCATGCATGTCTTTTGACATTTCGAGGATTCCTCCTGCCTCCTAAACTGCCCTCGACCTACACACGACGACAGATGCCGCCTCTTCGGGAAGTCCTCTATATCAGCCTGCTCGCCACTGACCAGTCCACGACCGTCGTCGGTCAGATCGCGACCCTTGCACGCGCACGCAACCTGCGTGACGGAATCACCGGACTTCTGGTATTCGACGGAATGCGCTTCTGCCAGCACTTCGAAGGCCCACCCGGCGCCGTGCAGGCGCTGCTGGCGCGACTGGAAGCCGACCCGCGGCATATGGCGCTGCGCGTGCTCTATGACGGCGCACTGGCGCAGCGGCGCTACCAGCGCTTCGAGATGGGGCTTGCAGAAGTCGAGGACCACGAGGATCTCGTGGACGTGGACGCGCTCGAGGGGCGCGCAGCGCTCGAATACTTCATCGCGCTGCGCTCCCGCTTCGACATCTCCGGCTGATCGCCGGAGCGCGGGTCAGCCCGCGCGGGCGGTAGGCTGGACAGCGTCCCAGCTGTAGGTCGCGCCGTGGCTGTCCCACGGTTCCATCACGATGCGCTCGCCGGCGGCGACGGTCAGCGATTCGCCGGGCGCAAGCACCAGGTCTTCGCTGCCCCACTTGGCGGTGGCATCGCGGGTGACCCACACCCGGCCCTGCCTGATGCGCAGAACGCTCGCGCTCGAGGCTTTGAGGCTCATCGCATGCCCGGCCTCGAGCTGCCATGCACCGCGGCGCACGGCCGACGGCACCGCGACCGGACGGGTCGATGCAACGGACGAAAGCGTGTTGGTAGTGGCGACGGCGGACATGATGATCTCCTGGTGGTGAGCTCGCGAATGGCGCGCTTCGGGAATGAATGATCTGCCTGCCGCCGTTGGCAGTCCAATGAAAACGCGCTAGCCTACTGATTCCGGTTTCGCATCAATCAACATCCCGCCGAAGCCCCCCGATGCTGCATTCCCAGACCCATCTGCGTTCCCGGCCCATCTCCGCCGGCCACCTGCGCGCGTTCGAAGCCGTCGCCCGCCACCTGAACTTCCGCGCCGCCGCCGAGGAGATGGCGCTGACCCAATCCGCCGTGAGCCGGCAGATCCAGTCGCTGGAAGAAGAAGTGGGTGTGGGTTTGTTCCTGCGACACACGCGGGCCGTGGAACTCACCAGCGCCGGCGCGCAACTGCTGCTGGCGGTCCAGCAGTCGCTGCCGCGCATCGACGGCACGGTGCGCCAGATCCGGCAGAACGCGGGACGCAAGAGCGTGTCGCTCACCACCTTCGCGTCTTTCGCCTCGATGTGGCTGATTCCGCGCCTGGAGGCCTTCCAGCGCGACAACCCGGAGATCGACATCCGCATCGACGCGAGCGACATGGCGCTGGACATGGACGTCGCCGACGTCGACCTTGCCCTGCGCTACGGGCCGGCCGAGAACATGCCCAGGGGTTCGGTGCGCCTCTTCGGCGAGACCATCACGCCGGTCGCAAGCCCATGGCTGATCAAGACCAACCCGCCGATCAAGGGCCCGGCGGACATCGCCCGCTTCACGCTCATCGAAGCTGGCGACGCGCACCGAACGCACCTCGAATGGCTGACGTGGCGCCGCTGGTTCGAAGTCCACCAGATGTCACGCGCGCAACCGCGGCGCTGGCTCTATTTCAACTACGCCTACCAGATGGTGCAGGCCGCGCTCACCGGCCAGGGGCTGGTCCTCGCCCGCAGCTCGCTGATCGCCGAAAGCCTTGCCAATGGCGACCTCGTGGAAGTGCTGCCGCATCACCGCATGGATTCACCGATGGCCTACTGGCTCATCACCGGCCCACGCAGCGCGCCGCGCCCGGAGATCCAGGCGTTCTGCGAATGGCTGCAGGGCCAGGCCGCAATTACGCGCGAGACGATCGGCGAAGTGCCGGATCCCGACACGATCGATCAGCTGGATTAATCAGCCGATAGGCCAGACGACGCCGTTGTCGTTGAGGATGGCGTCGAGGGGCACATCGTGCGCTTCCGGCTCGAAGCTTTCGATGAAGCCGTTCGTAAAACCAAGTCCCACCGTGAACGGCCTCGGCTCCAATGCCGCCAGCGTGCGGTCATAAAAGCCGCCACCGTAACCTAGGCGATACCCTCCGGCGCTGTAGCCCAGACAAGGCACGAACAGCAAGGTCGGCACGATCAACTCGGTGTCCTTGGGCTTGGGGATGTCGTAGGCATCGTTCTCCATCGGGCAGCCCGGATACCACGCATGGAACGTCAGCGTCTTGTGCACCCGGTCGACGACGGGCAGGCCAATGCGCCGGCGCTGCGGTTCGTCGAGCAGTTCACCGTCTTCCTTCCAGCGATGCAGCGCAGGCAGCGGATCGAACTCGCCCTTGATGGGCCAGTAGGCGCCGATCACCGTGTCCGGCCGCCCAACCAGCCAGATGCGCATCACGCGCTGGAGCAGATCGGCGCGCGCGAGCCGGTCGGGCATCGCAAGACGCTGCTCCACCAGTGCATTACGTAACTGAGTTTTGAGAAAGTTGGCAGTTGCCGAGGTGTCGGCACCGTTTGACTTGTCCATAATCCCCCGATGCAATTCGCGAGCATTTTGGCACCGGTCCGCCGCCGGCCGCGCGCCGCCCTTTCTTCCCTTGTTTTTTCGCTTTTCGCTGCCGTTGGCGCAACCCAATCTGCCCACGCGCAGAACACGAACGATGACGTTCTCCTGCAGATGAAACAGGCCGCCCAGCGCGGCGACAAGGTCCGCCTTTCGGCGCTGCTGCCACAAGCGCGCGGCCATGTGCTCGAACCTTGGGCCGCCTACTGGGAACTCAAGGCGCGCCTGTCGGACGCAAGCCAGGACGAGGTCCAGGCTTTCCTCGCGCAATACGCAGGCACCTACCAGGAAGATCGCCTGCGCAACGACTGGCTTCTCTTGACTGGCCAGCGCCGCGACTGGAGCGGCTTCACCAGCATGCATCCCGCCTTCCGCATGAATGACGATGCACAGGTCCGCTGCTATGCGGTGCTGATCGAGACGCTGCAGTCCGGCACCGCGACGAAGGGCCAGGTGGAAGAGGTGCGCCGCAACTGGTTCGGCCTGCGCGATCTCGACGACGGCTGCCTCACCGCCGCCGACCGCATGATCAGCGCGGGCCAGATGTCGCCCAACGACGCATGGAAGAAGGCGCGCCTGTCGATCGAGGCCAATCGTCCGCAAGCCGCACGCGGCGCCGTGATGATCGTGGCGCCCGATGCGATTCCGCTGTTCGACGAAATGAACGCCAACGTCGGCAAGTTCCTCGCGAGCCGCGCGGTGGTCGCTGCCAAGTCGCGCCGCGAGATCGTGGTGCTCGCGCTGATCAAGCTGGCAATCGCCGATCCCGAGATGGCCGCATCGCAGCTCGACGGCAAGTGGGGCCCGATGCTGTCCGCGGAAGAGCGCAACTGGCTCTGGGGCACCATCGGTCGACAGGCGGCCACCAAGCTCTCACCGACGGCCAACACCTATTTCTCGTACGTCACGAAGAACAGCGACCTCTCCGACGAAATGCTCGCGTGGAAGGCCCGCGCCGCGATGCGCACCGGCGACTGGAAGGTGGTGCACGCCTCGATCGACGCGATGAGCGAAACGCAGCAGCAGGACCCGACCTGGGTCTACTGGAAGGCCCGCGCACTGGCTGCCTACGGCGGTGACGAACGCCGCGCGCAGGCCCGCGCGCTGTACGAGAGCATCGCCGGCACGCGCGGCTTCTACGAACTTCTCGCGCTGGAGGAAATGGGACAGCGCGCCGCCGTGCCCACGCGCCCTGCACCGCTCACGGCTGAAGAAAAGAAGGCCGCGCGCAGCAACCCTGCACTCAATCGCGCGCTCTATGCCATCTCGATCGGCCTGCGCCCCGAAGGCACGCGCGAGTGGAACTACGCCACCAACCTGCACGATCGCGGCGGCATGGGCGACCGCGAGCTGCTCGCCGCCGCCGACTTCGCGTGCCAGCGCGAGGTGTGGGACCGCTGCATCAACACCAGCGAGCGCACCAAGGGCATGATCGACGTGGACCAGCGCTTCCCGATGCCCTTCCGCGACACCGTGGTGCGAAAGAGCCAGGAGATCGGCCTCGATCCCGCCTATGTCTACGGCCTGATCCGCCAGGAGAGCCGCTTCGTCATGGATGCGCGCTCGGGCGTCGGCGCGTCGGGCCTGATGCAGGTCATGCCGGCCACCGCGCGCTGGACCGCAAAAAAGATCGGCATGTCCGACTTCACCCCGGGCCAGATCACCGACCGGGACACCAACATCACGATCGGCACCAATTACCTGAAGCTGGCGCTCGACGATTTCGACGGCTCCATGCCGCTCGCGGCCGCCGCGTATAACGCGGGTCCCGGCCGCCCTCGCAGCTGGCGCAACGGGCCGAGCATGGAAGCTGCGATCTGGGCCGAGAACGTGCCCTTCAACGAGACGCGCGACTACGTGAAGAAGGTACTCGCCAACACCATCAACTACGCGGCCCTGATTACGGGACGGCCGCAGTCGATCAAGGACAAGCTCGGCCGCGTCGGCCCGCGCGATCTCGCGGAGCCTGAACCCAACAAGGACCTGCCCTGAACCGGACCCTGCAGAGCCTGCGCGCCCAGTTGCCCAACTGGGCGAACGAATGGCTGGAGATCATCGTCCCCATCGCGGAGGTCGCGCTCATCATGCTGGGTGCGTGGCTGCTGTACCGCTTCGTGCGCCGGCTCGTCGAGCGCGTGACGAGGAGCTACACCCTTCCCTACAACGTGGCCATGGTCACCCGCCGCACGGCCGGCTTCCTGATCTACGGCGGCGCCACGCTCTGGGCACTGGAACGCCTTGGCGCATCGGGCACCGTGCTCTGGACCGCTTTCACCGGCTTCGCCACCGTCGGGGCGGTGGCCTTCTTCGCCGCCTGGAGCGTGCTGTCGAACATGTTCTGCGCGCTGCTGATCTTCACGACGCGCATGTTCTGGCCCGGTGACACGGTCGAAGTGCTCGAGAACGGCGAGAAGCCGGGCCTCAAGGGCCGCGTGCTGGACATCAACCTCGTCTTCACCACGCTCGAAGAAACTGGCGACACGCGACAAGGCACGACACTGAAGATCCCCAACAGCATGTTCTTCCAGCGCGCAGTGCGCCGCTGGCACGGCAGCGCGCCGCCCCTGCCGCAAAGCCTTGCACCGTATCCGGCGCCGCATCCGCCGGTGGATACCGCACCGCGCTGAGCCGGCGAAGTGCCGCAGTCCTACAGCGGATCCGATGGCGGTCGCGCAAAACTCGGCCAGCTTCCACTACCCACCGGTTCACCATGGCCGATTCGCTCTGGGCGAAGATCAACGAGGTGTTCGCCGCCGAGTTCTCCGATGTCGGAGAGATCACGCAGGTGCTGCGCATCCTCATCCGCCTGCTGCTCGCCGCAGTGCTGGGCTTCATGCTCGGCTTCGAGCGCGAACAGCACGGCAAGGCCGCGGGCGTGCGCACCCACATGCTGGTGGCGATCGGCTCCGCGCTCTTCGTGCTCGTGCCGCAGCAAGGCGGCTCCACATCGGCGGACATGAGCCGTGTCATCCAGGGCCTGGTGGCGGGCATCGGCTTCCTGTGCGCCGGCACGATCCTCAAGCGCGGCCGCGATGAGCGGCATGTGGAGGGCCTGACCACCGCGGCGGGGCTGTGGATGACCGCCGCGATCGGCATGGCTTGCGGCCTCGGGCGCGAGCTCACCGCGATCATCAGCGCGTTGATGGCGCTCGTGGTGCTGGCGCTGGTCCCCCGGCTGGTGGCGCTGGTCGAACATGTGGTTGGCCCACCCGCCGCGGCTCACCACGACGGCGCGCAAGGAAGCGCCCCCTCCGAGGACGACCGCATCTCGCGCTGAGCATCAATTTCCGCCGCCTTCCGCATCAATCGCCGGGCCGCCTGCGGCTAGCATGGAGAGCTTTGCAGCACCCCACCGGAGAACGCGATGACCCAGCTCTACATCGGCAACAAGAACTACTCGTCCTGGTCCATGCGGCCGTGGGTGCTCATGAAGCAGGCCGGCATCGCTTTCGAGGAAGTCATGGTGCGCTTCGATTCCTTCGACGCCGACTCGAAGTTCAAGCACACGATCCTCCCGCTCAACCCAACCGGCACGGTGCCCGTGCTGAAGGACGGCGACATCGTGGTCTACGACACGCTCGCCATCTGCGAATACCTCGCCGAGACCCATCCCGACAAGAAGCTGTGGCCTGCCGACCGTGCCCGTCGTGCGCAGGCGCGCAGCGCGTGCGCGGAAATGCACGCGGGATTCGGATCGCTGCGCAACCACTGCACGATGAACATCGAGGCCGACCTGCGCCAGCAGGGGCAGCTCATCCTGCGCGACCAGGCCGGCGTGCGCGCAGACCTCGCGCGCATCGTGCAGCTCTGGGGCGGCCTGCTCGAAAGCTACGGCGGTCCGATGCTCTTCGGCGAGTTCAGCATTGCCGATGCCTACTACGCGCCGGTGTGCACACGCATCCGGACCTACGGCCTGCCGGTGCCCGCGCCGGTCTCGGCCTACATCGATCGCGTCCTGGCGCTGCCCGGCGTCAAGGCCTGGATCGACGGCGGACTCGCGGAGAAGGAATTCGTCCTCTTCGACGAACCCTACCGCCTGCAGCGCTGACCCTCGCGGGCGCCGGGGCGCATCGGCGTCCTACACTCGCGCGATGCAAACCTATCTCGTCGGCGGCGCGATCCGCGATGCGCTGCTGGGCCGGCCCGGCAGCGATCACGACTGGGTCGTCGTGGGCGCGACGCCCGCGCAGATGGTCGCGCGCGGCTACCTCCCGGTGGGGCGCGACTTTCCTGTGTTCCTTCATCCCGAGACGCGCGAGGAATACGCACTCGCCCGCACCGAGCGTAAGAGCGCACCGGGCTACCGCGGCTTCGTCGTGCATGCGGCGCCCGACGTGACGCTCGAACAAGACCTCGCGCGGCGCGACCTCACCATCAACGCGATTGCATTGCCCGAGGACAGGATCGGCGCCTCCGATCGCCTCGACGTCGATCCCGCCGACCTCGTCGATCCCTTCGACGGCCAGCGCGACCTGCGCGAGAAGCGCCTGCGCCACGTCACCGACGCCTTCCGCGAAGACCCGGTGCGTATCCTGCGCGTGGCGCGCTTTGCCGCACGCTTCAGCGACTTCACCGTGGCGCCCGAGACGATGGTCCTCATGCGCGAAATGGTCGAAGCCGGCGAGGTCGATGCACTGGTGCCCGAGCGCGTCTGGCAGGAACTCTCGCGCGGCCTCATGGAAGCCAGGCCTTCGCGCATGTTCGAGCTGCTGCGCGAATGCGGCGCGCTCGCGGTGCTGCTGCCCGAGGTGGATCGGCTCTGGGGCATCCCGCAGCCCGCGGCGCATCACCCCGAGATCGACACCGGCGTGCACCTGATGATGGTGCTCGACATGGCCGCGCAGATGAAGACATCGCTCGCTGTGCGCTTCGCGTGCCTGGTACACGACCTGGGCAAGGGCACCACGCCCGCGGACATCCTGCCGCGCCATCATGGCCACGAGCAGCGAAGTGCCCAGCTGCTGCGCGATGTGTGTGACCGCTGGCGCGTGCCGGTCGACATCCGCGAGCTCGCCGACGTGGTCGCTCGCGAGCACGGCAACATCCATCGCAGCGGCGACCTCAACGCGGCTGCTGTCGTGCGCCTGCTGGAACGCTGCGATGCCTTCCGCAAGCCCGAGCGCTTCGACGAAGTCCTGCAAGCATGCGAATGCGACGCGCGCGGAAGGCTCGGCCTCGAAGACCGCCCCTACGCGCCACGCCAACGCCTGCTCGCCGCGCTGGGCGCCGCGCAATCGGTGGCGACCGAGCCCATCGCGCGCGCGGCGCGCGACGCCGGCGCGACCGGCCCGAAGATCGGCGAGGCGATCTCTCGCGCCCGCGTGGCCGCCGTCGACGCGGCGCTTCAACCCTCCTCCCAAAGTTGAATTGACGGCTTTGGCCGACGCGGTGCGCGGCGGGAGTCTGCTATGGTTTTTCCTCCATGCAGCAGCCCCCCCGACTCACACACGACGCGGCGCTCTTCCTCGACTTCGACGGCACGCTGGTCGATCTCGCCGAGACGCCCGAGGCGGTGCATGTGCCCGCCGCTCTCATACCGCTCCTGAGTGACCTCGCCGAACTGCTTGGCGGAGCGCTCGCAGTCGTCTCGGGCCGGCAGATCGACGTGATCGATCGCTTTCTCGCCCCGCTGCGACTACCCGCCGCGGGCGAGCACGGCGTGCAGCGCCGCGACGCCGAAGGCCACATGCAGGAGCAGCGTCCGCCCGATCTCACGCTGGTGCTCGACGCCGCCAACGAACTCGCCGGCGTGCACGAAGGCCTGCTGGTCGAGCGCAAGCACGCCGCCATCGCGCTGCACTACCGGCTCGCGCCGCAGCTCGAGGCCGTGTGCCGCGACGCCATGCAACGCGTGATCGAAGGCCAGCCGCAGCTCGAGCTGATGCACGGGAAGTTCGTCTTCGAAGTGAAGCCCGCTGGCATCAACAAGGGCATCGCCATCGACGCCTTCATGAAGGAGGCGCCTTTCGCGGGGCGCGTACCCGTGTTCGCGGGCGACGACACCACCGACGAGAACGGATTCGCGATCGTGCAGCCGCGCGGCGGTGTCGGCATCAAGGTCGGCTCGGGGCCCAGCCTGGCGCTGCATCGGCTCGATTCGCCGCGCGCGGTCTTCGAATGGCTCGTGGGCACGCGCGACCTGCTCGCAGCGCCCGCAACAACAACCCCGAGGAGGCCGGTTTGACAACTCTTCAGAAAGACACCGAAACCGTCGAGGATCGCGCCGGCCGGTCGATCGCCGGCGCCGCCAGTGCGAGCGACAAGTCGCCGCCCCACGACGAAGCGCTGACGCGCCCCACCGCACGCCCCGGATTCGGGCCGCCTGCCGGGCAATCGCTCGAAGTCGGCGTGATCGGCAACTGCGCGTACAGCGCGCTCATCGATGCCCGCGCCCGCGTGGTGTGGTGCTGCCTGCCGCGCTTCGATGGCGACCCGGTCTTCAACGCGTTGCTGCATCCGGGCGACGAAGCGAGCGCGTGGAGCATCGAGCTCGAGGACTTCGCCTCGTCCAAGCAGTGGTACGAGCCGAACACGGCGGTGCTGCGCACGCAACTCTTCGACACCGCGGGGCAGTGCATCGAGATCACCGACTTCGCGCCGCGCTTCCACAGCCGCTCGCGCTACTTCCGTCCGCTCACGATGGTGCGCCGCGTGAAGCCGGTCGTCGGCGCGCCGCGTATCCGCGTCAAGCTCGCGCCGCGCTTCCAGTGGGGCGCCGCAGCGCCGACCATCACGCGCGGCAGCAATCACATCCGCTATGTCGGCCCCGAGTTCGCGCTGCGGATAAACACCGATGCGCCTGTCTCGCACATCCTGTCGCACCAGCCCTTCGTGCTTTCACGTGAGCACAACTTCGTGCTCGGCGCCGACGAGACGCTGAACGACGGCATCGCCGACACGGCGCGCCACTTCGAGCAGGAAACCATCGCCTACTGGCGCACCTGGAGCAAGCGGCTCGCGATCCCGTTCGAATACCAGGACGCGGTGATCCGCGCCGCGATCACGCTCAAGCTCTCGCTCTACGAGGACACCGGCGCGATCGTCGCCGCGATGACCACCAGCATCCCCGAAGCGCCGGGCAGCCAGCGCAACTGGGACTACCGCTACTGCTGGCTGCGCGATGCCTTCTTCGTGGTGCGCGCACTCAACAGCCTCTCGGAAGTGGGCACGATGGAGGACTACCTGCGCTGGCTCTCCAATGTGGTGATCGGCTCGCGCGGCGAGCACATCCAGCCGCTCTACGGCATCGGACTGGAGCGCGAACTGCCGGAGTCCTTCGTCGATAGTCTTCCGGGCTATCGCGGCATGGGACCGGTCCGCGTGGGCAACCAGGCGCAGGAGCACTTCCAGCACGACGTGTACGGCAACATCGTGCTCGGCGCGGCGCAGGCCTTCCACGACCACCGGCTGCTGAGCCGCGCCGGGCTCGCCGAGTTTCCATATCTCGAAGCCGTCGGCGAGCAGGCGATCCGCGTCTACGGCACACCCGACGCAGGCATGTGGGAACTGCGCACGCGTGCGCGCGTGCACACCAGTTCGGCGCTGATGAGCTGGGCCGCCTGCGACCGCCTCGCGAAGATCGCCCGCGCGATCGGCCTGCCAGAGCGTGCGGCCTACTGGCATGGCCATTCGTCGCGCATGCGCGAAGAGATCCTCGCCAAGTCCTGGTGCGAAGAACGACAGGCGTTCGCCGAAAGCTTTGGCGGCCATGAGCTCGATGCCAGCATTCTTCTGATGGTCGAAGTCGGCCTGATCGACGCGCGCGACCCGCGCTTCATCTCCACGGTCGACGCGATGGAGAAGTCGCTCTGCGACGGCCCGTACATGCGCCGCTACGAAGCCGCCGACGACTTCGGCAAACCCGAGACCGCGTTCAACATCTGCACGTTCTGGCGCATCGATGCGCTCGCGAAGATCGGCCGCAAGGCCGAGGCGCGGCAGATCTTCGAGACCATGCTTGCCGCACGCAACCCGCTCGGCCTGCTGTCGGAGGACACGCATCCGGTCACCGGCGAGATGTGGGGCAACTTTCCGCAGACCTATTCGATGGTGGGGATCATCAATGCGGCCGTGAGACTTTCCGCGCCCTGGGACTCCTGCATATGAGTCGATTGGTGGTGATTTCGAACCGCGTGGCCGATCCGCGCAAGCCGGCGGCCGGTGGACTGGCCGTCGCACTCGGAGAGAGCCTTCAGCAAAGCGGTGGCCTGTGGTTCGGCTGGAGCGGCTCCATCGTCGAAGAAGGCCCCACCGGCGAAGGCGAAATGCACCGACAGCAGGCTGGCAAGGTCACGCTGGCGACCATCGACCTGAGCCGCGAGGACCACGACAGCTACTACCTCGGCTACAGCAATGACGTGCTGTGGCCGGTCTTCCACGGGCGACTCGACCTCGCGCACTTCGAGGCGGGTTTCGTCGGCGGCTACCGGCGCGTCAACCAGCTCTTCGCACGCAAGCTGCTGCCGCTGCTGCAGGACGACGACATCATCTGGGTGCACGACTACCACCTGATCCCGCTGGCGGCCGAACTGCGCGCGATGGGGTGCAGGCAACGCATCGGCTTCTTCCTTCATATTCCGCTGCCGCCGCAAATCATCCTCGCGGCCGTGCCGCAGCACGAGTGGCTGATGCGGTCGCTGTTCGCATATGACCTCGTCGGCTTCCAGGCCCGGCAGGACGTGCAGCACTTCGAGGACTACGTGCGCTACGAAGCCCGGGGCGAGGTGCTGGACGATCACCTCTATCGCGCCTTCGGCCAGACAGTGCGCTGCGATGCCTTCCCGATCGGCATCGACGTCGACGAATTCGCCGCGCTCACGCACGCGAAGGAATCGCGCGACATGTACGAAACCATGAAGCGCGAGTATTCGACGCGGCGACTTCTGCTCGGCATCGACCGGCTCGACTACTCCAAGGGCATTCCGCAGCGGGTGCGCTCCTTCCGCGAACTGCTTGCGAACTACCCGGAGAACCGCCGGAGCGCAACGCTGATCCAGATCGCCTCTCCCACGCGCGAGACCGTCGACGCCTATGCCGACATCCGCCGCGAACTCGAATCGCTGTGCGGCGCGATCAACGGCGACTACGGCGAGCTCGACTGGATGCCGGTGCGCTACATCCACCGCATGGTCGCTCGCAAGCGCGTACCGGGCCTGTGCCGCGCCGCCGCGGTCGGCCTCGTCACGCCGCTGCGCGACGGCATGAACCTTGTCGCCAAGGAATACATCGCCGCACAGGACCCGGCGGACCCGGGCGTGCTCGTGCTCTCGCGCTTTGCGGGCGCTGCCGAGCAGCTGAAGGAAGCGCTGCTGGTGAATCCCTACGATACGCATGGCACCGCGGAAATCATGCAGCAGGCGCTGCAGATGCCGTTGGACGAGCGACGCGAGCGGCACCAGAAGCTGCTCGCGTGCATCCGCGAGCAGGACGTGCATTGGTGGCGCAACGGGTTCCTGAGTGCCCTTCGCGCGGCCGAGAGCGTGCGTTAGGGCAATCCGACGCTCACCGCACTTTGTCGGCGACCCGCCGTCCGGCCCGCTTCTCGCTCACCCGCACCCCGACCTTCTCGCGGCGAAGACTGTTCCCCAGCGCGGTCTTTCGCAGGATCACCGCGAAGGACTGGATGAACACCGGCTTGGTCTCTCCCAGCCGCCAGAGGATGCCCGGCGTACGCGTCGGCGTCGGGCTTTCGAGGGGGATCACGGCAAGGCCCGACATGCCGTCCGGCACCGCATTGATTGCGACGATGGTGCCGATCCGCGTGCGCGCGACCAGCCCGAGCATCGGCGCGACGGTCGACATTTCCGCGACCACCGTCGGCTCGGCACCGCAGGCGCTGAAGCATTCGTCGATCATGGTGCGTGTGGAAAACGACTTGGCGAGCAGCACGAGGTCCTGCCGGTGCAGCTCCACCATGCGGATGCGCTTGCGGCCCGCGAGCGGATGGGTGTTCGACACGACGAGCACCATCTCTTCGTTGTAGAGCGGCTCGAACCAGAGATCCGTCGGATCTTCCGGACGATAGGCAATGCCCAAGTCGAGCTCGCCCGCGCGCAGGCGCGAACAGATCACTTCGGCAGAGAGCTCCTCCACGCTGATCAGCACCGTCGGATGCCGCGCGAGAAAGAGCGCCACGCATTCCGGAATCAGCCCCATGTTGAAGGTGTGCGTCGCGCCGATGCGCACCTGCCCGGTGAGGTTGCCCGCATCGGGCTTGAGCAGCGCCACGCCCTGATCGACCTCGCGCAATGCACGTGAGGCAAAACCGCGCAGCAACTCGCCCGCCTCGGTCGTCACCACCTTCTTGCCGATGCGCTCGAAAAGCGGCTGGCCGAGCTCTTCCTCGAGCTGCCGGATCTGGTGCGAGAGCGTCGACTGGGTGACATGCACCCGCTCCGCCGCCCGCGTGAAGCTCAGGCAGTCGGCGAGCGCGACGAAATAGCGCAGATGCCTCATCTCCATGGAAACCCCCACGAATGATCGATGCCATCGATGATATCGATGGAAATTCATCATTTGTCGCAGGCGGGTCGCCGCCCTATCGTGCCGGCCATCGGCGCTCGATGACGCCGGGACAGGAGACAAGCACCATGTCGGAATACAACCAGGACGGCATCACACGCGACGTGCTCGATGCCTTTTCCAAGACCCCCGACCCCCGCCTGCGCGAGTTGATGACCTCGCTGGTCAAGCACCTCCACGCGTTTGCGCGCGAAGTCGATCTCAAGCCGGAAGAGTGGCTCGCGGGGCTGAACTTCCTCAACGCCACCGGGCAGATCTCGACCGACAAGCGGCCCGAGTTCATCCTGCTGTCCGACACGCTGGGCCTGTCGATGATGGTCGTTGCGCTGGCGCAGTCCCGGGCCAGCAAGGCGAAGGGCGCGACCGCAGCGACCGAGGCCACGGTCGAAGGGCCGTTCTACTGGGCGGGCGCACCGGACGTCGAACTGGGTAGCGACATCGCGAACGGCGCGACGGGCGACCCGACCTTCTACATGGGCCGCGTGACCGACTGCGACGGCCAGCCGCTCGCCGGCGCGCTACTTGACGTCTGGTCGGGCGACGGGCACGGCAAGTACGACGTGCAGCTCAGCACCGAACCGTCGATGCAGGCGCGCGGACGCTTCCGCACCGACGCCCAGGGCCGCTACTGGTTCTGGTCGATCCGCCCGAACTACTACCCCATCCCGGACGACGGCCCGGTCGGCGACATGATGCGCGCCACCGACCGCAGCATCTACCGCCCCGGCCATCTGCACCTGCAGGTGTCCGCGCCGGGCTACGTCACGCTCACCACGCAGGTGTTCGTCGGCGGCAGCCCCTACATCGACGCGGATGCGGTCTTCGGCAAGCGCGACAGCCTCGTCGTCGACTTCGAGACCCATCCACCGGGCAAAGCGGTGGACGGCCGCGAGATGAGCGTGCCCTACCACTCGGCAAGCTTCGACGTGCGCCTCGCTCCGGCGACGACCTGAAAAAGGACACCCTCCATGAAGATCGGCAAGGCCACGGTGCCGCGCACCGCGATCAGCACGTCGGACGCGCATAGCATCGTCATCCGCGGGCAGGATCTCTCGAAGGACCTGATCGGCAAGATCTCCTTCGTCGACCACTTCTTCTTCCTGCTCACGGGCAAGTACCCCACGTCCGGCCAGTCCGAGGTCCTGAACGCCACGCTCGTGGCGATCGCGGACCATGGCCTGGTGCCAAGCGTGCAGGCCGCGCGCATGACCTTCGCGGCTGCGCCGGATGCGCTGCAGGGTGCGGTCGCGGCGGGCATCCTCGGCTGCGGCTCGGTGATCCTCGGCGCCTCGGAGACCGCCGGGCGCATGTACAGCGAGATCGACGCCCAGGTGCACGCCGGCAAGCCGCTGGGCTCGGCAGCGCACGACGTGATGAAGGCGTGGCGGACCGCCGGTCGCTCCATCCCCGGGTATGGCCATCCGCAGCACAAGGAGCGCGATGCGCGGGTCGATGCGCTCTTTGCGGTCTCGCGATCCGCACGAACCGACCAGCGCTTCATCGAGATCGCCGCGGCAGTCGAGGCGCTGATGCCCGATGTGCTCGGTAAACCGCTCAAGCTCAATGTCTCGGGTGCGATCCCTGCGGTGCTGCTCGGCGCGGGCTTCCCGGTGGAAGCGCTCCGGGGCATACCGATCCTCGCGCGCACCGCAGGCTTGATCGCGCACCTGTACGAAGAGGTCCGTCAACCCATCGGCTTCGCGCTCTCCTATCAGGCCACGCGCGAGATGGAGTACGAAGGCACGCTGCCGGCAGGCTTCGGGATGAACGAATGATCCAGGTGCTGCAAGGCCTCAAGGTTGTCGAACAGGGCACCTTCATCACGGGGCCGGCGGCCGGCATGCTGCTCGGCGATCTCGGCGCGGACGTGATCAAGGTGGAGCAGCCGAAGACCGGTGATCCGTTTCGCGCGTTCAAGGACGGCCTCTACAGCCCGCATTTCCAGACCTACAACCGCAACAAGCGCAGCATCACGCTCGACACCAAGAGCGCCGACGATCGCGAAGTGCTCGACGCGCTGATCGCCGATGCCGACGTCTACATCCAGAACTTCCGCCCCGGCGTGGCCGAGAAGCTCGGCGTGGGTTCGGAGCGGTTGCGCAAGCTCAACCCGAAGCTCATCTATTGCTCGATCAGCGGCTTTGGCGCGACCGGCCCGGCCGCGGACCGCCCCGCCTACGACACGGTCGCACAGGCCGCGAGCGGCTTCCTCAATCTGCTGATCAACCCCGAGAACCCGCGCGTGGTCGGCCCGGCGATCGCGGATTCGCTCACCGGCTTCTATGCGGCCTACGGCGTGCTCGGCGCGCTGTTCGAGCGCAGCCGCACCGGCCAGGGCCGCATCGTCGAAGTCTCGATGCTGGAGGCGATGGCGCACTTCAACCTCGACGCCTTCACGCACTTCTTCCAGGTCGACGAGGTGATGGGGCCGTACAGCCGGCCGAGCGTCTCGCAGTCGTATGTACTGCGCTGCGGGGACGACAAGTGGATCGCGCTGCACATGTCCTCGCCCGAGAAGTTCTGGCGCGGGCTCGCGACCGCGATCGAGCAGCCGGACATCTTCGAAGACCCGCGCTTTGCCACGCGCGAGGCGCGCATCGCGAACCAGGAAACGCTCATCGAGCTGCTCGGGGAACGCTTCCGAACGCAACCGCGCGACGAATGGTGCCGCCGCCTGCAGCGCGAGGATGTTCCCAACGCGCCGATGTACGACACCAGCGAGGCGCTCGAAGACCCGCAGGCCAAGCACCTGCAGCTCATGACCTCGGCCGAGCATCCGGTGATGGGCCTGTTCCGCACGGTGCGTTCGCCGGTGAGCTTCGACGGGCAACGCTCGCTCGATGTGCGGCCACCGCCGGTACTTGGCGAGCACAACGACGAGATCCGCGCTGCGCTGCAGGGCCGCGCAAAGGCCGGCAGGCAAGGAGGCGTGGCATGAAGCTGCTCAGCACAAGACGTCCGTTCGTTGCGGCACTGATGGTCGGCGCCTTGATGGCCGGCGTCGCGCAGGCGCAGGACCGCCCGCCGATCCGCATGATCGTGCCCTTCGGCGCGGGCACCACCACCGACACCGTCGGGCGTGTCGTCGCGGAGGCGCTCGGCAGGAACCTGCAGCAGCCCGTCATCGTGGACAACCGCGCGGGCGCTGGCGGATCGACCGGCACTGATCTCGTCGCCAAGGCCGCACCCGACGGTCGCACGCTGGTGATGGGCACGGTCGGCACGCATGCGATCAACGCGGCGCTCTATACCAAGCTGCCGTACGACCCGGTTCGCGATTTCGCGCCCATCGCCTTCATCGGCTACACGCCGACGCTGCTGGTGGTCGCTGCAGACTCGCCGATCAAGTCGCTGAAGGATCTTGCGCAGGCCGCGACGAAGCCGGCCGGCATCACCTTCGCATCGGCGGGCAACGGCACCTCGGGCCATCTCGCCGGCGAACTGCTCGCGCAGCGGCTGGGCGGGAAGATGATCCACGTGCCGTACAAGGAAGGCGCAGTCGCGCTTACCAGCGTGATGGGCTCGCAGGTGGACTTCATGTTCTATCACCCGGCCGCGGTGCTGCCGCAGATCAAGGCCGGCAAGCTGCGCGCGCTCGGTGCAAGTGGCGCGGTGCGCAGCGCTGCGGCGCCCGACGTCCCCACCCTGATGGAGCAGGGTGTCGCCGACTTCGATCTGGTCGCGTGGTTCATGCTGTATGCGCCCGCCGCGACGCCCGCGGTCACGCTCGCGCAACTGCGCACGGGCGCAAGCGCCGCGCTGGCCCAACCCGAGGTGATGGCGCGCTTGCGCGACCAGGGCATCGAGTCGCGCAACCTGCGCGCAGACGAGATACTGCCTTTCAACAAGACCGAGCTTGGCAAGTGGGCCGAGCTGGTCAAGCGCTCTGGCGCACAGGTCGACTGATTCCGCTAGAAGAAACCACAGGAGACAGGAACCATGAAGACGCAGACATGTAATGGCATCGGGCGGCGCAGCGCGGTGGCCGCGATCGCACTCGCGGCGGCCGGAATCTCGATGGCGCAGACGCCCACCGGGCAGCCGATCCGCATCGGCAGCACGCTCGCGCTGACCGGGCCGCTCTCGGCCACGGCGCAGATCCACAAGCTGGTGGGCGACATCTATATCGAGCAGGTCAACAAGCGCGGCGGGCTGCTCGGCCGGCCGGTCGAGTGGGTAGTGAAGGACGACCAGTCCAAGCCCGATCTCGCGCGCACGCTCTACGAACAGCTGGTCACCGCCGACAAGGTCGACCTGCTGATGGGTCCGTATGCTACCGGCGCGATCCTCTCCGCGATGGGTGTGGCGCAGCGCTACAACAAGGTGCTGGTGCATCACACGCTCGGCATTCCGTCGCTCGCCAAGTACGACATGCAGTTCCCGGCATGGTCGATCGGCTCCGACCCGGCAAACACCGTGCCCAACACCCTCTTCGATGCGCTCGCCGCATCCCCCAAGCCGCCGAAGACGGTGGCGGTGGTGACCAGCAAGTTCCCGTCGATCCAGTTCATGAGCGCGGGCGCGCGCGAAGTGCTCAAGAAGCGCGGCCTCAACGAAGTGCTGTTCCTCGAATGGGATTTCGGCAACCGCGACTTCGGCCCCATCGCCAACCGCATCAAGGATGCGAAGCCCGACTTCGTCTGGGTCGGCGCGATCGGCCTCGACGGCAACCTGCTGCTCGATGCGATGAAGAAGATCGACTATGTGCCGCCGCAGCACTTCTATCTTTACCCGTCGCCCGGCCCGCTCCTGGCTGCACCGGAAGCCAAGAACGCGCTGTCGGCCACCATCTTCGAAGACCAGCCGCCCTTCACCAGCAACTTTGGCGCCGCCGAGTTCGTGAAGATCTACCGCGAGCGCGCCGCCAAGGCCGGCTTCACCGACACCTCGGTCGAAACCCAGGCCGCAGCGTCATACACCGCGTGGCAGATCCTGGAAGCGGGCATCGTCGGCACCAAGAGCCTGGATGACAAGGCCATCGCCAACTACCTGAAGACAAACAAGGTCGACACCATCCAGGGCAAGCTGCGCTTCGACGGCGTGGGCAACTTCGGTGACGACCTGATGCGCATCAAGCAGATCCAGGACGGCAAGTGGGTGGTGGTCTGGCCGAAGGAAGTGACATCCGGCGGCGCGAAGCTCCTCACTCCCTGACATGTCGGGCTTCACGCTGCCAAGCCTTTCGCTGCTGTCCCAATCGGTCCTGTCGGGCATCTTCGTCGGTGCGCTGTATGGACTGATGGGACTCGGCCTCAGCCTGAGCTGGGGCCTGCTGCGTCTCATCAACCTCGCCCATTTCGCATTCGCCTTCCTCGCCGCCTATCTCTGCTACCAGCTGGCGACGATGGGCATGGACCCGTTGCTCACGCTCGCGATCATCGTGCCGTTCTTCTTCGTGCTCGGGGCCGCCCTGCACTGGGTGATGGCGCGCTTCGCGGTGACGCCGTTCAACTCGCTGCTGCTGACTTTCGGGCTCATGGGCATCGTCGAAAGCATCATCCAGTCGATCTGGACCGCTGACTTCCGCAAGCTCGAATCGAGCTATGCGCAGCAGAAGTTCAAGATCGGCGAACTGTTCGTGCCGGTGCCGGAGCTCATCACGCTTTTGCTCGCGATCGGCATCGCCTTCGGTGTGTGGGGCGCGCTGCGCTTCACCGATCTGGGCAAGGCGATGCGTGCGGCGGCACAAGATGCGCCGGTTGCGGCGGCCTTCGGCGTCAACGAGAAGGCGCTCGGACTGCTGCTCGCCGGCACCTGTTCCGCACTCGCGAGCGTCGCCGGCGTCTGTCTCGCATTGAGCTTCACGCTCGCGCCCTCGCAGATGTATGCATGGGTCGGCGTGGTGTTCGCGGCGGTGATGCTCGGCGGCCTCGGCAGTGCGCTCGGGCCGCTGGTCGCCGGCACGCTGATCGGCGTGAGCGAAGCCGTGACCATGGCTGTCACCGCGCCGTCGTGGGCACCGATCGTGTCATTCACCCTGCTCATCTTCATCCTGCTGTTTCGACCCAGAACATGAGCACGCTCACACAGACAACGCCGACGCTGCCGGCCGCGACCACCACGCCGCGCGCCGCGGGACGGTTCACGAAGCGCACGCCGCTCGCGATCCTCGCGGCCGGCGTGGCGCTGGCCTTCATTCCGCAACTGGGCCTTCCGGCCTTCTACGACTCGCTGCTCTACCTCGTATTGCACTGGGTGGTGCTCGCGACCTCGTGGAACATCCTGTCGGGCTACTCGGGCTACTTCTCCTTCGGCCACGGCGCATTCTTCGGCACGGGCATCTACACCAGCGCGAACCTGATGGCGCGCTACGACTGGCCCTTCCTGTGGACACTGCCTGTCGCCGCACTGATGGCCGCGCTGGTCGGCGTGGCGCTCGGCGCGATCGTGTTCCGCGTGAAGGGCGTGCGCGGCGAGCTGTTCGCGCTGCTGACGCTCGCGATCACGCTCGTGATCGGCACCATCGTGGTCAACACGCCGCTCGACGGCGGCTCGGGCGTGCCGCTTTCCGGCGTGCCGGTGCCGAAGATCGGGCCGACGCAGTCGTCGACCTTCTACCTGCTCGCACTGGGCGCAGCAGTCGTCACGCTGCTGATCGCATGGGGCATCCAGGTCTCGAAGTTCGGTGCCGGCCTGTTCGCGATCCATGACGACGAGGACGCGGCCGAAGTGATGGGCGTGCCGACCTACCGCTACAAGCTCTACGCACTCGCGATCTCATGCGCGCTGGCGGGCGTCGCGGGCGGCATTCATGCGCTGTTCCTCTCGTACGTGACCGCGGGCGAAGTCTTCACGATCACGGTGCCGTTGACGGTGGTGCTGATGAGCGTTCTCGGCGGCACGCGCCACTGGGCCGGGCCGGCCATCGGCGCAGTCGCGATCACCGGGCTGCTCTACAGCTTCACCGCCGCGGACCATGCAGTGGCAGGCAAGGCGCTGATCGGCGTGATCCTGATCGCGGCGATCCTGTTCATGCCGGAGGGCATTCTGGAGCGCTTCCGTCGCCATCGACGTCCCGCCCCATCGACGGCGCCAGTCGCCACGCCGAGCGCGATCCAGCCGCCGGATGTCCCTGCACGATCCGCTCCGATCGTTGCCTCCCAGGGCGAACCGCTGTTGCGCGTGCGCGGGCTCGCCAAATCCTTCAAGGGCGTGCGCGCCTTGGCCGGCGTCGATGTCGACGTGCGGCACGGCGAGATCCTCGGCCTGCTCGGGCCGAACGGCTCAGGCAAATCCACCTTCATCAACGTCGTCAGCGGCCACTACACGCCGAGCGGCGGCACGATCGCCTTCGAGGGCCGGTCACTCGACGGCCTGCCCGCGCACCGCATCGCCGGCAGCGGCATCGCGCGCACCTACCAGATCCCCCGCCCTTTCGCGCACTTGAGCGTGCTGCAGAACGTGGCGATCGCGACGATGTTCGGCGGCGCGATCCGCGACCCGGACACCGCCCGCAGGCAGGCGATGACCTGGCTCGAATTCACCGGCCTGCAGGACAAGGCCGATGCGCGGCCCGACGATCTCAACCTGCACCAGCGCAAGTTCCTCGAACTCGCACGCGCCCTCGCCTCGCGGCCTCGACTGGTGCTGCTCGACGAGGTGCTGTGCGGACTCACCCCGAGCGAGATCGACGATGCGGTGGCGCTCATCCGCCGCATCCGCGACCAGGGCTCGACAATCGTGTTCGTCGAGCACGTGATGCGCGCGGTGATGGCGCTGACCGATCGCATCGTGGTGTTCAACCACGGCGAGCTGCTGGCAGAAGGCGCAGCGGCCGATGTGATGCGCCGGCCCGAAGTGATGACCGCCTACCTGGGGAAGGCCCATGCTTGAAGTCCGCGATCTGCAGGTGGCCTACGGCGCCGCACCCGCGTTGTGGGGCGTGTCGCTCGACGTGCGGCCCGGCGAGTTGCTGTGCGTGGTCGGCCCCAATGGCGCGGGCAAGACCACGCTGATCAACACCATCGCAGGCATCCTGCGCGCACGCGGCGGCAGCATCCGCTTCGATGGGCAGGACATCACGCGCCTGCCGCCGCACCGCTTCTGCGAGGCCGGCATCGCGCTGGTGCCCGAAGGGCGGCGGCTCTTCACGGGCATGACCGTGCTGGAGAACCTCGAACTCGGCAGCTACCTGCCGCGGGCGAAGTCGCAGCGGCGCGAGACGCTCGACGAAGTGATCTCCCTCTTTCCGGTGATCCGCGAGAAGCTCGCGAGCCCCGCCGGCGAGCTCTCCGGCGGGCAGCAGCAGATGGTCGCGATCGCACGCGCGCTGATGGCGCGGCCGAACCTGTTGTTGCTCGACGAGCCTTCGCTCGGCCTTTCGCCACTCATCGTGCACGACATGTTCGCGGCGATCCGGCGCATCAATGCCACCGGCATGTCGGTGCTGCTCGTCGAGCAGAACGTCACCATGGCGATGGACGTCTCGCACCGCGCCTATGTGCTCGAAGAAGGCCGCGTCGTAGCCGAGGGTGCGCCGCAAGACCTGCTTGCCCGCCCCGAAATCCAGCGCGCCTATCTCGGAACCTGATGCTCGCCCCCAGGCTCGCGCACTTCGTGTCGCTCTCCACCCCCTACCGGGGGCAAACCCAGCGGCCCGGCAAAGCCGGTTCCGCGGGTTTTCTGGCTTTGGCAATGTAGTTCCACAGTTCATCACAGGAGGAAAACATGCTCTTCCCCACCACCATCGTCGGCAGCTTTCCGCAGCCTGAATGGCTGATCGACCGTGCGAAGCTCGCGGGCCGCTTTCCGCCGCGCGTGCGGGCGCGCGAGCTGTGGCGCGTTGCACCGGAGTTTCTCGAAGAGGCGCAGAACGACGCCACCATCATGGCGATCCGCGCCCAGGAAGAGGCCGGCCTCGACATCGTGAGCGACGGCGAGATCCGCCGAGAGAGCTATTCGAACCGCTTCGCGACCGCGCTCGACGGCGTGGACCTCGACAACCCAGGTAGTGCGCTGGACCGATCCGGCCATCCGAACCCGGTGCCGCGCATCGTCGGCAAGATCGTGCGGCGACACGCCGTGGAGGTGGGTGATCTTCAGTTCCTTCGCGCGCACACCGACCGGCAGGTCAAGATCACCGTGCCGGGCCCGTTCACCATGCTGCAGCAGGCGCAGAACGACTTCTACGCGAGCGAGGAAGAAGCCGCTATGGACTACGCCGCCGCGGTCAACGCCGAGATCCGCGATCTCTTCGCGGCCGGTGCGGACGTGGTGCAGATCGACGAACCCTACATGCAGGCGCGGCCCGAGAAGGCGCGCCAGTATGGGCTGGCCGCGCTCAACCGCGCGCTCGAAGGCATTACCGGCACCACCGCCGTGCACATCTGCTTCGGCTACGCAGCAATCATTCATCAGCGGCCGAGCGGCTATTCATTCCTGCCCGAACTCGCGCAATGCAGCTGCAAGCAGGTGTCGATCGAGACCGCGCAATCGAACCTCGACTGTTCGGTGCTCAAGCAGTTGGAAGGCAAACGGGTGATGGTGGGCTGCATCGACCTGTCGGACCCGGTGGTCGAATCGCCCGAGAAGATCGCGGGGCGCATCCGCCGTGCGCTGCCTTACATCGAGCCCGGGAACGTGATCCTCGCGCCCGATTGCGGGATGAAGTATTTGCCGCGCGAATCGGCCATCGGCAAGCTGCGTTCGATGGTCGCGGCGGCGAAGATGCTGCGCGAGGAATTCGCGCATCGTGCGCTGCCGGCCTGAGCCGGCAGCGCTCCTCAGCCTGCTCGACTGGCCGCGACGGCACCGTCGCGGCGGAACTCCCAGTGTGACAGCGTGGCGTTTTCGAGGTTCTGCGACAGCACACCGTTGCCGCTCAGGCTGCCGTCGGTCTCGGTGTGATCCCATGGGACTCGGTCATCGGCAAAGGCGACGCCGGTGCGCGCCATGCCGATCATCACCAGGAGCATGGAGACCGCGAAGAGGAGGTCACGAGGGTTCATGGTGTCTGCCTTCCCTGTGCAGGGCGCGAAGAATTCGCGTCCATGCGCGCCAATGTAGGCACACGCTCAGTTCAATACGAGTGACGAGTTCGCTGCGTCGATGTGACGCAGTTCACTTCTCGCTTTCAACCCTTCCACGCCAGCCCGCCCGTGAGGAGCTGAACCAGCCGCCCCACCCGCGTGGTGTTGACGTAGCTCACCGGCGTGGGGCGGGGCAGCCCCTGCACTTGCGCCGCGGACAGCGCCACGATCTCGATCCAGCCGCCTCGCTCCACCACATGCACCTCTTCGGCGCGCACCGTGGACTTCACATTGAACACGTTTTCGCCGAACCAGGTCGGTGGCGACACCACCTGGACGCTGCCCTCCACCACGCGCACCGCAAAGCCCTCGTCCACGGCCACGCGCAGCGTCTGGCCCGGTTGAAGGCAGGTGATTCCGGAAGATTCGCTCGTCATGAAGACACCTCGTTGAGTCAGTTGGTGATGGCTTCATCGTAGGAAGTTGGCCGCTTAAAAAACAGGCACAGGAAAGCGCTATACGAAGCGAAACAGATGCGCGCGAGACCATCTGTTATGGTCCCTTTGCTTCGTATCTGCATCTGTTATCAGGATGCGCGACGAGGGAGCATCACCCCATGGATTCGCCGCCGCTCTACCGGAAACTCGCCACGCACTACATCGACGCGATCGGTGCCGGCTCGCTCAAGCCGGGCGACCGACTGCCGTCGCTGCGCAGCCTGATGCGGATGCACGACATCAGCCTGTCCACCGCGTTGCAGTTGTGCCGCGCGATGGAAAGCGAAGGCTGGGTCGAGGCGCGCGACCGGTCGGGCTATTTCGTGAAGCGTCCGCGTCGCCTCGCGATCGCCGCGATGGAAGAGCCCGTCACCCACATCGCGCCTGATCCGGCGCAATACGTCGGCATCCACGCCAAGGTCTCCGACTTCGTCGCGCGACGGCGGCAGGGCGAGGTGCGCATCGATTTCTCCACCGCGCGCGGCTCGCCGGAGCTCTACCCCGGCGATGCGCTGCGCACGATCATGATGCGCCTGCTTCGCCAGAAGCCCGCGCTGCTGACCACCGCGGCGCCATCGCGCAGCCTCAATCCCCTGCGCGAAGCCGCTGCGCGGCGCGGCTTGCGGGTGGGCATGACGCTGTCGCCGGACGACGTGCTGACCACCAACGGTTGCATCGAGGCGCTCAACCTGGCATTGCGGGCAGTCGCGCAACCGGGCGACACCGTCGCAGTCGAATCGCCGACCTTCTACGGCCTGTTGCAAGTCCTCGAAAGCCTCGGCATGCGTGCACTGGAGATCCCGACCAGTCCGCAGACGGGCCTGTCGATCGAGGCACTGGAGATGGCGCTCGACGCCTACGACAACATCAAGGCGGTGGTCACCGTGCCGCATCTTCAAAACCCTCTCGGCAGCGTGATGCCCGACGCGCACAAGGAGCGCCTCGTCGCGTTGTGCGAGCGCCATGGCGTCGCGCTCATCGAGGACGACACCTACAGCGAGTTGGTCGACATGGACACGCCGCCCCGCGCGATCAAGGCATGGGACCGCACCGGCAACGTGATCCATTGCGCGTCGCTGCACAAGATTCTTGCGCCGGGCATGCGGCTCGGCTGGATCTCCGCCGGCCGCTGGCACAGCCGCGTGGAGATGCTCAAGTACACCCAGACGCGCAGCAACGAGGAGCTGTCGCAATGGGCCGCGGGCGAGTACATGAACACCGGCGCCTTCGACCGCCACCTGCGCCGCCTGCGCGATCATCTGCGGCAGCAGCGCGAGCAGACCGCCGATGCGATTGCGGCGTACTTCCCATCCGGCACGCGGCTGAACTACCCGCCGGGCGGACTGCAATTGTGGGTGGAGTTGCCGGATCGCCTCTCGTCGATGACCGTCTTCGACCTCGCCCTGCGCGACAAGATCTTCGTCGCGCCCGGCACGCTGTTCTCGAACTCGTCGCGCTTCGACCACTACCTCCGCCTCAACTGTGGATGGCCGATCACCGAGACGATCGAAGGCGGGCTACGCCGGCTTGGCGAGATCGCGAGCGAATGCGCGGCGATGCAGCGGAAGGCGGCCTAGGCGCACGGGCGGGGCGTTGGCAAATTCGCCCGGCCTCGCGAACAATCCGCTGCATGCGTCCGGCAACACGTTCTTCCTTGCGATCCGTCGCGCGTGCATTCGTGGCGTGCGCATTTGGCCTGTGGCTGCTCGCGTGCTGGCAGAGCGTTCAGGCGCAATCGCCCACGCTGGGATTCATGCAACTGCCGCAGGGTGACGGCGGGGTCGTCACTGTTTTCTATCCGTCATCGACACCCGAAGGCGCGGCGCGGCAAGGGGTGTTCTCGTTCTCGTGGGCGGAGAACGGGCAGGTCCGCAAGGGCAACGGGCACCTGATCGTGATCTCGCATGGCTCCGGCGGCAGTCCATGGGTGCATGTCGACCTGGCGCGCGCACTGGTTCAGCACGGTTTCACCGTGGCCCTGCCCCAGCACGCCGGGGACAACTACCTCGATCCATCGACACCGGGGCCGGACAGCTGGGCGCGGCGGCCGGGCGAGGTCTCTCGCGCGATCGACGTGGTGATGGGCACGCCGTCGCTGGCGACCTATCTCGATCGTGAATCGGTCGGCCTCTTCGGCGGCTCCGCGGGCGGCCACACGGCCCTGACGATGGCCGGCGGGCAGTGGTCCAGGCGGCGGTTCAGGGAGCACTGCGAGCAGCACATCCGCGAGGACTTCTCCTCGTGCGTCGGCTTCTTCACGCTCTTGCGCGGGAACTGGCTGGATGGCCCGAAGCTCTGGACGGCCCGCGCCGTGATCGCGGCGCGCTTCTCGGACGACACGCCGCAGGGCGGCTTCGATCCGCGCATCAAGTCATCGATCGCGATGGTGCCGTTCAGCGCGGACTTCGACCTCGAAACCCTGCGGACGCCGAAGACCGCGCTGGGGCTCGTCATCGCGGAAAAAGACATCAACCAGGTCCCGCGCTTCCATGTGGAAGCGGTCCTGAAGGCCTGCGCGCCCCGATGCGAGGTCGTCATGCGGCTCGCCGACGGCGGGCACGGCGCCATGCTGTCCCCGATGCCGCCCCTGCCGCCGGGCAGCGTCGCGGATCACCTGTTGAGCGACCCACCGGGCTTCGACCGCGTACAGCGCATTCCAGACCTCAACGCCCGCATCTCCGAATTCTTCATGCGGACGCTCGCGCCCGGCATGTAAGGCCCGTGGCGCGCTGTATGCGCATGCAGTAGTCCGTCCCGTCTACAACTTCAGGCGGCTTCTCACATTTGGCAACAGTCCTACACTTGGCCCCATCAAATGAATACCTAATTCGTACATTCATTCAGACATCAAGGGGGTGTCATGGAATCGATCAACGACGATGCGGCCCGGCTCCGGGCAGAAGCGACGAAGGCGGACGCACTGGCCCGACGCGCGAAGCGGGCGGCTGACGAAGCGTTCAGGGTGTTTCTGAAAGAGGACGGCGCGGTCGCGCCCGACCAGGCCATCGAAACCGCGAAGGCCAGCGCCCGCGCCGCGCAGGAAGCATGGCGCAACTACGTACGGCATGTCGCGTTGAACGGCGGCCATCTGCACAACTGCTGATGCCGCCAAGCGGCCAGCCGGGGTTACTTCCGGACCCAGCCGTCAGGCACTTCCAGTGATTTGATGACTCGCGCTGGAATTCCGGCCGCGAGACTCATCGCCGGAATATCGTCTGTGACGATCGAGCCGGCCGCAATCACGGAATGGTCACCGATGGTCGCTCCGGCCAGCACCATCGAATTCGCGCCGATCCAGACGTTGTCGCCAATGACGACCGGCGCGTGTCGCACCGGCATGCCCGGCGCGACCTCATGAAAGTCGGTGTCGTAGATGTAGACCATATCGCCGATCTTGGCGTGCGATCCGATGGAGATGGAGCGCGTTGCGCAGACGTTCACGCCATCATTGAGGAACGCCTGGTCTCCGATGTGCAGTTCAGCGCCTTTCCTTACCGTGAAGTGCTGGCGGAGGCGGAAGGACTGCAACTCGCAATTCGCGCCAAGCATCATCCGCCCTTCGTTGCTCACTTTTGGCCAGCGACCTGACAGGACGACGGACCCATCGGAAATGACTCCGTGTCGTTCCAGATATCTCATTCCAGCGATGGAACTCAACTTCCCTTGCAAGCGGCGGATGGAGCGCAACATTTTTGCTTTCGAGAATTGGCAACGAATTCTGTCATCACTGCTGAGTACCGTCAGCACATCGGAAGTCATTGGCTCGACAAGCGCTTGCGAAGCGAACCGGCGACTGCAAAGCGCAACGCCATCGGCCAAAAATGAGCCGGCAACCGTGCCGCTTCCCGCAGGCCATCCGTGATGGATGCGCTCGCGCGCTCGCGCAACCGCGCATCCATCGTCGTCCAGTAAATCCAGTCCTTGTAGGCTGCCAGGATCCGGCGGGCCGCGGCGCGGCGAGGACCAGGCGCACCGATCGGCAGTCGGACGGCGGAGGCCACCACCTCATGCACGCCGCGCCACATGGCAGGTCCGTTCTTGCTCAACGAGTCACTGCGCTGACGGTAGAGGGCCAACACCTCATCCATGCGCACCCAGCGATCGGTAACCGCAGAAAGGCGCAGCCACAGATCCAGATCCTCCGCGTGATGCAGGCCCGGCCGAAAAATGCCACTGCGCGCAAACAGCTCGCGCCGAATCATGATCCCATGCGTATGCACGGCCTCGGCGCTCAACAGGCTCAGAAAGGGCGTGGGCCTCAGGCTGGGCGCCTCATACCGATGTCCCAGCCGGCCATGCTCGTCGAAGTTCTGAACGCCACACACGAACACATCCGCTTGGGGATTGGCGCTGACAGCGGCCTCGAAGGCCTCACGATAGCCCGGCCGCAACAGGTCGTCGCTGTCCAGGAACAGCACGAAGTCGGCCCGACTTTCCATGATCGCGCGGTTGCGTGCGACCGACGGACCCGAATTGCGCTGACGCAGCACGCGCACGCCCTCATGGCGCTCGGCGTATTCGGCGGAGCCGTCGGTAGAGCCATCGTCCACCAGCAGCACGGGAATGCGGTTGTCGTTCCAGGCTGAAGCCAGCGTCTCCGGCAAAGTGGCCGCCGAGTTGTATGAAGCCGTCAAGGCTTCCAAGGTCGGGTAACCCACTGCTTCCTCCTGACCGGGCGATCAATGGCTGCGCAATCGACGCAGTGCACTGGATGCGAAGTCGCTCAGCACGAGGGGCCAGAAGCGCAGCGGCAATTGCGCGGCTTCGCGCAGGGCGCCGCCAATGGAAACGCTTGCGCGCTGACGCAACACTTGCGCAAACGCGGTGTAGTACACGTAACTGGCGCCGCTCGACAGTGCTCGCTGCACGGCCACTCGGCGCTCGCCAGCCTCTCCGATGGGCAGGCGCGCCGCGGCATTGGCAACCTGGCGGATGCCGCGCCACATTGCCGGGCCGTTCTTGCTGAGCGAGCCGCCGCGCAGCCGATACACGGCCAACGTATGGTCCATGCGCACCCAGCGATCGGAGGCCGCGGCCAGGCGCAGCCAGAGGTCCCAATCCTCCGCGTGATGCAAATGCGGCGGGAACAGTCCGCTGCGCGCGAACAGTTCGCGCCGCACGATGATGGCATTGGTCGACATCGCCTCGTGGCCCAGCATGCTGAGAAAGGGCGTGGGCTTCAGGGTTGGCGCGGGGAGCTGATACGTGGGCTTCCCCTTCTCATCGACTACCTGGACACCGCAGACGAACACGTCCGCCTGGGGGTTGGCAGCCAGCGCTGCCTCGAAGGCGTCGCGATAGCCCGGCGACAGCAGGTCGTCGCTGTCCAGGAACAGCACGAAGTCGGCCCGGCTTTCCATGATGGCGCGGTTGCGCGCCACCGACGGGCCCGAATTGCGTTGGCGCAGCACCCGCACGCCTTCATGGCGTTCGGCATCCTCGGCGGAACCGTCGGTAGAACCATCGTCCACCAGCAGGACGGGAATGCGGTTGTCTTTCCATGCCGAAGCCAGCGTCTCCGGCAGGGTGGCCGCCGAGTTGTAGGAAGGAGTCAAAGCCTCGAGGACGGGATAGACCACCGTCTACTCCTTGGCCAAGGCCTCGATTACCGGACTACGGACGGCCGCGTGCAGGTCACGCGGAGGAACCTGGCTGTGCGCTGTCAGACGCGAGCCCAGTCGAAGCAGGCCATGATGGCCCTCGTGCACGCTCGGATAGGCCCGCGGCGCGCCCGGCAACGCGACGGGGTGTACCTCCAGTTCCACGCACTCCGGCGCGGAAAAGATTTCATTGGCCGAGTCGACCAGACTGAAGTCGATGAAGTAGCGCCCCGGCAGCAGATTCATGGAGTCGAGCGACAGACGGAAAGAAAAACGCCCGTCGTACTTCCGGAAGTCAACGACTTCCTCAGGCCCCCAGATTTCGGACAGCTTGACGCGGTTGGCGTCGTGCCAGCGGAACATCGGCACGCACGACGGCGTCGGCTCGCTCGCCTCCAGCACGAGTTCAATCTCGACAGGCTCCAGGAAGTCGACAGCGCTTACGCTGGTTTCGACACCGTTGACCTTCAACTCGACCAAGCGCAATCCGACCGAACTCTTGTATTCCACCTGCGACGACACTGGGGATCTTTTCGCATACTCGTCCAGCACATCCTGCGCAGAGCCCTGAAGCGCCAGGCGCCCGTTCGTCAGGAGCAGTCCCTTGTTGCACAGCGACTTGACTACGGCCATGTTGTGGCTCACGAACAGCACCGTCTTGCCGTCCTGGCTGCTGACGTCCCGCATCTTGCCCAGACACTTGTTCTGGAACTGCGTGTCGCCGACGGCCAGAACTTCGTCCACGATCAGGATTTCCGGGTTCAGATGCGCCGCCACGGCAAATGCCAGCCGTACGTGCATGCCGCTGGAGTACCGTTTGACCGGCGTGTCGAGGAAGCGCTCGACCTCGGCAAAGTCGACGATCGCGTCGAACTGACGGTCGATCTCGCGTTTGCGCATGCCCAGGATCGAACCGTTGAGGTAGATGTTCTCGCGCCCGGTCAGGTCCGGATGGAAACCGGTCCCCACTTCAAGCAGCGAGCCGACCTTGCCATACAGCTTGATCTCGCCAGTCGTGGGCTCCGTGATCCGGCTGAGGATCTTCAGGAGCGTGCTTTTGCCAGCGCCATTGCGCCCCACCACCCCCACCACGTCGCCCTTCATGACGTCGAAGGACACATCGTCCAGCGCGCGGAATGTTTCATATTCCTGCGGGCGGAAGAGATTCTTCATCGCGGCTACCGCAGCCTCCGTCACCTTGTCATGCCGCTGGGATTGGTGTGCGATGCGGTATTCCTTGCTCAAGCCGCGCACCGACAGCGCCAGATCAGATGACATCCGCAAACCTCCGCTCCGAGCGCTGGAAAATGACCAGGCCGGCAATAAATATCAACACCGACGCCACGGCGCCCCAGACCACCGAGCCCCAGCTGGTGACGGGTGTGCCCAGCACCGCCCAACGAAACGAATCCAGAATGCCGACCATCGGATTCAGCGCCACCAGCCACTTCACCGACGGCGGAATGGAAGAGGCCGCATACGCGACCGGGCTGGCCCACAGCAGGAACTGGCTGAATACGGGCACAAGATGGCGCACGTCACGGTAGCTCACGTTCAAGGACGCGGACCACAGGCCCATGCCCAGCGCAAGCAGTATCGCCATCAAGAGCGCCACAGGGAAAAAGAGCAGCTCGGGACCGGGCGCGATGGAATAGATGACCATCAGCACCCCCATCACCGCAGCACCGACGGCGAAGTCGAGCATCACGCCGTAGACGGTGGATATTGGCAGCACCATGCGCGGAAAGTAGATCTTGCTGATGAGACCCGCATTGACGACCATCGAATCATTGGTCTTCTGGAAGATCTGGATGAAGGCGTTCCACAGCAGCAAACCCGAGTAGCCGAAGACGAAGTACGGCACGCGCTCGTCGCCAGTGGGCAGCTCGGCAATGACGCCGAAGACGAAGGTGAACAGGCCGGCACCGATCAACGGCTGCAGCAGCACCCAGGCCACGCCCACCACTGTCTGCCGATAGCGCAGCTTGATGTCACGCAGCGCGAGGATCAACAGCAGGTCACGGTATTCGAGGATGTCGCGCAGGGGAAACAACTCTCCACGCCGACGTGGCTTGATGACGAGTAGAGGTTCGTTCGCGGTGGTCATTGATGAAGCATGCTCCGAGTCCATGACAAGCCCCGCAGCATGGCCACCGAGCGTTCATTGTCAAACAAAAGTTTCACTATCTTACCCAGTCTGACGCGCTTCTTTGCCCCCTCCAAAGTTATAGAACGGGCTCGACAAGCTGGAAAAAGTCGCGCTTTGAGACAGCCTTCGGGCCTGTCAATCCACCAGCGCCAGCGCGCCGTAGTCGCCCACCTTGTCGCCGAGCCCGGCCGGCACCAGCAACGCGCCGCGCGTCAGCGCTTCGAGCTTGCCGTTGACCTGCGCCTGCAGGCGCGGCAGAAGAAAATCGCGGTTGTTCCAGAACACGCTGCCGCCGAGGCTGATGCGCTGCAGGTCGAGCGTTGCGATCAGGTTGAAGAGCATCCGGCCCATGACACGGCACAGCGCGTCGGTGGTCGCAAGCGCCTTCGATTCGCCCCGGGCCGCGGCCGCAAAGAGTTCGGCGGCGGGTTCCCCGAAGCGCCGCGCGATCCCGTTGCCCGCCGCGAGCGCCTCCACGTCGCCGCGATTGCCACAGCCGCACAGCGCGTTGTTGTCGTCGTCGGAAACGAAGCTGTGGCCCGCGTGGCCGGCATTGCCGTTCTTGCCGTGCAGCACGTGCCCATCGACACAGAGGCCGACGCCGACCCCGGTGCTCCAGGTGACATAGGCGCAATGGTCGAGGCCCTTGAGCGCACCCCAGCGGCGTTCCGCTTCCAGCGCGGCGACCGCATCATTCTCGACGCGCACCTGCGCGAAGCGCTTGCGCAAGGGGGCTTCGAGCAAGGCCGTCATCCATTCGTTGGGCAAGCCGCGCGCCGGCCCGGCAATTCCGCCGCAGATGTTGGGCGTGGCCAGTTCCACCATGCCGTCATGCAGTTCGAACGGCCCGGCAGTCGAGACGCCGACGCGGTCGATGGTGCCGGGATCGATGCCCTGCTCGGCGCAGATGTCATCGATGAGGCGAACGATCTGCACCGCGACCGCGTCGTTGTCGCCGGTCTTGGCGGTCGGCTCGCTGCGGCGGCCGACGAGAGGTGAGGTGCTGTTCGCGGCGAGGCTCACCGCCACCTTGGTTCCGCCGAGGTCGACGCAGGCTTTCATCGATTCAGATCCATCGTGCGACCAGGGCCGCGATCATGCTGAGAACCACCGTGCTCGCGATGGGCAGTTGCCATTCGCGCCCGAACGCACGGAACTCGAAATCGCCGGGCAGCCGCCCGAAGCCGAAGCGCCGCAGCCACTCGGTAAGCCCGCTCATCAGAACGAGCGCGAGGATAACGACGATCAGCCAGCGAATCATCGTGGCAGTTTAGGCCGCAAGAAGGGCGAGCGCCTGTCGGTGAAGTTCTCGCGTTGCGGCGGCAACCACGCGGCCGTCGGATTTCAGGCCGAGCGGACGGCCCTCCCAATCCGTGACGATTCCGCCGGCCGCCTCGATGAGGCCGGTCGGGCCGAGGTAGTCGTAGGGCTGCAGGCCGGTTTCGACGACCAGGTCGATGGTGCCGCCCGCGAGTTGCGCGTAGCCGTAGCAGTCACCGCCGAAGCGGCGCATCGCGCACTTGCGGCTCAAGCGGTCGAAGGCCAGCCAGTCGGCGGCGTTGAAGATGTCTGGCGAGGTCGTGACGATGCGGGCTTCGGTAATGGCAGTGCAGTCGCGCACGCGCACGGCCTGCCCGTTGCGCTGTGCGCCGACGCCGGGCTGGCCGATCCAGCGCTCGGCGAGCACCGGCATGTCGACCATGCCCAGTTCGACCCGGCCGCCGCGCACCAGCGCGATCAGCGTGCCCCAGAGCGGTGATCCGGTGATGAAGCTGCGGGTGCCGTCGATCGGGTCCAGCACCCAGACGCGTTCGGCTTCGATGCGCTCCAGACCGTGCTCCTCTCCGAAGATGCCGTCGGCGGGTCGCTGGGCGGCCAGGATGTCGCGCATGGCCTGTTCGGCTTCGCGATCGGCCCGGGTGACGGGGCTTTCATCGGCCTTGGCGATGATGTCGAGCGGTGTGCGAAACAGGCGCATCGACTGCGCGGCCGCCGCATCCGCGAGCGCGTTCGCAACGCGCAGGTCGTCTTCGGGCGTGAAGGTGGAACTCATGGGCTCTTCAGCGGAGGAAAAGCCCGATTAGACCCGACGTCAGAAGGGTGCGTCGCCCTGGATCGTGGTGCGATAGAGCTTGCGGCGCAGATGGTCCGGTGTTCCCGCGGCCAGGTGCATGAGGGAGCGGTTGTCCCAGAACACGAGGTCGTGCGGCGCCCAAGTGTGCCGGTAGACGAATTCGGGCTTCACGCTGTGCGCGAAGAGTTCGGCTAGCAGTGCGTCGCTTTCTTCTTGCGGCAGGCCGACGATCCGGGTCGTGAAGTGCTCGCTGACGAACAGCGCCTTGCGGCCGGTTTCCGGATGCGTGCGCACCACGGGCTGCACAGCGGGCGCCACTTGGTCGATCTGCGCCTGCGACAGCTTGGGGCGCCACGGGTTCTTGGCGCGCAATTCTTCGTACTTGGCGAGATAGCTGTGCTCGGCCTTGAGCGGAAGAATGCGCTGCTGCAACGCCGGATCGAGTGCCTCCCACGCGAGATGCTGGTCGGCGAAAAGCGTATCGCCGCCTTCGCTCGGAAGTTCCTGCGCATGCAGGAGGGAGCCGAGGCTGGGCTTTTCCTTGTACGAGATATCGGAATGCCAGTAGACGCCCGCATCGCCGAGGCCGATGGGCTCGCCGTTTTCCTTGATGTTGGAAACGATCAGGATTTCGGCATGGCCCTTGAGCTGAAACTGGTGCAGCACATGGATTTCAAGCGGCCCGAAGCGGCGGCTGAACGCGACATGGTCTGCGGGCAAGACCTGCTGGTCGCGGAAGACCAGCACGTGATGGTCCAGATGCGCGCGATGGATGCGCGCGAAATCCGCGTCGTTGATGGGCTTGGAGATGTCGAGCCCGACGACTTCAGCGCCGACTGGCGCATCGAAGCGGCGGATGTCGAATGGCTGGGAAGGTGCGTCGCGGGTGGCGGATTCGGAAGCGATCGAAGCGGTCATTCCAGTCACTTTAGGGCGCTCCCCATGGATTTCCAACCATTCGTTGGTTGCTAGCTTATGTGCGCTCAGAGCGTGTGGCTGCGATCGCCCTGCGCGAAGCCGATCGCGTCCCACGGCTCGCCCACCGCGAATCCGACGACCTTGAACAACTCGCCCATCTCATGCTCATGAATGAGCCGCGCGGCCATGCTGCGCTCGGCCAGCGTGGCCTGTTCCATCATGGGCAGGATGCCCGCGTTGAACAGGAACCTCGCCTGGTTGCAGTAGCCGAGCACTTCGAGACCGGCGTTCTGGCCCGCGAGCGCGACGCCGGTGAAGTTGACGTGGGCGGTGATGTCCTTTTCGCCGACATCCGACAGCGGATCGCCGTCGGCCTGGTGGCCGCGGTGGCACATCACGGTGCCCACGTGGCGCTGCGGGTGGTAGTACTCTGACTCCGGGAACCCGTAGTCGAAGAAGAAGGCGGCGCCACGGTCCAGCCGGTCGGCCAGCGTGGCGATGAAGGCTTCGGCCTGCGGATGGATTTCGGTGAGGTAGTCGTGCTGGCCCTCGACCTCGACGGGCGGGCGGAGGTCGGTCGGCCGGTCGCTCCATGCGAAGCCGTCACCCTGCGCAACCACGCCGCGCTCGAACCACCCGCCTCCCGAGCGCGCCAACAACTGCACCGGCATCGCATCCAGCACTTCGTTTCCGACGACCACGCCATTCATGGATTCGGGCAGTTCGGACAGCCATTCGACCTTGGCCGCGTGCTTCGCCAGTGTCTGCTGCTGGCGCTCGCGCAGCGTGCCGGAGAGATCGACGATGCGGTAGCGCGCGACCCGGTCACCGAGCGCATCGAGCAACTGCAACGCGAGCGCGCCGGAGCCGGCGCCGAATTCCCAGACCTCGTCGGTACCCGTCTTTTCGAGCGCCTCGGCGACCTGCACGGCGAGCGCCCGGCCAAAGAGCGGCGTCAACTCCGGCGCCGTCACGAAGTCGCTGCCCGAAGATGGCATGCGGCCGAACTTGCGGCTCGCACTGGCGTAGTAGCCCAGCCCGGGTGCGTACAAAGCCAGTGCCATGAAGCGGTCGAAAGGCAGCCAGCCGCCGTCGCGCTGCAGCGCGGCATCGATAATCCGGGTCAAAGGGTTGGCGCGCTGCGCGCCTTGCTCCAAGTTCATACAGGAAATCTATCAGGATGGCTCCAACGTCCCCACGCCCGGGCGTGCTCGTGACCGGCGGCGGCCAGAGGCTGGGCGCCGCGGTCTGCGAGGCTTTCGCTCGCGCGGGCTGGCGGGTGTGGTGCCAGTACCGCGCATCGCGCGAACAGGCGCTCGCATTGTGCGCGCGCCTGCGCGACGAAGGGAATGACGCCACGGCCGTCGAAGCCGACATCGGCACCGAGGACAGCCGGCACGCACTGATTGCCCGGATTGCCGCCACCGGCCCGCTGGCGTGCATCGTCAACAACGCCTCGGCCTTCGAGCCCGACACCGCGCTCGATTTCGACGCCGAGGCGGCACTGCGCCAGATCGGCGTGAACCTCGTGGCGCCTCTGTCGTTCGCGCGGCTGCTGGCCAAGACCGGCCAGCCGGGCGACAGCGTCGACCGCTCGGCGATCCACGTGCTCGACCAGAAGGTCTACAACCTGAACCCCGACTATTTCTCGTACACGGTCTCCAAGCTCGCACTGGAGCGGGCCGTGGCCCTGCAGGCGCAGGCGCTCGCGCCGGCGGTGCGGATCTGCGGCGTCGCGCCGGGCATCCTCTATCCGAGCGGGCCACAGAACGAGGCGAACTTCGCCAAGGCCTCGCACGCGAACCTGCTGCGACGGCCGATCGACCCGGCCGACGTCGCCGGCGCCTGCGTCTTCCTCGCCAGCACGCCAAGCGTGACCGGCACCACCCTTTGCGTCGACAACGGGCAGCACCTGGTGCCCTTGCCGCGCGACATCATGTTCGTCGTCGACGACCTGCTGAAAGCATCCGCGCCATGAGCCACTCTTCCATCGATTCCCTGCTGACCACCTGCCGGCGCGTGTTCCTGCGCAACTACGAGGTGTGGATCAACATCGGCGTGCACGAATTCGAGAAGCGCGCCGAACAGCGCGTGATCATCAACGTCGACCTCTACGTGCCGCTCGACCAGTCGACGCCCAAGGCGGACGACCTCGACGAAGTGGTGGACTACGACTTCATCCGCCGCACCGTCGCCACGCGGCTTAGCAAGGGCCACATCCACTTGCAGGAAACGCTGTGCGACGACATCCTGACGCAGGTGCTGACGCACCCCAAGGTGCATGCCGCGCGCGTCTCGACCGCCAAACCCGACGTCTACCCCGACTGCGACGCAGTGGGCGTGGAAGTTTTCAGGAGCAAATAAATGAGCGCCGTATGGATCGACGAGCCGCCTTCGTCCACCAACAGCCTGAAGATCGAACGCGAGACGCACAAGCTCGAGAAGCGCCTGTGCCGTGAAGTGGGCCGCGCGATCTTCGACTACAACATGATCGAGGCGGGCGACAAGGTCATGGTGTGCCTCTCGGGCGGCAAGGACAGCTACGGGATGCTGGACATCCTGCTCAAGCTGCGCGCCCGTGCGCCGGTCCACTTCGACATCGTCGCGGTCAATCTCGACCAGAAGCAGCCCGGCTTCCCTGAAGAGGTGCTGCCGGGCTACCTGAAGGCGCTGGGCATCCCGTTCCACATCGAGGAGCAGGACACCTACTCGATCGTCAAGCGCGTGATCCCCGAAGGCAAGACCACCTGCGGTCTGTGCAGCCGGCTGCGCCGCGGCATCCTCTACCGCGTGGCGGACGAGCTCGGCGCGACCAAGGTGGCGCTGGGCCATCACCGCGACGACATGCTGCAGACCTTCTTCCTCAACATGTTCTTCGGGGGCAAGCTCAAGTCGATGCCACCCAAGCTGGTGAGCGACGACGGCAAGCACGTGGTCATCCGCCCCCTGGCCTACGTGCCTGAGAAGGACCTCGTGCGCTGGGCGCAGCACCGGCAGTTCCCGATCATTCCGTGCACGCTCTGCGGCAGCCAGGAGAACCTCCAGCGCAAGCAGGTCGGCGAGATGCTGCGCGAATGGGAGCGCAAGCACCCCGGCCGAATCGAGAACATGTTCAACGCGCTCCAGAACGTGGTTCCTTCGCATCTGCACGACGGAACGCTGTATGACTTCAAGGATCTGAAGGCGACGGGCGTGGCTGACGACGATGGCGACAAGGCGTTCGACGCGCCCGAGTTCCCGGCGGCCGCGTCGCCGCTCAGCATCGTGCAGATCTGACCCCAATGAAATCCCTGTTGGCCGCCCTCGTCTTCACCGTGAGCCTCACGGGCTGCGCGACGCGCTGGGTGGTCGATAGCGACGTGCGGACCTTCTCCGAGATCGGCACCGTGCCGCCCGAAGCGACCTATCGCTTCGAGCGCCTGCCCTCCCAGCAATACGACGAGGCTGCGCAACTCCAGCTCGAAGCGATGGCCGGCCCCGCGCTCGAGGGCGTCGGCCTCCGCCGCGACGATGCCTCGCCGCACTACACCGCGCAGATCGGCGCACGCGTGACGTCGGAGCTTTCGCCATGGGTCGATCCGTGGTTCGGCAGCCCCTGGTACGGTCCGGGTCCATGGGGGCCCTACCGAGGCGCATGGGGCTACGGCCGCGGCTGGTATGGACCAGGCTGGTGGGGGCCACCGCCGGCCTACAACCCCTGGTATTCCCGGGAGGTCAGTATCGTGCTGCGCGAGTTGCCCTCCAACCGGGTGGTCTACGAGACAAGGGCGCGCAACGATGGGCCGTACAACGACAGCAGCGCCATCCTGCCGGTGATGTTCCAGGCAGCGCTCCAGGGCTTCCCCAACCCCCCGAAGGGCGAGCGGCGGGTGAACCTGGAAGTGCCGACCGCCCGCAATTGAGCCACCCTCCGACAGCGGCGCCCTAGGGGTTCCCCCTAGAATTTCGCCGATGGAGTCCACCCGCGTTATTGCAGTCCGCCACGGCGAAACCGCCTGGAACGTCGACACCCGCATCCAGGGGCAGCTCGACATCGAACTCAACGACACCGGCCTGTGGCAGGCCCGCCGCGTCGCCAAGGCGCTGGTCGAGGAACCCATCGCCGCGATCTATGCCAGCGACCTCGCCCGCGCGTGGCAGACCGCCAGGGAGATCGGGGACCTGCGCCAGATCGACGTGACCACCGACACCGGCCTGCGCGAACGCGCTTTCGGGCACTTCGAAGGCCGGACCTTCGCGGACATCGACGCGGTCCTGCCGGATCAGGCACGCCTCTGGCGCACGCGCGATCCCGAATTCACACCGGAAGGCGGAGAGTCACTGCTCACATTCCGCGAGCGGATCACCAGCACGGCGGCCCGGCTGGCGGCCCAGCACCCCGGTGAACTGGTCGTGATGGTGGCCCACGGTGGTGTGATGGATGTGCTCTATCGCGCCGCCACCGGTCAGGGCCTGCAGGCGCCGCGCACCTGGGAACTGGGCAATGCGGCCATCAACCGCCTGCTCTGGACCCCGCAGGGCTTCACGCTCGTCGGCTGGGCGGACACCCGGCATCTCAACGACGACGTGCTCGACGAAACCACCGTCTGAGGCGTCGCGACCGTCGAGTCGCAAAAACAGTACTTTCCTATGCATTTTTTGTCGATTCTGACGATCGACGTCAGCTTTTCGTATTCATTTCCAGTGGACATGGGCACAATCGTGACCGTGTGAAACTTTTGTCAACACGGCAAAAGCAACGAATTGCTTCGAATGTTGCAGCTCCCCAAAACGGCATAGGCTGCTCAGCATGGCTTTCGGAGGGTGGCACAAAGGCCTTTGAGAGGGCAATATCGGGTTCGTGGGAAAAGTGAAGCTTTGTGATTACTGTTCGTAACGGATACATGTGTTGCCAAACCACGCGCCGGTCCTGAAACAAAGCAGGGGTTACCAGAAGCTTCAAAACCACTCGCCAGCGGAGTCATCAGTCCATGGAACAACCACCTGCATCCAGTTCGCCCGTTGAGGCCGCGACGCTTTCGCTGGTGGATCTCTTCGTGGCCCGTCCCGGCGCGGCATCGCCCCCGGAACCGGCCACCTACGACCTGCAGGTTGCGGACCTCGCGGCGCGCTGGGCCGCCAAGGCATCCGAGTCGGCGCCATCCCCCGATACCCTGTTTGCTGCCGCGTGGGCGCTGCTTCAGGCGCGGTGGCTCGGCACCGCGGTGCCACTGGATGCGACCGCGAACGACTGGCTCGCACAAACCACGAGCGCAGCCGGCGAAAGCGACCCGTTCCACCTGACCTTCACGCCAGCGACCTCGGTGTTGAGCCTGCGCGGCCCCGCCTCCTTGCTCGACGCGAACCTCGCGGCAACTGTATTGACCGCCATCGCCGACACCGCGTCGGATCTTCTCGATCGGCCCGGTGCCAACCTGCGCGACATCCGCACCCTGACCGCCGAAGACCGCCAGCGTCAATCGGACGCATGGAACGTCCCACCCACGCCCTACGACCGCTCGCTGACAGTCCACGCGATGTTCGACCGCCAGGTCGCCGCACGCGGCGAGGCGGTGGTGTTGGTCGGCGAGGACGGCCCCCTGAGCTACAACGAAGTAGCGCGCCGTGCCGAAGTGATGGCGCGCCGGCTGCAATCACGCGGCGTTCGCGCGGGCCATGCGGTGGGCGTGATGCTCGACCGCTCCAGCGCCGCCGTCATTACCCTGCTCGGCATCCTCAAAACGGGCGCGGCCTATGTGCCGATACAGCCCGACTTCCCCGCCGAGCGCATCGCGTTCATGCTGTCACACGCCGACGTCGGTCTCGTCGTCACCCAGGCCGCGCACCGGCAGCTCGTTCCCAGCGAGCGGCCGGTGCTTTCCATCGATGACGGGCGCGCGGCCGAGGAAACCGCGCTCCCGCTTTTCGCGCCCGCCGAAGCCGATGGCGAATCGGTCGCCTACGTGATGTACACCTCGGGCTCGACCGGTACGCCCAAGGGCATCGAGATCTGCCACCGGTCGATCCTGCGGCTGGTGACCGACGCGCATTACGTGGACCTGCCGGCCGGCGAGGCGATGCTTCACGCGGCGCCGCTTGGCTTCGATGCCTCGACGCTGGAAATCTGGGGCCCCCTGCTCAATGGCGGCATCTGCGTCGTCCTCGACGAACAGGTGCCGACGGGCGCCGGCCTCGCGCGCGCCATCGAACGCCATTCCGTGCGCACCGCGTGGCTCACCGCAGCGCTCTTCAACGCAGTGGTCGACGACGACCCGCTTCAGCTCAAGGGCCTGCGCCAGTTGCTGGCGGGCGGCGAAGCGTTATCGGTGTCGCACGTCCGCCGCGCGATGGCAGCGCTGCCCGAGACGACATTGATCAACGGCTACGGCCCGACCGAGTGCACCACCTTCTCGGCGACGCACCGCATTCCGCGCGACCTGCCGGCCGATGCACGCTCGGTCCCGATCGGACGCCCGATCAACGACACCACGCTGCGCGTGCTGAGCCCGACGATGGCGATGCTGCCCGCCGGCCTCGTCGGCGAGCTTTGCATCGGCGGACGCGGGCTGGCGCGAGGCTACCTGCAGCGCCCAGACCTGACCGCCGAGCGCTTCGTCGCGGATCCCTATGGCGGTCCTGGCGATCGTCTCTATCGGACCGGCGACCAGGTGCGCTGGCTGCCCGACGGCACCATCGAATACATCGGCCGCGTGGACGGCCAGGTCAAGATCCGCGGCCATCGCATCGAGACCGGCGAAGTCGAGGCGGCGCTGCTCACGCACCCAGGCGTCAAGTCCTGCGCGGTCGTTGCGCGCAAGGACGCCTCGGGCCGGTTGAGCCTCGTGGCCTACCTCGTCGCGCGCGCAGCAGAAGTGCCGTGGACCACGTTGCGCCATCACCTGGCCGACCATCTGCCCGAGGCGATGCTGCCTTCGGCACAGGTGTGGCTCCCCCAACTGCCGGTGACCAACAACGGCAAGCTCGACCGCCGCGCACTGCCGGAGCCGCCGCGTCAGCGGCCCGATCTCGCACAGGCCTTCGAAGAAGCGCGCACCGACGCCGAACGCATGGTGTGTGCGGCCTTCGCGCGCGCACTCGGCATCGACCAGGTCGGCCGCAACGACAACTTCTTCGACCTCGGTGGCGACTCGCTGCTGGTTCTGAAGGTGATGAAGGACCTGCAGCGCGGAAGCGAACGCCGTCTTTCGACCAACCTCTTCTTCCGCCAGCCCACGCCTGCCGCGCTCGCCGCAAGCCTGCAAGCCGACGAGCCAGTCGCGCCAAGGCGTGAAGTCGCCAGGCCCGCTTCCCGCATCGGCGCCGAGATGGAACCCGTCGCGCTGATCGCCATGGCGGGGCGATTCCCCGGTGCGGCGGACGTCGAACAGTTCTGGGACAACCTCCTCGCCGGCCGCGAATCGATCAGCTTCTTCGACGACGCGAGCCTCGACGCCGGCGTGAGCGCTGCTCTTCGCGCCGACCCGCTCTACGTGCGTGCGCGCGGCGTCATCGACGACATCGAGCAGTTCGACGCCGCCTTCTTCGGCATCAACCCGAAAGAAGCCGAGCTGATGGACCCGCAGCATCGCGTGTTCCTCGAAATCTGCTGGGAATGCCTCGAACGCGGCGGCTACGTGCCCGACCAGGCGCCCGGCCCGGTCGGCGTCTATGGCGGCATGTACAACCCGACCTACTTCCAGCGGCACGTGTCGACGCGTCCGGATCTGATCGAGATGGTCGGCGACTTCCAGGTGATGCTGGCCAACGAGAAGGACTACATCACCACCCGCGTGGCGAACAAGCTGAGCCTCACCGGCCCGGCCGTCAGCGTGCATACCGCGTGCTCGACATCACTGGTCGCGGTGGCGCAGGCCTTCCACGCGCTGCGTACCGGCCAGTGCCGCATGGCGCTCGCGGGCGGCGCATCGGTGACCTGCCCGCCGCGCAGCGGCTATCTCTACAACGAGGGCTCGATGCTCTCGCCCGACGGCCACACGCGCAGCTTCGACGCCAAGGCCAAGGGCACCGTCTTCAGCGACGGCGCGGCGGTGGTGCTGCTCAAGCGGCTCTCCGATGCGATCGCCGACGGCGACACCATCTATGCCGTGCTGCGCGGCGCGGCGGTCAACAACGACGGCGGCGCAAAGGCCAGCTTCACCGCGCCGAGCGTGGACGGCCAGGCCGCGGTGATCGAAGCCGCGCTCGCATCGTCCGGCGTCGAGGCGCGGAGCATCTCGTACATCGAAACCCACGGCACCGCGACGCCGATGGGCGATCCGATCGAAGTCGAAGGCCTCACGCGTGCGTTTGCCGCGCACACGGCCGACAAGGGCTTCTGCGCGATCGGCTCGCTCAAGAGCAACGTGGGCCACATGGTCACGGCCGCCGGTGCGGCGGGGCTCATCAAGGCCGCCCTGTCGCTGCACACGGAAGCCATTCCGGCCAGCCTGCACTATGAATCGCCGAACCCGTCGATCGACTTCGACGCGACGCCGTTCCGCGTGAACAGCCAGCTCCTGCCGTGGCCGCGCGAAGTGGCGCCGCGCCGGGCGGGCGTCAGCAGTTTCGGCGTGGGCGGCACCAACGCACACGTGGTCATCGAAGAAGCACCGGTGCGCGAGCCGTCCGATCCGGCGACCGGGCCGCAGCTCCTGACACTCTCGGCACGTTCGCCCGCCGCGCTGGCCGCTGCCGCGACGCGACTGGCCGACCACCTCGATGCACATCGCGACGTGCCGCTCGCCGATGTCGCGCACACGCTCCGCATCGGCCGGAAGGCATTCACGCATCGCGCCTGCGTGGTCGCAAGCTCGATCGACGACGCCATTGCCGCGCTGCGCACGGCCGATTCGCCCGCGCGTGCCGGCGCCTCGCTGAGCGCCTGGGTGCCGCAGCCGGTGTTCGCGTTCCCGGGCCAGGGCGCGCAATACGCCGGCATGGGCCGCACGCTGTACGAGAACGATGCAGTCTTCCGCGCCGCTTTCGACGATTGCCTGCGCGCCTTCGACGGCGTGCTCGGCTTCGACCTGCGCGAGCGCATGTTCTCGGACGACGCCTCGGCGCTCGCGCCCACGTCGGTCACGCAGCCTGCGACTTTCGCGCTTGAATATTCATTGGCACGCCAGCTCATGGCGCTTGGGGCGCAGCCCGCCGCGATGGTCGGCCACAGCGTCGGCGAATTCGCCGCCGCGGTGCTGGCCGGCGTCATGCGCCTCGAAGATGCCGCACGCCTCGTGGCACGACGCGGCGCGCTGATGCAGGCGCTGCCCGCGGGCACGATGCTCTCCGTCCGCATGGCCGCCGCCGACCTGGTGCCGCTCCTGCCCGAAGGCATCTCGCTCGCCGCCGACAACGGCCCCAACGTGTGCGTGGCCGCCGGCCCGAGCGACGCGATCGAGAACCTGCGCGTCGCGCTCGAAGCGAAGGGGATCGTCGCAAAGGCACTCCAGACTTCGCACGCCTTCCATTCGGCCATGATGGAACCGGCCGTCGAGCCCTTCGAGGCGCTGGTGCGCGATACGAAGCTCTCGCCGCCCCTGCTTCCGATCTACTCGACGCTCACCGGCCGACTCCTCACCGAGGAAGAAGCGACCGACCCGCACTACTGGGCGCGCCACCTGCGCGAAACCGTGCGCTTCTCGCCGGCGGTGCGTGAAGTGCTGGCCCAGCTCGCGCATCCGCTCTTCATCGAGATCGGCCCGCGCAACACGCTCGCGACGCTGGTGCGCCAGCACGCGACCAAAGCCGTGCCCGCGCCCGCCGTCTCGCTGCTGCTGGACCAGCCGCAAGGCGAGAACGCCGCATGGCGTCTTGCTGCCGGGCGCCTCTGGGCGCAGGGCATCGAGCTCGACCTGAACGCACTCGACACGCGCGCACGCAAGCACCGCGTGCGTCTGCCGACCTACCCCTTCGAGCGCAAGCGCTTCTGGGTCGACATCGCCGCGGCACCCGCCGCGACGGTTGCGCCCGTGGCGACTTCCGCCGCTTCCGCCCCACTTCTTTCCAATTCGCTTCCGGAGTTGACGATGACTGTCGCAGCCACTTCCGCACCGCCCGCGCGCCGCGCGTCCCTCGTCACCCGGCTGCGCGAGCTGTTCGAGAACCTGTCCGGCGTCGACATGGCCGGCGTCGACGGTTCGGCCCCCTTCGTGGAGATCGGGCTCGACTCGCTCACGCTCACGCAGGCGGCGCTGCAAGTCAAGAAGACCTTCAAGGTCAACCTCACCTTCCGCCAGCTGATGGAAAGCTATCGCAGCTTCGACGCGCTCGCCGAATTCCTCGATGCGACGCTGCCCGCCGAGCCTGCCGCTGCCGCACCGGCCACCCCGGTCGCTGCGCCCGCAGCCACGATCACCGCGGTGGCGCCGCAAGTCGCGGCACCGGTGATCACGCCCGTGCAGCAGGTGATGCCCGCGATGCAGCCCATGGCCCTGTCGGCTGGCGCCGGCACCCTGGTGCAGCAGCTCATCGCGCAACAGATGCAATTGATGCAACAGCAACTCGCATTGCTGTCGGCGGCACCATCGATGCCGGCCAGCCCCGCGCTGCCGGCACCCGTGGTGGAGCAACCCACGTCCAAGGCCTCCGTCGCGGCCACGGCGTCCAATTCGCAAGCTGCGCAAGCGGCGCAGCCCACGGCCACCGCATCCGCGACCGACATGGAAGCGCCCGCCAGTGAAGTCAAGTACGACGTCAAGAAGGCCTTCGGCGCCATCGCCCGCATCCACACGCAGGCCAAGGAACCGACCGAGCGGCAGAAGGCACGCCTGGCCGCCTTCATGCGCCGCTACACCGAGCGCACGAAGAAGAGCAAGGAATTCACCGCGCAGAACCGCCCGCACATGGCCGATCCGCGCGTGGTGAACGGCTTCCGACCGGCGACGAAGGAGATCACCTACCAGATCGTCATCGAGCGCTCCAAGGGCTCGCGCCTCTGGGACATCGACGGCAACGAGTACGTCGACACGCTCAACGGCTTCGGCATGAATCTCTTCGGCTGGACGCCGGACTTCATCAACGAGGCGGTGCACAAGCAGCTCGACCAGGGCTACGAGATCGGCCCGCAGCATCCACTCGCAGCCGACGTCACCAAGCTGCTGTGCGAGCTCACCGGCTTCGACCGCGCTGCGCTGTGCAACACCGGTTCCGAAGCGGTGATGGCTGCGCTGCGCATCGCACGCACCGTGACCGGTCGCAATACCGTGGTGCTGTTCACCGGTTCGTACCACGGCACCTTCGACGAGGTGCTGGTGCGCGCCGGCCGCAATGCCAAGGGCATGTCCGCCGCGCCGGGCGTGCTGCAGACGATGTTCGGCGAAGTGCGGGTGCTCGACTACGGCACGCCCGAATCGCTCGAATTCATCCGCGCCAACGCGGAAGACCTCGCCGCCGTGCTCGTGGAGCCGGTGCAGAGCCGCCGCCCCGACTTCCAGCCGCGCGAGTTCCTGCGCGAACTGCGCGCGATCACCGATAAGTCGGAAACCTGCCTGATCTTCGACGAGGTCATCACCGGCTTCCGCAGCGACATCGGCGGTGCACAGGCGATCTTCGGCATCCGCGCGGACCTGGCCACCTACGGCAAGGTGCTCGGCGGCGGATTCCCGGTCGGCGTGATCGCCGGCAAGCGCGCCTACATGGACGCGCTCGATGGCGGCGCATGGCAGTACGGCGACGACTCGGTGCCCACCATTGGCGTCACCTACTTCGCGGGCACTTTCGTGCGGCATCCCCTCGCGCTCGCCGCGTCGAAGGCCGCGCTGGAGCACCTGAAGCAGGACAACAACAAGCTGCAGACCCAGCTCAACCTCCACACCGCCGCGATGGCCGACGAACTGACCGCGTTCTGCCGCGAAGTGGGCGCGCCGCTCGAGATCCGCTACTTCTCGTCGCTGTGGCGCGTGACCTGGCTCGAAGACCATCCGCTGCAGGACTTGCTGTTCGCGATGATGCGCAGCCGCGGCGTGCACATCCTCGACAACTTCCCCTGCTTCATGACGACCGCGCATTCGCAGCAGGACATCGCGACCATCAAGTCCGCATTCAAGGAATCGATCGCCGAGATGCAGGAAGCCGAACTGCTGCCGCGTCGCGCGGTCGTTCAATCGACCTTCGACGCATCGCACCCACCCGTCCCCAATGCCCGGCTCGGCCGCGACAAGGATGGGCAGCCCGCCTGGTTCGTACCCGATCCGAACGCGCAAGGCAAATTCACGAAGTTCCAAGCATGACCGCAGCCGTCCTCACCCCCGCCGACAACGCGCCCGCCGACGACTTCGATCCGTTCGCGTCAGGCCTGATCGAGCGGATCGTCCCGACGACGGAGGCGCAGCGAGAGGTCTGGCTGGGCGATCGGTTGAGTCCGGAAGCTTCGCTCGCCTACAACGAATCGCTGCGGATGAGACTCCGGGGTGCGCTGGATACGGCCGCGCTCGCTGGCGCACTCGACCGGCTGGTCGCACGGCACGAATCTCTTCGCGCGACGATCTCTCCGGACGGAACGCAGATGCTGATCGGCGAAGCGGCGCCGGTCCAGATGGCGCAACACGACCTGAGCCAACTCGAGCCTGCGGCGCAGAAGCGCCGGCTCGAGGACGAGAGCCTCGCAGCGGTGCTCGACCCGTTCTATCTCGAGAAGGGTCCGCTCTTCCGCGCCGGCCTCTACAAGGTCTCCGAGCGCGAGCATGTGCTGGTGATGACCGCGCACCACGCGATCTGCGACGGCTGGTCGTGGGGCGTGATCAGCCAGGACCTCGGCCTGCTCTATGCCGAGCAGATCGGCGTCGGCCCGGCGCTCGACGAACCCTCGCAGTACTCGGACTACGCGGCCTGGGAGACGCAGGAAGCGTCCAGCCCCGAGATGCAGGGCCACATCGACTACTGGCTCTCGCGCTTTGCCGGCGGCAGCCTGCCGGTGCTCGAACTCCCGGTCGACAGGCCGCGTCCCGCGGTGCGCACCTTCAGCTCGCGCCGTGTCGACCACGTGCTGGGCCGGGACCTGATCGATTCGCTGCGCAAGGTCGGCGCCTCCGCTGGCACAAGCCTGTTCGCCACGATGTTCAGCGCCTTCGCGGCCACGCTGCACCGGCTGACGGCGCAGGACGACCTGGTGATCGGCATTGCCGCCGCCGGCCAGATGCCGAGCGACATGCCTTCGCTGGTGGGCCACTGCGTCAACACATTGCCGATCCGCGTCGCGGTCGAGCCGCAGATGTCGTTCGAGGCCTTCGCAACCGCCTCGGGCACGACGCTGCTGGATGCCTTCGAGCACCAGACGCTGACCTACGGCGCATTGCTGCGCAAGCTGCCCGTGCCGCGCGACCCGAGCCGCCTGCCGCTGGTGAACGTCCTCTTCAATCTGGACAGCGGCGCGTTGGTCACGAGCAATTTCCCCGGGATCGAATCGGAGCAGAGCTCGATCCCGCGTCGCTACGAGAACTTCGAACTGTTCGTCAACATCGCGCCGGTCGCGAAGGGCATGCAGATCGAGGCGCAATACAACGCCGACCTGTACGACGACGCGACCGTCAAGCGCTGGCTCGGCATGTACGAATGCCTGCTGCGCTCGGTCGCGGCCGATCCGTCGATGGCACTCGGCAGGCTCAACGTGCTCGACGAGTCCGAAGCGAAGGCGATCACCGCTTTGCAGCCGGCGCCGACACCGCTCGCCGGCCAGCCGCTGATGCATGCGGGCTTTGCCGCACAGGCCGCCAGGACTCCCGATCGCGCCGCGCTGCGCGACGGTACGCGCAGCCTGAGCTACCTTGAACTGGACGAGCAATCGAACCGCCTCGCGCAAGCCTTGCGGGAACGCGGAATCGGTCGCGGCCAGCGCGTCGGCCTGTGCCTCGATCGCGGCGCCGACATGATGGTCGCGTTGCTGGCGGTGCTGAAGGCCGGCGCCGCGTACGTGCCACTCGACCCCGCCTTCCCGCAGGCGCGGCTCGACTACTACGCACAAGACGCGCAGCTCGGCCTGCTGCTGACGAGTTCCACCGTCGCCGCGGTGCCCGCGAACTGGTGTGCCGACGCGGCGCAACGCGTGCTCATGCTCGACCGCGACACCGACTGGCAGAACAAGCCGGCCACCGCACTCACATCCTCGGCGCAGGATGCGCAGGCTGCCGATGCGGCCTACGTGATCTACACCTCCGGCTCCACCGGCAAGCCCAAGGGCGTGTGCGTGCCGCATGGCGCGGTCGCGAACTTCCTGATGAGCATGCGCGAGGCACCCGGCATCACGGCCGACGACCGCCTGGCCGCCGTCACCACGCTGTCCTTCGACATCGCCGTGCTCGAACTCATGCTGCCGCTGACCGTCGGCGCAGAAGTGATCCTGGTCTCTCGCGACACGACGATGGACGGCAACGCGCTGCGCGCCCTGATCGAACAGAGCGGCGCAACCATGATGCAGGCGACGCCCGGCGGCTGGCGTCTGCTGCTCGATGCGCAATGGCCGGGTTCACCGAAGTTCAAGGCGCTGGTCGGCGGTGAAGGACTGCCTTCGGATCTCGCGCAGTCGCTGCTGCAGCGCTGCGGCGAGCTCTGGAACATGTACGGCCCGACCGAGACCACGATCTGGTCCACGCTCTGGCGCGTGGAGCCTTCGCGCGTCGCGCAACGCGGCGTGTCGATTGGCAAGCCCATCGCCAACACCACCGTCTGGGTGCTCGACGCGAACGGCCAGCGCTGCCCGATCGGCGTGCCGGGCGAGATCGTGATCGGCGGCGACGGCGTGACGCTGGGCTACCTGGACCGGCCTGAACTCACCGCCGAGCGCTTCGTGACCGACCCATGGGGCGCGACCGGTGCGTACCTCTACCGCACTGGCGACCGCGGCCGCTGGGGCAACGACGGCCTGCTCGAACACATGGGCCGCTTCGACTTCCAGGTGAAGGTCCGCGGCTATCGCATCGAACTCGGCGAGATCGAAGCCGCCTGCAACGAAGCCCCAGGCGTCGGCAACAGCGTGGTGATCACGCGCGAAGACCAGCCGGGCGATGTGCGCCTGGTGGCCTACGTGAGCCCCTCGTCGGGCGCAAGCATCGACCTGCACGAGCTGGACCGCCGGCTGCGCGAGCGGCTGCCGCAGTACATGCTGCCGCAGCACGTGGTAACGCTGGACGCGATCCCCTTCCTCCCCAACGGCAAGGTCGATCGCAAGGCGCTACCCAAGCCGGCCGCGGTGCGCGAAACCTCGGTGGAGCGGGTCGCGCCGCGCAACGAAAGCGAAAAGGCGGTGCTCGATCACATGGAGCAGGTGCTCAATCTGCCCGGCCTCGGCGTCCATGACGACTTCTTCGCGCTCGGCGGCCATTCGCTGCTGGCGGCGCGGCTTGCGACGCTGCTGAGCCGGCAGTTCGACGTGACGGTGCCGCTGCGCGTGCTGTTCGAAGCGCCGACCGCCGAGAAACTCGCCGTTGCGATCGCGACGCTGCGCAAGAGCGGCGCACCGCGCGGCGAGGCGATCAAGGCCGTGCCGGGCCGCCGCATCGCACCGCTGACGCCGATGCAGGAACGCATCCGCTTCCTCGAGGAGATGTATCCGGACCGCTCGACCTACAACGCGCCCTCCGCACACCGCCTTGGCGGACCGATGGACACCGTGAAGTTCACGGCCGCGCTGAACGCCATCATCGAGCGGCAGCCGACCCTGCGCACCGCGTTCGGCATCGATCCGGCGAGCGGCGAACCGGCCGCACTGATCGCCGAGAGCGTCCGGTACGAGCTTCCGATCGTCGACTTGAGCACCCTGCCCGAAGGCGACCGCGCGGCCGCACTGAACCAGCAGATGCGCGAACTGGCGGACCGCCCGATTGCCATCCACCAGGCGCCGCTCTTTCATGCGACGTTGTTCCGTCTTGCGGCGGACGACCATGTCTTTGTGTTTGTCCCGCATCACCTGATCTGGGATGGCTGGTCTTTCGACATCCTCCAGCAGGAACTCTCGACGATCTACGGCGCACTGGTGCGCGGCGAGCCGCACGGCCTGCCGCCGCTGGCGGCGACGCACGGCGACTATGCCGACTGGTACGCGCGCTGGCTCGAATCGCCGGCGGCGCTCGTGCAGCTTCGCTACTGGAAGGAGCGCTTCGCGAAGGCGCCGCCCGCCAAGGCGCCGCGCACCGACATGCCGCGCCGCGCCGGCATGAGTGGCCGCGGTGGATCGCACTGGGTCAGTGTCGATCGCGAACTCACGGAGCAGCTCCGCCAGCTTGGCCAGCGGCACGAGATGACGCTCAACATGCTCACGCTCGGCGTCTACGTGATGATGATGAGCAAGGTCATCGGCACGCCGTCGATCGTCATCGCCACGCCGGTCCGCGGCCGCGAGGCGCCGGAACTCGAACCGGTGATGGGGTTCTTCAACAACCTGCTGCCGCTGTCGTTCCAGATCGATGGAACGCTGCGCTTCGGCGAGTTCATGCGCTACATCAAGCAGGAACTCATCTCGGTGATGGATCACCAGCAGATCCCGTTCGAACGCCTCGCGCGCGAACCCGAGTTCGCCGAACGCGCACAGGGCGTGGGCCTGTACCAGGCGCTGTTCTCGTTCCAGGATGCGCGCGAGCGTGCGAAGGACGTGGGCGGGCTCGTCGACCGGCAGGTGCACCTGGTGCAGCACGGCGCCACCGACGACCTCGGCATCTGGCTGATGGACAAGTCCACCATGCTCGAAGGCGCGGTCGTCTACAACGCCGACATCTACAGCCAGGAAACCGGCGCGGCCTTCAAGGAGCGCTACATCGAGTTGCTGCGCAGCGTGGTCGAGCAGCCCGATGCCACGCTCGACGCCATCCTCTCGCCGCAAGGTTCCGCGAGCGCGACCTACCTGCAGCGGCTGTCGGCTTCCGAAGCACCGGCAACGCCCGTCGAAACGGCATCCGTGCCAGCATCGGTGGCCGTGCAGCCCCAGCGGCAGCGCGAGGCCACACTGCTGCAGCCGGAGCAGGCGCGTCTCGCGCAGATCTGGGCCAGCGCGCTCAGCATCGACGTCAACGACATCCACGCGGACGAGACCTTCTTCGATCTCGGGGGCGATTCGCTGCTCGCGATGCGCGTGATCCAGCAGGCCGAGCATGTGATGGGCTTCCGCGTCGATCCGCGCCGCTACGTCTACGAGACGCTGGGTCAACTGTCGTCCGCCGCGGCCGGCACCGCCATCGACCCGGCTGAACTCGCAGCCAGCAAGGAGCCCAAGCGCGGGCTGCTCGGTCGCGTGTTCTCCGGCTGGGGCCGCAAGAACTGAGGAAGAGGCCTTGTCGATCGCACCCGTCGCCCGGCTCACATCCGACCTCGTGTGGCGGGTCGATCTCGACGCGCCGCCGGTCGACGCTTCATGCCTGTCGCAGGCCGAGCGGGATCGAGCGGCTCGCTTCGTCTTCCAGCGCGACCGTGAGCGCTTCATCGCGGCGCACGTGGCGTTGCGGCAGATCCTCTCATCGCATACCGGCTTGGTCGCTTCGCAGCTCGAATTCGTGCAGGGCGAGGCAGGCAAGCCTGCGCTGGTCCGGCCGGCCAACGTGCAGTTCAATCTGAGCCACAGCAAGTCGGTTGCCCTCGTCGCGATCGGCAACGGTGGTGCGGAAATCGGCGTCGATGTCGAGGTGCTGCGCCCGATGCCCGATGCCGAGGCGATGGCCGCGTCCTATTTCACGGAAGCCGAGCAGCGGGCACTTGCAGCCGCGCCGTCTTCGTTGCGCGAGCGCGCCTTCCTCTCCTGCTGGACCCGCAAGGAGGCCTGCCTGAAGGCCATCGGCCTCGGGCTCGGCGTCGACACACGCACCTTCGAGGCGGGCGTGGACCCGCACGACCGCGAAGTCCTCATGCCGATGGACGACGGAAGGGTGCGGGTCGCGGTATCGTCCTTCGACGGCGGCGAAGGAGTAGTCTGTGCCATCGCCCGGCGGCTTTTCACCGAGACAGGGGCGAATCGCCCCACCCACGAAAGCGAGTTGTACGCATGACGCCCATGCTCTTCGGCCCACCGTCCCGCCAGTTGTTCGGGCTGTTTCATGCGCCGGAACGCGAGGGGAATGTCGCGATGCTGATCTGCATGCCCATCGGACAGGAGGCGATTCGTGCGCACCGCCTGTTCCGTGTGCTCTCCGACCGCCTCGCGCGGATCGGCGTCGCGGTGCTGCGCTTCGACTACTACGGCACCGGGGACTCGCCCGGCGACGACGCTGATGGTGAACTCGAGGGCTGGCGCCGCGACGTCTGCACAGCGCACGAGGAACTCCGCCGCCGCGTCGGTGGACGCCGCATCCTGTGGCTTGGCGCGCGGCTGGGCGCAACGGCGGCGGTGCTCGCGGCCAAGAGCGGCCACTGCGATCCGGCGCGACTCATTCTCTGGGACCCGATCATCGACGGCGCGCGCTATCTCGACAGCCTGCGCGAGAGCCATGTCGATGCGCTCGAACGCTCCTACTGCGTGCCCGATCCTGCCTGGCGCCGCAAACTGGCGAAGGACGGCGACGCCTACACCGACGAGGTGCTCGGCTTCGCGGTCTCACCAGTCCTCCGGCAGCAATTGCGCTCGCTGTCGCCAAAGGCGCTGCAGCTCACCGCCTTGCATCACACCACCGTGCTTGCGGACCCCGAGGACCGGGCCGCACAGCAATGGGCACGCGCGGCAGCCGAGAGCCGCATGCCCGTCACGATCTCGTCGTTCCAGCATCCGCTGATCTGGACGTCCGATCCGCAACCCAACAACGCAATGGTCCCGACCGAAGCGCTGCAACGCCTTACCGCAGAAGCACATGACTGATTCCAAGGAAACCCCCGTCCAGTTCGGGCCCGACGGCTCGCTCCTCGGCATCGTCACGACGCCGAACGACGGTTCCATGGAGCCGGTCGGTTGCCTGCTGCTCAACATGGGCGCCACGCACCGGATCGGCCCGCGCCGCATCAACGTGAAGGTGGCGCGACGGCTCGCATCGCACGGAATCAGCACCATCCGCATCGACCTCGCGGGCCTCGGCGACAGCCGCGCTGCCAGCGGCGCCGAGCACTATCGCACCCAGGCAGTGCAGGACATGCAGGCCGCGATGAACCTCATGGGCACCATGCTCGGCGTGCGCCGTTTCGTGGTGATCGGCCTGTGCTCCGGCTCGGCCAACGGCTTGTCGCTGGCGGTCGCCGACTCGCGCGTGGTCGGCGTGCTGATGTTCGACGGCTATTCGTTCCTCGGTCGTCGCTCGCTGATGGAGCGCAACCTCCGCCGTGCGCTTGCCGCGATGTCCAACGCCGCGATGATCGGCAAGACCACGCGCTGGCTGCACCGGCTGGTCTCGTCGAAGGCCGCCGCCGCGATCGCGCCGGACATGTTCGAGCCCGATGCGCCCGAGGTCACCGCCGCATCCTTCCGCCGTTCGATGACACAGGTCGTGGAGCGCAACGTGGCGATGCTGCTGCTCTACAGCGGCACCATGCACGTCGTCGACAGGCATCGGGACCAGCTCGGTCCGTTCGCCAACGATCCTTTCGTGAAGCAGATCGAATACATGTTCGATCCGACGCTCGATCACAGCCTGACATCGCTCGCCGCGCAGGAGACCTTCATGACCATCGCGTCGGACTGGGTGCTGCGCGTGGCGCACCGGGAGGCACCTCCGAGTGTGCATGCCGCGGTCACCACGACATCGAGCGGGTCATCCGGGACGCTTCCGGGCAAGCTCGCGATGGCCCGCGACGCGATCGCCTGAAGACGACCGCGCCGCTGGCGATCAGCTCGCGGCGCCCGCGGCGTGCGTCGGCTGCACGTGTTCGCCGGGCAGTTCCTGCAGCGGCCCACTGCCGCTGTAGCGGTCGAGTGCGAGGTAGATCGCCGGCGTGATGTAGAGCGTGATCACCTGCGAGAAGATCAGGCCACCCACCACCGCCACGCCCAGCGGCTGACGCAGTTCGGCGCCGGCGCCAAGGCCCAGCGCGAGCGGCAGTGCGCCCATCATGGCGGCCAGCGTCGTCATCAGGATCGGGCGGAAGCGCAGCCGGCAGGCTTCGCGGATTGCTTCGACCGGCTTCATGCCCTCGGTGCGCTGCGCTTCGAGGGCAAAGTCGATCATCATGATCGCGTTCTTCTTGACGATGCCGATCAGCAGCAGGATGCCGATGGTCGCGATCAGCGTCAGGTCGAAACCGAAGAGCTTGAGCGAGAGCAACGCGCCCACCGCCGCCGATGGCAGACCGGCAAGGATGGTGAGCGGATGGATGTAGCTTTCGTACAGCACGCCGAGCAGCACGTAGATGACGAGCACCGCAAGCACCAGCAGCACCGCCTGGCTCGACTGCGAGCTCTGGAACACCGCTGCATCGCCGCCGTAGCTGGTGATGATCGACGGTGGCATCTTGAGCTCTTCCTTGAAGCGATCGATCTTCGATGTCGCATCGCCGAGCGGCACGTCCGGCGCGAGGTTGAACGACACCGTGACTGCCTGCAACTGCCCCTGGTGGTTGACCGAGGTCGGCCCCACGGTGCGCTTGACCGTCGAGAAGGCTGAGAGCGGCACGAGCTGGCCCGCCTTGTTGCGCACCGACAGGCGCGACATGTCTTCCTCGAACTGCCGGTCGCTGTCAGAGGCCGAGAGGATCACCTGGTAGGTGTTGCTCGCGCCGTAGATGCTGCCGATCTGCCGGTCACCGTAGGCGTTGTAGAGCGCGGTGCGCAAGTCGCCCACCGCGACGCCGAGCACGCCGGCCTTGTCACGGTCGATCTCCAGCGTGGCCTGCAGGCCGCGGTTCTGCGAGTCGCTGGTGACGTCGCGGAAGATCGGGTCGGCGCGCATGCGCTCCATCAGCTTCTCGGACCACACGTTCATGGTGCCGGCGCTGACGCTCTGCAGGGTGTACTGGAAGCGCGCCTTGCTCTGCCGCCCACCGAGGCGCAGGTTCTGGATCGGCTGCATGTACACCGCCACGCCCGGGATTTCGCGGAAACGCTTGCGCAGCGATTCGAGCACCTGTGGCATGCGCAGGCGTTCACTGCGCGGCTTGAGCACGACGAAGAGGCGCCCCGCGTTCTGCGTCGCGGTGGGGCCGCCCACGCCGATGAACGAGTTGACGTAGTCCACGTTCGGGTCGGCCATGATGGCTTCGGCGACGCGGTCCTGCAGCGCCTTCATCGCCGGGAAGGAAATGTCTTCCGCCGCCTCGGTCGTGACCTGGATCTGGCCGATGTCTTCTTCGGGGAAGAAGCCCTTGGGAATGGTGATGAACATCCACGCGGTCAGCGCGAAGGTCGACGCCGCGAGCACCAGCATCACGGGACGATGCCGGAGCGTCCAGTCCAGTGTGCGCATGTAGTTGGCGTGCACCCAGCGGTAGCCGCGCTCGAAAGCCCGGCCTATCGCGGTGCCGGGCTCGGGATGCTCTTCCTCGTGGTCCATCGCGCCCGCCTTGCGCGGCACATGCTTGAGCAGCCGGCTCGCGAGCATCGGCACCAGCGTCAGCGAAACGATCGCGGACACCATCACCGCGAGACCGACGACGACCGCGAATTCATGGAACAGCAGGCCGATCACGCCCGGCATGAAGAAGATCGGGATGAACACCGCGACCAGCGAAATCGAGATCGAGATGAGGGTGAAACCCACCTCGCGCGCGCCGCGCAAGGCCGCGGCAAACGGCTCCATGCCCTTTTCGACGTACCGCATGATGTTTTCGAGCACCACGATCGCGTCGTCCACCACCAGGCCCACCGCCAGCGTGATGCCGAGCAACGACACGTTGTCGAGGCTGTAGCCGAACGCATAGAGCAGCGCGACCGCACCGATGAGCGAGATCGGGATGGTGAGCGCCGGGATCAGCGTCGCGACCAGCCGGTGCAGGAACAGGAAGATCACCAGCACCACCAGCAGGATGGTGCCCAGCAGCGTGAGCTGCACGTCATGCACCGCCTCGCGGATCGAGAGCGAGCGGTCGTTGAGCACGCTGATTTCGACCGACTGCGGCAGCTCTTCGCGAAAGCGCGGCATCAGCGCGCGCACCGCATCGACCACCTGCACGGTGTTCGCATTGGGTTGGCGCTGCACCGCCAGCGAAATCGAGTTCTTGCCGTTGTAGGCGCTGCCGGTCTTGACCGATTCGAAGCTGTCCTCGATGGTCGCGACCTCGTCGAGCCGCACCGGCGCGCCGTTGCGCTGGCCGACGATGACCTTCGCGAAGTCGGCCGCCTTGAGCATCTGCTCGTTCGCCTGGATGGTCAGCGTCTGGCGGGGACCATCGAGCACGCCCACTGGTGTGTTGGCGTTGGCGAGCCGCACCGCATTGGCGAGTTCGTCGAGCGTGATGTTGCGCGCGTTGAGCAGGTCGGCGTCGGCCTTGATGCGCACCGCGAAGCGCTTCTGCCCGTACACCACCACCTGCGCCACGCCGTCGATGGTCGAGAGCGTGGGCGAGACGAGGTTCTCGGCGTAGTCGTTGAGCTCGGACGGCGTCATCGAATCCGAGGTCATCGCGATGAACAGCACCGGCGCATCAGCCGGGTTCACCTTGCGGTACGACGGCAGCTGGGTGAGTTCCTGCGGCAGTTGCCGCTGCGCGCGCAGCAATGCGGCCTGCACGTCGACCGCGGCTGCGTCGATGTCGCGCGAGCTCACGAACTCGAGCGTGACCGAGGTCGTGCCCTGCGTGTTGACCGAGCTGATCGTCTGCAGCCCGGGAATGGTGGAGAACTGCTTCTCGAGCGGCAACGCGACCGATGACGCCATCGTCTCCGGACTCGCGCCCGGCAATTGCGCATTGACGTTGATGACCGGCGTGTTGTAGCTCGGCAGCGCCGCGACGGGGATCTGGAAGTACGCAAAGATGCCGATGACCACCACCGCGGCAGAGAGCAGCACCGTCATCGCGGGACGACGGATGCACAGCTCGGAGATGTTCATGACCGCTCCCGTTCCGCGACGATACTGGCGTTGGTCGGCGCGACTGTGGCGGCACTGCCGGGGCCGGGCGCCTGCTCATCGGTGCGCTGCGGCCCGCCGCTGGCTTCTACGCGGACCTTGCCGCCCGGGCGGACGTTCTGCTTGCCTTCGATGACGACGTGCTCGCCCGGCTGCACGCCGCGCACCACGGTCTGCGTGCCGAAGGTGTAGATCGACTCGATCTTGCGACGCGACGCCTTCTTTTCGGCATCGATCACATAGACCGATGCGCCCTCGGTCAGCATCATCACCGCGGAGGCCGGGACCACCGTCGCGTCGTCGATGGTGCGCACGGTGACGCGCGTCTCGACGAACTGGCCGGGCCAGAGGCTCTGGTCGGCGTTGTCGAACACGGCCTTGGCGCGGACCGTGCCGATGAGCGGATCGACCGTGTTGTCGACGAAATTGAGCTGGCCCTTGAGCGTCTCCTTGCGCCCGGGCACCACTGCTTCGACCGGGGTGTGCGAGCGGGCGGCCGCCAGCAGGTCCTGCAACTTGCCCTCAGGCACCGGGAAGCTCACCGCGATCGGGTCGAGTTGCGTGATCGTGACCAGCGACAGCGTGGGCTGCACCAGCGTGCCCGGATATATGTTCACCGCACCGATGCGCCCGGCGATGGGCGCGCGCAGCGAGGCGTAGCCCAGCGCCACTTCGGCGGACTGCACTGCCGCCCGGTCGGCGGCCACGGCGGCCCGTTGCGCCTCGAGTTGCGAGAGGGTGGCATCGACCGCGCTCTTGGCAATGAAGTTCTGGGACACCAGTTCCTGGTTGCGACGGTATTGGCGTTCGAGGTCGGCGAGGACCGCTTCATCCCGTTGCTGCTGCGCCTTGGCCTTCGCGAGGTTGGCCTGGTCGGGCCGATCGTCGAGCGTGAAAAGCAATTGGCCTGCCTTGACGAACTGACCTTCCTTGACGTGCACCTGCCGCACCGTATTCGTGACCTGCGGCCGCAGGTCGACGCTGTTGAGCGACACCACGCTGCCATTGACCTGCACCGTGACCGGCACGCTTTGCTTCTTTGCGACTGCCAGGGTCACGAGCGCCGGCGCGCCGGCGCCCCCGGCGCCGTTGGGGGCCTTGCCGGCGGGAGCCGTGGCCGAGGCCGATTCCGTGCCATGGCGCGATTTGGCGCCAGACCACCACCAACCACCTGCGGCGGCCACGATCAGCACCCCGGTCAGGGTGAGTACGAGATTTTTCTTCATGGGGCATCCATCATGGATCGAAGCGCTGTATGCCGGAATGGGAGTCGCACTAGGGGAAGGACATGTTGGAAATTTCCGGCGCCGCTATTGGATCAGTGCACGGGGGCAAGACACCCGGGCTTCCGTAAAGATAAGTAAAGCGTGCGGGTACAAGCGCACGCCGAGCGCGACCGTCTGTGGGAGGCGACCGCTAAAATCGCCCATCCCCAGCCTCTGGATGAACCCCATGAACCGCTGCAAGAAGCTCCTGAATTCCGTCGTGCTGGCCGCCCTGGGTGCCCTGGTCGTGCCTGCGGCGGCGCTCTTCTCCTCCCCCGCCACAGCGCAAACCGCGCAGATTCCCAACACCCAGAACGAAGCCGCCAACGGTGGCCGCAACTTCCCGGTCGGCACGCTGCGCGGGTCGTTCATGGTGGTGAACTATCCCCAGATCCAGCTCGACGGCCGTACCGAACAGCTGTCGCCCGGCGCTCGCATCATGAGTGCGAACCGGATGCTGGTGATGCCCGCGTCCATCACCGGCCAGAGCCTGCTGGTCAACTACACGCGCGACGCGGCCGGGCTGGTGCGCGAAGTCTGGATCCTCACGCCCGAGGAAGCCTCCACCAAGCGCGCGACCGCCGACCGCCCTCTCTTCAATTTCTGGCCGTTCGTGGCCGAGAGCGGTCCGCGCGACGACGGCAAGACGCCGTTCGACCAACTGCCCCGCTACGGGCAGTAAGAGCTCGCCCCCAGGCTTGCTCACTTCGTGTAGCCGCCAACCCCCTACCGGGGGCGACACCGGCGGCCTGGCGGAGCCAGTTCCGCGGTGTCCCGCGCCTCGTCGGCACTCGCATTGACCCTTGCATCTCTCCGGAGAGCCCCATGACCCGCAAAGTTTTCATCAAGACGTTTGGCTGCCAGATGAACGAGTACGACTCGGACAAGATGGCCGACGTGCTGCACGCCGCCCAAGGCTACGAGCCCACCACCAACGTTGAAGAGGCCGACCTCATTCTTTTCAATACCTGCTCGGTGCGCGAGAAGGCGCAGGAGAAGGTGTTCTCCGACCTCGGCCGCATCAAGCATCTGAAAGCCAAGGGCGTGAAGATCGGCGTCGGCGGCTGTGTCGCGAGCCAGGAGGGCGACGCCATCATCGCCCGCGCGCCCTACGTCGATGTCGTGTTCGGCCCGCAGACGCTGCATCGTCTGCCTGAAATGCTGAGCCAGCGCGACCGCGAAGGGCGCCCGCAGGTGGACATCAGCTTCCCGGAGATCGAGAAGTTCGATCACCTGCCGCCGGCCCGCGTCGAAGGCGCGACCGCGTTCGTGTCGATCATGGAAGGCTGCTCCAAGTACTGCAGCTACTGCGTGGTGCCCTACACCCGCGGCGAGGAAGTGAACCGTCCGCTGGACGACGTGCTGGTCGAAGTCGCAGGGCTGGCCGATCAGGGCGTGCGCGAGGTCACGTTGCTCGGCCAGAACGTGAACGCTTACCGCGGGCGGATGGGCGACACCGCGGAGATCGCCGACTTCGCCACCCTGATCGAATACGTCGCGGAGATTCCGGGCATCGAACGCATCCGCTACACGACGAGCCACCCGAACGAATTCACGCCGCGACTGATCGAGGCCTATGCGCGCGTGCCGCAGCTCGTCAGTCACCTGCATCTGCCCGTGCAGCACGGCAGCGATCGCATCCTGATGGCGATGAAGCGCGGCTACACCGCCATGGAATACAAGAGCACGGTGCGCAAGCTGCGGGCCATCCGCCCGAACCTCGCGCTCAGCAGCGACTTCATCGTGGGCTTCCCGGGCGAGACCGACGAGGACTTCGCGAAGATGATGAAGCTCATCGACGACCTCGAATTCGACGCCAGCTTCAGCTTCATCTTCAGCCCGCGGCCCGGCACGCCCGCCGCCGCGCTGCATGACGACACGCCGCATGCGGTCAAGCTCGCGCGGCTGCAGCAGCTCCAGGCAGTCATCGACGGCAACGTCAAACGCTTCGGCGAGGCCCGCGTCGGCACCGTGCAGCGCGTGCTGGTCGAAGGCGCGTCGCGCAAGAACGCACGCGAGCTGATGGGCCGCACCGAGTGCAACCGCGTCGTCAACTTCGAAGGCGACGCACGGCTGGTTGGCCAGATGATCGATCTGCACATCACGAAGTCGCTGGCCTACACCCTGCGCGGCGAAGTCGTGACCTCCGAGTCGACGCAGGTCGGCCGTCCGGCGGTGACTGCCGCCTGATGGCGAACCCGATGTCCGCGCGCGGCTCGTTCCAACAGCTGCTGCTTTTCGCTTTCCTTCTCATCACCGCCCTGCTCGTGGCTGTCGCGCTGCGCGCGGTGTTCCAGTACGACCTGCTGATGACCGAAAGCCGCGACGCCGCGGCGCGTGCCCTCACGCTGTCGGGCGGCGCGCAGTCGCTGGCCGAGCGCACCGCTGCGATGGAGCGCGCCGGGCGGCAGTCGCTCGTGCTCAACGACGCGGTGCTGCGCCGGCGCTTCGACGACGCCACGCGCGACGCCAAGCAGGTGCTCGACCGCCTCACCGCCAACGGCCTGGGCGCCGACGGCGCCCAGAAGTGGCGCGAGCAGATGGAGGTGATCCAGGGCCTGATGAGCGGCGCACCCGAAACGGCGTTGGCGCGCGAGAGCTCGATGGCGATGCAGTTCCGCGACCTCGACGCCCTCAACACCAACATCGCTCAACAGGCGCAGTTCCTCATCGAGACGCAGAACAAGGCATTGGCCGAGCGCATCGAGACCGCACGCATCCGGCTGATGCGCCTCGTGGTCGCGGCGAGCGCGCTGGCCGTATCGCTCGCGCTGGCTTTCGGCGTGTGGCTCGCGCGGCCTTTCAAGCGGCTGCAGCGCGCGATCGTCGGCCTGGGCGAGAACCGCCTCGACGAACCGATCGACATCCACGGCCCGTCGGACGTACGCCGCGTTTCGCAGCAGCTCGAATGGCTGCGCCTGCGGCTCACAGAACTCGATGCCGACAAGGCACGCTTCCTGCGGCATGTGTCGCATGAACTCAAGACACCGCTCGCGGCCCTGCGCGAAGGCGTCTCCCTGCTGGAAGACGGCGTGACCGGCGCGCTGAATCCCGCGCAACGCGAGGTCGCGCAGATCCTGCAGCAGAACACCATCTCGCTGCAGGGGCAGATCGAAGCCTTGCTGCGCTTCAACGCCGCGGCCTTCGAAGCACGCGAATTGCGCCGCGAGCGCACCGCGCTGCTGCCGCTGATCGAGGAGCAGATCGAATCCCAGCGCCTGCAGTGGCAAGCTCAGGGCCTGACCGTCCGCGCCGAGGGCGAACCCATCTCGGTGACCGTCGACCGGACGAAGCTCGGCACGGCGATCGCCAACCTGCTGTCGAACGCGATCCGCTTTTCAGCACGCGGCGGCACCATCACCATGACCGTTTCGGGCAACGCCGACACAGCGGCGATCGAGATCGGCGACGCGGGTCCGGGCATCGCAGATGGCGACCGCGACCGCATCTTCGAACCCTTCTACCGCGGTGAGCGGCAGCCCCAGCATTCCGTGAAGGGCACAGGTATCGGTCTGTCGATCGTGCAGGAGTACATTGCAGCCCATGGTGGCCGCATCTCGCTGCTGCCAGATGGGCCGGGCGCGCGCTTCCGAATCGAACTGCCGCGTTCCGCCTGACGCCCGCCGCCTACGTTTCCCGATCCGACCCATGTCTTCTTCGATCTTCAGCAGGTCCGCCATCGCCATGACGCTCGTCGCGCCGGTGCTGCTGGCCGGCTGCAGTGCACCGCCGCGCAAGCCTTCGCCGGAACCGGTCGTCGTTCCGGTGTTGCCTCCCGCGCCGCCGCCAATCACTCCCGTCGAGGCCGAGCCGATCGCCCCGGCCACGCAGCCGGGCGGCATCTTCTCGCAGCTCACGCAGGGTCCGGTCGGCGCCATGCTGGCCTACGCGGACAAGATCCGGCCGCTCGGTGCGCCCGAACTCGGAAACGAACTCAACCGCCTCGGCGAAGTCGCCGAAACGCCCACGACGCAGATGCAGACCGCGCTCGTGCTCGCACAGACCCGCAATCCTGCCGACCTCGCACGCGCGCAGAGCCTGCTGCAGAAGGTGGTCGCGAATCCGTCCGCGGAAGCCCAGCCATTGCAGCCGCTCGCACGCACGCTCGTCGCGCGAATCGCGGAACAACGGAAGGTCGAGGAGGATCGAGACAAGCAGGCCCAGCAGCTGCGTGATGCGCAACGACGCATCGACCAACTCAACGACCGGATCGAAGCACTGCGAGCCATCGAACGAAGCTTCGCACGACCCAACAACCCGCCGCCGGCCACGCCCGCGGCGACCCATCCGAAACCTGCACCGTGAACAGTCCGGCACCGCACCCTTCCACTCAGCCGCCCATCGCCGGGCTCGATGGATCGCGCGGCGCCCGCCTCCTGGTCGTCGACGACGACCCGGACATGCTCCGGCTGCTCTCGATGCGCCTCACTGCCGCGGGCTATCAGGTCACGGCCGTGACCTCCGCCGAGTCCGCGCTGACGCAGCTCGAGATCGAGCACCCGCAACTCGTGCTGAGCGACGTGCGCCTGCCCGGCCGCGACGGGCTCGCGCTCTTCGATGAGATCCGCAAGCGCCATCCGACCTTGCCCGTGATCCTGCTGACCGCGCACGGCACGATTCCCGATGCGGTCGAAGCCACCTCGCGCGGTGTCTTTTCCTACCTGACCAAGCCCTACGAGGGCCGCGAACTGCTCGACAAGATCGCGCAGGCGCTCGCGCTCGCTGCACCGACGGAAGCGCCCGGCAAGGGTGGCGACGAAAGCTGGCGCGTCGAGATCGTGAGCCGCAGCAATCGCATGGCCGAGCTGCTTGCCGAAGCGCGCATGGTCGCCAAGTCCGACGCCAGCGTGCTGCTGCGCGGCGACAGCGGCGCGGGCAAGGAACTGCTCGCGCGCGCCATCCACCGCGCGAGCGCCCGGGCCTCGAAGCCTTTCGTGGCGGTGAATTGCGGCGCAATTCCGGAAGCGCTCCTCGAATCCGAACTCTTCGGTCATGTGAAGGGCGCATTCACCGATGCGGTGGCGAACCACAAGGGCCTGTTCCAGCAGGCCGACGGCGGCACGCTGCTGCTCGACGAGATCGGCGACATGCCGCCGGCTCTTCAGGTCAAGCTGCTGCGCGTGCTGCAGGAGCGGGCCGTGCGGCCAGTGGGGTCGAGTCAGTCGATCGCCGTGGACGTGCGGATCATCTCCGCCACGCACCGCGACCTCGACGCCGCCATGGAAGCGGGACAGTTCCGCGAGGACCTTTACTACCGTCTCAACGTCGTGACGCTCAGCCTTCCGCCGCTTTCCGCGCGGCGCGAGGACATTCCGCTGTTGGCCAACCACTTCCTGCAGCGGCTGTCGACCAAATACGGCAAGCGGCTGTCCGGCTTCGCCCCCGAAGCGCTCAAGGCGCTGACCATGGCTTCGTGGCCGGGCAACGTGCGGCAACTCTTCAACGTGGTCGAGCAGGTATGTGCGCTATCGAGCTCGCCGTTGATCCCGCTGGCGCTGGTCCAGCGTGCGCTTCGGGTTCCCAGTGTGGAGGTGCTTACCTACGCCGAGGCCAAGCAGCGTTTCGAGCGCGAATACCTCGTCGGGCTCCTCAAGCTGACCGACGGCAATGTGGCCGATGCGGCTCGCCTCGCCGACCGGAACCGGACCGAGTTCTACCGACTGCTGCAGAAGCACGAATTGACCCCCGGCCACTTCAAGGCGGAAGGCGTGTCGCAGCCCGGCGAGTCAGGTCGCTGACCAGCGACAACCCTAAGTTGTTGATTTCATTGAAGTTCGACGGTCAGACTCAATGGCTTGTCGGGCTTTGACGACAAATTCGGGGGTTTTGGAGGCTTGGAGGGCCCGGAACCCTCTTCGGGTACCGAAAAATCGGCCTAACCCGTTGATCTGAAAGAGAAATTCAGAGCTGGCACAGGGTTTGCCCCTGTAGAGGCATGACAGCTCATTCCAGCCCCTCTTTCGCACTGCGTCCGCAGCGCGACGGCCTGCGTCAAAAGCAGTTTTCCCTCTCGCGCCCTCGCGCAGCAGGGCATTCGCTGGCAGCTCTCGAGGCATCCAGCGGTATCGCGCCGGACTGCGTGTTCAAGCGTTTTCCGGCAATCGGCGACACCCCCTCCGTCCAGAAGCAACGGTGGTGAGTCGCGGATGAAGCCCAACGAATTCTCCCAACTGAAGGTTCTGTCGGACGCGGATTTCTCGCGTCGCGGCCTTCTTCGCGAAGAGCGTCACCCCAACTCGGTGACGGCGCCCCCGATCAACCGCGGCTCCATGACACCCCGTCCGTGGCGCGGCTTCTGGAACAGCATCGGCACCGCCCTGCTGGTCAAACTCGGCATCGGCAACGCCGCGAAGGCTGCCGCCGCGCAGAGCAAGGCGAACCGCACGCCCCAGCAACCGTGGCAGCGTGCCGCGGCCCAGCGTCGCGCCGCCTTCCTGGCGTTGGCCGTGATGAGCACCGCCATCGCCTCCGCACTGTTCGCCCGCGTGCAGCCCGACTACGACAACCTGTGGCTCGAATACAGCCAGATCGCGCTCTACGGCGTGCTCTCCGGCTGGGTCGTGACAGGCTTCGTGACGGCCCTGATGGGCTTCTATGTCTCGGTGCGTGGTGACAAGCATGCGCTCTCGGCGAAGCAGGTGGCCAACCACCCGATGAACCCGGAAGCGCGGACGGCGATCATCATGCCGATCTGCAACGAGGACGTGGCGACTGTGTTCGCCGGCTTGCGGGCGACCTGCGAATCGGTTGCCGCCACCGGCCACGCGAAGCAGTTCGACGTGTTCGTGCTCTCCGACAGCTACACGCCGGAGATCGCCGCCGCCGAGCGCGCCGCGTGGGAAGACCTGCGTGCCGCACTCGCAGACAGCCCGAACCAGCCGCAGGTCGAGGTTTACTATCGCCTGCGTACGCGCCGCACGCATCGCAAGGCCGGCAACGTGGCCGACTTCTGCCGCCGCTGGGGCAAGGACTACCGCTACATGGTCGTGCTCGACGCCGACAGCGTCATGAGCGGCGACTGCCTGACCTCGATGGTCAAGCTGATGGAAGCCAACCCGACCGCCGGCATCATCCAGACCGCGACGCAGGCCATCGGCCACGTCACGCTGCACGCCCGCGCCCAGCAGTTCGCCTCGCGCATGACCGGCCGCCTGTTCACGCTCGGCATGCAGTTCTGGCAGCTCGGCGAATCGCACTACTGGGGCCACAACGCGATCATCCGCGTCGAGCCCTTCATGGAACACTGCGCGCTGGCGCCCATCAAGGGCAAGGGCGGCATGTCGGGCGGCATCATGTCGCACGACTTCGTCGAGGCCGCGCTGATGCGCCGCGCCGGCTACCACGTGTGGCTGGTGGCCGACCTGGTGGGCAGCTACGAGCAACAGCCGCCGGACCTGCTGGCCGAACTGCAGCGCGACCGCCGCTGGTGCCAGGGCAACCTGCAGAACGCCCGCCTGATGGCCGAGCCCGGCCTGCACTCGGTGCACCGCGCGATGTTCGTGACGGGCACCATGGCCTACGTCTCGGCGCCGCTCTGGCTCGGCTTCCTGACGCTCGGCACCGCGCTGTGGCTCACGGGTTCGAGCGTGGTCGAGCACTGGCTGCGCATGCCGATGGAACTCGTCGGCCTCTGGGTGTGGACGCTCTGCCTGCTGTTCCTGCCGCGCGTGCTGGGCGTGGTCGCCGTGGTGCTGCGCGGCGAACAGCGCCAGTTCGGCGGCATTGGCGGCCTGATCAAGAGCGCCGCGCTCGAAAGCGCCCTGGCGATCGTGCAGGCCCCGGTCCGCATGCTGGCGCACTCGCTCTTCGTGGTGGTCGCGCTGACGGGCATCAAGCTCGACTGGAAGTCGCCGCCGCGGGAAGCCGCCGCCGTGCCGTGGCGCATCGCGGTCCGCCAACTGGCGCCGATGACGCTGGTGATCGCGGTCCTCGCGGTCGGTGTCGCGCTGATCGACGCCAGCGCCCTGACCTGGCTGATGCCGGTGGGCCTGCCGCTGCTGCTGGCGATCCCGCTGACGGTGCTGACCAGCCAGATCGCGCTGGGCAACTCCCTGCGCGACCGCGGCTTCCTGCTGATTCCCGAGGAGTCGCGTTCGCCCGCGGTGCTGCGCCGCGCCTGGATGCATGCGGTGCGGCTGGCGCGCCCCGCCTGAGCGCCGCGCGCAGCAGCCCATGGAAAAGCCCGCTTCGGCGGGCTTTTTCGTGGGTGCGAGAGGCTGGCGCGAGCGCTAGAAGCGCGGCATCCCGCCGCCGCCCATGCCCGGCAGGCCCTTCATCCCGCCCATGCGCTTCATCATCTTCATCAGGCCGCCGCCCTTCATCTTCTTCATCATGCCCTGCATCTGCTCGAACTCGCCCAGCAGCCGGTTCACTTCCTGAACCTGCACGCCCGCACCGGCGGCAATGCGGCGCTTGCGCGTGGCCTTGAGCAGCTCGGGCTTGCGGCGCTCCAGCGGGGTCATGCTGTTGATGATCCCTTCCTTGCGGCGGATGTCGCGTTCGGCGCGCGCCATGTCGGCATCGCTGGCCTTCGCGGCGAGTTGCGTGGGGAGCTTGTCCATGATGCTGGAGAGTCCGCCCATCTGCTTCATCTGCTGAAGCTGCGCGAGGAAGTCGTTGAGGTCGAATCCCTGGCCGCTCTTGACCTTGGCCGCGAGCTTCTGCGCCGCCGCGACGTCGACGCCGGCCGTGACCTGCTCGACCAGCGCGACGATGTCGCCCATGCCGAGGATGCGGCCCGCGTGGCGCTCGG
>JAGIAI010000110.1 GCA_017744935.1 Variovorax sp.
GGTCTTCTGCGTCGCGGTGGCGGCGTGCACGGTGGTCATCAGGCCGCGCTTGATGCCCCACTTGTCGTTGAGCACCTTGGCGACGGGCGCCAGGCAGTTGGTGGTGCAGCTCGCGTTGCTGATGATGGCCTCGCCGGCGTACTTCTTGTCGTTCACGCCGTAGACGAACATGGGCGTGTCGTCCTTGCTCGGAGCCGACAGCAGCACCTTCCTGGCGCCGGCGTCGATGTGCTTCTGCGCGGTTTCCTTGGTCAGGAAGAGGCCGGTGGATTCGAGCACGATGTCCGCGCCGACTTCGTTCCACTTCAGTTGCGCAGGGTCGCGCTCCTGCGTGAGGCGGATCTTCTTGCCGTTGACGATCAGCGTATTGCCTTCGACGTTGATCTCGCCCTGGAAGCGGCCATGCACCGAGTCGTACTGGAGCATGTAGGCCAGGTATTCGGGTTCGAGCAGGTCGTTGATCGCGACGATCTCGATGTCGTTCTTGAAGTTCTGCACCGCAGCGCGAAGCACGTTGCGACCGATGCGACCGAAGCCGTTGATACCGAGTTTGATAGCCATGTCATTTGCTCCTGGATGATTGAAAACCGAAAGAGGGGATCGAGGCCTCAGCGCGCGAGCGCCGCTTCCACCGTCTCAGCGACGTTCTCCGCCGTGAACCCGAAGTGCTTGAACAGCACGCCGGCGGGCGCCGATTCGCCGTAGGTGTCGATACCGACGACCGCGGCGACGCCGTACTTCCACCAGCCGTCCGTGGCGCCCATTTCCACGGCGACGCGCAGCACGCCTTGCGGCAGCACGCTCTTCTTGTATTCGACGCTCTGGCGGTCGAAGGCGGTGGTCGACGGCATCGAGACCACGCGCACGGGGATCTTCTTCGCGGCCAGCATCTCCTGCGCCTTGAGTGCGAGTTGCACTTCGGAGCCGGTCGCGATGATGACGGCCTTGGCCTTCTTGCCGCCCTGGGGCTCGGACAGCACGTAGGCACCCTTGTTGATGTCGCTCAGGTCGCTCTTGGGCGAGTAGGGCAGGTTCTGGCGCGACAGCAGCAGCGCCGTCGGGCGATTGGCGTTCTGCAGCGCGACGGCCCAGGCCACCGCGGTTTCAGCCGTGTCGGCGGGGCGCCAGACATCGAGGTTCGGGATCAGGCGCAGCGATGCGGCGTGCTCGATCGACTGGTGCGTCGGGCCGTCTTCGCCAAGGCCGATGGAATCGTGCGTGAAGACGTGGATCACGCGCTGCTTCATCAGCGCCGCCATGCGGATCGCATTGCGGCTGTAGTCGCTGAAGGTGAGGAAGGTGCCACCGTAGGGGATGTAGCCGCCATGCAGCGCCACGCCGTTCATGATGGCGGCCATGCCGAACTCGCGCACGCCATAGTTGATGTGGCGGCCGGGCAAGCCATCGGGGAACTGCTCGTTGCCTTCGCTGCGGACCACCGCACCCCTGTCGTCAAAGCGCAGGCTCGGCGTGCTCTTCGTGTTGGTGAGGTTGGAGCCGGTCAGGTCGGCACTGCCGCCGAGCAATTCGGGCAGCGCGGCGGTGAAGGCTTCGAGCGCGAGCTGGGACGCCTTGCGCGACGCCACCGTCTCGGCCTTGGTGTGCGCGGCGACGATCGTGTCCAGGGCGGTCTGATGGAAGTTCTTCGGCAGCTCACCCTTCATGCGGCGGGTGAACTCGTCCGCGAGGTCCGGGAAGGCCTGCGCGTAGGCGGCGAACTTCTCGTTCCAGGCGGCCTCGGCCTTTGCGCCGGCTGCCTTGGCATCCCACTCCTGGTAGACGGCTTCAGGGAGCTCGAAGGGTGCATGCGTCCACTGCAGCGCGCTACGGGTGAGGCCGATTTCGTCGGCGCCGAGCGGCTCGCCGTGGGCCTTGGCGGTGTTGGCGCGGTTCGGGCTGCCCTTGCCGATCTGCGTCTTGCAGATGATCAGGGTGGGCTTGTCGTCGTGCTTCTTGGCCTTCTCGATGGCCTTCGAGACGTCCTTGACGTCATGGCCGTCGATCGGGCCGATCACGTTCCAGCCATAGGCCTTGAAGCGCTCTTCGGTGTTGTCGATGAACCAGGGCTTGACCGGTCCGTCGATGGAAATGCCGTTGTCGTCGTAGAGCGCGATCAGCTTGCCGAGCTTCCATGCGCCTGCGAGCGCGGCCGCTTCGTGGCTGATGCCTTCCATCAGGCAGCCGTCGCCGAGGAAGGCGTAGGTGTGATGGTCGACGATGTCGTGGCCCTTGCGGTTGAACTCCGAAGCCAGCAGCTTCTCGGCGAGCGCGAAGCCGACGGCATTCGTGATGCCCTGGCCCAGCGGGCCGGTCGTGGTCTCGACGCCGGGCGTAACGCCAGTTTCAGGGTGGCCGGCCGTCTTGCTGTGCAACTGGCGGAAGCGCTTCAGCTCTTCCACGGGCAGGTCGTAGCCCGAGAGATGCAGCACCGCATAAATGAGCATCGAGGCGTGGCCGTTCGAGAGCACGAAACGGTCGCGGTCGAACCAGTGCGGGTTGGCGGGGTTGTGCTTGAGGTGTTCGCCCCAGAGCGCGACGGCCATGTCGGCCATTCCCATGGGTGCGCCCGGATGCCCCGAGTTTGCGAGTTGTACGGCATCCATTGCCAACGCGCGGATCGCGTTGGCCATCAAGGCTTGGTTGGCCATCTGTGGCTTCCTGGGAGCAAGTTAGGGGGAACCCGGCATTTTAGCGGGCGAGGTCGCGAACCCTCCGGGCGGCCCGCGGATGGGCTGCTAGAGTGCCGGCCATGCATGGACTGCACCTCACTGCCGATCTTCAGGATTGCCGATGCGCGATGCGCTGGCTGATCGACGCCGAGGTGCTCGGCGCGGCTTGCGTCGATGCGGCTGAATCGGCCGGACTGCAGGTCGTCGGCAAACTCTTTCACACCTTCCCGGCTACACCCCAAGGGCCCGGAGGCGTGACGGCCACTGTGCTGCTCGCGGAATCGCATGTGTGCGTCCACACCTGGCCCGAGCAGCGGGGCGTGACGCTCGACGTCTACGTCTGCAATTTCGGCGGGGACCACTCGGCAAAGGCGAGGGCGGTGATGGATTCGCTGGGGGCGCTCTTCCTGCCGCAACACGCCGAACGGCATGCACTGCAGCGCGGCTCGACCAAGGCAGCAACCGCATGAGCCCCGCGACGAGCGTGAAAGCGATGATCCTCGCCGCCGGTCGCGGCGAACGAATGCGGCCGTTGACCGATGCGACCCCCAAGCCGTTGCTCGAAGTGGCAGGCAAACCGCTGCTGCAGTGGCCCATCGAGGCGCTGGTCGACGGCGGGTTCACCGAACTGGTGGTGAACACCGCCTGGCTCGGCGAACAGATCCCGCTGCGCTTCGGCGATCGCTTCGGCGGTTGCTCCATCGCCTATTCGCACGAAGGGCGGGACTTCGGCGGCGCGCTCGAAACCGCGGGCGGCATCGTTCGTGCACTGCCGATGCTTGGCGATGTCTTCTGGGTTGCGGCGGGTGACGTATTTGCGCCGGACTTCCGGTTCACGCAGGAGGCGGTGGATCGGTTTGTTGCGAGCGGGCGCTTGGCGCATCTGTGGCTGGTGCCCAACCCGGCACACAACCCGAAGGGTGATTTCGGCATCGCCGCGGATGGCACCGCGCTGAGCGAGGCCGCCCAGAAGTACACCTTCTCGACGATCGCGCTGTACCGCGCCGCGTTCTTTGCGCCACCGCTCTGCGGTATCGAAGCAGGGAATCCTCGAGGCACCAAGGCCGCCTTGGCACCGCTGCTGCGCGCTGCAATGCGATCCGGCCTTGTCGGCGCAGAGCTCTACGCCGGTCGCTGGGCCGACGTCGGCACGCCCGAGCGGCTGGCTGAGCTGAACAGATAAAAAACAGCCCGCGCGAGGCGGGCTGTCCGGTCAGTCAGAAGAACGAAGCGAGGCTCAGGGCACGTTCGCCGAGTTCATCTGGAAGGGCTTGCCGGGCAGCGCCATCGCGCCGCCGTA
>JAGIAI010000111.1 GCA_017744935.1 Variovorax sp.
CGATGCCGATACAAGCGCCAACAGCGCCCAGACCGATGATCAGGCCAGCGGCCAGAGCGACAAAGCTAATAACTTCCATGATGACTCCTAGAGGACTTTGGTTGAAGAGAAAAGAAAAAACGGAAACTGGAACCGGCGATCAGTGGTGATCGTGCGCCTGACCGACATACACGAGCGTCAGCATCATGAACACGAATGCCTGCAGCGTGATGATCAGGATGTGGAAGATGGCCCAGGCGGTGCCGGCGATGATGTGGCCCAGCGCCAGGAAGATGCCGGTGGCCGACAGGGTCCACGCGCCGCCCATCAGCGCGATGAGCAGGAAGATCAGTTCGCCCGCATACATGTTGCCGAACAACCGCATGCCGTGCGACACGGTCTTGGCGACGAACTCGATCATCTGCATCGCGAAGTTGAACGGGTACAGCGCCCAGTGGTTGCCGAACGGCGCGGTGAAGAGCTCGTGCACCCAGCCGCCGAGACCCTTGATCTTGACGTTGTAGTACAGGCAGATCAGCAGCACGGAGACCGAGAAGCCCATCGCCACGGAGAGGTCGGCGGTCGGCACGACGCGCAGGTAGGCGTGGTGCGGGTCGTGGCCGGCGGCGCTGTAGGCCTGGCCCCAGGCCCACGGCAGCAGGTCGACCGGCAGCAGGTCCATCGCATTGAGCAGCAGGATCCAGACGAAGATCGTGAGTGCGAGCGGGCCGACGAACTTGCGGCTCTGCGCGTTGTGGACGATGCCCTTGGCCTGCTGGTCGACCATTTCGACGAGCATCTCGACCGCCGCCTGGAAGCGACCGGGAACGCCGGCAGTCGCCTTGCGCGCCGCCAGCCACATGAGCCAGCAGGTGATCACGCCGAGCACGACCGAGAAAAAGATCGAATCGAAGTTGAAGACGGAGAGATCGGCCACACCTCCTGGCGTGTGGCTCTGGAGATGGGTCAAGTGGTGAACGATGTATTCACCAGCGGTTTGACCATGTTCCGCAACGTTTTCAGCAGCCATCCGTTACTCGTCTCTAAGACTAAGGCGCCTGGGAGCCAGCATCACAGCCACCCAAGCCGCCTTCATTGTTACCACCAGGCCGATCAGCATTGCTGGCCAGCTCAGCGCCTCTACAAGCCTTGGCGCGGCGATCAGCATCGCCATCGTCAAGGCCAACTTGACCATTTCCCACAAAAAGAATCCGAATACCGCAGTACCCGGATTCAGGGAAGCGAACCTGCCGGTCAACCCTCGTGCGAACACCGCAGCGGGAAGAACCACTGCCAGCGCGCCGTAGGCGGCGGACCACCCCAGATTTTGCCTCCCCGTGAGCCCCCAGGCGGCCAGCGCCACCAGGAATCCCGCCGCGACCTGAATCGCGATCACGCGCCAGGGCGAGACCAACGGCTTCCGGTCACGAAGCCGCTGCGCCTCTTCGGCGCTCAACGGCTTGAATTCATCTTCCGGATCGCGGGGGTCCTCATGGAACCCTTTCGAGACATCGCGGGCGGTAGTTTTCATTTCGAATGAAGCCCGGATGGCGACCTAGAATTTCTACAAAGCCATTGATTATAGGTAGAAAGCTACGCGCTCCGGCCAAGTTACCGGCACATGCGGGGGAAATGGGGCTTGCACCGGGATGCCGAATCGGCATCGCGCAGCTTGGAAACGCCGCAGGCGCCCCCACCATAATTCCTCATGCACCCGATCCTCGACGCGCTCCCGGACTCACTCTGTTACCTCGACGGGACGTACACGCCGCTGCGCGACGCGAAGGTGAGCGTCCTCGATCGCGGATTCATCTTCGGCGATGGCGTCTACGAGGTCGTGCCGGCCTATGAGGGCCATCTCTTCTGCTTCGACGAGCACATGGCGCGACTCGAGCGCTCGCTGGCCGAACTGAAGATCGTCAATCCACTTCCCGCCGCGCGATGGCGCGCCATCGCCACGCGCCTCATGGCCGCGGCGCCCGCGGCCGAACGCGCGGGCGCGCAGGCCCTCTACATCCAGGTCACGCGCGGCGTCGCGCCGCGCGACCACGCGATGCCGCCAGGACTCACGCCGACGGTGTTCGCGATGCTCAACCCGATGAAGCCGGTGCCGCACGCGGTCCGCGCCGAGGGCGTGACCTGCGTGAGCGCCGCCGATTTCCGCTGGCAGAAGGCGCACATCAAGAGCACCAGCCTGCTGGGCGCCGTGCTGGCGCGGCAGATCAGCGTCGAGGCCGGCGCGGCGGAAACCATCCTGTTCCGCGGCGACTGGCTGAGCGAGGCGTCGTCGAGCAACGTGTGGGTCGTGAAGGACGGCGCGGTCATCGGACCGCCCAAGGACGAACGGGTGCTCGCGGGCATCCGCTACGGCCTGATCGAGCGCCTTTGCGCCGAGGCCGGCATCCCGTTCGCGCTGCGCCGCATCGCGCGCGAAGAAGTCTTCGCGGCCGACGAACTGCTGCTGTCCTCGGCCAGCAAGGAAATCCTGCCGGTCGTCAGGCTCGACGCCACAACGATCGGCACCGGCCGTCCCGGCCCTCTCTATCAGACGCTGTACGCCGCCTACCAGCACGCCAAGGAAGAGGCGAAGGCGAACAGCATCCAAGACCACGGAGTCACCGCATGAGCAATACCCCCGCCCCTCCCACCACGTCCGACACCCCCGTGGATGCACGCAAGGACTCGCTGATCGAGTACCCCTCGAAGTTCCCGATCAAGGTCATGGGCGCCAATGTCGACGGGTTCGTGCACGCCGTCACGCAAGTGGCCGAGCGCTTCGACCCGGCCTTCGACGCCACGACCGTGGAACTGCGCCCCAGCAAGGCCGGCAACTACCTCGGCGTGACGATCACCGTCACGGCCACCAGCCGCGAGCAACTCGACGACCTGTATCGCGCGCTCTCCAGCCATCCGATGGTCAAGGTGGTGCTCTGAGCCGCGCGGCCGCTGGGGGTCCTGTGAGCGCGCTGCAGGTCTCGCTGCTGGGCCGGGTCGACTACGCCGGCACCTACGCTGCGATGCAGAAGGCCACGCACGAGCGCTCGGCGGACGCGGCCGACCAGCTCTGGATCTGCGAGCACGCGCCCGTCTACACGCAGGGGCTGGCCGGCAAGGCCGATCACGTGCTGAACCCCGGCGACATCCCCGTGGTGCAGACCGACCGCGGCGGGCAGGTGACCTATCACGGGCCCGGGCAGGTCGTGGCCTATCCGCTGATCGACCTGCGCCGCGCCGGCTACTACGTGAAGGAATACGTTTACCGCATCGAGGAATCGGTGATCGGCACGCTCGCGCACTTCGGCGTGACGGGGCATCGCGTGGCCGGCGCGCCGGGTATCTACGTGCGGCTCGACGACCCGTTCTCGCATGCCGCGCTGACCGGCCCGGTGCATCCGGGCGACCCGTTCCGGGCCCTGGGCAAGATCGCCGCGCTGGGCATCAAGGTCAGCCGGCACTGCACCTACCACGGCGTCGCGCTCAATGTGGCGATGGACCTCGAACCCTTCTCGCGCATCAACCCTTGCGGCTATGCGGGGCTGAAAACCGTCGATCTTTTTACAATCGGCGTCCGAACAACCTGGGACGAAGCGGCGCAGGTGCTGGGCCACAAGCTCAACGTCTACCTCGCACCTTGAGCCCCGCCAGAGAAAACCCATGAGCACCCCGCCCGTTGCATCCACCGTGGTCCGAGAGGCCCAGAGCGCCGCCGACTACAACCCCTCCGCCAAGCAGAAGGCCGCCGCCAAGCTCTCGCGCATCCCCGTCAAGGTGGTCCAGGGCGAGGTGCTCAAGAAGCCCGAGTGGATCCGCGTCAAGGCCGGCTCGCCCACCACGCGCTTCTACGAGATCAAGCAGATCCTGCGCGAAAGCAACCTGCACACCGTCTGCGAGGAAGCCTCCTGCC
>JAGIAI010000112.1 GCA_017744935.1 Variovorax sp.
GCGTCATGGTCGTGCACACCGCGGGCTGGCCCATGGACCGCGAGACCTTCGGCGGCGGCTTTCTCTATCACCTCGATGGCCATCAGGTAGCCCTGGGCTTTGTCGTCGGCCTCGACTACGGCAACCCCTGGCTGAGTCCGTTCGAGGAGTTCCAGCGCTGGAAGACGCACCCTGCGATTCGCAGGCACCTCGAGGGCGGCAAGCGCATCGGCTACGGTGCCCGGGCCATCAACAACGGCTTGCCGCAGAGCCTGCCGCGCACCGTGTTCCCCGGCGGGGCTCTGGTCGGTTGCGACGCGGGCTATCTGAACGCCGCGCGCATCAAGGGCAGCCATGCGGCCATCAAGACCGGCATGCTGGTCGCGGAAGCCGCATGCGCAGCGCTGCATGCAGGACGTTCCAGCGACGAACTCGCGAGCTATCCAAGTGCCTTCGAAGGCAGCTGGTTGCACGCGGAGCTGCACCGGTCCCGTAACTTCAAGCTGTGGTTCAAGAAGGGTTCGCTCACCGGCACGCTGATGACCGGCGTCGAGCAGTGGCTGATGCCCAGGCTGGGCATCGCGGCGCCGCCCTGGACACTGCACAACACGCGCCCGGACCATGCGAGCCTGCGACCCGCGGATCAGTGCGAGCCCATCGCCTATCCGAAGCCCGACGGCGAGCGTAGCTTCGACCGCCTAAGCTCGGTCTACTTGAGCAACACGCACCACGCGGAAGACCAGCCGGTGCACCTGACGCTGCGCGATGCGGCGGTACCGGTCGACGTCAACCTGCGCGTGTACGCCGGCCCCGAAAGCCGCTACTGCCCCGCCGGCGTCTACGAGTTCCTCCAGAACGACAAGGGCGAAGATAGGCTGCAGATCAATGCGCAGAACTGCATCCATTGCAAGACCTGCGATATCAAGGACCCGACCCAGAACATCGTGTGGATCGCGCCCGAAGGCGGCGGCGGTCCCACCTATGAATCCATGTAGATCGACCCGTTCGCCGCTGACGGACGCCAAGGAGCCAATGCCATGAAGATCCCCATTCCCTCGCCTTCGCTGTCACCTTCCCACGCGCAGGTGCACTCATGACCGCCGGCTGCACGCACCTGGACCAGGTCCGCCCGGTCACGCCGACCACCAACGGCTGCGAGGAATGCCTGCGATCCGGCGGCCGCTGGGTTCACCTGCGCATGTGCCTGACCTGCGGCCACGTCGGATGTTGTGACTCGTCGCAGGGAAAGCACGCGACCGGTCACTTCCGCGAGACCGGCCACGCGGTCGTGCAGTCTGCGGAACCCGGCGAATCCTGGCGATGGTGCTATGTCGACGAGAAGCTCGTCTGAGACCCGCGTGCGATGCAATGGCGTGCAGCAGACGATCGACCTCCCCCAACTTTTTGAAGCCCTCCCATGAGTCCGTCCTCTTCAGCCTTCGACCACAACGACGCCGCCGATGCGGTGTTCGACGCGACGGGCATCGCTGCCCGTGCCAAGCGCGCCGGCGACCTTGCGCCTGACGCGACATTGCCGGACGGCTATGGCCGCCCGGTTCGTCTGTCGGACGTGTGGCGCAAGGGACCCCTTGTGCTGGTCTTCTACCGCGGCGGATGGTGCGGTTACTGCAACCTCCAGTTGCGGGCCTGGCACGAGCGAGCGGATGACCTGGCACGGCTTGGTGCGACGCTCCTGGCGATCTCGCCGCAGACACCTGAACACTCGATGCGCACGGCTCAGGACAACCAGTTCACCTTCACCGTGCTCAGCGATTCCAACCTCGACGCCGCCAATGGCTTCGAGCTGGCCTTCACGCTGCCGCCCGAACTCGTGAGCTTCTACGGCTCGGTGGGCACTGATATTCCCGTCCTGAATGGCAACGGCCTGTGGGTATTGCCGGTTCCGGCGACCTATGTGATCGACGAGGAAGGCCGCATTCGTTTCGCCCACATCGAGGAAGACATCCGAAGGCGCGCGGAGCCGGCTGATGTGCTGCGCGTGATCGAAGGCTTGGTCCGCGGTCGTGCCCTTTCGGCGGGGGCCGGCAGCTGACGCCAGCACTGGCGCCATACGACGAAGCGCGCCGGCGCCCGGCACGCTTCCCGCCCGGAGTGTTGCGCGCCGGGCAACACCGTGAAGCCTCGTGCGTGGCTACCGGCCGCGGCCTCCCCAACCTACGCTACGTCCCTGTCTACGCGATCTTCGCCAACGGATGGCTCAGCCGATTCTGAGTCCAGGCATCCCCACCCATTCCAGGAGCTAGTCATGACCCAACGTATCAACTATGTCGAGCAGTCGCCCGAACTCTTCAAGAAGTTCGTCGAGTTCCTCAACGCCATCAAGGAGGGCGCGATCGAAGAGCCGCTGCGCAACCTCGTGGCGATCCGCACGTCACAGCTCAACGGCTGCACCTTTTGCCTGGACATGCACATCAAGCAGGCCAAGATCCAGGGCGAGCGCGAACTGCGCCTGTACCACCTGGCCGCATGGCGCGAGTCGACGCTGTTCATTCCGCGCGAGCGCGCGGCACTGGCCTGGACCGAAGTGCTGACCAAGCTGCCTGAGCAAGGCGTGCCCGACGACATCTACGAGCGCGTGCGCACGCAGCTGTCGGAAAAGGAAATCTCCGACCTCACTTTCCTCGTCATGTCGACCAACGCATGGAGCCGCCTGAACATCGCCTTCAAGAGCGTGCCCGGCGCCTCCGACAAGGTCTTCGGCCTGGACAAGGCGAAGCTCGCCTGACCGTCCGCTGCAGGAATCGTCCCCCGTCATCCACCCAGCCCCCTGCGGGCCACAAGGAAATCATCATGAAGATCGTTGTCATCGGCGGCTCGGGCCTCATCGGTTCGAAGGTCGTCAGCAAGCTGCGCGACGCCGGCCACGAGGTCGTTGCCGCATCGCCCGCCTCGGGCGTCAATACCATCACCGGCGAAGGCCTGGCCGAGGCCCTCCAGGGAACGCAGGTGGTGTTGGATGTGGCGAACTCGCCCTCGTTCGAGGATAAAGCCGTGCTCGAGTTCTTCGAGACCTCGGGCCGCAACCTGCTGGCGGCGGAAGCCGTGGCCGGTGTGAAGCACCACGTCGCGCTGTCGGTGGTCGGCACCGACCGCCTTTCCGAAAGCGGCTACTTCCGCGGCAAGATCGCGCAGGAAAAGCTGATCCGCGAATCAAAGATTCCGTACACCATTGTCCATTCGACGCAGTTCTTCGAGTTCCTCGGCGGCATTGCGCAGTCGGGCACCGACGGCGACACCGTGCACCTCTCGCCGGCCTTCGTACAGCCGATCGCATCGGATGACGTTGCGACCGCCGTTGCGGACTACACACTGGGCAGCCCCGTGAACGGCGTGGTCGAAATTGCGGGCCCCGAGCGCGTTCGCTTGTCCGATCTCGTGCAGCGTTTTCTCGCCAAGACCAACGATCCGCGCAAGGTCGTCCAGGATGTGCACGCGCGTTACTTCGGCGCGGAGCTGAAGGAAGACACGCTGGTCCCGGGCGCCAACCCACGCATCGGCGCCCTCGGCTTCGAGGCCTGGTTCGCCCTGCCCAAGCCAGCACGCTGATACGAACCTGATCTCGGCCGCCTCCTGATGCGGCCGAGCGCTCCCGCCCCAGGCCCA
>JAGIAI010000113.1 GCA_017744935.1 Variovorax sp.
AAGCGGTAGTCGGCGTACATCGTGGGCGAGTGGTTGCCCCAGACGGTGAGCTTCTCGATGTCACCCACGGCCTTGCCGGTCTTGGCAGCGATCTGGCTCGCAGCGCGGTTGTGGTCCAGGCGCAGCATGGCCGTGAAGTTCTTGCGCGGCAGGCTCGGCGCGCTCTTCATCGCGATGTAGGCATTGGTGTTGGCAGGGTTGCCGACCACCAGCACCTTGACGTTGCGGCTCGCGACCTTGTCGAGCGCCTTGCCCTGGGCCGTGAAGATCTGGGCGTTGGCGGCCAGCAGGTCGGCACGCTCCATGCCGGGGCCGCGCGGGCGGGCGCCCACGAGCAGCGCGTAGTCGGCGTCCTTGAAGGCGACCAGCGGGTCACCCGTGGGGATCACGCCGGCCAGCAGCGGGAACGCGCAGTCTTCGAGTTCCATGATCACGCCCTTGAGCGCCTTCTGGGCCTTCTCGTCGGGGATCTCGAGCAGTTGCAGGATGACCGGCTGGTCCTTGCCGAGCATTTCGCCGGAGGCGATGCGGAACAGCAGGGCGTAACCGATTTGGCCAGCGGCACCGGTGACGGCAACGCGAACAGGCTTTTTGCTCATGGGGAAACTCCAGGAAAGATGAAAACGGTGCAAGGCCGCCAGTGACGTGTCAGGCGGCCGCGAAGGTCGGCCGGGGCATGGCCGCCCCGACTCCAGGCCGTCTGCGATTTTATGCCGATTTGAGGTTTTGATGGCGCGTGTCTTATGTCTTATATAAGATGTCGCCCCGAAGGCGCCCGAACCGGACGCCGATCGATCGCATGACCACCACGCCGCCGCCCGTCGCCGAACTGCCGACGCCCTCGTTCAGCCCGCTCTACCAGCAGATCAAGTCCCTGATCCTGCAGAGCCTGCACGCCGGCGAATGGAAGCCCGGCGAGCCGATCCCGAGCGAGATCGATCTGGCCGCGCGCTTTCGCGTGAGCCAGGGCACGGTGCGCAAGGCGATCGACGAACTTGCCGCCGAAAACCTCGTGGTGCGGCGCCAGGGCAAGGGCACCTTCGTCGCGACCCATGCCGAGCAGCACGTCCAGTACCGCTTCCTGAAGCTGGTGCCCGACACCGGCGACGCCGACGCCGAAGGCCCCGCGGAGCGCCAGATCGTGGATTGCCGGCGCCTGCGGGCGACCGCGGACGTGGCGCGCGCACTGGCCCTGCGCACCGGCGATGCGGTGCTGCAGGTGCGGCGCGTGCTTTCGTATCGGGGCACGCCGACCATCCTCGAAGACCTGTGGCTGCCGGGCACGCCCTTCAAGGGGCTGACCGCCGAACGCCTGGCGCAATGGCACGGGCCGATGTACGCGATGTTCGAAACCGAATTCGGCGTGCGCATGGTGCGCGCGGAAGAAAAGATCCGCGCCGTGCTGCCTGACGCGGCCCAGGCCGCACTGCTGGGCGTGACCACCGCGACGCCGCTTCTGAGCGTCGAGCGGGTGGCCCACACGTACCACGACACCCCCATGGAACTGCGCCGCGGCCTCTACCGCACCGATACGCACCACTACCGCAATGAACTCGGTTGAACGCGCCTTCCGGGCGCCGACAACCGAGTGCGCCAGTGCGATGACCTGCCCCCGCCTGCAGCGGCATGGTGCGTTGCAATAGAATTTTGAGTTGTTTGCATTTCTGCTACAGATCAAGCCGCCCCTCAAAAAACATCGAAAGCCCCCATGACAGAGCTGGCCACACCACCCCGACCGCCGCGGCGCGAGTTCCGCAACATCAATGCCATCACCGATCTCACGACCTATCGGCTTCCGCCGGCGGGCATCGTGTCGATCCTCCACCGCGTGAGCGGCGTGCTGATGTTCCTGCTGCTGCCGTTCATCATCTGGATGTTCGACACGTCGGTTTCCTCCGAGATCTCGTTCGCGCGTTTCAAAGCGGCCTTCAACAGCGGCCTGGGTGTCGTTCCGGGCTGGTTCATCAAGCTCGTGGCGCTGGCCCTCATCTGGGCCTACCTGCACCACATCATCGCGGGCCTTCGCCATCTCTGGATGGACGTGAGCCACGCCGCGGTGAGCAAGGAATTCGGCAAGAGCTCCGCGCTCGCCACGCTCGCCATCAGCATCCTGCTGACCGTGATCCTCGGCGCCAAGCTGTTCGGCCTGTACTGAGAAGGAGCAATCAATGTCTGTGAATTACGGCTCCAAGCGCACGGTCGTCGGCGCGCACTACGGCCTGCGCGACTGGCTCAGCCAGCGCATCACGGGCGCCCTCATGGCGCTCTTCACGGTGATCCTGCTGGCGCAGCTCATCTTCACGAGCGGCCCCATCGGCTATGACCTCTGGGCCGGCATCTTCGCCGCCCAGTGGATGAAGGTGCTGACCTTCGTCGTCATCGCCTCGCTGCTCTATCACGTCTGGGTCGGCATGCGCGATGTATGGATGGACTACGTCCAGGCCGTCGGTCTGCGTCTGGTCCTGCAGGTTTTCACGATCGTCTGGCTTGTGGCTTGCGCGGGTTGGGCCATTCAAGTGCTCTGGAGAGTTTGATACCCATGACCTACACCAAAGAACAAATCACCAAGCGCAAGTTCGACGTCGTCATCATCGGTGCCGGCGGCTCCGGCATGCGCGCCTCGCTGCAACTCTCGCGCGCCGGCCTCAATGTGGCTGTGCTGTCCAAGGTGTTTCCGACCCGCTCGCACACCGTCGCCGCTCAGGGCGGCGTGGGCGCGTCGCTCGGCAACATGAGCGAGGACAACTGGCACTACCACTTCTACGACACCGTCAAGGGCTCCGACTGGCTCGGCGACCAGGACGCGATCGAGTTCATGTGCCGCGAGGCGCCGAAGGTCGTGTACGAGCTCGAGCACTTCGGCATGCCCTTCGACCGCAACCCGGACGGCACCATCTACCAGCGCCCGTTCGGCGGCCACACCGCCAACTACGGCGAGAAGCCGGTGCAGCGCGCCTGCGCGGCGGCCGACCGCACCGGCCACGCGATGCTGCACACGCTCTACCAGAAGAACGTCGAGGCACGCACCCAGTTCTTCGTCGAGTGGATGGCGCTCGACCTGATCCGCGACGCCGATGGCGACGTGGTCGGCGTGACGGCCCTCGAAATGGAAACCGGCGACCTGCACATCCTGCAGGCCAAGACCGTGCTGCTGGCCACCGGCGGCGCGGGCCGCATCTTCGCCGCGTCGACCAATGCCTTCATCAACACCGGCGACGGCCTCGGCATGGCCGCCCGCGCGGGCATCCCGCTGCAGGACATGGAGTTCTGGCAGTTCCACCCGACCGGCGTGGCCGGCGCCGGCGTGCTGCTGACCGAAGGCTGCCGCGGTGAAGGCGCGATCCTGCTGAACAGCAACGGCGAGCGCTTCATGGAGCGCTATGCGCCGACGCTGAAGGACCTCGCGCCGCGCGACTTCGTCTCGCGCTCGATGGACCAGGAAATCAAGGAAGGCCGGGGCTGCGGTCCGAACAAGGACTACGTGCTGCTCAAGCTCGACCACCTCGGCGCCGACACGATCCACAAGCGCCTGCCCTCGGTGTACGAGATC
>JAGIAI010000114.1 GCA_017744935.1 Variovorax sp.
ATCTCGCCCATGGCCAGCCGCTTCGCGCCCAACACGGTCGAGACCACCTTCCTCTACAACGACCAGACGAAGTCGAAGGCCTACTACGCCTTCCCGATCAAGCAGCAGACGCTGCACGTCCAATACTGGAAGGACATGCTGGAGAAGGCGGGCTTCAAGGAGTCGGACGTCCCGACCACCTGGAAGGAGTACTGGTCCTTCTGGTGCGAGAAGGTGCAGCCCGCGAGCCGGCAGAAGAGCGGCAAGCGCACCTTCGGCATCGGCATGCCGATGGGCGTGGATTCGAGCGATGCGTTCTATTCGTTCCTGACCTTCGCGGATGCCTACAACGTGAAGATGGTCAACGACAGCGGCAAGCTGCTGGTCGACGACCCGGCGGTGCGCGCAGGCCTGATCAGCGCGATGACCGACTATGTCGCGCCCTACCAGAAGGGCTGCACGCCGCCGTCCTCCACGAGCTGGAAGGACCCGGACAACAACGTCGCCTTCCACAACAAGACGACCGTGATGACGCACAACGCGACCATCTCGCTACCGGCCAAGTGGCTCGACGATGCGAACAATGCGTCGCTCACGCCCGAGCAGCGCGAGGAGGCCAAGAAGAACTACACCGAGCGCATCCGCACGGCCGGCTTCCCGTCCAAGCCCGATGGCAGCAAGATGGTCTATCGCACCGCGGTGAAGACCGGCGTGGTGTTCAAGGACGGCAAGAACAAGCAGCGCGCCAAGGAGTTCGTGACCTTCCTGATGCAGGAGGAAAACCTCACGCCCTACGTCGAAGGGTCGCTCGGCCGCTGGTTCCCGGTGACCAAGGCCGGGCAGGCGAGCCCGTTCTGGCAGGCAGACTCGCACCGCAAGTCGGTCTACAACCAGTACGCGGCCGGCACGGTGACCTTCGAGTTCACGAAGAACTGGCGCTTCACGATCCTCAACAACGAGAACGTCTGGGCCAAGGCCATGAACCGCATCGTGAGCGACAAGGTGCCGGTGGACAAGGCGGTCGACGAGATGATCGAGCGCATCAAGACGGTCGCGCGCTGAGTCCTGGGGCACGCCGCCATGAGTTCCGCCGCAAGTGCCGTGACCGCGCCCGGCGCCGCCGACGCGCTGGCGACGAAGACCGGACGCTGGCAGTTCTGGGGGCGCCTGATGGTCGTTCCCTACCTGCTGGTGTTCGTGGTCTTCGTGCTCTATCCGGTGTGCTACGGACTCTGGCTGGCGCGCCATCCGCAGAGCTACGAGCACCTGGTCGCCGACCCGATCTTCTTCCGGTCGGTGATCAACACCATCCTGTTCCTGGTCATCGCGATCAACCTCAAGATGGTGGTGGCGCTCGTGCTCTCGGGCTTCTTCGTGCAGTCGCGGTGGTGGATCAAGATCCTCTCGGGCATCTTCATCCTGCCGTGGGCGGTGCCGTCGATCCCGACCATCCTCTCGGTGCGCTTCATGCTCAATCCGGAGTGGGGCGTGATCAACAGCACCATCTTCCGGCTGACCGGGCTCGACGGCCCCAACTGGCTCAACGACCCGACGCTCGCGCTCGGCTTCGCGATGCTGATGCACATCTGGAAATCGTTGCCGTTCTGGACGCTGATCCTCGTGGCGGGCCGCCTCGCGATCCCGAGCGAACAGTACGAGGCCGCTTCGGTCGACGGCGCGAGCACCTGGCAGAAGTTCCGCTTCATTACCTGGCCGGCGATGCGCACGCTGTATGTGACCTCGCTGATCCTCTCGATGATCTGGACGCTGGGCGACTTCAACAGCGTCTACCTGCTCACCGGCGGCGGGCCGGCCGACCTCACGCACGTGCTGGCGACGCTGGGCATCCGCTACCTGCGGCTCGACCAGGTCGACCTGTCGATGGCGTCGATCGTGGTCGCGCTGCCGCTGGTCCTGCCGCTGGTCTACCTGATGATGAAGAGGCTCTCGAAATGAAGCGCTGGACCCTCAAGTCCGTCGGTAACGAGGCCAAGCTGCTGCTGATCGGCATTCCCGTGCTGCTGTGGACGCTGATCCCGGTCTACCACATGGTGCTGTTCGCGATCTCGCCGCGCGGCGAGGCGACCAGCGGCAGGCTCTGGCCGGCCACGCCGACCCTCGACAACTTCGCGACGGTCTTCCACCAGAAGCATTTCTATCTCGACCACTTCTGGCTGCAGCTCGGCAACTCGGTGCTGATCGCGGTGGCGGTCGGCGTGATCACCCTGTTCGTCGCGACCACCGCGGCCTTCGCGATCAGCCGGCTGAAGGTGCGGGGAGGGCGCACGGTGATGAACATGGCGCTCTTCACCTACTTCATCCCGGCCGCGTTCCTGGCGGTGCCGATGTACAAGACCATGGGCAACTACGGGCTGCTCAACAGCCAGTGGTCGCTGATCCTCGCGATGGTGACCATCGCGTCGCCCTACTGCATCTGGGTGCTCAAGCAGGCGTCCGACAAGCTGCCCTACGAGCTCGACGAAGCCGCGCGCATGGACGGCGCCTCGCCCCTGCAGCTTTTCCGGCTCGTGTACCTGCCGCTGATGGTGCCCTCGCTCGTCGCGGTCGGCACCTATGCGCTGCTGCTGGCCTGGAACGAATACCTCTATGCGTTCCTGCTGCTGTCGAACGACCGCAGCGTCACGCTGGCCGTCGCGCTCGGCAACTTCCTCGCGGCGGATGATTCGCCGTGGGAGCTGCTGATGGCCACCGGCCTGATCTATGCGCTGCCGCCGGCGGCGATCTACTACGCCTTCAAGCGCTACATGGTCGGCGGCATCACCGCCGGCGCGGTCAAGAGCTGAGCTCGGGGAACGTCGTCATGGCATCGGTCACTTTCAAGAACGTCCAGAAGTCCTACGGCAAGACGCGCGTCATCGAGCGGCTCGGCTTCGAGATCGAGGACGGCGAGTTCGTCGTGCTGGTCGGCCCCTCGGGCTGCGGCAAATCGACGTTGCTGCGCATGCTCGCGGGCCTGGAGGAAATCAGCGGCGGCCAGATCCTGATCGACGGCCGCGTGGTCAACGAGCTCGAATCGAAGGACCGCGACATCGCGATGGTGTTCCAGAGCTACGCGCTCTATCCGCACATGACGGTGGCCGAGAACATGGGCTTCAGCCTGCGGCTGCGCAATGCCGAGAAGGGGATGACGCAGCAACGGG
>JAGIAI010000115.1 GCA_017744935.1 Variovorax sp.
CCTCGTCGCATGCATGCGCAAGCTGCTCATCACGCTCAACGCCATCGCTCGCACCAAGACTCCTTGGCGCAGCAACTTTGCTTCGGATTGACTTCGAGGTCTTCAAGATGGTTGCTTGTCGCCTTGCCTTTTGGATCGTAGGCGCCATGCACCAATATCCAATTGCGGGGTTTGCCTGAGGCTCGTATGCTGGTGCGCCGGTTTTGGGTCATATGGGTCATATGGGTCATACGCCCGGACCGGCTTCGGCGAACTACTACAGGAAGAGGAGCGAACACATGCGTTTTCTTTTCAGCCGCTTCACGCGCATCCTCGTGTTGATGCTGGCGGTTTTTTCGTCAACCGTCACGGCACAGCAGGGGTTCACCCGCGAGCAGTTGGACCAGATGATGGCGCCGATCGCCCTCTATCCGGATTCACTGCTTTCTCAGGTACTGATGGCTTCAACCTACCCGGCCGACGTGGCCGACGCGGCCAAATGGGCCAAGGCCAACCCCAACCAGAAAGGCGACGCGGCCGTGAAGGCCGTTCAGGACAAGCCGTGGGACCCGAGCGTGCAATCGCTCGTCGCCTTCCCGCAGGTGCTGCAGATGATGGGCGACCAGCCCGACTGGGTTCAGAACCTCGGCGATGCCTTCCTCGCTTCGTCCAAGGATGTGCTCGACTCGGCGCAACGTCTGCGGACCAAGGCGCAGCAACAGGGGCAACTCAAGACCACCGAGCAGCAGAAGGTGATCGTCGAGCAGGAGCCGCAAACCCAGCAGACGGTCATCAAGATCGAACCCGCGAATCCGGAAGTGGTGTACGTGCCCTCGTACAACCCGGCCGTCGTCTATGGATCATGGCCCTACCCCGCCTACCCCCCGTACGCTTATGCGCCGGCTCCCTATTGGTATCCGGGCGCGGCACTTGCCACCGGCATCGCCTTCGGCGTCGGCGTAGCGGCCGTGGGCGCGCTCTGGGGCAATGCGAACTGGGGCGGCGGCAACGTGAACATCAACACCAACCGCTACAACAGCATCAATACCAATCGGCAGATCTCTGCGAATCAGAACAACTGGCAGCACAACTCGGCCAACCGGCGCGGCACGCCATACCGCGACCAGCGCAGCCAGCAGCAGTTCGGCCGCAATGTGCCGGGCGCAGAGAACCGTGCGGACTTCCGCGGCCGTGACAGCGCCGGACGCGATGCACAGCGCCAGCAAGCGCAGTCGGCTCTTCAGCAGCGCGGCATGGATCCTGGTCAGGGACGCGAGAACCTGCGCAACGACCCGGGCACGCGCGATCGGGCGGAGCGGGCTGCCGAAGGCACGGGCCGCGGCGACCGTGGTGGTGCTGGCGGCGACCGCGGCGGCCAGTTCGGCGACCGCGGTGGCGCCGGTGGCGATCGCGGCGGTCAGTTCGGTGACCGTGGCGGTGCCGGCGGTGATCGCGGCCAGGTTGCCAACCGCGGCGGCGCAGGCGCCGGAGACCGTGGCGGCCAGATCGGCGGCGGTGATCGCGGAAGCGTCGGTGCAGGTGGACGCGGCAGCCAGGGCTTCGAGCAGGTCGGGAACCGAGGCGGCGACAACGCACTGCGCGGCGCGAACAGCGGCCAGGCCCGCCAGCAGATGGACCGCGGCGCAGCAAGCCGACAATCCATGGGCGGCGGTGGCGGCGCAAGGGCCAGCGGCGGATTCAGCGGTGGCGGCGGTGCCCGGGCTGGCGGTTTCAGCGGTGGAGGGGGCAGAGGTGGTGGCGGCGGCGGCAGAGGCGGCGGACGCCGTTGATCTCCGATGAAGCAACCCATCTCTGAACGAGGACACACCATGCCCAAATTCATCCGCATCAAGCATGCTGTTGCGATGGCCGTTGCGGCTGTTGCGCTGGCTTCGACTCCCGCGCTCGCACAGAAGGTCTATCCCAGCGCCGACGCCGCGGCGCAGGCCTTTTTCGACGCGATTGCGCACTACGACGAGAGCGCCCTTCGCACCGTGCTGGGCAATGACTGGAAGCGTTTCGTGCCTGCAGGCGAGGTCGACCGCGAAGACATCTACGACTTTCTGGCGGCCTACGCCAAGCAGCACAAAGTGGTGGCCGACGGCCCCAATCGCGCGCTGCTTTCAGCCGGCGATGCCGACTGGACGCTGCCCGTCCCCATCGTGAAGACGCCGGCCGGCTGGCATTTCGATCCGGCCGCGGGCGTGGACCAGATGAAGACCCGCCGCATCGGCCGCAACGAGCTGGCGGCAATGAACGCGGTGCTGGCCTATTTCGACGCGCAGAAGGAATACGCGCAGGTCGATCGCGACGGCAACGGCGTGCTCGAATACGCGGAGAAGTTCGCCAGCTCGCCGGGTAAGCACGACGGCCTCTACTGGCCCACCGCGGCCGGCCAACCCGAAAGCCCGCTCGGCCCGATCTATGCGCCCGTGCGGCCCGGCGAGGGCTATCACGGCTACCACTTCAAGATCCTCAAGGCGCAGGGCGCGAATGCGCCGGGCGGTGCCTACGACTACGTCATCGGCAAACGCATGCGGGGCGGCTTCGCGCTCGTCGCATGGCCGGTGAAATACGGCGAAACCGGCGTGATGAGCTTCATGGTCAGCCACGACGGCGTGCTCTACGAGAAGAACCTCGGCCCCAACACCGATGCAACCGCGCGAGCGATGACGCGCTTCGATCCCGACACGAGTTGGCAGAAGGTCAACGTGCAGTAGATCCGACAACGAGGAGGTCGCCATGCAGAGAGACAAGAAGTCAAGCCGCGGCGATGCCGAGCCTGCAGCCCCGGCGAAGCCACCGGACACGGTGCCTGACAGCACGGCACCGAACGCGGAAGCGGGCCCGCTGTCCACCAAGGCCTACGACAAGGCCCTGAAGGAACTGCACATCGAGCTCGTGAAGCTGCAGGAATGGGTGAAGCACGCCGGCCTCAAGGTGTGCATCGTCTTCGAGGGCCGCGACGGCGCGGGCAAGGGCGGCACCATCAAGGCCATCACCGAGCGCGTGAGCCCGCGCGTCTTCCGCGTGGTCGCGCTGCCCGCGCCGACCGAGCGGCAGAAGTCGCA
>JAGIAI010000116.1 GCA_017744935.1 Variovorax sp.
GCCTCTTCGACCACGACGTCGGCCCAGACCGCTGCGAGCAGGTCGTCCTTGCTTACGAATTCGCCGGCCCGCTTGATCAGTTGCAGCAGCAGATCGAAAGAGCGTGGCCCCAGCCGCACCGCTTCGCCGGCGCGCTCGATTCGGCGCTGTGCCTCCCAGACGACGAAAGCGCCGAAGTACCATCGGACTTCCGCCGACGTCACGTCAAGAGGCTGTTGGCGCTGCGCTTTCATGATGGGGTCTACTGCCCGCCGGCTCACGTCGCCGCGAACCGGGCGTGAGCGGCGCAAGGTGGTTGATTGCGAAGGCGGGTCGGCAGGGCGGTTTCCATGGGCTGAGACTTGAGTATCCGTCTGATGGTAGCCCGGGCTTGCGATGTACAGGCCGCCCACCAGCCTTCCGCTATCTCAGCGTCTTGAGATACCTGACGAGTTCCGCAACTTCACCGGCGTCGGGAACGCCCCCAAACGGCATCCGGTTGCCTGGCACCGTCAGTTGTGGGTCGCTCAGGAACGCCGCCAGGGTTTTGTCGTCCCAGGTGAGCTGCGCGTTCTTCATGGCTCGGCTGTAGCCGAACCCTGGTGATGAGCCGGCCTTTCGGCCCACCACACCGGCCAGTGGGGGCCCGATGGAAGCCGCGCCTTGTGCCGCGTGGCACGCCGCGCAGGTGGCCCATGTCTTTGGCGGCTGCACGGCCGATTGAGCGTGCGCCACATTCATGAGAGCTGCAGCGCAGGCTGCCGTAAGGAGTGATCGCATCTCGGTCTCTCCTCAAAGCATGCGCGGCTGCCTTGCATAGCGCACCAGGTCGTCGCCCAGGCGCAGCGCCAGTGCCGCAAGCGGACCGGTCGGGTTGTATCCCGCGTTGTGCGCATAGACCGAAGCGCCCACCACGAAGAGGTTGTGTGCATCCCAGTGCTGAAGCCGTGGCGACACCACACTGGTTGCGGGATCGGCACCCATGATCGTTCCGCCCGTGGTGTGCGTTGTCTGGTACTGGCGCGCATCGAAGTCGCCACGGCGCGGTTGCGGGGCGCCGACTGCAGTGGCTCCCATGGCGTGCGCGATGCCTGCGGCCTTGTTCGTGACGTATTCGCTCATCCGGTGATCGTTCTCGTGGAAATTGAAGGTCATGCGCAGAAGCGGCGAGCCGTAGGCGTCGCGATACGTCGGATCGAGGTCGAGGTAGTTCTGGCTGTGCGGATAGTTGCTGCCGTGCACCGCGACATTGAAGGCGTGCGCGTACCAGTCGGCATTCGCCTGTTTCCACGACGATCCCCAGCGCGGCGTTCCGGCCGGAAGGAGGCGTGCATTGATGGGGCGGCCATTCGTCACGTTGGAATAGATGTAGCCGCCGCCGAAGAAGCCGAGCCCAGCGTGGTCGAAGTTGTCGCCGTTGAACTCGTCCACCACCATCTGCGAGGCGCCCGAGGCCATGAACGGATTGATGAAGCGGTCCTTGAAGAACACCGGTACCGACGACATCACCTGGTAGCAGAAGTTCTTGCCGACCACGCCCTTGCCCGTCTTCGGGTCGTAGGGGCGCCCGATGCCACTCGTGAGCAACAGCTTGGTGTTGGTCATGGTGAAGCCGGACAGCACGACAACATCGGCCGGCTGCTCGTAGGTCTGCGCGGTCTGCAGATCGATGAACTGCACCGCCGTCACGCGCCTGGCGTGCTTGTCATAGACGAGCCCGGTGACCTGCGAGTGGAGGCGGATCTCGAAATTGCGCTGCTTCTGCAGCAGGGGATACAGCAGCACCGCTGGGCTGGCCTTCGCATTGGCTTCGCAGATGAAGCGTTCGCAGTGGCCGCAATACTGGCACGGCGCAAGGCTCACGCCATCGGGGTTGGTGTAGGCCCGCGGCGAGTTCGCGGCGGGCAGCGGAAATGGCTTGTAGCCGAGGCTCTGCGCGGCGGCCTGGAAGATGCGGCCCGACTCGAGGATCTCAAGTGGCGGCTGCGGGAAGCCGCGTTTCCGGGGCGCCTCGAAAGGATTGCCGCCTTCGATCAACTGCCCCCCGACGTTGCCGGCCTGTCCGGCAATGCCGAAGAGCTGCTCGAACAGGTCGTGGTATGGCTCCATCTCTGCATAGCTCACACCCCAGTCCTGCACGGTCATCTCGCGCGGGATCGCTGCCTTGCCGTAGCGCGACTCGAGTCGGGTGCGCAGGGCGGGGTCGTACTCGGCCCAACGCCAGGTTTGCCCGTTCCAGTGATTGGCCGCGCCGCCCA
>JAGIAI010000117.1 GCA_017744935.1 Variovorax sp.
CGGGACCTATGAGCTTCCGCACAGCGCCACGTCCTGCATTACGCTCGCGCCTGTCATTCGCGCCTGTGCAGACTTCTACGGCGACAAGCTCGAAGTCTTCGCCGCGAGCGCCGGAGAGGAGCATGGCGCGGCGAAGCTGGCCGACAGGATCGAGGCCGTGGTGAAGGCCTTGGGGCTTCCCGACCGCGTCAGTGCGTTCGATCTCGACAAAGCGAAACTGCCGGAGGTGGCCACGCTGCTGAAGAAGAACTACCCCAACGAGGTCGCCGATCTCGGCCCCAACGCCACTGCCAAGCTTGACGCCCTGCTCGAAAAGCTGTGGTGATTTCGAGCGAATACGTGTTGTCGACCATGCCTGCGAGTCCAGTCCATGCCCGCGGCGGCGAGTTGCCGGAAGAGACCTGTCTCACTGTCTCATGCCAGGTATCCGACCTCTGGTGCATGTTGATCGCCAGGGATTTGCAGGCGGCCCAAGCGCTACTGCGCGTCGACAGACTGTCCGATGCCGCTCGCGCGCTGCGGCGTGCGGTGCACTACTTTGAGCCGCTGAGGGCCACATGGCGTTCGATCAGGTGGATGACGCCGAAAGATCTGGGCGACATGCGACTCGCGGCTTTTGCGGCCGATGCCGAACGGACCGGGTTTCAGGGGGATGGCTATCGCCACATGTTGCGCCTTCTCGGGGTTTCCCGAGGCGAGGGGGCAAACTCAATCGTCGGTCCCGACGTCTACGACGACGTTCTCGCGCATTTTGGCCGGATCGGTCTTTTCGTTCCGGAGCAGGCGCTCACGCGGGCGCCGAGCGCGCCTCGCATTCCTTGCCCCGAAGTGGAGCAGATCTGGCGCGAAATCCATGAGGATCCCTATCCAGATGCCTCGCTTCGACAGCTCGCGGATGTGCTCGCGGACATCGCGGCGGAATTCATCGATTGGAAGCATTGCCACTTGATCGCGACGCCGCGAACCTTCGGCGATGGAGCGGCCGCCCTTTTGGACAAGGGCATCGATTCTGCAACTGCCGCGGCCGACGCAATTCCATTCCCGGAACTCTGGTCGGCACGTGGGTTCGCTCGCTGCAGCTGACGCCTGTCATGGCGACACGGCGCCCCGGAACTGCCGCACCCGCTCATCGGCCTCCTCCATCACGAGTGGAGTGCGAAGAAGTGGCGCCACTCGGTCGCCAGAACGAAGGCCGCCATGATCGGCAGCAGCCGCAGCAACGCCAAGAGGCGCCCACGCTTCCTGCGACCGACCGCCTTCGGCGATGACCTAACATCGCAAACCCCACCGACCCAGCAAGCCCGGTTCAAAAGACCATGAAGAAGTTCCTCCTCGCCGTCATCGCACTCACCGCGGCGTTCGTCACGTCGTTCGCGGCACATGGGCAGGATGCCCCGCTGGATCCCGACACAGGCCTCCCCGCATCGCGCGCTTTTGATTTTCCCGAGCAGGGACCGGCCGCACCATTCTGGGCAAGGCGACTCACTGGCTACTTCATGACTTCCGACAGGATCAGGCTGCGCTATAGCGTCCTCCTGCCGAAGGCATCGGGCAGGTTCCCCGTCATCTTGAGCATCAACGGATACGACGCCGGCTCGATCGGGGGGACGCCCTATCTCCAGTACAAGACATCGATGTCGGTCGAACTCGACAAGCGGCTCGTCGAGGCCGGCTATGCAGTGATGGGGGTCAACGTCGCGGGCAGTGGATGCTCCGAAGGCCCGCTCGAGTACACCCGACCGCAACTTGGAAGACATGGCGCCGAAGTCGTCGAGTTCGCGGCGTCGCAAGCGTGGTCCGACGGCAAGGTGGGCATGGTCAACTGGTCGTACGGTGGTTCTTCCCAACTGGCGACGGCGCAGCACCGGCCGCCGCATCTTCGGGCCATCGTGCCCGGCATGGTGCTCACGGACTTCCGTGACGCCTTGATGCCCGGCGGCGTGCC
>JAGIAI010000118.1 GCA_017744935.1 Variovorax sp.
GATGCAGGCCTCGGTCATCGGCGGCGGTCCGCACAGGTAGGCCTTGTGGCCGCGGAAGTCGTTCGCGAAGTGCGTCTTGAGCGCTTCGTGGGCGAACCCGCGCGCGCCGCGCCAGTCGTCCGCCGGCGCGATGTCGGACAGCACAGGCAGGTAGGTGAAGTTCGGGTGGCGGTCGGCGAGCGCCTCGAAGAGTTCGTGGAAGTACAACTCCTCGCGATTGCGCGCGCCCTGGATCAGCGTGATCGGAAGCTCGCAGCCTTCGGCCAGCAGGTCGAGCACCATCGATTTCGGGCTCGACAGGCCTGAGCCGCCAGCGACAAAGATCATCGGCACGGCGGCCGACTTACGCACGAAGAAGCGGCCGTTGGGCGCGGTGAAGCGCACGCGCTGCCCTTGCTGGAGCTCGTCATGCAGCCAACCGGTCGCGCGGCCGTTGGGCACGCGACGGATGTGCAGCTCGATCAGGTCGTCCTGCGGCGCATTGGCGATCGAGAAGGCGCGCGCGCCCTCCACGCCGGGCACGTGCAGCATCACGTACTGGCCCGCCTGGAAAGGCACCGGACGCTCCGTGCGCAGCCACATCCCGCGGATGGTCGGCGTGAGCATGCGTGCCTCGGCGACTTCGGCCTCGAAGTCCTCGAGTTGCAGGAACTGCGCATCGGGGTCCTCGTCGATCTCGGCCTCGATGACGATGTCGCCCTGCGCCATCGCGCAGCAGGCGAGGATCTTTCCTTCGTCGCGCTCGAAGTCCATCAGCGCGAAGTTGGACGAATCACCGTGGTCGCACTCGCCTTCGAGCACCTGCACCTTGCAGGTGCCGCAGACGCCGTGGCCGCAGGCATGTGGCAGCCACACGCCGGCACGCAGGCAGGCGTCGAGCACCGTCTGGCCGTCACGCGCCTCGATGCCCTGCCCGATCGGCTCGATCATGATCTGGAAGCTCATGGCCGTCTCCCTTGCTGCCTCAGCTCGCCGAACCCTTGATGCCCTTCAGGCCGGGCACGCGGAAGCGGATCACGGACTTGTGGCCGAGCCCGTTGTCGGCCAGCGACTTCGCCGGGTCGGGCGTGAAGGGCTTGCCCGAATCGAACCACTGCGCCTGCGACCAATCGATCTTCTCGAAGTCTGGATGGCTGCCGTAGACACCTGGCAGTACATCGCCGAGCAGCGCGCCAAAAGGCATCGACGGCGGCAGCGGCAGGCATACCGGCGAGCAGAACAGCAGGTGGTCTTCCCAGCCGATGTAGAGCAGGCGGTTGCCGTGGAAGCGGTCTTCGGTGTCGGCGACGGTGCCGCTGTAGCCGGGTTGGAGTGCAACGACTGACATTTCGGTCTCCTTGTTTCGGGATGAGCTCCGCCAACGCAGCGCGCGCGGCGCGCTGCGGGCTCGGTGATGAATCGCGATTGCTACGGGTTCAGGCGGCTTTCACCTGCGACGAGGACAAGTCCTGTCCGGTCCACCGCTCCCAGTTCGCCTTGTCGGGCGAGCTGTTGAACTCGCCGTTGTCGGCGCCGTTGTTGATGTGGTAGTAGTCCAGCACCGCGGCGAGCGGGTTGAAGCCTTCCACGGTCGGATCGGTGCCCTCGGGGAAGCAGTTGCCCTGGTAGATCTGATGCACCGGCAGCCACGCCTGCACGTACTTCTCGGGCTCGCCGTCGAACACGTCCTTGCAGCCGTCCGAGCAGAAGTGATGCTTCATGCCGTGGTAGGTGCTCTCGCGGTAGCAGATCTTGCTCGGGTCGTCCGGCTCGGTGAAGAACATCGGGATCTGGCAGGTCTGGCACAGCATCGGCAGGGTGTTGTTGAACCAGCGCTTGCCGGCTTTCTCCTGCTCGGCGAGCCATTCGAAGCGCGGGCGATAGAGGCGATCGAAGGTCTCGGGGTACTTCTCCGAGAGCCAGTCCATCTCCTCGGCACGCGGCACCCACACGTTGAAGTTGGCCGCGTGGCCGTAGTTGTTGAAGGTGGCCCACGCTTCGTGCGAGAGCCGGCTCTTCTCCTTGGTCGCGACTTCATGGTACTTGGGCAAGCGGATGCCATAACGCGCAAGATCCTGGAACAGCGCGCCGCCGTTCTTCTCGAAGTACATCTCCCAGGCTTCGGACCAGCTCATCACGCGCTTGGGCAGCATGTAGTCCATCATCATCGAGACCAGCGTGAGCAGGCGGTAGCCGCGCCAGAACCACTTGTCGATCCACTTCTGCACGATCGGCACGTTGTCCGGGTCCTGTTCGAGCAGGAACTTCACCACCTCCAGGCCCAGCGTCATGTGGCGCGACTCGTCGCTCTGCGCCGAGAAGCCGAAGGTCACGGTCGCCATGTCGCCGTTGTAGGCCGCGCCGCTCATGAAGGGCATGAACAGCAGGTTGGTCAGCACGTATTCGAAGGAGAACGAGATCGCGGTGACGAACTCGAACGGCCCAGCGCTCATCGCATCCTCGAAGTAGCTCTTGGGTACCGAGAGGTACCACACGCGGTCGTGCATGTGCTGCGGATCATGCAGGCCGTTGAAGAACTTGTTGAAGTGGCTGATGGTGTGGAACTGCGTCTGCGCATGGCGCAGCTCGTCGATGGACTGCATCTGGCAGGCCACGCGCGCACCGACGCCGCGGAATGAGCGGCCTGCCATTGCATAGCCGCGATGTGCCGCGTATTCGAGCGGCGACACGCCGGAGAGGAACAGCTTGAGCGTGTTCAGGTAGCGCGGGTCACTGACGTTGAACTGCCCGTTGTTCTGCTGGAAGGCGTCGATGATCGCGTAGAGCTTCTTTTCCTTCTCGCCCTGGAACTTCCAGTAGGCGTCCATGGTGAGGCGGAAGGGGTCTTCCCACTTGTCCCAGTCGTGGATCTTGATGCCTTCGAACTTGTCGAAGGGAAACACGTCGTCCATCGACTCGTAGGTGGTGTCCCAGCCGAGGCCGCGGGTCATCATCGCGTAGCGCTCTTTCAGGCCGAGGCGTGGCTTGGAACGCGGGGTGCTGTTGGCTTGTGTCATGGCTTTGTTCCTCGATTCGGTGGTGGGCTCAGGCACCCCAGTGCAATGTGAATTCGTCGTCGCTCTCGTCGATGTTTCCGGAGAGAGAGATCAGGCTGAGGTGGATCTCCTGCATGCTCCACGGACGGCCCACACGGTCTTCAACCGATTCGCGCCGGATCACGAGACGCCCCGGTGCATCGATCTTGACCATCGCCGGATAGTCATTGACGGTGGCCTCGGGGTTGTCTTCGACGATGGCCTCGACGATGGCGCGCGCGGTCTCGCTGGACTGCAATGCGATGAACACGGGCGGGCGGCTTGCGGCTGCGGTGGCGGTGGTCATGGGGTCTCCTTGGTTGCTGTTCACTGCTGGATGCCGAGGCGCTCGGCGCGCGCATCGAGTTCTGTCACGAGGCTCGCGAGGACGCCGGCGCCGGTGTCGTGCAGCGCGAGCGCGGCGAGCGGCTCCAGTGCCTGCGCGATCTGGTCACGCCACTGCACGTACCAGCGCGAGAGTTCTGCGGCGTTGGCCGGGGATTCGTCGACCGCGGTCTTGACCGTCGCGTCGACCCAGCGCGCGGTCTCGTCGAACCATTCGTTGGGGAACTCGGTGAGCATCGCGAGCGCGTGGCCGCTGGCGGCGCTGTGCGCGTTCACATAGCGGCGGTGGATCAGCGGGTACATCAGCCCGTCGAACACCAGGCTCTGCGCGACGAAGACTTCGAACCAGTCCTTGGTGACGAAGAGCTTCTCCATCACGCGACGCACGCCCTGCCAGGCCGGATGCTGCAGCCATGCCTGCTTGCCCGCTTCCAGAGCAGCGCCCGTGTTGCCGTCCACCTGCAGGCCGATGCGCGACATGTACTGCGCAATGCCGAGGCGGTCCATCGCGGCGAAGATGAAAGCCTGCGTGACCGCCGTGCCGTAGCCATAGCCGCAGCAGTAGCTCATGTTCATGTTGGCGCCCCACTCGTAGTGGCGCAGCGGCACCATCACCTGCTGCAGCGATTCGCGCAGTTGCGGGTCGGCCTGTGCAAGAAGGCTGCGCTTCTCCGCGAACTCGAACTGCCGGTCGGCGCCCTCCTGCTGGCGGGCACGCGCCATGGTGTAGACGCCGTAGTAGTAATGGCGCGGGTCCTTGAAGCTGTACCAGTCGGCCATTTCGATGGCCGTCCGCCGCTTGTCGTAGAGCTCGAACTCGGGCTGCCACAGCGGCCGGTAGTGGAAGTTGGCTGTGGGCTGCATGTCCAGCGTGGCTTCCTGGTAGCGCGAGGCGGGCTTGTCGCCCAGCCGTCGCGCCACGTGCGAGAAGGTCTGCCGGATCGGCCGGATGTCGGAGGTCTTGATGTCGACTTGCACGAGGGTCTCCTTGGGGGTCAGTGGTCGATGCCCGGCGCGCCGTAGCGCCACTTCATGCGCTCGTAGTCGATCCGTGCGCCCTCCTCGGGCGTCAGGTGGCTGACTGCGTGGCGCGCGCAGAACTCGCGGAACTGGTCGAACTGCATGACGAGTTCCACCGCCAGCGCCGGATCGCCGATGGCGAACTCGAATTCGACGAAGCGCGCGTCCTGCGTGCCGGTGACACGCACGAAGCAGGGCTGTCCTGTCATTTCGCCGGCACCTTGCGGGCCGCGGGGCTGGGTGGAAGGCTTCACTTGTTCAATCCATCACTTGTCGGGCAGCAACCGCGCCGCCCGTGCAATAAGGGGCAACGGCCGTGCCAGCGCGGCTAAGTGATTGATTTGTATGGAGGTGAAGCCGGGTGCCCCCTTGCGCTAGGGGTTGACCCGGATCATCGGTTGATCATTTGCTGCAGTGCAGCTTGATCAAATGGTGAAAACTCAAGGTGCGCGCCTAACCCGGCGGCAGGCCTTCCTTCTTGAGCCGGTAGGCCAGTTGCGGCCGCGTGATGCCAAGCAGCCGCGCGGCCTGCGAGAGATTGCCCTTGGCCCGCTGCATCGCCATCTGCATCAGGCGCTGTTCGAGCGAGCCGATGTCGATCTTCTGGTCGAGCAGCTTCTCGCAGAACCCGTCGAGCGAGCCGTCGCCGGATTCCACTTCGCCTGCCGGGCCGGCGGCGGCGTCCGGCGGCGTGATCCACAAATGCGCGGCCTCGATGTCCGCGTGGTCCGGCGCCAGCAGCACCGCGCGCTCGATGACGTTCTCCAGCTCGCGGATGTTGCCCGGCCACGAATGACGCATCACCTCGCGCATTGCCTTGTCGGTGAGGCCACGCAGCTTCTTGCTGTAGAGCGCACTGAACTTGTCGACGAAGCGCATCACCAGCGGCGGAATGTCGGCGGTGCGCTCGCGAAGTGGCGGGATGGTGATCGGAAAGGTGTTGAGCCGATAGAAGAGGTCGCTGCGGAAGCGCCCTGCCTTCATGGCTTCCTGCAGGTTGACGTTGGTCGCGGCGACGATGCGCACATCCACGCGTGTCGGTTGCTCGGCGCCCAGCCGCTCGATCTCGCCCGTCTGCAGCGCGCGCAGCAGCTTGACCTGAGTGGCCGGCGGCAAGTCGCCAGCCTCGTCGAGAAAGAGCGTTCCGCCGTTCGCACGCTCGAAGCGGCCGGCGCGGGCATGGTGCGCGCCTGTGTAGGCGCCCTTCTCGACGCCGAAGAGTTCGGCCTCGATCAGCTCGGCCGGGATCGCCGCGCAGTTGACGGCGATGAAGGGCTGCCGCGCACGCGGCCCGTTGTCGTGCAGCCAGCGCGCGAAGATTTCCTTGCCGACGCCGGTCTCGCCGAGCAGCAGCACGGTGATCGCGCTGTCGGCCGCGCTACGCAGCAGGTCGAAGGCGGCGCGAAAGCCCGGTGACACGCCGACCAGCTTCTGGTCGTATTCGCGGCGCGGCTGCAGGCTGCGCACGTGCTCCAGCCCGAGGTTGAATTCGATGAGCTTCTGCGCGACGTGGTGCTGGCGGAAGTAGTCGAGGTAGTGCTCGTCCTGCCAGGCCTCCGCCGCCTGCCCGACGATGCGGCAGCGGCTGTCGCCCATGCTGGTGCACTCGATCTCCTTGAAGACGACCAGCCGGCCCATGAAGGCGCTGGTGTAGCCCGAGGCATAGCCGATCTGCGACCAGCACTGCGGGTCTTCGCCGTAGCCGAACTCGGCCACGTGGGACTCGCATTCCCAGGAGTTCTCCCAGAGGAACTCGCCGTAGAAGTGCTTCGTCGCGAGGTCCATGTCGATGTGGACCTTCTCGACGCTCACGATGCCTTCGATGGAGTGCAGCCGGGGACCGAGCATGAAGGCGTCTTCGGTGCGAAGGCCGCTGCGACGCTCCTTGACGGCCAGTTCGCCATCACGCTGGCCGGAGGCGAAGCCCATCCGCACCAGCAGCCCGCGCGCACGCTCGACGCCCAGCGAATCCAGCAGTTCCTTGCGCAACTCGGCAAAGGCCCTCGCGTGCAGCAGCAACATGCGCTGCTCGTCGAGCCAGATGTGGCCCGATCCGGCGCTGAAGCGCAGGAGAGAGAGCAGTTCTCCCACGTTGTCTCCTTGGAATGATGGTGACGGGACCGCACTGCAGGTGCGGCGGGAATCCTAGCACCGGGTGCATGAGCCCTGCGCTTCGAGGCGTAGCATGCCGCCTCGAAAAGGACGCATCGAAACCATGGCCACATTCGAATGGATCATCATCCTGCTGCTCGGCGCGGCCTTGCTCGCCGCCCTGGCGCGCAAAGTGGGGGCGCCGTACCCGACCCTGCTTGCGCTCGGCGGTGCTGCCCTGGCTTTCGTGCCCGCCAGTCCGAACTGGACGCTCGACCCCGAACTCGCGTTGACGCTCTTCGTCGCGCCCGTGCTGCTTGACGCGGCCTACGACACCTCGTTGCGCGACCTGCGATTGAACTGGCGTCCGATTGCCGGTCTCGTCATTGCCGCGGTCGGCACGACGGTGGTCGCGGTCGCATTCACCGTTCGCTGGCTGATCCCCGAGATGCCGTGGCCGGTCGCCATCGCGTTGGGCGCGATCGTCGCGCCGCCCGATGCCGCTGCGGCCACCGCGGTCATGCGCCAGGTCAAGCTGCCGCACAAGCTGCTGAAGATCCTCGAAGGCGAAAGCCTGCTGAACGATGCGAGTGCGCTCTTGGTCTACCGGCTCGCGATCATGACCGTGCTGGCCGGCCACCTCGGGTTCGCCAGCTTCGCGCCGGTGTTTCTCCTGACGGTGTTCGGCAGCCTTGCGGCAGGCGTGGGATGTGCCTTTGTACTGCGGCCGTTGACGTCGGGGCTGCGCGAGGTGCCGATCGCACTGATCGTGCAGTTCTCCCTCACCTTCGGCGTGTGGATCGCGGCCGAGGCCATCGGCCTTTCCGGCATCCTCACGCTGGTGGCGTATGCGATGACGGTCGCGCGTCGTGGCGGCACGCAGATGCCGGCGCACATGCGCGTACCGATCTTCGCGGTGTGGGAGACGGTGGTCTTCGTGCTCAACGCCTTTGCGTTCGTCCTGATCGGCATGCAGTTGCGTCCCATCTGGGAGCGGCTCGAAACCGGCGGCTCCCGCACCGATGCGATGGTCACCGCGGCGGTGGTGCTCGCCGTGACTATCGCGGCGCGCTTTGCCTGGGTGATGAGCTACAAGGCGCTGACGCATCGCCGTGCCAACGGCACCAGCACCGGCGCGACCGGAGACGCGCGGCCTCGCCCGGTGGTCGGCAGCGCGGTGGTGCTCTCGTGGGCCGGCATGCGCGGCATCGTCACGCTGGCGGCGGCGTTCGCCATTCCCGAGACCCTGCCGAACGGATCGCCCTTTCCGTATCGCGACCTGATCCTGCTGTGTGCGTTTGCGGTGGTGCTCGGCACGTTGGTGCTGCAAGGTTTGACGATCGGCCCGTTGATCGGGCGCCTCGGCCTGACGGACGACGACCCGGTCGCCCGCGAGGTTCGGCTGGGGCGTGCGCATGCCTATGGCGCGCTGCTCAATGCCATCAAGGACGACGACACGCTTTCCGCGAAGCTGCTGCGCAAGGAGTACGGCGCCATCGTCGAGTTGAACACCAGCGAGGCGCACGAGGTACGCATCGACGACGTGCCGGGCGGCCCACTCAGGCGCCGTGCAATTGCGGTCGCACGGCAGCGTGCGTTCGAGATGCGGCGCGACGATGTGATCGGCGATGACGCATTCCGCGTGCTGGTCCAGGAGCTCGATTGGGCCGAACTGAGCGCGGGCGGCGCCAGGCGGGATTGAGCGCGTTCTTCACGACGCAGCGCCGCAAACGCCGCGTACCTGGGTCTTGACCGGCTTGATCGGACGTGCCGGCAGGGCGGCCCCTGCGCGGCTGCTTGCGGTGTGGATCAGCAGAGCACCGACAACTATCGCCATCCCCAGCAGTTCATTGCCCGCAGGAAACTTGCCGAGCGCGATGCTCATCAGCAGTGCGGAGACCGGAACGAAGTTCAGGAAGGCCGTGCTGGTGACCGTGCCCATCGTGCGCACGCCGAAGTTGAACGCGAGCACGGCCAATGCGGAAGACACCAGGCCTACGTAGGCCAGTGCGTGCCAGGACGACACCAGGCCCGGGGTGCTCGGAAGCCCGGCCACGCCCGCGGCGGTCGCGACGACGGCGCCGAGCAGAAGCAGCGGCCAGGAAGCGAGCACTGTCAGCGCGCTGTATTCCACGACGTCGAGCTTGTTGGCGAATTGCGCGGCGCCACGCGTGTACCAGACCCAGCCCAGCGTGCCCACGAAGGCCATCGCATCGCCGAACGCGGTGGATTCGCCAGTTCTCGCGCCATGCGACGAGAGCACTCCCGAGACGATCATCACGCCCGCCAGCGCCAGCAGGCTGGTCAGCAATGTGGTCCGGGAGGGGCGAACGCCGTCGAGCGCCCAGCGCAGCAATTGCGTCGTCATGGGTGTCGTGGCCATGATGATCGCGCCGTGCGAGGGCACGGAGTGCGCGAGTCCGGTCAGCATCATGACGCTGAACACGCCGAAGCCCGCGACGCCTCTCGCCGCCAGCGGCAGCGCATGCGCCCGCAGCTTGAGCCATGGCGCAGCGCCGCGCGGCGCGAGCAGCGCAACGAAGAGCACGGCGGAGAGGCTGTAGCGGATCAGCGTGAGCCAGAAAGGATCGACGTGCTGCAGCACGCCCTTGCTGACGAGGAACATGCCGCCCCATGCGGATGTGGCGAGAAGCAGCGCGGCAATGCCGAGTGGGCGGGATTGCGTTGTCATGGAATGCCTTGGACGTTGAATCGATGTCCGAAGCATGGGCGCCGATCGCGACGCCGACCATTCGTTTCTTTGGACGGGGCCCTCAGGATTTGCGAATGGCTGCCAAGGGCCAACGCACGCCACAATTTGCGGCATGGAGCTCTATCAACTCAAGACCTTCGTCGCGATCGCCCGGGAAGGCAGCCTGACCCGCGCGGCCGAGCGTGTCTTCACGAGCGCACCCGCGGTGAGCGCCCAACTCAAGGCCCTGGAAGACGAACTCGGCGTCAAGCTCTTCGAACGCACGCCGCGCGGCATGACGCCGACCGAAGCCGGGCTGAGCCTTCTCGAAGAGGCCGAGCGCACGCTGGCCTCGGCGACGCGCATGCGCTCGACGGCGGAGCAGCTCCGTGGCGCGGCGCAGGGCGTGGTCCGCTTCGGCACGGTGGTCGACCCGGTGGCGCTGCGGCTCGGCAATGTGCTGGTCAAGCTGGCCGAGCGGCATCCGCACGTGACGCTGCAACTGCAGCAGGGCTTGTCGCACCAGACGCTCGAAGGCGTGCGGCGCGGCGATCTGGACTGCGCCTACGCGCTGAGCGACAGCGAGGACATCGACGGCCTGGTCGTCCAGCGGCTCGGCGTTGTCGATCTGGTCGTCACGCTGCCGCCGTCGATTGCAAAGGCGCACCCCTCGCTCAGCCTCGAGACCCTCACCAGCCTGCCGTGGGTGGGCACGCCGCCGTCATGCATCCTGCGCGCGCATCTCGATGGTCTGTTCGCGAGCATCGGCCGCGAGTACCGACCGACGCAAACCGCCGACAGCGAAAGTGCCATGCGCGCGATGGTGGCGAGCGGGCTCGGCGCAGGGTTGCTGCGCCTCGATCAGGCGGAACAGGCCGAGCGGCAGTCGGAACTCGCGATCTGGCCAGGCTGGCGGTCGCACACCTGGCTGTGCTGGGTGGCGCCAGCCGGTGGCAGCCGGAACGCGGCAGTTGAAGCGGTGCGCAGCGCGGTGCTCGAAGCCTGGACTTGACGATCAGGGGCTGCCGGTCGCAGGCGGCCCGAGGCTCGCGGGCTTCGGTAGCGGCGGAATCATCTTCGTCAGACCAAAGGCCGACAGCTCTTGCCCGGAGAGCCAGTTCACGCCATCCGGTGGTGTTCGCATCATTCGTTCATGCAGGGACGTCGGCAGGCCCATCTCTTCGAGGTACTGCCTGGTCTGGGCATTGATGCCGTCGTACTGGGCTTTCTTGGCCCGGGCTGAAGTCACGCCGTCGTTGGGAATGTAAGGACGATGAATGCCGACCCGCCCACCCACGTATCGCCCCTGGCCCGCAGCGAGCAGGTACACGCAGGCGCTGACGCATGAAGCGCCGACCTCCACCCGCGTCATGAACGAATATTTCCGGATGATCCGGCCGATGGACATGGCCACCCAGATGTTGCCGCCGCGGCTGTCGAGGGTCACGTTGACAAGGCCGTTCGGCATGAAGGTCGCGGCGTCCTGTCGCGCGGTCTCGGCGATGGCGGAAAAGGCGTCGATATCCGCCTGGACAAGGTCACCCTTGATGGAGATCTGCGGAGGCCGATTGCCCGCGGCGGGCCGGTAGAGAACGCCGGCCGAGGCGGGGAGGAAGCAGGCGCATGCGCTCAGCAACAAGGTGGACGTGCGCCAAGTCTTGAGCCTCTGCATGACTGTGAGATCCCCATCGCGACTCACGCATTGGGCATCGCAACGCCTACCCAGTCAACGCGCGCCGCGGCACAGACGCACCTTCCAATGCTCCAAAACCCTGATTGATTTAATTATTGATGGCAATAGCATGAACCACATCAAATCCACATCAAGCATGTCCGCCGCCCCCACCATCGCCGACATCGCCCGCACTGCGGGGGTGGGTACGGCCACGGTCGACCGGGTACTCAACCGCCGCCCCGGGGTGAACGCCGAGACGGTCCAGCGCGTACTGCAGGCCGTGGAGGAACTGGGCACACCTCAGCAACCCGGCCGCCCGCGCAAGAGCGCCAACGCGCGCTTTGCCTTCGTGCTGCCCGCCGAAGAGACCCCCTTCTTCGAATTGGTGGAGCGGCAGATCGCCCAATCCGCGAGTGACTTCCGCCATGCCCACATCACCGAGGTCACCCACCGCATCGACACCACGGATCCGGCGCGCTTCGCCGAACAGCTGGCCGAAGTGGGCGATTGCGAAGGCATCGCGCTGCTGGCGCCCGACCTGCCGCCCATCAAGCGCGCGGTGAACGAACTGGTGCGCGCCGGCGTGCACGTGGTCACCCTCTTCTCGGACGTCGCGGGCTCCATGCGCGAGACCTACATCGGCGCCGACAACCGCGCTGCCGGACGCACCGCCGGCCTGTTGCTCGGGCGCATGGCCGGCCAGGAAAAGCGTCGCGACGTGCTCCTGCTTTCCTCGCAGGCGACACGGCTTTCTTCCGAGATCGAGCGGGGCATCGGCTTCGCCCAGGCACTGGAAGAGCGCTTTCCGGAACTGACCATGGTGCGCACCAGCGACCTGCCGCCCGATGACGACGATGCCTGCGAGGCGCTGCTGAAGGTGCTGCGCGACGAAGTCGACTCCGCACGCGTGGCCGGCATCTACAACGTGGGCTCCGCCAGCGCAGGCGTGGCGCGCGCTCTCGCGCAAGCGGGGCTCACCTCCCGGACGGGCGTGGTGGCGCATGACTTCACCGATGCGCATGCCACGCTGCTGGAAACCAACAACCTTTCCTATGTCCTGCACCAGGACATCCACTACTGCGTATCGACAGCGGCGCGCGTGCTGCGCGCCCTCTGCGAGAACGTGCGCGGCGCGCTCAACGTGGTGCAGCCGCGCATCGAGATCCTGACGGCCGAAAACCTTCACTGAGGAAATGAAGGCGCGGTTGCCCGGTAAGTGCCCCGAACCCGAACCTTTTGGAGACCTCCATGAATCTGCTCTCGAAAAAGATGTTGCCGGGGATGATCGCCCTGGCCGCGGTAGCTGCGATGGGCCTTGCAAGCACGTCGGTGCGTGCGCAGGACAAGACGATCACGTTGTGCTGGGCCGCCTGGGATCCCGCCAACGCGCTGGTGGAACTGTCGAAGGACTTCACCGCAAAGACTGGCGTGAAGATGAAGTTCGAATTCGTACCGTGGACCAACTTCGCCGATCGCATGCTCAACGAGCTCAATTCCAAGGGCAAGCTGTGCGACCTGATCATCGGCGACAGCCAGTGGATCGGCGGGGCGGCCGAGCAGGGCCACTACGTCAAGCTCAATGACTTCTTTGCCAAGGAAGGCATCAAGATGACCGACTTCGCGCCGGCCACCGTGGTGGGCTATGCGGAGTGGCCGAAGAACACACCGAACTACTGGGCGCTGCCCGCGATGGCCGATGCGGTGGGCTGGACCTACCGCAAGGACTGGTTCGCCCGGCCAGAGCTGCAGGCCGAATTCAAGAAGCTGCACAACCGCGACCTGGCGCCGCCCAAGACCTGGGCCGAGTTCAAGCAGGTGTCGGAGTTCTTCCAGGGCAAGACCATCGACGGCAAGAAGGTCTACGGCGCCTACATCTTCACCGAGCGCGGCTCCGAAGGCATCACCATGGGCGTGACCAACGTGCTCTACCCCATGGGCTTCAAGTACGAAGACCCGAAGAAGCCGTACGCCATGGACGGCTTCGTGAACTCGCCCGACGCCGTGCGTGGCCTGGAGTTCTACAAGGCGCTCTACAAGGGCAGCACGCCTCCGGGCCTCACCAATGCGTACATGAGCGAAGGGCTCGATGCCTTCAAGTCCGGCCAGGTGGCCATGATGATGAACTGGTTCGCCTTCTTCCCCGGCCTGTACAAGGACCCGAACGTGGGCGGCGACAAGATCGGCTTCTTCACCAACCCGTCGGACAAGACCAAGGGCGTGCAGCTCGGCGGCCAGGGGATCTCGGTGGTGTCGTACTCGGCCAACCGCAACGAGTCCCTGCAGTACATCAAGTGGTTCGCCAGCCCCGAGGTGCAGAAGAAGTGGCAGGCCATCGGCGGATCGTCGGCGGCCAAGGCAGTGCTGGACGATCCGGCCTACCCCAACAGCTCGCCCTTCGCACAGGCCTTCCTCGACTCCATGGGCATGGTGGTGGATTTCTGGGCCGAACCTTCGTACGCACAGCTTCTGCTCGCCATGCAGAAGCGCGTGCATGACTACGTCGTCGCCGACAAGGGCACCGCCAAGGAGGCGCTGGATGCCCTGGTGGTCGACTGGCGCAAGGTCTTCAAGGACGACGGCAAGGCGGCCAAGTAAGCGAGCAGGCCGTGAGCGCCATCCGCCCACCGATGATGAAAGGCCCGCCAGCGCTCGCCACCCGCGCGGCGCAAGCCACGCCGCCAGGCGTGGCGCTGCGGCTGCGCGGGCTGTCGGACAAGGCGCTCGCCTGGCTCTTCGTGGGGCCCACGATGCTGCTGCTGCTGGCGATCAACATCTTTCCTCTGATCTGGACGATCAAGCTGTCCTTCACCAACTACCGGGCCAACCGGCCCAACGCCGCGGTGGTCGACGTGGGCATCGACAACTACGTCTCGGTGCTCACCGACCCGGACATCTGGGCGGCCATGCAGGCCACCGCGCACTTCCTCTTCTGGACCATTGCCCTGCAGACGCTGATCGGGTTCACGATGGCCTACCTGATCGATCGCAAGTTCCGCGGCCACGGCTTCTGGACGACGGTGATCCTCATCCCGATGATGTTGTCGCCGGCTGTGGTCGGCAACTTCTGGGCCTTTCTCTACCAGCCGCAGACCGGGCTCTTCAACTACGCGGTGGCCTTCCTCGCGGGCGTGCCGCCTTCTTCCTTCGAGATGATCGGCTCGGTGAAGCTCGCGCCGTGGGCGATCATCATCGTCGACACCTGGATGTGGACGCCCTACGTGATGCTGATCTGCCTCGCGGGCCTGCGGTCCATCCCCGACTACATCTACGAAGCGGCCGAGGTCGATCGCGCCTCGCCATGGCGGCAGTTCTGGTCGATCACGCTGCCGATGGTGCTGCCCTTCATCATGCTGGCGGTCCTGTTTCGCGGCATCGAGAACTTCAAGATGTTCGACATGGTCAACCTGCTCACCTCGGGCGGACCGGGCTCGGCCACCGAGCTGGCATCGATCACGCTCAAGCGCGAAGCCTTCGAGAAATGGCGCACGGGCTATTCGTCCGCCTTCGCGATCATCCTTTTCGTGGCGGTGTTCGGCCTGGCCAACATCTACGTGAAGGCGCTCAACCGTGTGAAGAGCCGCTGAGATGAAGCTCACCCCCAGCCTCGCCCACTTCGTGTGGCTCGGACACCCCCTCTCCGGGGGCGACCCCGGCGGCCCGGCAAAGCCGGTTCCGCGGGGTCACTGGCCTCGGCTGTGCTGGCTTCATGGATCGCGAAAAGTGCACAGCGCCATGGACTACTGATATGAGGAGTCCCGCATGACCAATCAAGGCATCAGCACCGCGCATTCGGTGGTCGAACCCCGCAGCGGCACGCGCCTCTTCGCAGGCACCGTGGTCGTGCTGTATGCCCTGCTGACGATGATCCCCCTGGTCTGGATCATCCTCACCGGATTCAAGACGCCGCCGGACTCGATCAGCTATCCGCCGAAGGTCCTGTTCACGCCGTCGCCGCAGGGCTACTGCAACCTCTTCACCACCCGCTCGCGCCAGACGCCCGAGTACATCGCGGCCCTGCCGCCCGCCACCGAGACCTGCGACAAGGTCGCGCGCGCGGACAACATGGTGATCGCCGGTCCGTCGAACTACGTACCGCGCTTCATCAACTCGCTGATCATCGCCTTCGGCTCAACCCTCCTCTCGGTGGGCTTCGGCGTGATGGCGGCCTATGCCTTCTCGCGCTTCAAGGTGCCGCTGAAGGACGACCTGCTGTTCTTCGTGCTGTCCACGCGGATGATGCCGCCCATCGCGGTGGCGATTCCCATCTATCTCATGTATCGCGAGTTGGGCTTGTCGGACACGCGCCTGGGGATGATCTTGCTCTACAGCGCGGTGAACGTGTCGCTGGCGGTGTGGCTGCTCAAGGGTTTCATCGACGAGATCCCGCGCGAGTACGAAGAGGCTGCCATGGTCGACGGCTACACGCGCCTGCAGGCTTTCCGCAAGGTGGTGCTGCCGCAGGCCACCACCGGCATCGTGGCCACGTCGATCTTCTGCCTGATCTTCGCGTGGAACGAATACGCCTTTGCCGTGCTGCTCACCTCCGGCGCGGCCCAGACGGCGCCGCCCTTCATCCCGATCATCATCGGCGAAGGAGGACAGGACTGGCCGGCGGTGGCTGCCGGTACCACGCTGTTCCTCATACCCATCCTGGTGTTCACCGTGCTGCTTCGCAAGCACCTGCTGCGCGGCATCACTTTCGGAGCGGTACGCAAATGAAAAGCTCACGCCGCTGGCCTCGCTGGCTCAGGCGCGGCCCTATGGAGATGGTGGCCTGCGCGGTGATCGCCATCGGCCTGTTCATGATGCTGCAACCGCTGGCCATGGTGCTGTTCACGTGGTCCTTCCTGACGACGCTGGCAGGTACGGCGCTGTTCATGGTCGTGTCGAAATTTCCGGAGTAAATCATGACCCCCAACTTCGCTTCGCTCCTGCCCCCCGAGGGGGCGCAGCCCTCCCTTGGGGCGGCCCGGCGGGAGGACTGACATGGCCGAGATCCGGGTCCAACACTTGCACAAGGCCTTCGCGGACTTCACCGCCGTCAAGGACTCCAGCTTCGCGGTGCGCGACGGGGATTTCTTCTGCCTGCTGGGCCCTTCGGGCTGCGGCAAGACCACCACCCTGCGCATGATCGCCGGACTGGAGCTCCCCACCTCGGGCCAGATCTTCCTGGCCGACGAGGACGTTAGCTTCAGGCGCGCCTCGGAGCGCGACATTGCCTTCGTCTTCCAGATGTTCGCGCTCTACCCGCACATGAACGTGCGCCGCAACATCGCCTTTCCGCTGGTGTCGCAAGGCATGGGCCGCGCCGAGATCGCCCGCCAGGTCGAATCCGCGGCGAAGACGCTGCGCATCAGCCATCTGCTGGACAAGCCGGTGTCGCAACTCTCCAGCGGTGACCGCCAGCGCGTCGCGCTGGGGCGCGCCATCGTGCGCCAACCCAAGGCCTTCCTGATGGACGAGCCGCTGGGTGCGCTCGACGCGGAGTTTCGCGAACTCATGTGCCGCGAGCTACGCGCCCTGCACGATCGCCTGGGCGCGACCACGGTGTACGTGACGCACGACCAGATGGAGGCCATGGCCATGGCCGACGTCATCGCGGTCATGAACGAAGGCATGGTCGAGCAACTCGGGCCGCCACGCGAGGTCTACGAATGCCCCGCGAGCGTCTTCGTGGCCGACTTCATCGGTGCGCCTGCCATGAACTTCCTGCCCTTCGAGGCCGCCCTGGCGCGTGGCGAGGAGGCGATCCGCATCGGCCCCGCGCATCTGGGCGTGCCGCAGATTCGCGAAGACATTACGGCGCGCCCGCTGCTGGCGGGTGTGCGACCCGAGCATGTGCGCTTCGCCGACGATTCGCCTCTGAGGGCCGAGGTGCTGGGCACCGAATACCTCGGCACGCGCACCGTGGTGACGCTGGCCACCGCCCAGGGCGCGACCTTGCGTGCCAAGGTCGACGCAGCGACGCCTGCGCGGCGCGGCGACCATGTGGGCCTCGTATTCGACGCAAGCGCGGTCTCGCTCTTTGACGCGGCGAGCGGCCGCGCGCTTCGCACTGCGCGAGACGACGCACTGCAATCCATCCAGCGCCAGGGAGCCCGACATGGCTGACCTTCGCCTCACCGGCATCAGCAAGCGCTTCGGCGCCGTGCAGGCGGTGGCCGATTTGCAGCTTGACGTGGCCAGCGGCGAGTTCTTCGTCCTGTTGGGCCCGAGCGGCGCTGGCAAGACCACGACCCTGCGTCTGGTCGCGGGGCTGGAACAGCCCGATGCCGGTCATGTCTACATCGCCGGCCAGGATGTCAGCACGCTGGCACCGGCCCTGCGGGACGTGGCCTTCGTGTTCCAGCAGTACTCGCTCTATCCACATCTGAGCGTCTACGACAACCTGGCCTTTCCGCTGCGCTCGCCGCTGCGCCCCACGCCGGAGGCGCAGATCCGCGCGAAGGTGACGGAAGTGGCACGGCTGCTGCGCATCGAAGACAAGCTCAAGAATCCGGCAACGCGCCTCTCGGGTGGACAGATGCAGCGCGTGGCCATCGGCCGGGCACTGGTGCGCGACCCGCAGCTCTACCTGATGGACGAGCCCCTCTCCTCGCTCGATGCCAGGCTGCGCAACGACCTGCGGCTGGAGCTCAAACGCATCCAGCAGGACCTCGGCTCGACCATGCTCTACGTGACCCACGACCAGATCGAGGCCATGACCATGGCCACCCGCATCGGCGTGCTGGAGGGCGGCCGGCTGGTGCAGGTGGGCACGCCGCGCGAGATCTACGAAAACCCCACCACCAGCCAGGTCGCATCGCGGCTGGGCTCGCCGCGAATCAATCTGTTCGCACGCGCACTGGTACCGGCGGTAGCTGCCCCAGCCGAGGCGGTGACGGTGGGCGTTCGGGCGGAACACCTGCGCATCCACCGACGGTCTGACAACGACGCGCACCGCGCCGCCCGCGTGCGCCGCATCGAACGCTTGAGCGACCTGCATCTTGTGCATGTGGCGCCAGAAGGCAGCGACCAGGAGTGGATCGTCTCCGCCCCTGGCAGCGAAAGCTTCGAGCCCGACGACGCGGTGCGCGTCGAACTGCTGCAACCGCTCTGGTTCGACGGCGGCGGACGCCGTGTCGGCATGAGCGCCTGACCCAACACCCGGGAGATTCCCTTGAAACCGAACACCCCCGACCTGATCCGCCGCGCCACCCAGACGCTGATCGATCATGTGGACGAGCTCACCGCCCTCGATCAGGCGATCGGCGACGGTGACCACGGGCTGAACATGCGGCGTGGCGCACTCGCCATCCAGGGCAAGCTCGACGAACTGGCCGGCCAGTCGCTCAACGAGGCGCTGCGCACGATGGGCATGACCTGCATGTCGACCATCGGCGGTTCCTCGGGGCCGGTGTTCGGGACCTTGCTGGTCACCCTCGGCAAGCAACTGCCCGACCCGCCGGATGCGGCGGGCCTGGCCCGCGCGCTCGACGCCGCCATCCAGGCGCTCACCCGCCTGGGCAAGGCACAGGTCGGCCAGAAGACATTGCTGGACGTGCTCGACCCGGTGCAGAGGCTTCTCGCCGGAGGCGGCGAGGGGCTCGCCGAGCGCGTGCGCGCCTGCGCTTTCGACGCAGCCGATGCGACTGCGGCGATGGACGCCATCAAGGGCCGCGCGTCATTCCTGGGCGACCGGGCACTGGGCCACGTGGACCCGGGTTCGCGTTCCACTGCATTGATCATCGGCGCGATCTGTGAAAGTCTTGATGCTCCCGCGAGCGCACGACCCTCTTCGCTCTCCGCCTGAATGAAGCCCACTCTTTCCGAAGGCCCAGCATCATGAAGAAGCTCATCAACGACGTCGAAACCATGCTGTCCGAATCGCTGGACGGCTTTGCGGCGGCGCACGCCGATATCGTGACTCTGGGTGAGGCCGGTCAGTTCGTGCGTCGACGCACTCCCAAGCCCGGCAAGGTGGCGTTGGTCTCCGGCGGAGGCTCGGGTCACGAACCGCTGCACACCGGCTTCGTCGGCCACGGGATGCTGGACGCGGCGTGCCCGGGCCAGATCTTCACCTCGCCCACGCCGGACCAGATGCTGGCAGCGGCGCAAGCAGTGAACACCGGTGAGGGTGTGCTGTTCATCGTCAAGAACTACTCCGGCGACATGATGAACTTCCAGATGGCGGCGGAGATGGTCGACTGCGACAACGAGACCGTGGTGGTCAATGACGACGTGGCGGTGGAAAACTCCACCTACACCACCGGCCGTCGGGGCGTGGCCGGCACGCTGGTGGTTGAAAAGATCATCGGCGCCGCGGCCGAACGCGGCGATCCGCTGCGGAAGCTCAAGCAACTGGGCGACGCGGTGAACAAGGCGACCGCCTCGATGGGTGTCGCGCTCACCTCGTGCACCGTTCCGGCAGCAGGCAAGCCCACCTTCCAGATCGGCGCAGACGAGATGGAGATGGGCGTCGGCATCCACGGCGAGCCCGGCCGGCGTCGCATCAAGCTGGCCAGCGCCGACGACATCGCGCAAGAGCTGACTGGCTCCATCCTCAAGGACCTGTCCCTCAAGGCCGGGCAGGAAGTGCTGCTGCTCGTGAACGGCTTCGGCGGCACGCCCATGCTGGAGCTCTACCTCATGGTCAACGCGGTGCACAAGGTGCTCGCCGGCCACCAGGTGAAGGTGGCGCGGCACCTCACGGGCTCCTATGTCACGTCGCTGGAAATGGCGGGCTGCTCGGTGACGGTGAGTGCGCTTGACGCCGCGCAGTTCGCCCTCTGGGATGCGCCCGTGCATACCGCCGCTTTGCGCTGGGGCATGTAGAAGGCGAAGCAGAGTCCGGCAACCGAGATGCGGTTGCCTTGATCCAGATCGAAGAACGCGCCATCAGTCCGGCCTAGAGTGTCCCCAGGGTCCCAGCAGACTCCGGAGGTTCCACGATGACCAGCCAGATCGCGCAATGGCATGCCGAGCACGGCAATTTCTCTCTGCTTCTCAGCATTCTTGAAGAACAGGTCGCCAGGTTTCGCGACGGCGAGAGACCGGACTACCACCTGATGCTCGAAATCGTCTCCTACCTGCGAGAGTTTGGAGATTGCTATCACCACCCGCGCGAGGACGCGGCTTTCGACATCCTCGTGGCGCGTGATCCGCAGTTGCGACTGCCGATCAACCGTCTGCTTCAGGAGCATCGCGTCATTGCGGTGGCCGGTGAAGAACTCGTCGCGCGCCTGAACCAGGTCATCAGCGATGCCTATGTGCTTCGTGCGACGGTGGAGGCAGCCGCGGCGCTCTACCTCGCCTACTACAGGCACCACATCGCCATCGAGGAAAGGCAGATTCTTCCGCGGGCGAGGCTTCTGTTGAACGCGCAGGACTGGGACGTGGTGGCCCGGGCCGCACCATCGTGTCCGGATCCTGTGTTCGGAAAATCGCCGACCGCGGCCTACTCGAGACTGACCAGGCTGATCGCAGCGCGAGCTTCACCAGACTTCGAACGCGCGGAGGAGAGCGCCAAGGGCTGACCGCTGGAGCACGAACGGGAAGACAATGAGCGCCGCCGGATCCACTCGATCGGAGGAATCCCATGTCGATCCAGACTGCGCTCACGAAGCGACTCGGCATCCGCCACCCCGTTCTGCTGGCGCCGATGGATGTCGTTGCCGACGCCTCGCTCGCCTCGGCCGTCAGTGGGGCCGGCGGCCTCGGGATCCTGGGCGGCGGCTACGGCGATGCCGCGTGGCTGGAGCGCGAGATCGCGCGAATCAAGGAAACGCAGGTGCGGTTCGGCATCGGCTTCATCACCTGGAGCCTGGCGAAGCAGCCGCGCCTGCTCGATCTCGCGCTGGAGAGCGGGCCCGCGGCGGTCATGCTGTCCTTCGGTGATGCGGCGCCTTTCGCCGAACCGATCAAGCGCTCGGGCGCAGCGCTGATCTGCCAGGTGCAGACGATCGACATGGCGCGTGAGGCGGCATCCGTGGGTGCGGACATCCTGGTGGCACAAGGCACCGAGGCCGGCGGGCACGGCGCCACGCGCTCGACCTTGACGCTGGTGCCGGAGCTCATCGATGCCATCGGGCCGGACGTGCCTGTGGTTGCCGCAGGTGGCATCGCGGATGGGCGAGGGCTGGCCGCGGCGTTGATGCTCGGCGCGTCGGGTGTGCTGATGGGCACGCGCTTCTACGCCACGAAAGAGGCGGCCATTGCCGCCGAAGCCAAAGCCCGCGTCCAGCGCGCGGCCGGTGACGAGACTGCGCGGGGCGTGGTCTTCGACATCGCGCGAAAGCGGGTGTGGCCCCCGCCGTTCACGGGGCGCTGCCTGCGCAACGAGTTTCTCGAGCGGTGGAGCGGACGCGAACTCGAGCTCGTGCGCCGCGCCGAACAGGAGCACGCCGGCTACCTCGCGGCCCGAGAGGCGGGCAACTTCGACATCGCCGCCGTGATCGCCGGCGAGGCCGTGGGGCTCGTGCGCGACATTCCCTCGGCTCGCGAAGTGGTTGCGCGCGTCAGCCAGGAAGCCGAGGCGCTGCTCAAGGGCGCGACGCAGCGGCTCTCGGAGTGACCCCGGACAGGCACTCCGCCCTCACTCGATCGGCACGCTGGCCTCTTTCAGCACCCGCAGCACGAAGTGCGACTTGCTGTGTCGGATGCCCGGAATCTTGTAGAGCTTCTCGCGCAGCAGCCGCTCGTAGTCGCGCGTGTCGCGCACCGCGATGCGGATGTAGTAGTCGTAGTCGCCCGAGACCAGATAGGCCTCCAGGACCTCGGGGATGGTCGCGAGCACCCGACCGAACTCGTAGAGCGTTTCGTCGGTGTGGCTTTCGAGCGTGAGGTGCACGATCACCGAGTCGCGGTAGCCGAGGCTCGCAGGGTCCACGTCGACCGTGTAGCGCCGGATGACGCCTTCGGCTTCGAGGCGCTTGATGCGGCTCCAGCAACTGGTGGCCGAGAGCCCGACCTCCGAGCCGATGTCCTGCAGCGAACGGCGCGAGTCCTGCAGCAGGATGCGCAGGATGGCCATGTCGATCCTGTCAAAAAGTTCTTCGTCCGATCTCTGATTTTTCCTTTGAATCTTCAAGGAAATCTCCTTATTCATCGAATTTCCGAAGCACATTCTGCGGCAAAGCCAGAAGAATCGTGGCATGGAAATCACCACCAAAAACCCCGCTCCGCCCGACAGCCAGCAACCGCCCGCAACCCTTCGCAGCGGCGCCCAACTGCTGCTCGACACGCTGGTCGCATGCGGCATCGACACCCTGTTCGGCTACCCCGGCGGCGCGGCCCTGCCGCTGTATGACGCTCTGCATGGAGAGCCCCGGTTGCGCCATATCCTGGTCCGCCACGAGCAGGCGGCCGTGCATGCCGCCGAAGGCTATGCGCGCACCACCGGCAAGGTCGGCGTGGTGCTGGTGACCTCCGGCCCCGGCGTCAGCAACACCGTCACCGGCTTGCTCGATGCGATGAGCGACTCCGTGCCGGTGCTGGTCATCAGCGGGCAGGTTGCGACAAGCGTGATCGGCACCAATGCCTTTCAGGAGAGCGATGCGCTTGGCATGTCGCGTCCCGTGACCAAGTGGAGCTTTCAGGCACGCAATCCCGGGCAGATCCCCGGGGCCGTGCGCCAGGCACTTGCTATCGCCAAGAGCGGTCGGCCGGGTCCGGTGCTGCTTGATGTGCCCAAGGATGTTCAGCTGGCCCATGGCGACGGCGTGCGAACCGCCGACGCGACGCGCGCACGTGTGAGGCCGGCGCATCCGGCCGCGCACCGAGGCAGCCTGCAGCGCGCGGCCGACCTCATCTCCACCGCGCGCCGGCCGGTGTTCTATGGGGGCGGCGGGCTCGTGAACTCAGGCCCCGATGCGTGCGCTGCCTTCACGCGACTGGTGTGCGCCACCGGCGCGCCTTGCACGCTCACGCTGATGGGGCTCGGTGCATTCCCCGCTTCCGATCCGCAGTGGCTCGGCATGCTCGGCATGCACGGCACGCTCGAAGCGAACCTCGCGATGCATGAGGCCGATCTGGTCGTCAACATCGGCGCGCGCTTCGACGACCGGGTCACCGGGAGGCTCGACGCGTTCTGTCCGCATGCGCGGAAGATCCATGTCGACATCGACCCGAGCAGCATCCACAGGACGGTGCGATCCGACGTGCCGATCGTGGGCGATTGCGGTGAGGTGCTGCACGGTCTGCTGGACCTGCCCGAGCTGCAAGGCCTCGCGCCCGAACGGCTCGCGCCATGGTGGCAGCGCATCGCGCGCTGGCGCGAAGAGCGCTGCCTGGACTTCGCCCTGCGACCTGACGAGATCGTGCCGCAGCAACTCATGGCCGCGCTGCAGTCGCAGCTGAAGGGTCGCGATGCGATCGTCTCCACCGACGTCGGGCAGCATCAGATGTGGGCCGCGCAATACCTGCAATTCGATCGGCCCGCGCGCTGGCTGACCTCCGGCGGCGCGGGCACCATGGGTTACGGACTACCGGCAGCGATCGGCGCGCAGGTGGCGCATCCCGATGCGCTCGTCGTCTGCGTGAGCGGCGATGCGTCCGTGCTGATGAACATCCAGGAGCTCTCGACCGCAGTGCAGCACCGCACGCCCGTGAAGCTCGTGCTGAGCAACAACGGCTACATGGGCATGGTGCGCCAGTGGCAGGAGCTGAACCACGGCAACCGGCTGTCGCACAGTTGGAACGCGGCGCTGCCGGACTTCGTGGCGCTGGCGAAGGCGTTCGGGTGGGGTGCGCGCCGCGTCGCCGACCCGCGTGAGCTGGACGACGCGCTCGCCGAATGCCTGGCCTTCGACGGCCCGTTCTTCCTCGACGTGCAGGTGGCGCCGCAGGAGAACTGCTTTCCGATGATTCCGGCGGGTGCGGGGCATCACGAGGTGATGTTGTCCAAGGATCGCTGGCACCAGGAAAAGGAGCCGTCACCAGGGATGCCAGCGGTCGCCTGAGCGGACAGGCGGTCTGGCGTTGTTGTTGTCTTTGGTACTACATTTTGAGCACGTCCAGCTTCCTCAGCTTCCGATACTTTTAGGGGGTGCCATGAGAATTCAGTCGAGCTCGCGTTCCCCGCAGACGGAGCGCGTTCAGTTCAACAAGCAGTCAGCAGACATCAGGGACCGGTACGACTGGACGCTCAGCTATCTGGAGCAGGAATATCCGGTCATCGACCCTGATTCGAGCGAATACGACGAGGAGTTGATGTTCGAGGTGTATCGCCGGCTGAAGGCGCTCGTGAGGACCGGCCTACCCCCCGCGCGCGCCTTGGAGATGGCGGCTTCCGGAGTGCTTCGGCCGTACTCGCACTGATCCCGGTCGCCGACGGTAATTAGGGTAAACCCTCGTTGCTAAGGGTTTACCCTGTACAATGGACCCCTAACCGAAGGAAAGTCCAAATGATCACCACCATCCTCTGCCTCGTCGCTGTTTTCGGAGTCTGCGCTTTCGGCCTTGCCAAGCTCGGTATCAAGGAAGCCCAAGAGCGCCTCTAAGCCGTCCGCCGCAACCCTGCGGCCACGCACTCCCCGATCCCCGCAAAACCGCCCTCTGCCCAGAGGGCGGTTCCATTTCCGACACGCAACCGGCTAGCGGCCGCGCACTGCGTGTCGTCGACTCCGAACCGCGCTCGCGAGTTCGTCCAGGACCGGAACCGTCTGCCTGAAGCTGATGCAGGCATCCGTGATCGATACCCCGCGCTTGAGCGCCACACCGGGAACCAGATCCTGCCGGCCCTCCTCCAGGTTGCTTTCAATCATGACGCCAGTGATGCGCCCGTCGCCCGCAGAAACCTGTTGCGCCACGTCGTGCGCCACTTCGATCTGGCGATGGTGTTGCTTGCTGCTGTTGGCATGCGACACATCGATCATGACCTGCTCCCTGAGGCCATTCGCGCGCAGCGCTTCGCAGTTCGCCGCCACGTCCTCGGCCGAGTAGTTCGGCTTCTTGCCCCCGCGCAGGATCACGTGGCAGTCGTCGTTGCCGCGCGTCTCGAAGATCGCGGCCATGCCCATCTTGGTCATGCCCATGAAGGCATGCGGCGCCCTTGCGGCAAGGATGGCATCGGCGGCCACCTTGATGCTGCCGTCGGTTCCGTTCTTGAAGCCCACGGGGCAACTGAGCCCGGAAGCGAGTTGGCGATGGCTTTGGCTTTCAGTCGTCCGGGCTCCGATGGCACCCCATGCGATGAGATCGGCGATGAACTGGGGACTCAGAAGATCGAGGAATTCAGTCCCCGCCGGGAGCCCCAGCAGCGTCAACTCGAGGAGCAGGCGACGGGCGCGCTCCAGGCCCTCGTTGATCGCGAAGCTGCCATCCAGGTGCGGGTCATTGATGTACCCCTTCCAGCCCACGGTGGTCCGCGGCTTCTCGAAGTAGGTGCGCATGACGATCAACAGATCGTCCTCGAAATTGCCGGCTTCCTTCTTGAGCAGGTGGGCGTATTCGATGGCCTGGTCATGGTCGTGGATCGAGCAGGGTCCGACCACGACGATCAACCGGTCGTCGCGGCCATGCAGGACATCGGCGATCGCGGAGCGGCCAGCCTCCACGAGTGCGAGGGTGTCGTCCCGAACCGGAACTCGCTCCTGCAGAAGTGCCGGCGTCATCAGTGGGCGAACCGCGCTGATGCGAACGTCATCAATGCGGGTCGTGTCGATCGTGCTGTCGCGGGAGCCGATCTCGGCGTCGTGGAGCGGGTCGTCGAGCTTGGTCATGTTCTTTCCGGTGGATTGCCTCGGCATTTTCCTTCACCGACAACACGACCCGGGAAATCCCTTCCTTTTTCTTGATTGAATTCCGTAACGTGCTGCTGATAATACGTATTACCAGTCAGGTAATACGCATCAGCAACAAATGTCCGCAGCCCGCCGCCTCACCCAGCAAGACATCGCCAGACTCGCGGGCGTCAGCCAGGCGACGGTGTCGCTGGTGCTCAACGGCGCAGAGAACGCGGTTGCGCGCATTCCGTCCGAAACGCGCGAACGGGTGCAGAAGATCATCCGGGAGACCGGTTATGTGCCCGACCCGATCGCCCGCCGGATGGCACGGGGATCAAACCGGATCCTCGGCGTGTTCACCTACGAGCCGGCGTTTCCGAACGCGCACGCCGACTTCTTCCTGCCCTTTCTCTTCGGCATCGAGGAGGAGGCGCAAGCGCGCGGCTACGACCTGCTGCTCCTGACGGGCGCCGGCGAAGGCGCGCGGCGCAAGATATTCGCGGAGGAAGGGCGGCTGCGCATTGCGGACGGCTGCATCGTGCTGGGCAAGACCTTCGACCGAACCGAGCTTGCGCGACTGGTGGCGGGCGACTATCCCTTCGTCGCCATGGGCCGCCGCGAGGATGCTGGCGGGCCTGTGCCCTTCGTCGGCGGCGACTATGCGACCGCCACTGGGGCGCTGGTGCAGCAGGCCCGCGAACTGGGGCATCGGCGGCTCGCGTATCTCGGATCGATCGGCCCGGCGGAATCGCCGCTCGATCGCTGGACCGGTTTCACGGGCGCGCTCGGCAGCGACCTGGAACTGGTCCTGCAATTGCCGGACACACCAGCCGACGACCACCAGTTGCTCGATGCCTTGCTGGCCAGCGGCGCGACCGCGGCTTTCTGCGTCGAGCTGGCCGACGCGGTGCGCCTCGAACGCGCGGCGAAGACGCGCGGGCTGAGCCTGCCGGCGGATTTCTCGGTGGTGGCACTCGGCTCGCACGTCCGTACCGAGGGCAGCGGCACGCGCTTCGCGTCCTTCGCCATTCCACGCGAGGAGATGGGCCGACAGGCCACCGCGATGCTCGTGCGCCGCGTCGAAGGCGGCCTGTCGCAACCGGTGCAACAGGTGCTGCTGCATTGCGAACCGATCCGCGGCGAAACCCTCGGCCCCGCGAAGCGGCGTTGACATCAATCACCCACACGAACGAACAGGGACGACAAGCATGCGCGAAATGAAAACAGACATCCTCGTGGTCGGCGGTGGCCTGGGCGGCGTGGCCGCGGCGCTGGGTGCGCTGGATGCCGGCCGCTCGGTCGTCATGAGCGAGGAGTACGACTGGATCGGCGGGCAGCTCACCAGCCAGGCGGTGCCGCCGGACGAGCACAGCTGGGTCGAGCAGTTCGGTGTCACGCGCCGCTATGGGGCGCTGCGCGACGGCATCCGGCGCTACTACCGCGATCACTATCCGCTGACCGCGGCCAGCCGCGCGTGGGACCAGCTCAACCCTGGTGCGGGATGGGTGAGCCGCATCTGCGCCGAGCCGCGCACGGGGTTGGCGGTGCTCGAAGCGATGCTGGCGCCCTACCGGGGCGCCGGCCGCCTGACGGTGTTGCAGCCCTACAGCCCCGTTGCCGCCGATACGGATGGAGACGTCGTGCGCGCCGTGACGCTGCGCCATCGCGATACCGCTGAAGAGATCGCGGTGGAAGCCGCCTTCGTGATCGACGCGACCGAACTGGGCGACCTGCTGCCGCTGACCGGCTGCGAATACGTGATCGGCTTCGAAAGCCAGGCCGACACCGGCGAACCGAGCGCACCTCCCACGGCGCAGCCGCACAACGTGCAGGCGGTGTCGATCTGCTTCGCGATCGACCACGTCGATGGCAACCACACCATCGACAAGCCCCGCAACTACGACTACTGGCGCGCCTACCAGCCGCACTTCTGGGGCGGCCCGCTGCTCGGCTTCAAGGCGCCGCATCCGCGCACGCTGGAGATCACCGAGCGCTCCTTCACGCCCAATCCGGACGACGATCCGCTGCTCGTCGATGCCGACCAGCGCAAGAGCGGCGGCGACCAGAACCTCTGGACCTTCAGGCGCATTGCGGCGCGGCGCAACTTCACGCCCGGTGCCTATGCCTCGGACATCTGCCTCGTCAACTGGCCCATGATCGACTACATGGAGGGCTCGATCCTCGATGTCTCCGAGGCCGAGAAAGCACGCCATCTGCAATCCGCGGCCGAGTTGTCGCACTCAGTTTTCTACTGGCTACAGACCGAGGCCCCGCGCGCGGACGGCGGCGCGGGCTTCCCGGGGTTGCGTCTGCGCGGCGATGTCACCGGCACTTCGCACGGCCTCGCGATGGCGCCCTATGTCCGCGAGAGTCGCCGCATCCTGGGCGTGACACGCATCGTCGAGCAGCACTTGTCGCATGCGGTGCGCGGCAACCAGGGCGCCGTGCGCTACCGCGACAGCGTGGGCGTGGGCATGTACCGCATCGACCTGCATCCCTCCACCGGCGGCGACAACTACATCGACGTGCCGTCCTGCCCGTTCGAGATCCCGCTCGGCGCGCTGCTGCCGCGCCGCATGACGAACCTTCTGGCGGGCGGCAAGAACATCGCCACCACGCACATCACCAACGGCTGCTACCGACTGCACCCTGTCGAATGGAACGTGGGCGAAGTGGCGGGCAGGCTCGCCGCCCATTGCCTCGACCAGGGCACCACGCCGCATCAGGTGCAAGGCGACGATGCGCGACTCGCGAGCTTCCAGGCACTGCTCGCGCATGCCGGCGTGGAGATGCGCTGGCCCGATGTGCGCGCCTATTGAACAGAGACACAGAGCCATCCACCGAGGAGACATCATGTTCAGACGCAACAAGTCCTTCACGCTCCGCGCCATTGCCGGCGGCCTGATCCTGTCGCTGGGCCTCGCGGCCGGCGCGTCGGCCGATACCAAGCTGCGCATGACCATCTGGAGTGCCAACGAAGCGCATCTGAAGCTCTTCAACGGTATCGCCGAAGGATTCAAGAAAGAGCACCCGGACGTCACGGTGAGCTTCGAGTCGCTGCCATTCGAGAACTACACCACCGCGCTGACCACGCAGATCGCCGGCGGCAACGCACCGGACATGGCCTGGATCTTCGAGACCAGCGCGTACGACTTCGTCAACTCAGTCGCGCTCGTTCCACTCACCAAGGCGCTTGCGGCCACACCGGGGTACGACCTCGGCGAGATCAGCCCGTCCGCCACCGAACGCTGGTCGAAGGACGGCACGCTCTACGCCTATCCCTTCTCGACCTCGCCCTTCGCGGTGTTCGTCAACAACGACCTCATCCGCAAGGCAGGCGCCAAGACACCCGCGGAACTCATCGCCGCCGGGCAGTGGACCTGGCCCAACGCGATCGCCACCGCGCAGGCCGTGGCCCAGAGTGGCAAGGGCGGCCTGGTGGTGCGCGACTTCAACTACCAGGCATGGCAATACCTGTCGTCTGTATGGAACGCCTGGGGCGCGGCACCGTGGAGCGCCGACGGCAAGCGCTGCACATTCACCGACAAGCCGATGGTCGACGCACTGGGCTTCATCCACGACGCGATCTTCGAGAAGAAGGCCATCCCTGGACCCGGGCAGAACGTCGACTTCTTCGCCGGTGACGCCGCGATGACGATCACGCAGATCAGCCGTGCCTCGCTGCTTCCCAAGGACAAGCGCTTCGATTGGGATCTCGTGCCGCTGCCCAAGGGCGCGGCGGGCGACTACGCGATCGTCGGACAGGCCGGCATCGGCGTGCTCAAGTCTGGCAAGGACTCGGCGATCGCCACCACGTTCGTCGCGTACATGACCAACCCCGAGAACTCGGCAAAGCTCGCGCAGTTCTTCCCCTCGGCACGCAAGTCGCTGCTCAACGCCGACGTACTTGGCAAGACGAATGCGCTGCTCTCACCGGCGCAGCTCGACAAGGTGGTGGTCTCGGGCATCTCGACCGGCAAGGTGATGCCGGCGCACACGGATTTCGCGCGACTGCAGCAGATGGTGCGTTCGGGCCTCGATGCCGTCTGGCAGCCGAAGGCCGACATCCCGGCGGCGACGCGCGCGATCTGCGCGCAGATCGGACCGCTGCTCGCTCAATAGCCCACGACAACGCGCAGCACCAATCACCGTGGCCCGTTCACCCGATCCATCGCGTCCGTTCTGGACGATCGAGCGGCGCGACAGCGTGGCGGGCCTGCTGTTCGCCGCGCCGCAGCTGGCGGGCACGCTGGTCTTCGTGCTTGTGCCGCTGGTGCTCGTCTTCTGGTATTCGCTGCACGAATGGAACGTGCTTGCCAACAGCTTCAACTACACCGGCATCCAGAACTACCAGCAGCTCCTGAACGACCCGACCTTGCCAGGCGTGCTGCTGGCCTCGGCGTTGTTCTCGGCGGGCCTGGTGGTCCTGAACATGAGCCTCGCGCTGCTGCTGGCCGTGCTGCTGAACCAGAAGCTCGCGGGCATCACGGTGTTTCGCACGCTCTTCTTCTCGCCAGTGGTGGTCTCGCTGGTCGCGTGGACCATCGTGTGGGGCTTCCTGCTGCAGAACAACGGGGGCATCAACGGCATGCTCAAGCTGGTTGGCATCGACGGCCCCAACTGGCTGCGCACGCCCGCCACCGCGATGGTCTCGGTGATCGTGGTGCAGGTGTTCAAGAATGTGGGGCTGAACATGGTGCTCTTCCTTGCCGCGCTGCAGGGCGTTCCGCGCGAGCTCTACGAAGCCGCACGCATCGACGGCGCGCCGCGCTTCAAGCAGTTCCGCCGCATCACACTGCCGCTGATCAGTCCCACGATCATGCTGACGTCGATCATCACGATCGTCGGCTCGCTGCAGGTGTTCGCGCAGATCGCGGTGCTCACGCAGGGCGGGCCAGGCGTGTCGACCACGGTGCTCGTCTACTACCTCTACCAGCAGACCTTCCAGTTCCACCGCTTCGGCTATGGCTCGACGCTGGCGATCGTGCTGTTCGCGATCGTCGCGCTGCTGACGCTGGCCCAGTGGCAGTTGCGCAAGAAGTTCGTCTTCCATGAACAGTGAAATCTCCCCGCGCATGAAGGTCGTGCTCTACGGGCTGCTGTGCGTGCTGCTGATTCCCTTCGTCTTCCCGACCTGGTGGATGGTGACCTCGTCGCTCAAGCCGATCAGCGACATCTTCGTGTTCCCGCCGCAGCTCTTTCCGTCGAACCCCGACTGGAGCACCTACAAGCAGGTGTTCACGATCCAGCCCTTTGCGCAGCAGTACTGGAACTCGGCATGGATCGCGGCGGTGGTGACGATCGCCACGCTCGCCATCTCGTCGATGGCAGGCTATGCCTTCGCGCGCATCCGCTTCCCCGGCGCGAACGTGCTCTTCATCGTGGTACTGACAGGCCTGCTGATTCCATCCGAAGTGACCATCGTGCCGCTGTTCCGCATGTTCCTGAAGCTCGGCTGGGTCAACACACATTGGCCGCTGGTGCTGATCCCGGTCTTCGGCGCACCGAGCGTGTTCGCGACCTTCGTGATGCGCCAGTTCTTCATCGCGCTGCCGCAGGAGCTGGAAGAAGCGGCACGCGTGGATGGCCTCGGGCGCTTCAGGATCTTCCGCACCATCGCGCTGCCTCTGGCGAAGCCCGCGCTGGCGTCGGTGGCGATCTTTACCTTCCTCCACAGCTGGAACCTGTACCTGGAGCCGATCGTGTTCCTGTCGACGCCGTCCAAGTTCACGCTGCCGCAAGCGTTGACGCAGTTCACCGACGCCTATGGCGGGCCGATGTGGAACATCCAGCTGGCCGCGGCCACGCTCACTGCCCTGCCGGTCCTGGTGGTCTTCGTGCTTGCGCAGAAGCAGTTCGTCGAAGGCCTGGCCCACACAGGGCTCAAGGGCTGAGCTTCACATCCAGAACGCATCCATGGCAGAAGTCCTTCTCTCCCAGGTCCAGAAACGCTTCGGCACCGTGCCGGTCATCCACGGCATCGACCTGAACATCCACGATGGCGAGTTCGTGGCGCTGGTGGGGCCCTCGGGCTGCGGCAAGTCGACCTTGCTGCGCATGATCGCCGGACTGGAGACCGTCACGCACGGCCGCATTCACATCGGCGGCCGCGACGTGACCGACCTGGACCCGAAGGACCGCGACATCGCGATGGTCTTCCAGAACTACGCGCTCTACCCGCACATGACGGTGGCCGCCAACATGGGCTTCTCGCTGGAGCATCGCGGGCGGCCGAAGGCGGAGATCGCCGAGCGCGTGCACTGGGCAGCCGACATCCTTGGGCTTGCGAAGTTGCTCGATCGTTATCCGCGCCAGCTTTCCGGCGGTCAGCGACAGCGTGTCGCGATGGGACGCGCAATCGTGCGCAATCCGCAGGTCTTCCTCTTCGACGAACCTCTCTCCAATCTCGACGCGAAGCTGCGCATCGTCATGCGCGGCGAGATCAAGGGCCTGCACCAGCGGCTCAAGACCACGACGGTCTACGTCACGCACGACCAGGTGGAAGCGATGACGATGGCGGACCGCATCGTGGTGCTCAACGCCGGCCGGGTCGAGCAGGCCGGCTCGCCGCTCGAACTCTTCGACCGTCCCGCGAATCAGTTCGTCGCGGGTTTCATCGGATCGCCGGCGATGAACTTCATTCGCGGTCGATGCACGTCAGGCGGTTTCGAGACCGCCGGCGCGCGGATGCCGATCGCCCCGACGGGCTCCATGCCGGAGGGGCGCGAAGTCATCCTGGGCATCCGGCCCGAGCACTTCGAGATCGCCACCGCGGGCGAAGGCGTGGCAACGCAAGTGCTGCTCGTGGAGCCGCTCGGGTCGGAGACCCAACTGACCCTGCAGCTTGGCGATACGCAAGTGATTGCGCTGTTCCATGAGCGTTTGACCGTGACGCCTGGCGATATGCTTCACGTCCGCCCGAAGCCGGGCGCAGTGCATATGTTCGAGCCGGCCACCGGCATGCGACTGGAGACCGGGTCGCGCATCCCTTCTTGAACACGCCGAAAAAGGAAACCATCCGTTGTCCATGTCTACTTCATCGTCGACCTCGCTACCTCCTCTGCCCACGGATCCGCAGGCACTTCGCAAACTCAGCGCAGCGCAGTGGAAAGCCGTGCTGGAGGCGCCGCCGCAAGTCGCGATCCAGTGGATGACGGCGGCGGCTCGCCAAGGGCATGCGGGGTCGCAGTCGGTGCTCGGACAGTGGTTGCTCGAAGGCCGCGGCACGGCACGCAGTCCGGGCGATGCCTTCGCCTGGTTTCTCAAGGCGGCTCAACAGGGCGACGACACCGGCATGAACATGGCGGGCCGCTGCTACGAGAACGGCTGGGGTGTCGAGCCGGATCTTCAGGCAGCCATCCGCTGGTATCGGCATGCCGCCATCAAGGGCCTCGACGCCGGCCTCTACAACCTCGCCAACCAGTACGCGTCAGGCCAGGGAATCCCTCGCGACGATGCTCAGGCCCTGGCGCTGTACACGCAGGCCGCGCAAATGGGTCATGCCAAGTCGATGACCAAGTCGGGCCGCTTTCACGAAGACGGACTCGGCGTCCCTCGCGATCTGGAGAAGGCCATGGACTGCTATCGACGCGGCGCCGAAGCGGGCGATTTCCGTGGCCAGTACAACTATGCGCGCATGCTCGCCGAGCGCGGCCATGTCGAAGCTTCGCTCGAATGGCTGCGACGCGTGCCGCTCACCGCGACCCCGGACTTCCTCGAAGAAGCCGCCCGCCTGCTGTCCGATTCGCCCGATGCGCGTTTCCGCACAGTAGCCCAGGAGATGCTGGGTCGCGCTGGGCAACTGCGCGAGGCGACGATTCAGAGCAAGTAGCCGCCACAGCCACACAGAGCGGGCCGCGGTTAGCGATGAGGAAGGTAGATGGCGGCCATGCGGCGCCTCTTGCGGAGTGCCATCGCGACACACAGCGCCGCGACTCCGCCAAACAGGAGAGCACCCACGATCGCGTCCATCCAAGAGGCGTCCCACGGTGACCCAAGCTCAGACGGCTCACCTGCCGAGGGTGGCATGGGCTTCATATCCCCGAATGGCGGGTAAATCGTCCCCTCCACCTCGCCGCCGGCCGTCGCGACGACCGCTTCTGTCGACGCGTCTGAATGGGACGGCACGCTCGACGACACCGAAGGCAAATCGCCGAGCATTCTTTCCGCTGGCCAGGGAAGTGTGATGACGCCGGGAAGCTCTGAGTCGGCCATGGCGTTGGCCACTGAGAGAAGGAACACGACGCCAACCAGAAGGCGGCGCATTTCAACGCAAGGTGAACGGCCCCGAAAACTTGTTCTCGAGATTCACAGGATCAAGTGCGGGGCTGAACCAGTCGCTTCGGGGCCGGTACGGCGAGCACGAATTCGGACCACGAAGCATCGACGCCATTGGCAATTGCGCGAACACTGGATCCGCGGCGACGTAAAGGCGCCACTTGCCGCTCTTGGTCTGCATGGTGACCGACGGCCGCCACCCCAGTTCTTGTGACTTGCGAACATAGGCCTGACCGGTGCAGTCCGAGCTCGGGAAATAGAGCTCTCCCGAGGGGAAGAACACCAGGATGTCAGTCTGATCCTCGGGGGTATACAGAGAAACGCTCGTCGCGATCTGCGCCACCTTCGTTCGCATGGCGTGGCGATAGAGGTCGAACTGGCCCACCGATGCGCCGGTCGAGTCCAGGACTTCCAGGGTCACGATGGCCGGGTCCGGCGTCGTCTGGGCGAGCGCAAGGCCGCCAACTGCCATGAGGAACGAAGCGCCGATCAGCTCTGAAATTCTCTTCATGATGACTCTCCTGTCGTTCGCACGTCGCGCCTACTGCAGGTGGAAGGGTTCGGTGAAAAGAGTGTCGATAAGGATGGGAGCATTTGCAGGGGCACCCACCTTGGTGTCATCGGCTCCTGGGCTGCACTCCCCCTCGACACTCATCGTCGAAAAGTAGTGGATGGGGCTGAGCGCCAGGGTGTTGGCCGTGTACAGGGCTCGCCGGCCATCTGATTGAAGGAAGACGGTCGATGGCTGTACGCCCCATACGCCATCGTGATGGCCAAAAACGTAGGGCTGCCCTGAACAATCGCCCGTCGTGAACATAAGACCGAAGCCATCACCGACGACCAACTGCTCCGCATTTGACGGACTGCTCGTGACCGGCAGCGTCGTCGTGAACCCATTGACGGTGATGTAGGTGTTCCAGTTCGCGAGCCTTCCAACAATGCGATTGGTGCTGTCGACGATGGTGGTGTAGTCAGGCAGATTCCTTGCATCCTTGGGCTTCGTGCTCGTTGAAGCAGGTTGAAGCCGATACGGCTCGGTGAACAGGGAATCCACCGCGATCGGCGGCTGCGTGGGCTGGAAATACAAAGTCTGGTCCGTCGCTCGACAGCCATACTGCGCGTCCTGAATGAGCGACTTCACGTTCACGGCAGGATTTCCGCCCGAAAGGGAAGGCTGCGCGATGTAGAGCCACCACCGGCCGTTCGCATCCTGCAACGTGCTGGAGGCCCGAACCCCGACCGCGCCGTTGGGCGCAACATATGGCATGCCCGAGCAATCGTCGCTCGTGAAGAACAGCCCCGGACCCTCGACCACACGCAGGCTGGTCACATAGACCGGATCGGGCATGGCGAAGATTCGCGTGAGCGTTCCGTTGACCCTCGCATGGATCGCACCCCCTTCGGACCACATGCCAACGACTTTGCCCCCGGCGTCAAGCGTGGTCAAAGTGATCGGTAGCGTACCGGTGGGCGGCGGAGGCTTCGTGGTCTGCGCATTGGCGGAAGCAAAAACGATCGCACCGCACAGCGCGGCAGCGGCCGCAAGAAGTCTTTGCATGGCGTCTCCTTCCATCGAGTCCCCACTCGAGCCCGGCCAGTGTCCGACCTCGAACGAGTTGGTCGACTACGCAAATGGGGCTTGACGCTGCGCGCAGATATGCCGTAGAGCCGCGGTGTGTCACGAAGATGAGACCCTCATTGGTGCCGGAGATCGGCCCTCGTCTCGCTCGAAGTGAAGCTCTCCCCACAGTTGGGTAGATGTGAATCACTGCTTCCGGTGGGTCGATAGCAGAATGTTCATTCAGGGTGTTGCCAGCACTGAGGGAAGAGGAGCAGGCGTGACCTCAAATCCAGCGTTGAGCCGGGCGATGGAAGCCGTCCGATGCCTTGCCGAGCCGCGGCCGCCTTGGAGGGAAATCCTTGGAACCGCTCGAGCCTTCATCGGCGGCGACAGCGTTACTTTCCTGGTCGCCCATGCGAACAGCGAACTGCTCGCGCTGGAGCACTTCAACGTCAGCGAGCAGGCGCTGTCCGACTACGTGCAGCACTTCCATTCCCAGGATTTCCTGGTTCCGCTCGCGATTGGCTCCGCGTCCGGAATCTGGCTCGACACCGAAGTCCGGTTCTCTCGCCGATACCTGGAGTCCAGCAGCTACTACGTCGACTTTCTATGTCGGCACAAGATGCGTCAGCTCATAACGTTCACCTTCGAGGAAGGCCCGCTGCGTCGCGGCGGACTTTCGATCCATCGCGAGAACATCGTCCCCAACACCAGGTCGCAGGCCGAAAGCGACGACGTCCGCATCTTCACGAACACGCTTCAGTCCGCCATTCGCGAGAGGCGGAGCGCCGCGCAACAGTTTCTCGACGTCCTTGAAGCCGCCTTCCTTGCGGGTTTCGGTGAGCCGATCTGTTTGCTGACGCCCGCTGGTTCGGTGGTCAGCATGACACCTGGGTCGGCCAGAGCCCTCCTTCAAAACGCGGGCCTGGACCAACGAGACGGGCGGCTATGGCATGCCAGCAAGGCAATTCGCGCCGAGCTCGAACGAGCGATTCACGAGATTTCCCGCGGGCTGCGAAGCAAGGCGACTGTCGCTATTCCCGGACAGCTCAGCGGCTTCTGTTCGGTCGATTTCTGCCGAGGGGATCCTCTGCTCAGCGTGGCGAGCGAGAACCTTATCCTGGCTCGGGCACGGACGCATGACGGCGTGCGCCTGGTTGCGTCGGGTGCACTCCGCGAGAGGTATGGACTCACGGCAGCGGAAGAGCACATGCTGGCTACGCTCGTCGCCGGCATGACCACGAACCAGTACGCGCACGAAAACTGTCTCTCGGTGAACACCGCGCGCAAGCGTCTGGCCTCCCTGATGGAGAAGACCGACTGTCATCGGCAAGGTGACCTTGTTCGCAAGGTGGCGGGAGGGGCACGATGACCGGCGTGCCGACGGCTTGCTTGCCGGCTCGAGGCGATCGCACGTTGTCCCCGATAAGCAAGATCACGTCCCAAAAGAGCAAGTAAAAGTCCGCCCATCTCCAGATACTGACGGCGTCGGCACCCCGGCCCGACATCGAGATTCGGAGACAAGGATGAAGCTGCAACAACTTGCCCGCCCCGTCGCGGCGGTGCTGATTGGATGGTCGCTGTCGCTCGGCGCCTGGGCGTTCGGAGACAAGCCCCTGAAGGTGATCGTTCCCGCGCCGGCCGGCGGGTCGGCGGACATCGCCGCGCGCGTGATCGGGCAGCAGATTTCGGAAGACATCGGACGGCCGGTGGTCATCGAGAACCGCGCTGGCGCCACCGGCTCGATCGGCCTTGCCGCCATGCTGAAGGCCGAACCCGACGGCGATACGATCGCATTCGGGCCGAGCAACATGCTGGTGGAAGCGCCGCAAGTGATGAAGGTCCCTTACGACCCCCTCAAGGACATCACTTCCATCGGCCGCGTGGCCTACACGAGCTATGTGCTCGTCACGGCGGCGAACTACCCCGCCAAGGACTTCCAGGGACTCGTCACGCAGCTGAAGGCGCGCAAGGGCAAGTCTTCCTTTGCCAGCTACGGCACGGGCACGGTGTCGCAGTACTCGGGACTGATCTTCAGCAGCGGGGCTGACCTGGGCATGCAGCACGTGGGCTATCCCGGTTCGCCGCCGGCGCTTCAGGACGTGATCGGCGGTCGGATCGACGTGATGTTCGACGGCATGGTGACGTCCCTGCCGTTGATCAAGAGCGGCATGCTCCGCGCCTATGCGGTTGCCGGGAAGAACCGCTCGAAGTACCTGCCGGACGTGCCGACCATGACCGAGCTGGGCTACCCCGACATCCAGTTCCAGGGCCAGATGTGTTTTTACGGCTCCAGCAAGCTGCCGCCGGAGGTGCTGCGCAAACTCCAGGCGGCCATCAAGAAGGCAGCCAGCGCGCCCGCGGTTCAGCAGAGGCTCTTCGAGGTGGGCCTGGAGCCGGACGTGAGCGTCGATTCGGCTGCTCTGCTGGGGGAGAACAAGCAGCTGTTCCAGCGCAACGCAGCCATCGTCAGGAAGTTCGACATCCAGCCGAACTGAGCGGCATCCACCTTCCCAACCCAGAGGACCCCACATGAACTTCCTTGACGGACACCTGTACCCCGAGAACCAGCAGCCGCTGATCATCACGGCCGCGCCGTATGC
>JAGIAI010000011.1 GCA_017744935.1 Variovorax sp.
CTCGTCGCATGCATGCGCAAGCTGCTCATCACGCTCAACGCCATCGCTCGCACCAAGACTCCTTGGCGCAGCAACTTTGCTTCGGATTGACTTCGAGGTCTTCAAGATGGTTGCTTGTTCTGGTGCCGTGGACATGATGCCAGACCGGCCCCCGCGCAACAGGAGGATGAACCCGGCCGTTTATTTAACCGAGCAGCGCTTGCGCGAACTCGCGCGCATTGAAGGTTTCGAGGTCTTCCAGCTTTTCCCCCACACCAATGAAATAGACCGGAATCGGCCGCTCGCGCGCGATGGCGCACAGCACGCCCCCCTTGGCCGTGCCGTCGAGCTTGGTGACGACCAACCCTGTCAGGCCGAGCGCCTCGTCGAACGCCTTGACCTGCGCCAGTGCGTTCTGACCCGTATTGCCGTCGATGACCAGCAGCACTTCGTGCGGCGCAGTCGCATCGGCCCGGTTGACGACGCGCTTGATCTTCTTGAGCTCGTCCATGAGATGGATCTGCGTCGGAAGGCGGCCGGCCGTGTCGACAAGCACCACATCCTTGCCGCGCGCCTTGCCGGCGTTGACCGCGTCGAAGCTCACGGCAGCGGGGTCACCGCCTTCCTGGCTGACGATCTCGACCGTGTTGCGGTCTGCCCACACCAGCAATTGCTCGCGTGCGGCCGCGCGGAAAGTGTCGGCTGCGGCCAGCAGGACCGAGGCGCCCTCGTTGGCGAGGTGCTTGGTCAGCTTGCCGATCGATGTTGTCTTGCCGGCGCCGTTCACGCCGGCAACCATGATCACGGTCGGCGTGTACTCGCCGATCACGAGCGACTTTTCGAGGGGGCGCAGCAGGTCGGCGATCGCATCCGCCAGCAGCGCCTTGACCTGGTTCGCGTCGGTGGCCATGTTGCTCTTGACCCGGCGCCTCAGGTCCTCCAGCAGATGCTCGGTCGCCTTGACGCCCGTATCGGCCATCAGGAGTGCGGCTTCCAACTCTTCATAAAGCTCCTCGTCGATCTGGGCGTTGACGAATGCCGCGGTGATGCTGTTGCCGGTCTTGCGCAGGCCGCTCTTGAGCTTGCCCAGCCAGCCGCTGCGCTCGGGCTGCGCTGGCGCTGGCGCAGGGACGGGCGCGACCACTGCCACAGCGGGAGCCGGTGCGGGAACCGACGCAAGGCTGGGCTCAGCCTCAGCGGGCGCCGGCGGCGGGCTCTCGGGCTCGACGGGAGAAGTCGGCGCGGGCTTTTCGGGGGAAATGGCCGGCGCGGGGACCGACTCGACTTCGGCAGCCGGCGCGGGTGCCGCCGGAGCCGCCTTGCCGAACCAGCTGGATGGCGAAAAGACCGACCTCGCCGGCGTGGCTGGAGCCGCCGGCGTTTCACCCGATGGAACCTCGGGTGAAGGCTCCGGTGCCTGGGCGGCATCGGGCTGCGGTTTTTTCTTGAAGAAACTGAACATTGGCGCGTTTTTACAATCCGAGCCATTCTATGAAACACCCCTCGCCACGCCGCGCTGCGCTGGGTGCGGTGCTGGCCTTGGTGCTCTCTGCACCTTGGGCATTGCCCGCGTTCGCGCAAGCCTCCTCCCCGAAATCCGCGACCGTCTCGCCCTCCAACGGGACGCCTGCCGCCGAGCAATTCACCCTCAGCAACGGCATGACCTTGATCGTGCAACCCGACCGTCGCGCGCCGACCGCAGTCCAGATGCTCTGGGTCCGCGTCGGGTCGATGGACGAGGTGGACGGTACTTCCGGCGTCGCGCATGCGCTCGAACACATGATGTTCAAGGGCAGCAAGGAGCTCAAGGCCGGCGAGTTTTCCCGTCGCGTCGCGGCACTCGGCGGGCGAGAAAACGCATTCACGACGCGCGACTACACCGGTTACTACCAGCAGATCCCGGTCGAGAAGCTTGAGCAGATCATGAAGCTCGAATCCGATCGCTTCACCAGCAACCAGTGGCCGGACGACGAGTTCAAGCGCGAGATCGAGGTCGTCAAGGAAGAGCGCCGCATGCGCACCGACGACCAGCCGCGCTCGTTGCTCGGCGAGCAGCAGAACGCCGCGGTGTTCACCGCTTCTCCATACCACCGCCCGGTGGTCGGCTGGATGAGCGATCTCGATGCAATGACGCCGGACGATGTCCGCGCCTTTTTTACGCGCTGGTACACGCCCGCCAATGCCGCGATCGTCGTGGTGGGCGACGTCGACGTGGCGCAGGTTCGCGCAATGGCAGAGAAGTACTACGGCTCGATCCCCGCACGTGCCGTGCCCACCCGCAAGCCGCGCATCGAGCCCGCACAGCGCGGCATCCGCCGTATCGAATACAAGGCGCCCGCCGAGCAGGCCTATGTTTCGCTGGCCTTCCGCGCGCCGCAGATCGATGCGGCCGACAACTTCAAGGGCGACATCGATCCGTACGCGCTGGTGGTGCTGGCGGCGGTTCTGGACGGCTATCCGGGTTCGCGGCTTGATCGCGCACTGACTCAGGGGCCCAATCGCGTCGCCGACTCCGCGGGTGCGTATTCGGGCTTCGTCGGGCGCGGGCCGCAACTCTTCGTGCTCGATGGTGTGCCGGCCTCCGGCAAGACGGCTGAGGCGGTCGAGGCGGCCTTGCGCGCCGAGGTCGCGAAGATCGCTCGCGAAGGCGTCGGGGAAGCCGAACTCGCACGCGTCAAGACCCAGTGGGTGGCGAGCGAAACCTACAAGCTCGATTCGGTGATGGCGCAGGCGCGCGAACTGGGCAGCAACTGGGTGCAGGGGCTTCCACTCGATGCGAGCGCGCGAATCATCGAGCGGCTCCAGAGCGTTACTGCGGAGCAGCTAAAGGCCGTGGCGGCCAAGTATTTTGGCGATGACCAATTGACGGTCGCCACGCTGCGGCCGCTGCCTCCCGAGGCGAATCGACGTCCGCGGGGATTCGCGGCACCGATGGGCGAGATGCGTTGATGGAAGGCCCGAGACCCATGTTCAAGTTTTCGACAATTGGCCTTCGCGCCTTCTTCTTCGGCGCCGCTTTGCTGATGGGCGCGACCGCTCAGGCCGCCATTCCGATCCAGCAATGGACGCTGTCGAACGGCGCGAAGATCTATCTTGCGGCCACGAACGCACTGCCGATCGTTGATGTGCAGGCCGATTTCGACGCCGGTTCACGACGCGATCCGGCCTCCCAGGCGGGCCTCGCGAGCGTGACCGCCACGATGGTGGAGAAGGGCATTCGCGCGAGCGGCAGAGATCCAGCGATGGACCAGAACGCGCTTGGCGAAGCCTGGGCCGATCTCGGCGCGAACTTCGATGTGAGCGCCGGTGGCGAGCGCACGAGCTTCACGCTGCGCACGCTGGCGCAGCCCGCGCTGCTCGACAAGGCGGTGCGACTTGCCGCGCGCCAGATTGGCGAGCCGGCATTCCCGGAAGATGTGTGGATGCGCGAGCGAGAGCGGCTCAACGCGGCGATCAAGGAAGCCAACACCAAGCCCGCCACCGTGACCGAGCGCGCCTTTGCCCAGGCGGTCTACGGCACGCACCCTTACGGCGTCGAGACGACCGAGGCGACGCTGGCGCAGATCGACGTGGCGACGATGCGCAAGCGCTACGAGCAACTCATCGTGCCTTGCAGGGCCAAGATCAGCATCGTCGGCGCCGTGACCCGCCCGCAGGCGGAAGACATCGCAAAGACGCTCTTGTCGCGCTTGCAATCTTCGGCATCGTGCCCCGAGCTGCCCGCGGTGGCTGAAGTGGAGCCGCTCTCTGCCGCGAAGGAGACACGCATCCCATTCGATTCCGCGCAGACGCACGTGCTCATCGGCCAGCCAGGCTACCGCCGCGCAGACCCCGATCACTTCGCGTTGAACCTTGGCAACTACGTGCTCGGGGGCGGCGGATTCGTGTCGCGCCTCACCGAGCAGGTGCGCGAGAAGCGGGGGTTGACCTACAGCATCTACAGCGGCTTCTCGCCGGGCCTTCAGGCAGGTGCGTTCCGCGTCGGCTTCCAGACGCGGCCGGATCAGGCCGACGAAGCGGTCAAGGTTTCGCGCGAGGTGCTGGCCAAGTTCGTTGCCGAAGGGCCGACCGAAGCCGAGCTCAAGGCTGCGAAGGACAACCTCATCGGCGGCTTTCCGCTCTTGCTCGACAGCAATCGCAAGCTGCTCGGAAATGTCGCGAACATCGCCTGGTACGACCTGCCGCTCGACTACCTGGAAACCTGGACGGCTCGCATGAACGCGATCACTGTGGCTGATGTCAAGGCCGCGTTCGCGCGCAAGCTGCAGCCGGAACGGATGGTGACGGTCATCGTCGGGGCCAGGCAGCCCTGATGGCGCGGGGTTCGAAGGCGCGACCGGCGCCTTCGATGCCGTTAAGCTTTGGGCGTGAAATCCGCGCCCCGAAAATCCGTCCCCGCCAAATCGAGTTCCGTCGCGGCCAAGCTGGCCAAGGCGCCGCATTTCGTCCGCATCATCGGCGGCGAATGGAAGCGGACCCGCCTCGCCGTTGCCGACAAGGCCGGCCTGCGCCCCACGCCCGACCGGGTTCGTGAAACCCTCTTCAACTGGCTGGCCAGTCTCGCTGGCGCGGGCGGCGGCGAGCTGCCTGGCTGGCGATGCGTCGATGCGTTTGCCGGTACTGGCGCGCTCGGGCTGGAAGCCGCATCACGCGGCGCTGAATCGGTCCTGCTGTGCGAGCAGGACGCTGCGCTCGTGGCGCAGTTGCAGACCCTCAAGACCAAACTCTCTGCCGAGACGGTGCGCGTCGAGCGCGGAAACGGCGTCACCGCGCTGGAGCGCACGCCTGCCGGCAGCCTGCATGTCGTCTTTCTCGATCCACCGTTCGACAACGTGGCTCTCTATTCGCCCGCGTTGAGCGCGGCCGTACGCGCCCTGCGCCCAGGGGGCGTGATCTACCTCGAGGCGGCACGGCAGTGGGACGAGGAGGAGTTGGCCTCGCTCGGCCTCGTCGTCTACCGGCATCTCAAGGCCGGTGCGGTGCATGCGCACCTTCTTCAGCGCGCCGCGGACGCGGCTGCATAATCCGCCGAAACACAGGGCCGCGAGCGGCTGCATGAGAGGAGCAACCATGACCAGCAACGTGATCGCGGTATATCCCGGCACATTCGATCCGATGACGCTCGGCCACGAAGACGTGGTGCGGCGTGCAACCCAGCTTTTCTCGAAGGTCATCGTCGCCGTCGCCGCCGGACATCACAAGAAGGCGCTCTTCTCGCTGCAGGAGCGCATCGACATGGCACGCACCGCGGTGAGCGCGTACAGCGACCAAGTCACCGTCGAGAGCTTCTCGGGGCTACTGCGCGACTTTGTCGTCGCGCGCGGCGGCAAGGCGATGGTGCGCGGCCTTCGCGCCGTGACCGACTTCGACTACGAATTCCAGCTCGCGGGCATGAACCGCTCGCTGATGCCCGAAGTCGAGACGGTGTTCCTCACGCCGAGCGACAAGTACCAGTTCATTTCCAGCACCTTCGTGCGCGAGATCGCGATGCTTGGCGGCGAAGTCGACAAGTTCGTGTCGCCAAAGGTGCAGGAGGCCCTGCTCGCCAAGGTACGCAACCTCGGTCGCGAATGACCGAGGCGCTGCTGCCTCGCCTGCACCCCCTCGGCGAGGCGGCGCTGGTATGCGAGTTACCGCCGCCGGCAACACTTGCGCGGCAGCAACAGTTCTGGGCGCTGGCCGCAGAAGCCGTGCGATGGCACGGCGTTCGCGAGGTGCTGCCCGGCATGAATAACCTGACCCTGCTCTTCGACCCCGAGCAGATCGACGGCGTCGAGCTCGAGGTACAGGTTCTGTCCGCGTGGCCGCAACTTGGGGCGGCAGCGGTCGAGGGGCGGCGCATCGAGATTCCGGTGATCTATGGCGGAGAGTCAGGGCCGGATCTTGCCGACGTGGCCGCGCATACGAAGCTCTCGGCTGCCGAGGTGGTCCGACGGCACAGCGAAGGCGACTACGTCGTGTACCTGCTTGGCTTCCTGCCGGGCTTCGCGTTCATGGGTGGGCTTGCGCCCGAACTCGCCACGCCGCGTCGCCCGGCTCCACGCGTTGCGGTGCCGACCGGTTCGGTGGGCATTGGCGGTGAGCAGACGGGCATCTATCCGCTGGTTTCGCCTGGTGGATGGAACCTGATCGGGCGGACCTCCGTGCCGCTGTTCGATCCGACGGCCGAAGCACCCACGCTGCTGCGTCCCGGCGATCGTGTTCGCTTCGTCGCAGAAAGGGTGGAGCTTTGAACGCGGCCGGGCTCACGGTCCTGCGACCGGGAATGCTGGCTTCGGTTCAGGACTTGGGCCGGCATGGCCATCGGCAACTCGGCATCTGCCCCGGCGGTGCGCTCGACACGCTCGCGCTGGTGCTTGCAAATCGGCTGGTCGGCAATCCTGACGGCGCAGCGGGGCTGGAACTCACGATGGGCGCTTGCGAACTGCGCTTCGATGCGCCGACCCGCATTGCGTGGGCCGGTGACGATTTCGACGCCCGGCTCGATGGGCTGCCGATCTGGCCGGGCTGGAGCGTGCCGGTGCGCGCAGGGCAGGTCCTCAAGTTCGGCCGCGCCAACCGGTCGAACGAGAAGACGGGCATCCGCACGTGGCTGGCGGTTGCCGGCGGTATCGATGTGCCGATGATCCTGGGGTCGCGCAGCACCGATCTGAAGGCCGGCTTCGGCGGCCACGAGGGACGGCCGCTGAAAGCCGGCGACACGCTTGCCTGCGGCCAGTTCGCGCTCACGGCGGCCCAGTTGGAGCGTCGCCCCTTCGGCGCGCGCATGCCGCAGTGGCGCATCGACCCGGCCGTCGGCGTGATCGAACTTCGCATCATCCCTGGCCCTGAATTCGAACTTTTCACCGTTGCGTCGCGAGAGCAGCTTTGGCGCGACGCGTGGCGGATCACGCCGCAGAGCAATCGCATGGGAAGCCGCCTCGAAGGCCCGGAGCTCAAGCGCAAGCGCAACGGCGACATGCTCTCGTCGGGCGTGATCCCGGGCACGATTCAGGTGCCACCTTCAGGACAGCCGATCGTGCTGTTGGGCGACGCGCAAACGACTGGCGGCTATCCGCGCGTCGGCGTGGTCATTCGTGCCGACCTCTGGAAGCTCGCGCAGGCGCCGCTCGATGGCCGTCTGCGCTTTCGCGTGGTCGATTCCGCCGAGGCACTCGCGGCATGGGACGAGCAGAAGCGCTATCTCGCCCACCTTGCGCAAGGCCTGGTGTCGATGGGGTGGCTCGCGCCGGCGCAGAATTCCACCCAAGGAGAAACGCATGCGGATTGATCTCAATGCCGACCTGGGCGAAGGTTGCGACAACGACGAGGCGCTGCTCGGCCTGGTGAGTTCGGCCAACATCGCCTGCGGCTGGCACGCGGGTGACGCCAGCACCATGCGTCAGTGCGTGCGCTGGGCCGTCGACAAGGGCGTCGCGATCGGCGCGCATCCGAGCTTTCCGGATCGGGAGAACTTCGGCCGCAGCACGATGAACCTTCCGCCCGACGAGATCGTCGCGGGCATGCTCTACCAGATCGGCGCACTCTCCGCGATCGTCAAGGCGGAAGGCGGCACGCTCGCGCATGTGAAGCCGCATGGTGCGCTCTACAACCAGGCGGTCAAGGACCCGGTGCTGGCCGACGCTATCTGCGAGGCGGTGCGGCGTTTCGATCCCAAGCTGCGGTTCTTCGGCCTCGCCGGCAGCGGCATGATCACCGCTGCCGAGCGTGCGGGGCTGACGCCGGTCGAAGAGGTCTTCGCCGATCGCGGCTACATGCCGGATGGCAGCCTCGTCCCTCGCAGCCAGCCCGGCGCGCTGATCGAGGAGGAAGAGCAGTCGCTCACGCAGACGCTTTCCCTGGTACGCGACCATAAGGTGACCGCCATTGACGGCAGTGTGGTTCCGGTCAATGCGCAGACCGTGTGCCTGCACGGCGACGGCGCACACGCGCTGGCCTTTGCCCGGCGCATCCGGGAGCGGCTCGCGGCCGAAGGCATCGCCGTCGCGGCATCGTGAACATCCTCCTGACCGGCTTCGAGCCCTTCGACAAAGACGCGATCAATCCTTCGTGGGAAGCTGTGCACGCGCTGGATGGCTGGCGCTGCGAGGGCGCCACGGTGCATGCGCGGCGCATTTCGTGCGTCTTCGGCGCGGCCTTGCGCGAACTCGATGCGGCGATCGATGAGCTTCGACCGCAGTTCGTGATCGCCGTCGGCCAAGCCGGCGGCCGTAGCGAGATCACGCCCGAGCGCGTGGCGATCAACGTCGACGACGGCCGCATCTGCGACAACGCCGGCTGCCAGCCGATCGACCAACCCGTGGTCGCGGGTGCGCCGGTGGGGTACTTCTCGAGCCTGCCGATCAAGGCCATCGTGCGTGATTTGCGTTCGGCAGGTGTTCCGGCGTCGGTGTCCAACTCGGCGGGCACCTTTGTCTGCAATCACCTGTTCTTCGGATTGATGCATCGCATCGCCACGCGGCCAGTGCCGGGCATGCGTGGCGGATTCATTCACATCCCCTACCTGCCGGAGCAGGCGGCGCGATTGCCGGGGATGCCGAGCATGTCGCTCGACGCCGTGATTGCCGCGCTGCGAATCGCTGTCGCGACTTCAGTGAACGTGCGCGAGGACGCGCGCGAAACGGGCGGCCAGTTGCACTAGGCGGTGCGCTGTCAGGCGCCTTCGACGACGCGCTGAAGCCAAGCGCCGAGGGTTGCGTTGACGAAGGCTGGTTTCTCCATCGTCAGCATGTGGCCGCATTCAGCGACCCAGACGAGTTCCGCGTGCGGCATCAGTGTTGCGATCTCGCGCGAGCATTCCGGCGGCGTGAGGCGATCGCCTTCGCCGCAAAGAACGAGCGTCGGACAGCGCAGATGTGCGAGATGCGGCCGCGCATCGGGTCGCTCCATCAGCGCCCGGTTCTGCCGGATCAGTTGTGCGGCGCCCGCGTCGAGGATCAGGTCGACGTAGCGCTGGATGAGCGCATCATCGCTCGCCTGCGTGGGGTGAAACGCAAAGCCTGCGTTGAGTTCAATCACGTCGCGCGCTTCGCCGCGTTCGAACAGTTCGATCGCCGATTCGCGTAGCTCGTACATCTCGGGCGTTTCGGGGCGCGCATTGGTCCCGAGCAGGGCGAGTCCGGCGATGCGGTCGGGCGCCTGTCGTGCGGCCTCCATCGCGACCATGCCGCCCATCGATGCGCCGCAAAGAATCAGCGGTCCGGGGTGCTCGGTGAGCAGCGCGGTCGCCATTGCCTCGATGCGCTCGTGGCGCATGTGCACGTCGGTGACGTGGACTTCGAGCGTTGGCGGCAGGGCGGGAATCTGCGCTTCCCAGAGGCGCTCGTCGCAGGCGAGCCCGGGCAACAGGACAAGGCGTGGCATGCGCGGATTCTCGGCGATCGTGTGCGCGGACATCGCGACGTCACCCTATGCGCGGACAATAGGCGCCAATGCCCATGACCGAACTCATCCTGATCCGCCACGGCGAAACCGACTGGAACCGCGAACTCCGATTTCAGGGCCACATCGACGTGCCCCTCAACGACATGGGCCACGAGCAGGCCCGTCGACTCGGCCTGCGACTGGCGGGCGAATCGGTGGAATACCTCATTTGCAGCGACCTCATGCGCGCGCAGCAGACGGCCGCACCGGCGGCGCAGCAGCTCGAACTGGCGGTCGCCACCACGGTCACGCTGCGCGAGCAGAACTTCGGCGTGGTCGAAGGCATGCGCGCCGATGAGATCCAGAGCCTGCATCCACGCGCGTGGGAAGACTGGCTGCAGTTCCGTGAAGACCATGCGATGCCCGAAGGAGAATCGCCGCGGCAATTCCACGCGCGGATCATGGATGCGCTCGGCAGCATCGCGTCGACTCACGTGGGTCAGCGTGTGCTGGTCGTGACGCATGGCGGCGTGCTCGACATGGTCTGGCGCACGGCCCGCGGGCTGGGCCTGAATGGTCCGCGCCAAAGCCAGATCCCCAATGCCGGTTTCAACCGCATCCGCCTCGCGGATGCCGCGGCGCCCGATCGCATCGAGATCGTCGACTGGGCCGACACGCGACATCTGGCAGACCTGCCGCCCCAACCGACCTACGACCAATCGCGCCACCTGTAGGCCCGGCGGGAAAGTGCCGGTAGCGCTATCAGCGCGCCTAGAATGGCGCGCATGAGCAAAGATGGCGCCGCCCCCGTTCGACGTACCCGCCGTGGCAGCGGCGCGGTCACCTTGCACGATGTCGCGAAGCTCGCCGGTGTGGCGCCGATCACCGCATCGCGCGCGCTGAGTTCGCCTTCGCAGGTGTCGGCCGAGGTGCTCAAGAAGGTGACCGACGCCGTCAGCCGCACCGGCTATGTGCGCAACGTGCTTGCAGGCGGGCTGGCATCGACACGCAGCCGGCTCGTGGCGGCGGTCGTGCCCACGATCGCGGGGCCGGTCTTCCTCCAGACGGTGCAGTCGCTGACAGAGGCGCTCGGCGAGCGTGGGTACCAGCTCATGCTGGGCCAGAGCGGCTACGTGAATTCGCGCGAGGATGCGCTTCTCGAAGCCATCATCGGCCGCCGGCCGGATGGCATCGTGCTCACCGGGATCATGCACTCGCCCGAAGGTCGCAAGCGACTCCTGGCGGCGGGCATTCCGGTGGTCGAGACCTGGGACCTCACTCCGACGCCGCTGGACATGCTGGTGGGCTTTTCGCACGCGGAAGTGGGCCGGAAAGTCGCTGAATTCCTGCATGCCAAGGGGCGGCGACATCTCGCAGTGGTCGCGGGCGATGACGAGCGCGCGCGACGGCGGCACGGCGCGTTCAGCGACGCCGCCCGCGCGGCCGGCTTGCCCGATGTGCCGATCAAGCGCGTGCCAGCGCCAACGACCCTGAAGAGCGGGCGCGCAGCGCTGTCCGAGCTGCTGAGCGAGCATCCGACCATCGACGCGGTGTTCTGCAGCTCCGACCTGCTGGCGCTCGGCGTGATGATCGAGGCGCAGTCGCGCGGCATCTCGGTGCCCGGGCACCTCTCGGTCGTCGGCTTCGGCGATCTCGAATTCGCGGCCGATCTCCAGCCCGCGCTGACCACGGTCCGCATCGATGGCGCCGCCATCGGCCGCCAGGCCGCCCAGTTCATCGTCGACCGGGCGGAAGGACGCCAGGTCGACCAGCGCGTAGTCGACATCGGCTTCTCGATCGCCGAGCGCCAAAGCGCCTGATCCGCGTAAACCCTAAATCCAAATGGCTTGCCGAACGGCACGGTAGCGCTATCATTCGCGCACCAAAGATAGCGCTACCATCGAAAGAGACATCTCCATGACATTCGGAAAACTGATTGCCGCGTGCTCCATCGCCCTCGCTGCTGCAACCGGCGCTCACGCGCAGGACTGGCCGCAGAAGACCGTGAGCATCATCGTTCCCTTCCCGGCGGGCGGTTCGACCGACATGGTCGCTCGCGCCATCAGCCCCAAGCTCGGCGAAAAGCTGGGCCAGACCTTCCTGGTCGACAACAAGGCCGGCGCGACCGGCACGATCGGCGCGACGCAGGTCAAGCGGTCGCCGCCGGACGGCTACACCTTCCTCGTCACCTCGCTCGGCCCGCTGGTGATTGCGCCCCATCTCATCAAGGGCCTGCAATACGACGCGCTCAAGGACTTCGACCTGATCACCGTCGCGGTGCAGGCGCCGAACGTGCTGGTGGTTCCAGCCAACTCGCCGCACAAGTCGGTCGCGGACGTCATCGCTAACCTGAAGGCGCATCCCGGCAAGATGAGCTTCGCGTCGTCCGGCAACGGATCCAGCGACCACCTCACCGCCGAGCTCTTCTGGCAGCAGACCGGAACGCACGGCCTGCACGTGCCTTACAAGGGTGGCGCGCCGGCCATCACCGATCTGCTGGGCGGGCAGGTCGATGCGTCGTTCCAGAACGTCAACGCGGTGGTGCAGTACATCAAGGGCGGCAAGCTCAAGGCGCTCGCCGTCACGGGCGACAAGCGCTCGCCCGTTCTGCTGGATGTGCCGACCATCGCCGAGGCCGGCGTGAGGAACGTCGACGTCTACTCGTGGCAGGCCATCGTCGCGCCGAAGGGGTTGCGTACGGCCGTCCGCGACAAGGCGCACAGCGCGATGGTCGCTGCCCTGAACGACCCGACAGTGAAGAGCCAGTTCACCGCCATCGGCCTCGAAGTCGTCGGCAACACGCCTGCGCAGTTCGCAGCCTTCCAGCAGCAGGAATATGCCCGCTGGAAGAAAGTGATCGAGACCGGCAAGATCACCGCTGATTGAGAGAGCACCGAATATGTCCAACTCCACGCCCAAGATCACCGAACTGCGCGTGATCCCCGTTGCCGGCCGCGACAGCATGCTGCTGAACCTCAGCGGCGCGCACGGCCCCTTCTTCACCCGCAACCTGCTGATCCTGACCGACAGCGCAGGCCGCACCGGCGTGGGCGAGGTCCCCGGCGGCGAGAAGATCCGCCAGACGCTCGAAGACGCACGCGATCTCGTCGTGGGGCAGGGCCTCGGCGGCTACCAGGGCCTTTTGCAGCGCGTGCAGAAGAAGTTTGCCGACCGCGATTCCGGCGGGCGTGGCCTGCAGACCTTCGACCTGCGCACCACGATCCATGCAGTCACCGCGATCGAGTCGGCGATGCTCGACCTGCTCGGCCAGCACCTGGACATGCCGGTCGCGGCGCTTCTGGGCGAAGGCCAGCAGCGCGACGCGGTCGAAATGCTGGGCTATCTCTTCTTCGTCGGCGATCGCGACAAGTCCGATCTGCCCTATGCGCGCGAGCCCGAGGCCGACAACGACTGGTTCCGCCTGCGGCACGAGAAGGCGATGACACCCGAATCCATCGTTCGCCTGGCCGAAGCCGCACGCGAGCGCTACGGCTTCAACGATTTCAAGCTCAAGGGCGGGGTGCTGCGCGGCGACGAGGAAGTCGATGCCATCGTTGCGCTGCACGAGCGCTTTCCCGATGCGCGCGTCACGCTCGACCCGAACGGTGGCTGGCTGCTGAAGGACGCCATCCGACTGGGCCATCGCATGCGTGGCATGGTCGCCTATGCCGAGGACCCGTGCGGCGCGGAAGATGGCTTTTCCGGCAGGGAAGTGATGGCCGAATTCCGCCGCGCCACCGGCCTGCCGACCGCGACCAACATGATCGCGACCGACTGGCGGCAGATGGCGCATGCGCTCTCCCTGCAGTCGGTGGACATCCCGCTGGCCGACCCGCACTTCTGGACCATGGCCGGCTCGGTGCGCGTCGCGCAGACCTGCCGCGACTGGGGCCTTACCTGGGGCTCGCATTCCAACAACCACTTCGACGTGTCGCTCGCGATGTTCACCCATGTCGGCGCCGCCGCGCCGGGCCGCGTGACCGCCATCGACACCCACTGGATCTGGCAGGACGGCCAGCGGCTGACCAGGGAACCGCTGCGCATCGAAGGCGGCATGGTGCAGGTGCCGAAGAAGCCCGGCCTCGGCATCGAACTCGACATGGCTGAAGTCGAGAAGGCGCACCAGCTTTACAAGCAGCACGGCCTCGGTTCGCGCGATGATGCGGTTGCGATGCAGTGCCTGATCCCGGGCTGGAAGTTCGACCCCAAGCGACCTGCCTTCGATCGCTGAGCGCTGCCGATCGCTCCACGACACGACAAGGAGACGACATGAGAGAAAACCGCCTGCGGGCGCTCTGGAAATCGGGGGGCGCCGCGGTCAATGGCTGGCTCGCGATCCCCAACGGGTTTTCGGCCGAGACCATGGCCCACCAGGGCTGGGATTCACTCACCATCGACCTGCAACACGGCGTCATCGACTACCAGTCGATGATCCCGATGCTGCAGGCCATCTCCACGACCGACACCGTGCCCGTGGTGCGCGTGCCCTGGCTCGACCCGGCGGCGCTGATGAAGACGCTCGATGCCGGCGCCTACGGCGTCATCTGCCCGATGATCAACACGGCGGATGAAGCGGCGAAGCTCGTCGCCTACACGCACTACGCCCCGCGCGGCACGCGCAGCTTCGGCCCGATCCGGGCGCTGCTCTATGGTGGTGCCGACTATCCGCAGCACGCCAACGACACCATCGTGACCTTCGCGATGATCGAAACTGCCCAAGCGTTGGAAAACCTCGACGCGATCATGTCGGTCGAAGGGCTCGACGCGGTCTACATCGGCCCGTCGGACCTGTCGCTGGCGCTCGGCTGCCGGCCCGTGTTCGACGACGTCGATCCGCCCGTCGCGCAGGCGATCGACCACATCCTCGAACGCGCGAAGGCGCACGGACTCGTCGCCGGCATTCACAACGGCACGCCCGAAGGCGCGCTCGCACGCATCGCCAAGGGCTTCCAGTTCGTTACCGTGAGCTCGGATGCTCGTCTCATGGCCGCAGGCTCGCAGCAGGTGCTCGCGAAGATGCGCGCCTCGCAACCGGCCGCCGGCTCGACTTCCTACTGAAAGGACCATTGATCATGAAGATCGGATTCATCGGACTCGGCATCATGGGCGCGCCGATGGCGCAGAACCTCCTGCAGGCCGGCCACGAGATGTTCGTGCGCACGCGCAGCAAGGTGCCCGAGGCCCTCAAGACCGCGACCGCCTGCGCGAGCAACGCCGATGTGGCGCGCGCGGCGGATGTCGTGATCCTGATGCTGCCCGACACGCCGGACGTCGAGCAGGTCCTTTTCGGCGAAGACGGCGTGGCCGCGGGCCTCTCGAAGGGCAAGACGGTGATCGACATGAGCTCGATCTCGCCCATCGACACCAAGCGCTTCGCGAAGAAGATCAACGACCTCGGCTGCGACTACCTCGACGCGCCAGTGTCGGGTGGCGAAGTCGGCGCCAAGGCCGCGAGCCTCACGATCATGGTCGGCGGCGATGAAGCGGTGTTCGAGCGCGCGAAGCCGCTGTTCGAGAAGATGGGCAAGAACATCACGCTCGTCGGCGGCAACGGTGACGGACAGACCACCAAGGTGGCGAACCAGATCATCGTGGCGCTCAACATCGCGGCGGTCGGCGAAGCGCTCCTGTTCGCGAGCAAGGCCGGCGCCGATCCGGCCAAGGTGCGACAGGCGCTCATGGGCGGCTTCGCGGCCAGCCGCATCCTCGAGGTGCATGGCGAGCGCATGATCAAGCGCACCTTCAATCCTGGCTTCCGCATCGGCCTGCATCAGAAGGACCTGAATCTCGCGCTCGCGGGTGCGAAGGCCATGTCGGTGGCGCTGCCGCAGACCGCGTCGGCCGCGCAACTCATGCAGTCATGCGCCGCCCACGGATGGGATCAACTCGACCACTCGGCGCTGGTCAAGGCGCTCGAGCAGATGGCGGCGCACGAGGTCGCGAAGGGCTGATTCAGGCCGGCAGGCCGAGACGAGCGTAGACCGCCGCCGCCTGCCGCTGCAATCGCCGCGATTCGGGCTGGCGATTGACCTGCTGCTGCAGGATGCCCTGGGCGCCGGCGAGGGACGTGCCGGTGCCCTTGCGCACGAGTGCGTCGAGATAGACCTGCTCGAACAGATCGCGCTGCGCATGGCTGCCGCCGATCTCGACGAGACGCGGCAAGGCCTCTCCCAGCGCCTCGATCGCCGTTCCCCAGTCTCCGCGCGCATGGGCCAGCAATCCGCGTGCGGCCGGCACGCAGACACGCTGCCACGCGTTGCGCGTCGAAGGCGGTGCATGCGGGGCGAAGCGTTCAATGTGCTCCAGTAGCACGTCCGCCTCCGGTCGCCCGGCGCGCGCGAGTCCGTAGAGGTACTGCAGATCGAGAAACGGCAGCACGTGATCGTCCAGCCGCTGTACGAGATAGCGGCCCACGTCCTGCCAACGGTCACCCACGTCGATGCCCGCCAGTTCGACTCGTGCGAGCAGTGAGACCGCGCCGATCTGGTCCTGCGAGTATTCCTTGACCACGCCCCACACATGCTCGTCGTAGATCGCCAGCGCATCCGCATCGCGGCCCAGATCGATCAGGAAGAGCGCGACATGCCACCAGTTGTGCGTGACCATGAATGAGTTGAGTCCGACCCATGTGTCGCCCACGCTCTGCATGAATTCGAGTCCTTCCGACAGACGCCCTTCGGTGAGCATCACATGCGCAAGTGCGTGATGCGCCCAGGGCTCCTTGCGCACCAGAGCTATCGCGCGGCGCGCACAGGCTTCGGCCTCGCGCATGCGGTGGCATTGCTCATGGCCGAACGCAGCCATGCCGTGCAGATACGGGACATCGCCGGCGTGCGGCAGCGCCCTCAACGCAAGGCGCAGCATGCCGGGGCAGTCGCCGACGTTGAAGCAGTGGTACTGCCCGAGCTTCAACGAAGCGAGATCGCGCGGATGCTCCCTTGCCTGTTCCTCGTGCAGCGCGATGGCGCGCGCGATGTCACCGTCGGCCCATGCGGCGATGGCGGCGATGTAGCGTTGCTCGCGTGAGGTGGCGCGACCCGACGCTGCCTGTGCGCGCTCGATGAATGGGCGGGCATTCGTAACGGCATCGCCGGATTCCGCGAACAGATGCAGCGTCGCGCAGTACGCCTGCACGATTGGGCTGGGGTCGTGCGCGGCGGCCAGCACATCCACTGCGCGCGCTTCGCACGAAATGAAGCCTTCGACAAAATCGTTGACGACGCCGAGGCTCGTCGGGTCATCAAGGCTGAGCGGATTGCCGAGGCTGTCGGACAGACGGGGCGCAGAACTCAAGGCGGCTCCTGGCGTTGGTCGCAGAAGCAACCATGTTGCCACGCCCCGCGTGACCCGGGCTCAAACGCCGGCTTGCTGGTGTCGGTATTCCTGCGTTCGGCCGCCGTAGCCATAGGCGGCAGCGCGGGCATCGATCAGATGCACGTAGGAGACCTCGTGCAGGTTGCTTCTCAGCGCGGCCATGGCTTCGTACACCTCCCGCAGGTAGCGCGCCTTCTCCGCCTTGGTGTTGGTCTCGTCGGTGATGCTGATGTCGAGATGGAAGGCCGACTTTCCCAACTCCGCGAGCGATTGGCCACCAATGAACCAGGCATCGGCTGCGATGTACTGCACCGTGATGGCAATCACCGGCAGCTTCTTGTCGAGGACGGTCTGAGTGAGATGAGCGACCTTGTCGACCACGCCGCGCGTGAGCGCCGCGTCAGGATTGCCGGACAGGTGGATGACGATATGAGGCATGGCGATGTCCTTTCTGCGTTGGATGTAATGGATTGTGGAGATCGGTCGATCATCCGAAAAGCGGGAAGATATGATGGATTCCATCGGTTATTCAGATGGATGAACCATGCAGACTTTCGACATCGAGCAACTCCGGACCTTCGTGGAAGTCACCGAGGCGGGCAGCCTGACAGCCGCTGCCCCGAGGGTCTTCTTGTCGCAATCGGCGGTGAGCGAGCAGATCCGCAAGCTCGAGGAAAGGGCAGGGCAACCGCTGCTCACGCGCAGCAAGGTGGGCGTCACGCCCACTGCGGCGGGCCTGCGGCTCGCTGGCCATGCGCGGCGCATTCTTGCGATGAGCGATGAAGCCTTTCGCGATCTGCGCGGCGAGACGCTGCAAGGCGAGCTACGCCTTGCGGTCACCGACTACTTCCGGCCGCGTGATCTCACCGGGATGCTGAGCCGCCTTGGCGAAAGCTATCCGCAGGTTCGCCTGCGCGTGAACATCCTCAAGAGCGGCGCCATCGAGGCGGGCTACGCGCAGGGGGATTTCGACGTCGGTCTATCGATGCGCATCATGGGAGACGGAGCCTCTGGCAATGCGCCAGAGCGGGCGCAGGTGCTGCGTCGCGAATCGCTGACCTGGATGGGCGCCGCCGGAATGCGGCTCGTACGAGGCGAGCCGCTGCGGTTGCTGGTGTTGCCTGACACCTGTTCACTGCACCAATACACGGTCAAGCTGTTGAATCAGCGCCGCATTCCGTATGCGGTGGCGCATGTCGCCTCGGGCGTTGCGGGCCTCCAGTCGGCGCTCGCTGCGGGGCTCGGCGTGGCTTGCCTCAACGAATCGGCGTTGACCGACGGCGTCGCCCCGCTCGCGGCGCCGCACGGCTTGCCGGCGTTGCCGCGCGTGGCCTTTCACTTCCTGCCCGCCCGGCGGGGCGAAAGGGAATTCGTCGCCCGCGCCCGCGAGCTGCTGGCGACGAACTTCGCGTGAGTTTGCGCCGGCAGCTCAGGCTGCGGGCGGTTGCGGCCAGGGCCGCTGCGGTTCGCGGATGAGCTCGAACGCGCGCGAGACCTTGAGCACGCCCAGGTCGTCGAAGCGCTTTCCGGCAATCTGCAAGCCGATCGGCAAGCCGTCCTTCGCATAGCCGCAGTTGATTGACGCGGCCGGTTGCTCCGACATGTTGAACGGCACGGTGAAGCCGATGTGCTCCAGCGGCCGCAACGGATCGTTGGTCGGCGAAGGCGCTTCGGCAGCGGCCGGCATGTTCGGCGACACGGGCGAGATCACGAAGTCGTACTTTGCGCAGGCAGCCACCGCCGCGACGCGCGTCGCATGGAATTGGCTGAAGGCGCGGAAGACGTAGTCGCCACGGAAGCCCTCCGCGCTCTCGGCCCATGCGCGGATGTAGGGCAGGACCCTGTCGCGTTGCTCGGGCCGGAGCGCCTTCATGTCCACCAGCGAACGCATCCGCCAGAAGTGGTCCATGCCGTCGAGCATGGCTTGCGACATGAAGGGCCGCATCGGCTCGACGATGGCGCCGGCGCTCTCGAAACGCCTTGCGGCGTGTTCGACAGCCTGCTGGATCTCGGGGTCGACCGCGAGGCCGCAACCGGCGTCCAGCAACAGGCCGATGCGCAGACCACGCAGATGTTCGGCCGGGACTTCGAAAGCATCCCAGTCGATGTCTTGCACAGGCAGGCTCATGCTGTCGCGCGCATCGGGCAGCGCGAGCGTCTGCATCATCAGGGCGGCATCGGCCACGGTGCGCGTCATCGGCCCGGCGGCGCGACCCATGTACGGTGGGTCGATCGGAATGCGGCCCAGGCTGGGCTTGAGCGTGAAGATGCCGCACCAGCTCGCGGGGAGGCGCAGCGAGCCGCCGATGTCCGTGCCTATATGCAGCGGCCCGTAGCCCGCTGCCGCAGCCGCACCGGCACCCGCACTGGAGCCGCCGGGCGTCTTCGACAGATCCCAGGGATTGCGCGCAAGCGTGTGAAAGCTCGACAAGCCGGAAGACAGCATGCCGTAGTCCGGCATCGTGGTCTTGCTGAAGATCACCGCGCCCGCTTCCTTCAGGCGTGCGGCCGGCGGCGCATCGGCGGCCGCCGGTTGGAGCGTGACGGCGGCTGTGCCCGCGGGCATCGGATCGCCGCGCGTCGCGATGTTTTCCTTGATGGTGGTCGGCACGCCGTCGAGCGGGCCATGGGCCTCACCGCGCCGCCAGCGTGCTTCGGATGCGCGCGCCTGTTCGAGCGCGGACTCGGGCCGCAGCAGCCAGGTGGCCTGCAGGTGCGGCTCCCAGCGCTCGACATGATCGAGCACCGCTTGCGTCACCTCGACCGGCGACAGGTCTCCCTTGCGATACGCGGCGGCGAGTTCCCGTGCGCTCAGGTCGTTCAGGGGGCCGCTCACCACGACAGCGCCGACAGGTCGTTGACGAAGATCGGCATGTCCTTCCACAGGCCCTTCACGCCCTTCTTGGCGACGGTGGGCCACTGCGGCTGGAACAGGAAGACGTTGGCCGCGTCGTTGGCCAGGATGCGCTGCGCATCGCCGAGCAGCTTGTTGCGCTCGGCCGCATTGCCGGTCGTCTTGATCTTGTCGTAGACCGTGTTGAAGTCCTTCGACTGGTACTGCCAGTAGTAGTCCGCTTTGGCGTAGTTGCCGAGGTCGAAGGGCTCGACGTGCGACACGATGCTCAGGTCGTAGTCCTTGTTGCCGTAGGTGCCGCTGAGCCACTGCGCCCATTCGACGTTCTGGATCTTCACGTTGATGCCGATCTTGGCGAGTTGCGCGGCGATGACTTCGCCGCCCTGGCGGGCGTACGGCGGCGGTGGCAGCGTCATCGTGAGTTCGAGCGGCGTCTTCACGCCGGCCTCGGCCAGAAGCTGCTTGGCCTTCTCGACATTGAAGGGATTGACCCCGGTCGTGTCGACATACCCGGGGGCGCCCGGCACGTAGTGGCTGCCGATGGGCACGCCGAAGCCGTCCACCGCGCCTTCGATCACGGCCTTGCGATCGATCGCCGCGGAGATCGCGCGACGCACCCGCACGTCGTCGAGCGGCTTGCGCTTGTTGTTGATCGACAGGATGGTCTTCGCACGCGATCCGCTCAGGATCACCTGGAACTGCGGGTTGGCCTTGAACTGCGGCACGATGCGCGTCGCCACGCGGGGGAACGCATCAATGTCGCCGGCGAGCAGCGATGCGGCTTGCGCGGCCGGATCGGAGATGAAGCGGAAGGTGACCTTGTTGAGCTTGATGGCACCCGCGTTGCGGAAGCCGTCCCACTTGCTCACTACCACCGAGCTGCCCTTGTTCCAGTTGTCGAGCTTGTAGGGTCCGGTGCCCACGGGCTTGGTGGCGTTGGCGTCCGCGCTCTTGGGTTCGACGATCACCGCGGTGGCCTGACCCAGCAGGAAGGGCAGGTCGGGGTCGATCTCCTTGTTGATGATCACCACCGTGGCGTCATCGACCACCTGCGTGCTCATGTTCGCGAAGGTGCGCTTGTCCTTGTTGGTGCTCTTCTCGGCGCCGGCGCGGTCGAACGAGAACTTGACCGTCTGCGCATTGAAGGGCTCGCCGTTCTGGAACTTGACGCCGCGGCGCAGCTTGAAGGTGTAGGTGCGCAGGTCCGGCGAGACTTCCCAGCTCTCGGCCAGGAGGGGCGTCACGCTGCCGTCGGAATTGATCTTGGTGAGCGTCTCCAGGATGTTGTATTGGACGATCTCCGCGATCGCGGATGCCGCGCCGGCCGTTGGATCGAGCCCCGGCGGCTCCAGCCCCATGCCGATCACCATCGAGTCCTTGCGGCCTTGCGCGAGCGCCATCTGCGGTAGCGAGAGCGGCACGGTGGCGAGTGCGGCGGTGGTCAGGAGGGTGCGGCGTTTCAACATGGTTTCGGGGCTCCAGGGAAAGGCTGTGTGTGAAGAAACAAACGTTACATCATGGCGGGCCCGGACGGGCTCGGCAAGTATTTGCTCATGACGCGGCGAGCGGCTCCGCGCGCGGCACTGCTGCGAGCAGGGCCTGCGTGTAGGGATGCTCCGCATGCGCGAAGAGATGCTGCGGCTCGCCGCGTTCGACGACGAGGCCGCGGTGCAGCACGCAGACTTCGTCGCACAGATGGTTCACCACCGCGAGGTCGTGGCTGATGAGGAGGTAGCTGATGCCGTACTGCTGCTGCAGGTCCTGCATCAGGTTGAGTACCTGCGCCTGCACCGAGACGTCGAGCGCGCTCACCGGCTCGTCGGCCACGATGAGCCTCGGCCGCGTGATGAGTGCGCGTGCGATCGCGATGCGCTGCCGTTGCCCACCGGAGAACTCGTGCGGGTATTTGTGCAGGTCGGCGAGGCGCAGGCCGACGGCTGCGAGCGATTCACCGGCCAGTTCGCGTTGTTGCGCGCGCGTGGTTTCGCCCAGCGCTTCCAGCGGTTCGGCCACGATGCGCTCGACTGTCTGGCGTGGGTCGAGCGAACCGTAAGGGTCCTGGAAGACCATCTGGAAATTGCGTCGTGCCTTGCGCAGTGTGTCTCTCTGCAAGGCTTGCAGATCCTCGCCGAGCAGCTTGACGGTGCCCGAGGTCGGCTTGTCCAGCGCCATCACCAGACGTGCAATGGTCGATTTGCCGGATCCCGACTCGCCGACGATGCCGAGGCTCCGTCCGGGGCGGACGCTGAAGCTCACGCCGTTGAGCGCCTTGACCATTGGCAGGGTGCCGAAGAGCTTCTCGCGGGGCAGCGCGTAGTGGCGTACGAGGTCCGTGACTTCGAGCAAAGGTGCGTCGGCCGGCGTGTTCGTCATGCGGCGACCCCTTCCTCTGCGGCGATTTCGTCGAGCCGGATACATCGCGCCAGATGATCGTTTGGCAGCGGCACCGCTGGGGGCTTCGCGGCATTGCAGGCGTCGACTGTGTAGCGGCATCGGCCCGCGAAAGGGCAGCCCTTCGGCAGGTCGACCAGTTCGGGCACGCTGCCCTTGATGGTGGCGAGCCTCGCGCCGCGCGGCGTGCCGAGTTCAGGCCGCGCTGCGAACAGGCCTCGCGTATAGGGGTGCGCGCGCTCGGCAAAAACGGACGTCGTGGGGCCGCTTTCGACCACGCTGCCGCCGTACATCACGAGCATCTTCGAGGCGTTCTGCGCGATCACGCCGAGGTCGTGCGAGATCAGGATCAGCGCCATGCCGCGCTCTGCCACGAGACCGCGGATCAGGTCGAGGATCTGCTTCTGGATGGTGACGTCGAGCGCGGTCGTCGGCTCGTCGGCGATCAGCAGGTCCGGCCCGCAGGCCAGAGCCATCGCGATGCCAATGCGCTGGCGCTGACCGCCGGAGAACTGGTGCGGGTAGGCATCGAGGCGCGATGCGGCATCGGGGATGCCGACTCGGTCGAGCAGCGCGAGCACTTCCTTGCGCGCATCGGAGGCGGAGAGGCCGCGATGCAGCCGCAGCGGTTCGCCGACCTGCCTCGCTATCGTGTGGACCGGATTCAGTGCCGTCATCGGCTCCTGGAAGATCATGCCGATGCGGTCGCCGCGGATCTTGCACATCTCGCGTTCGGACAGGCCGACGAGTTCTGTGCCGTCAAAGCGGATGCTTCCGCTGACCTTGGCGGTCGAAGGAAGAAGGCCCATCAGTGACTGCACGGTGATGGACTTGCCGCAACCCGATTCGCCGACGATGCCGAGCGTTTCGCCGCGCTCCAGCGTGAAGTCGATGCCGCGTACCGCCTCGGCGGGGCCGCGCTGCGTCTGGAGCTGGATGTGGAGGTCTTTGACTTCGAGAAGTGGCATGACTGGTCAGCGGGCGCGTGCGAGGCGCGGGTCGAGCAGGTCGCGCAGGCCGTCGCCGAGGAGGTTCAGGCCCAGCACCGCGAGTGCGATGGCCACGCCGGGGAAGACCGCGAGCAACGGCGCCTGGAACATCATGGTCTGGGCCTCGCTCAGCATGCGGCCCCACGAAGGCTGCGGTGGTTGCGTGCCGAGTCCGAGATAGGACAGGGCGGCTTCGGCGAGGATCGCGATCGCGAAGCGGATGGTGATCTGCACGATCAGCACGGCAGAGATGTTCGGCAGCACGTGCTGCATCGTGATCGCGAACGAGCCCTTTCCGCAGGCCCGTGCCGCCGCGATGTATTCGCGCGACCAGATGGCATTGGCCGAAGCCCGAGTGATGCGCGCGAAGGTCGGGATGTTGTAGATGCCGATCGCGATGATCGCGTTGACGATGCCCGCGCCGAACACGGCGGTCAGCATGATCGCCGACAGGATCGCGGGGAAGGCCATGGAGAAGTCGGCGAAACGCATGATCGCTTCCTCGACCCAGCCGCGTCGCGCGGCGGCGAGCAGGCCGAGTGCCGTGCCAACGGTCAGGCCGATGCCGACTGCAATGACGCCGACGAGGATCGATGCGCGTGCGCCAACAAGCAGCAGCGACGCAACATCGCGGCCGAAGGTGTCTGTGCCGAGCCAGTGCGCGGCGCTCGGCTTTTGCAGCTTGCTCGCGATGTCCATCTCGTAGGGCGACCACGGCGTCCAGACGAGCGACACGCCGGCGGCCAGGATGAGCAGCAACGTGAGTACGCCGCCGATGACGAAGCTGCGGTGTTGGATCGCGCGACGCCAGAAGCCGGGAACCTTGATGGAGGCGGTGCTTGGAGCCGTCGCGGGAACTGCGCTCATATGTCGTGGGCCTTGATGCGGGGGTCGATCACTGCGTAGAGCACATCGACGACGAAATTGACGATGACCACCATCGCGGCGAGCAGCATCACGCAGTTGCGCACCACGATCAGGTCGCGGTTGCTGATGGCCTGGAAGATCAGGCGGCCGAGGCCCGGCAGGTAGAACACGTTCTCGACCACGATCGTGCCGGCGAGCAGCTCGGAGAACTGCATGCCCATCACTGTGATGACGGGGATCAATGCGTTGCGCAGCACGTGGCGCCAGAGGACTGCCCGCTGCGAGACACCCTTCGCCCGCGCAGTGCGTACGAAGTCCTCGCGCATCACTTCGAGCACCGCCGAGCGCGTGATGCGGGCGAGGATTGCGGCCTGTACTACGGCGAGCGACAACGCGGGGAGCAGGAGCGATTTCAGGCCGGCGAGGATGCCTTCATCCCAGCCTTCGAAGCCACCCGCGGAAAACCACTGAAGCTGGACCGAGAAGACGAGGATTAGCAGGATCGCAAACCAGAAATTCGGGATTGCGATCCCGACCTGCGTGAGTCCCATCAGGCCCACGTCACCGAGCTTGTTGTGTCGCGCCGCGGCCGTCACGCCAACGAGAAGCGCAAGCACGGTGGTGAAGGCCATTGCCATGAGCGCGAGCGGAACGGTCAGCGCAAGGCGTTCGAGGATGAGGTCGAGGACCGGGGAGCTGTAGGCGTAGCTGTCGCCGAGATTCCCCGTCAGCAGGCCACCGATCCAGTGCCAGTAGCGATTCCAGGCCGGCTGGTCGAGCCCGAGCTTGGTCGCGAGTGCCGCCACCGCGTCGGGTGAGGCATCCGGACCCATCAGGATCTGAGCCGCGTTGCCCGGAAGGATCTCGAGCACGAGGAAAACGATGATGGAAGCGCCGACCAGTGTTGCGATCAGCGTCACGAAGCGCTTGAACAGGAACAAACTCATAAGGCGGGGCGCAGCATAACCGCAGTTACGCAACGACCGTGCCCGTGGTTGCCTGGGGCGGCAGCGTTTCACTGGCTGTGGGGGCATCGGGCGGCGGCGGGCGCGAGACGGCCGCCGCGTCGATAATCACGCGATGGCTCTCATGATCACCGACGAATGCATCAACTGCGATGTCTGCGAGCCGGAGTGCCCCAACGACGCGATCTACATGGGCGAGGAGATCTACGAGATCGACCCGCACAAGTGCACGGAATGCGTCGGCCACTTCGACGAACCGCAGTGCGTGCAGATCTGCCCGGTTGCGTGCATTCCGGTCAACCCGGCGCACGTCGAGTCGCGTGAAACCCTGTGGCAGAAGTTCCAGCGGCTCACGGCCGCCAAGGACGGCGGCGAGGCGGGCTCTGCCGGTGCCGCCTCCTCGGCGTCCTGAAGAGCGTGGCTAGTCGCCGCCACTCTTCTTCTTCGACTTCTTCGATTTCTTCTTTGGCTCGCCGGCGTCCTGCCCGGCCTGCATGCTCGTGTAGAGCACTTCCTTCTTGCCCTTGCGCAGCTTTGCGGGAGCGTCCTTGCTGGTGCCGCTCTTCCGCTCGCTGCTGGCCTCTGCAGGGCTGTTGCTGATTAGGATCGGCCGATTGCGAGCACCTGTTGCTTCCAGCCGCCGGCGATCGCCTTCCATGCGATTGGCTGCTGCGTGCGCATTGCGGATCGTGTCGTCCGCCTCGCGTTTCTGGTCAGCGTCGCGGGCGTCATCGACTTCAACCAGCCTGCCGCTCTTGCAGGGGCGGTCGGTATAGGTGTTGCCGCAGCGCCAGGTGCTGCCGCCATCGGCTGCAAAGGTGCTCCAGGGCATGCACGTCGCCATGAGAAACGCAGCGCATCGTGCAGTGATCCTTGTTGTACGTGACAGCTTCATTCTTGTAACTCCCTTCTTCTCTCTTCTTCCGCTAGCCCGCGGCGGGTTCGCCTCCGCCATCAGGCTCTCGCCTCGGTGGTTTGGGGCGCGGCGGCTTGCTTGTGTGGATGAGCAAGGTCGCCTTGTCCATCTCGCCAGCCACCAGGGCCGGGAATGCATGGAGTGTGCGGACGATCGCGTCGTCGATCGCCTCCCTCTGTTCCTTGAGCGGCTTCTTCAGGACCCAGTTGACCACCTCCGACTTCACGCCTGGATGGCCAATGCCGAGGCGAAGACGCCAGTAGTCGCCGGTGCCGAGCTGCCCATGGATGTCTCGCAGGCCGTTGTGGCCGGCATGGCTGCCGCCCAGCTTCAGCTTGGCCTGACCCGGCACTACGTCGAGCTCGTCATGGGCGACAAGAATTTCCTTCGGCTCAATCTTGAAGAAGCGGGCAAGCGCCGCAACGGATTTGCCGGAGACATTCATGAAGGTCTGCGGCTCGAGCAGCCAGAGCGGCTTGCCGTTGACTTGAGTGCGCGCCACGAGGCCGTGATACGAACGCTCCGGCGTGAGCGAGACTTTCAGGTCACGCGCGAGCGCGTCGATCCACCAGAAGCCGGCGTTGTGCCGCGTGGCTTCGTATTCAGGGCCGGGATTTCCGAGGCCGACGAACAACTTGATCATGCGTGGATTATCTTGGTTGGCTTGCGCCCAAAACAAAATGGCCCGCACGGGGCGGGCCATCGAAATGCAGGGGATGCGCGAATTACTTCTTCTTGACGGGGGCCTTGGCGTCTGCCTTGGCTGCAGCCGGAGCGGCTTCGGCGGTTGCGCCTTCTGCGGGGGCCTCTTCAGCGACCACCGGGGACACGGCGGACACGACGACGGGGTTGCCCTTGCCGTGGCTGATGAACTTCAGGCCCTTCGGCAGCTTGATGTCCTTGACCGTGAGGGTGGCGTTCTTGGTCAGACCCGACAGGTCGACCTCGATGAACTCGGGCAGATCGGCCGGCAGGCAGCTGACTTCGAGTTCGGTCATCACGTGATTCACGAGGTTGTGATCGAGCTTGACGGCCGTGGACTCTTCTTCACCCTTGAAGTGCAGCGGCACTTTGACGGTCATGCGGGTGCGGGCATCGACGCGCTGGAAGTCGACATGCTGCACGAGCGGACGGAAGGGGTGGTACTGCACGTCACGCAACAGAACCTTCGAGACTTGACCGCCGAGATCCATCTCGAGAATCGACGAGTGGAAGGCTTCCTTCTTCAGGGCGTGCCACAACGCGTTGTGATCGAGTTCGATCAGTTGCGGCTGGCCTTCACCACCGTAGACGATGCCGGGCGTCTTGCCCGAAATACGCAGACGGCGGCTCGCACCCGTACCCTGCTTTGCGCGCTCAAAAGCGACGAATTTCATAACTTGCTCCTGTGGAAGTCCACCGCGACCAGTGCGACTCCGGTTTAAAAAAGGCTTCCCGAAGGAAGCCCGGCTTTTTGCTCGGACCTGGACCTCAGAAGAGGTTTTCCTGGTCGGAGAACAAACTCATGACCGACTCGCCTTTGGCGATGCGCTGGATCGTCTCGGCGATCAGCGGCGCCACGGAGAGTTGGCGAATCTTGGTGCAGCCGGTTGCGCCGGCGCTCAGCGGGATCGTGTTGGTCACGACCACTTCGTCGAGCGCGGTGCCCTGGGCGATACGCTCGATGGCAGGGCCCGAGAAGATCGGGTGCGTGCAGTACGCGTACACCTTCTTGGCGCCTCGTTCTTTCAGAACTTCAGCGGCTTTGACCAGCGTGCCTGCCGTGTCGATCATGTCGTCCATGATCACGCAGTTGCGGCCGTCGATCTCACCGATCACGTGCATGACTTCGCTCACATTGGCGCGCGGACGGCGCTTGTCGATGATCGCGAGGTCGCAATTCAGTTGCTTGGCCAGCGCACGGGCGCGAACCACGCCGCCGACATCGGGGGAGACCACGATCAGGTCTTCGTAGTTCTTTTGGCGAAGGTCACCCAGAAGGACCGGCGACGCATAGATGTTGTCGACCGGGATGTCGAAGAAACCCTGAATCTGGTCCGCGTGGAGGTCCATGGTCAGCACACGCGCCACGCCGACGGTTTCCAGCAGGTTGGCGACGACCTTGGCCGAGATCGGCACGCGGCTCGAACGCGGACGTCGGTCCTGGCGGGCATAGCCGAAATAGGGGATCACGGCACTGATGCGCTCGGCCGAAGCGCGCTTGAGCGCGTCGACCATGATGAGCAGTTCCATCAGGTTCTCATTGGTCGGCGCACAGGTCGACTGGACAACGAAAACGTCGCGTGCCCGGACGTTCTGGTTGATTTCGACGGTGACCTCGCCGTCAGAGAATCGGCCGACGCGGGCTGCACCCAGCGAGGTGCCCAAGTGTTGGGAAATCTCGGCGGCAAGCCCAGGATTGGCATTGCCGGTGAAAACCATGAAATCAGGGTTGTGTGCCTGCATGAGCGTCCCGGCGAAGTGCATCCGGCAATGCGAAATGGCTCTTGGAGGAGCCGCCAAAAATCTTGTGAATGAAGATTTGGCAGGGGAGAAAGGATTCGAACCTTTGCATGCTGGAATCAAAATCCAGTGCCTTAACCAGCTTGGCGACTCCCCTACACAGGTCAATGGCCAAGGCCATCCACCGATATATGTCGCATCAGACCGCAGAGCGTTCTGACTTCTAGACCGCCCACCCCACCAGAGGATGAACTGCCAGATTGCTGCATTTGCGAACCTGCCAGCCCGGAGGGGCGTCGGCCAATTCTGCGTCATGCCGCATTGCCGCAAACACTGAACTTCCAGAGCCGGTCATGCGTGCTTCTAGTCCTTGATGACCGAGCCAATCGATGGCTTCGGTGATCGCGGGACAGAGCCGCTCCGCTACCGGCTGCAGGTCGTTGTGACCGAAGTCAAAGCGAAAGCTGTCTGCTCCCGCTTCGCTGTATGCAGCAAAGCCAGAGAGTATAGCAGCAGGAGTTGCGCGCTGCAGGTCGGGTGCACAAAAAATATCTCGCGTGTCGATGCCTTGATCCGGCTTGACGACCGCGAAGAGCCCTGGCGGCAGCGAAATTGGCGTGATTTCCTCGCCGATCCCTTGGATCCACGCATTGTGTCCGCGAAGGAAAAACGGGACGTCCGCTCCCAAGCCGAGGCCGATTTGCTCGAGCTTTGAAAGCGGCAGATTCAGATCCCAGAGGCGGTTCAGCGCGAGCAGGCACGTTGCAGCGTCGGAAGACCCGCCCCCCATCCCGGCCTGTGCTGGGACGCGTTTGACAACGCCGATGTGCGCGCCCCGCGTAGTTTGTGCGAAGTCCTGCAGTGCTCGGGCGGCACGGAGGACGAGATCGTCCGCCGGCAGGGGCGTCGTCAGGTCCTCACGCGTGAGCTGGCCATCGCTCCGTTGCTCGAAATGCAGCGTATCGCTCCAGTCGATGAGCATGAACACCGACTGCAGCAGGTGATAGCCGTCAGCACGCCGGCCCGTGATGTGCAGGAAGAGGTTGAGCTTGGCCGGAGCGGGCAGGTCGTAGATGGCCTTCATGCGCGCTCAAACACGATGCGCAGGTCGGCACGTGGCTCCGGCGACTCGCGCGTTGCCTGCAGCTTGCCGGCGCTGATCTGGGACAGGTCCGGTCGCCAGCCGGGTACATGCTCGTCGCGGCCCGCGAGCCATCCGAAGAGCGCGGCAACCGGAATCGCGGCACCCGTTGCCGCCTCGATCAGCGCGTCGACTGAGTCGTACCGCCGCGTTTCCTTGCCGTTCATGAGGAGCGCCTCGCCCGGCGCCCAGTGAAGCTGCGCGAGTGTGTTGCCTATCGGACTCGTGAGCGTGAGGTTGCCGGCTTGTGGGGCGCCTCTCAGTTCGAACAGCGCAGCAAAAGTCTGGACGGGCTGGCTATCGATCCGCAGCGACAGGCGGCCGCTCCATGCCTCGATTTGGCCCGGCCCGGCTTGCTTCGAAGTTCCAGGAGTCGCACATCCGGCGACCGTCAGTGCCCCGGCCCAGGCGGCCAGCAGCATGGCACGCCGATTCAAAGCTTCACGCGCAGGCGCTTGAGCGTTTCCTGCAACGTCTCGTTGTCGGCATCTGCGAGGTTAGCTTCCTTCCAGATGCTGAGGGCCCGGTCGCGTTGGCCAGCAGTCCACAGGACTTCGCCGAGATGCGCGCCGATCTCGGGGTCCGGACGGCGCTTGTAGGCGTCTTCGAGAATCCGCGTGGCCTCGGTGGTGTTCCCAAGCCTGAATTCGACCCAACCGAGACTGTCGGCGATGAATGGATCGTCGGGCGCGAGCTGAACAGCCTTCTGGATCAGCGTCCTCGCTTCTTCGAGGCGCACCTTGCGATCCGCGAGCGAGTAGCCGAGCGCGTTGTAGGCGTTCTGGTTGTCGGGCTTGAGTTCGATCAACCGGCGCAGCAAACGCTCCATCTCGTCGAGGCGATTCAGCTTCTCGGCAACCATCGCCTGGTCATAGATGAGATCCGTATCAGTGGGCGAGGAGGCGCTTGCCTGGCCCAGCATGTCGTAGGCGGCCTGGTACTGCTTGGCGTCGCGCAGCAGCTGGACTTCGGCCAGGAACTTCTCGCGCTTCTCGTCGGGCGTGCGTTCGGGCAGGCTGCGGACGAGTTCCCGAGCCTGTGGCAGCTTGCCTTGCCGAGCCAGCAGCGAAGCGCGGCGGACTTGCGCGCCGAGGAGATCGTCGGAACTGTCGATGCGCGCCAGCCAACTGTCGGCGGCCGCGAAATCCTTGCGCCGCTCGGACAACTGTGCCATCAGCAGATAGGCCTGGGTCAAACCTCGTTCCTTGGCGTCCTGGTCGCGTTGCGATTCGGCGAGCGACATGTACTTGCGCAGAGAGGCCTCGGCCGAAGCGTCTTGCCGTGCCTGCGCCTGCAGACTGCCGAGCAGCAGCCAGGGTTCGGGCAGTTCGGGCTTGGCAGCGGTGAGCTTCGCAAGTTCCGCGGTCGCATCGGCGTAGCGGCGGCTTTCGACCAGCACGCGCGCATACGCGATGCGCATTTCAGGTTGCGCTTTCGCACCCTCGAGGTATCGTTTGACGATGGGTTCCGCCTGCGGCTGCGAAGGATCCATGAGTTCGAGCGCCAGCAGCGCAGGGCCTTCCGAAGACGGATCCATTTCCTGGCCCTTGATCGCCGCTTCGAGCGCGCCAGCAGTGTCTCCGGCCGCGAGCTTGAGCCGACCTACCGTTCCCCAGGCCGCACCGGCGGTCGCCGGGTTCTTGAGTTCGTCGGTCAGCGCCTGCTCGACGACCGAAGCGGCCAGCTTCTTGTCGGTTGCGCGGCTGTAGTTGCGGGCGATCACCGCCATCAGGAAGGGGCGCTCGACCTGCGGCGTGGCCGCGATTTCGGCGCGAAGCGGTTCGACCGTTTCGCCGATGCGGTTCAGGGCGATCAGGATCTGGAGTTCAAAGCGCCGCGCGTCGCGTGAATCCGGAATCGACTCCTTCCAGGCGCGGGCCGCAGCGAGCGCGGCATCCCCGGAGCGCGATTGCAGCGCGATCTCGACTGCGCGCTGGAACAGCTTGTCGTCGCGCGAACGCCGCGCTGCATCGAGAATCAGGCTATAGCCGCCGCCCGGATCGCCGCCGCGCGCGTTGAGCTCGCCCATCAGCACTTCGTAGAAAAGATCCGCGGTCAATGCGGAAGGCTGTATTTCCGACTTGTCGGACGCAGGCGCCGTCGCCGCTGGCGTGACCGCAGGTTCGGCGGGCTCGATGATCGGTGCGGGGCTGGTGGGCGCAGCGGGTGCCGGTGGTTCTGTCTGGGCCTGCGCAGCAAGGGCGACAAGTGCCGTAAGTGCGGCCGCCGCGAGGCGGGATCGGCGGAGCGGAAGATTCATCAAACCATAATAATCCACGCTTCTTAAACGAGAGCCACCCGCGCCGGATGCGGCGTGATTTACGTCAGGCTTTCCCGTCATGCCCGAACTACCCGAAGTCGAAGTCACCCGCCGCGGTTTTGCGGACCGCATCGCTGGCGCCCTTATCGAGGCTGTTCGTGTCGGCAAGCCTTTGCGATGGGCGCTGTCCATTGATCCCGGATCGCTCGTCGGGCGCACGGTCAAGGGTGTGCGCCGACGCGGCAAATATCTATTGATCGATCTCGATGCCGGTCTTTTGCTGCTGCATCTCGGCATGTCCGGCAGTCTTCGATTCGATGCGTCGCTGCCGCTCGCCGGCGTCCATGACCACTTCGACCTCGTAACCAGCCACGGCACGCTTCGGCTCAACGATCCAAGGCGCTTCGGCGCGGTGGTCTATGTGGAAGACGAGGCATCGCCGCTTGCCGGCAAGCTCCTGGGTGGCCTCGGAATGGAGCCGCTCGGCGACAGCTTCGACTTCGATGCCTTTCACGCGGGCTTGCGCCGGCGGCGTGCCCCTGTGAAGCAGGTACTCCTCGCCGGCGACGTGGTAGTGGGCGTCGGCAACATCTATGCATCCGAGGCGCTCTTCCTTGCGGGTATCCGGCCGACCCTCGCAGCTTCACGCATCAGCAGACCCCGGGCGCTCCGCCTTCATGCGGCCATCCGCGAAATCCTTGCGCGCGCCGTCGACCGCGGCGGCAGCACGCTCCGCGATTTTTCGAATGTCGACGGCCGGAGCGGCTACTTCCAGCTCGAAGCCACGGTCTACGGCCGCGCCGGCCAGCCCTGCAGGGTTTGCGCAACCCCGATCCGTCAGTTACGACAGGGTCAACGCTCCACGTTTTTCTGCCCAAGCTGTCAAAAGTCATGAGACCATTCGTCGGGAGTGGCTTCTGAGGGGTCTGCTGGAGCCCGACCCGGTGCTACCATCTTTGTAAATTGTTTTTACATTTACGCCGTTGACCGCTTCCTTCACTCAGCAGTTCGACCAGCACGGCGCCTGGCGGCGTAATTTTGCGCACCGCCTGAAGTGGCTCACGCGCTGGCTGAACGAGAACGAGCTGCTGAACCAGAGCGTCGCTGAACGGTTGCGCGACGTCGAAACGCAACTGCGCACCAGCAAGGTCATGGTTGCATTTGTCGCCGAGTTCTCGCGCGGCAAATCCGAACTCATCAACGCGATCTTCTTTGCGGGCTACGGTCGCCGCATCATGCCGGCGAGTGCAGGGCGCACCACGATGTGCCCGACCGAACTTGGCTACGACCCCGGCCACACGCCCAGCCTGCGCCTGCTGCCGATCGAGACGCGGCTCGAGCCCTACTCGCTGGTGCATTGGCGCGATGAGCCCGCGCGCTGGACTCACATCGACATCGACGTCGACAACGCCGAGTTGCTTTCGCAGGCGATGAGCAAGGTCGCGGAAGTGCGCTGGGTTCCTGTGGAAGAGGCGAAAGCGCTGGGCTTCTGGAGCGACGACGCACCGGACGACAACCCCGTGCCGGATTCCGACGGCCGCGTCGAAATTCCTCGCTGGCGCCATGCGGTGCTGAACATGCCGCATCCGCTGCTGGAGCAGGGCCTGGTGATCCTCGATACGCCGGGCCTCAACGCCATCGGCGCGGAACCGGAGCTGACTGTCAGCCTGATTCCGCAGGCACATGCCGTGGTCTTCATTCTTGGCGCCGACACGGGTGTCACGCGATCCGATCTCGCGATCTGGCGCGAGCACCTGGTCACTGAAGGGGATGCGAGCGAAACGCGCATCGTGGTCCTGAACAAGATCGACACGATGTGGGACATCCTGAGCACCCCCGCCCAGGTCGATGCCCAGATCCAGCGCCAACGCAAAGGCGCTGCCGATGTACTCGGCGTGCCGCTGACGCAGGTGCTTCCTGTTTCCGCGCAGAAAGGACTGCAGGCCAAGATCCGTCGCGACGTGCCGCTGTTGCAGGCAAGCCGTCTTCCCGCGCTCGAGGCCATCCTTGGCGAAGGGCTGCTCGGCAAGCGCGAGACGATGTTGCGGCTGGCCGTTGATGCCAGCATTGCCGCCCTGCGCACCGAGGCCGCCCGCATCCTGAGCGTGCGTCAGCGCGATCTGTCCGAGCAGGCGCTGGAACTGCAAGGACTGCGGGGCAAGAACAGCTCTGTCATTCGGCACATGCGCACGCGCATCGAGCAGGAGCAGTCGGAATTCGAAGGCAGTAACACCCGAATCCTTGCCTTGCGCTCGGTGCAGGGCAAGCTGCTGCGCGAGGTCTATGCGGTTCTCGGCAGCACGGCCCTCAAGGCGGACATGGGCCATCTGGCAACAGCCCTGAAGCGGCGCGGCATCAAGTTCAATGTGCGCAAGGTCTATGGCGAGACCTTCGATGCGCTGCGCAACAACCTGCGCGAAGTCCAGGCGACGACGGCCGAGATCCAGTCGATGCTGCATGCGACGTTCCGCCAACTCAATGCGGAGCATGGCTTCACGCTGCAGGCGCCGCCCGAGCCGGACCTGACGGATTTCGAGCAGCAGCTTTCGCAGATCGAACAGAGCCATGTGCACTACCTCGGTGTGAGCAACATGCTGAAGCTCGCGCAGCCTGACTTCTGCGACAAGCTGGTTCGTGCACTCGCGAGCCGGCTGCGCGTGGTCAACGAAGCGGCGATGACTGAAGTCGAACGCTGGAGCAAAGGCGCAGGCGCGCAACTCGACGCTCAGCTCAAGGAGCGTCGTCGCACCTTTACCAAGCGGATCGAGGCCGTCGAGCGTATCCAGGGCGCAGCCGGCAATCTCGATGAGCGACTGGCCGAACTCGCCGCGCAGGAGCGCGATCTTGCCGACCTGCACCATCGGCTCGAGGAGCTCACCGCGGTGCTGTTGAACCACGAGGCGCCGAACTCCGCTTCCTATCGCAGCGAACTCAGTGCCGCCTGAAGACCTGCGGTCGGCGGCCCAGCGTATCGCGCCGACCTTTGCCGACAACGTCGTCGCATGGCAGCGAAGCCATGGACGTAGCGAGTTGCCGTGGCAGAACACGCGGGATCCCTACCGCGTCTGGCTCTCCGAAGTGATGCTCCAGCAGACGCAGGTATCGACGGTGCTGGGGTACTTCGCTCGGTTTCTCGATCGCTTCCCTGCGGTGCAGGCGCTGGCTGCCGGGACGGAGGATGAGGTGTTCGCGCTCTGGAGCGGCCTCGGCTACTACAGTCGCGCGCGCAACATGCATCGATGTGCGCAGGAGGTGTTGTCGCGTTTCGGCGGCGAATTCCCGCGGACTGCAGGTGAATTGCAGACGCTGCCGGGCATCGGTCGTTCGACCGCAGCGGCGATCGCGGCTTTCTGCTTCGGCGAACGTGTGGCGATTCTCGATGGCAATGTGAAGCGGGTGCTTTCGCGGGTGCTTGGCTTCTGCGGCGATCTCGCATCTGCGGCGCAGGAGCGCGCCTTATGGAACGAAGCGACCGAACTCCTGCCGCCGGCCTCCGCGCCGAATGCGATTGGCTACTACACCCAGGGACTGATGGACTTGGGCGCCACTGTCTGCCTGCCGCGCAAGCCAAGCTGCATCATCTGCCCCGTAGCCGATGCGTGCGAGGCGCGGAAGGGGGGTACACCCGAGAAATACCCCGTCAAGACTCGCAGGTTGCGCCGGACTGCGCAATCGCTCTGGATGTTGAACGCGCGCGACTCACAAGGGCGGGTGTGGCTCGAAAAGCGACCGGCGCGCGGGATCTGGGCGGGGCTCTATTGCCTTCCCGTTTTCGAAAGCCGGACGGCACTGCTGGATGAGCTGACGCCTTCGGATCGCCTGTCTGCCCGCGACGAAGCGGGGTTCGTGCATGTTCTGACGCACAAGGATCTGCACCTGCATCCGATATCGGTCGTGTGCAGCGAGGTGCATGCCGCAACCGCAGGCGGCTGGTTCGACGATCGCGAGTGGCCGGCTCTCGGAATACCGGCGCCTGTACGCAAACTGCTCAGCGCCGCCTGAAGCGCCTCTGAGCAAGCGGATCAGACTCCGTCCAGTTCGCGGTGCCGCTTGAGGGCACCCCACTTCGTGCCGAATGCGCGAGCCAGCTGTTCCACGAGAAAGACCGAGCGATGCTGGCCGCCGGTGCAGCCGATCGCGACGGTGACATAGCTGCGGTGATCCTTTGCGAGCGCATCGAGCCAGCGTTCGAGGAACTGCTCGATGTCGCCATACATGCGCGCGACGTCGTCGTGTTCGCGCAGCCAATCGATCACCGGCTGGTCGCGACCCGTCATCGGCCGAAGCGTGGACACGTAGTGCGGATTCGGCAGCATGCGCACGTCGAAGACAAAGTCCGCATCCAGCGGCACGCCGCGCTTGAATGCGAAGGATTCGAACACCAGCGTGAGCGTGCTCTCCGGTGCCGAGACCAGTGACTTGATGTAGCTCTGCAACTGGGCCGGCCGGATGATGCTGGTGTCGATCACGTCGGCGCCATCGCGCAGGTCAGCGAGCAGTTCGCGTTCCAGCTCGATCGCCTGTGTCAGTGCGCGCTGCTGGTCCGGCACGTCGGTGCGGCCTTCCTGGCGCGACAGCGGATGTCGCCGCCGGGTCTCGGAAAACCTGCGCAGCAGTGCGTCGGTGGTCGAATCGAGGAACAGTGAGCGCAGCGATACACCTTCGCGACGCAGGCCGTCCAGTTGTTGCGGCACGAGCGGCAGCGACACGCCGCTTCGCACGTCCATCGCGATGGCCACGCGCGCAGTCTGCTGCTGACGCTGCAACGCGACGAAAGGCGCGAGCAGCTCGGGTGGCAGGTTGTCGACGCAGTAGTAGCCTGCGTCTTCGAGCGCATGAAGCGCCACGGACTTGCCGGAACCGGACATTCCGGTGATCAGGACGAGGTCGAGGCTCACGATGACGCCTCCGCTGTCTTCGCGCCCAGTAATTCGCGCGCATGCGCCAGCGAAGTCTGCGAGACGCGTTCGCCGCCAAGCATGCGGGCAATTTCCTGCGTTCGGCCTTCGGCATCCAGCACCGTGACGCTGCTTTCGGTGCGAGTGCCTTCATGCCCCTTGGTGCTCGTCTGCCGCTTGGCGACCACGAGATGATGATCTGCGCAGGCAGCCACCTGCGGTAGGTGCGTGACCGCGAGCACCTGCCGGTCGCGGCCCAACTGCTTCATGAGCCGGCCCACGGTCTCGGCGACCGCACCGCCGACGCCGGCATCGACCTCGTCGAAGATGAGCGTCTGCGCAGCGCCGAGCTCGCTGGTGGTGACCGCAATGGCGAGCGCGATGCGCGACAGCTCACCACCGGATGCCACCTTGCCGATCGAACGCGGTGTGCTGCCTGTGTGTCCGCTGACCAGGAACGCGATGTCCTCGAGTCCGGACCGGGATGCCTGCGGCAGGGTTTGAAGCGCGACTTCGAAGCGCCCGCCTTTCATGCCGAGTTCCTGCATGGCTTGCGTCACCGCCTGAGCCAGTTTGGGCGCGGACTGCTTGCGAGCCTTGCCGAGCGCCTTTGCTTCCTTCATGTAGGCCTGCTCGGCAGCGCGCTCAGCCCGCTCCAGCGCATCGATGTCGCTCTGCGCATCCAATGCCTGCAATTCGGACTGCCAGCCAGCGAGCAGGGCCGGGAGCTCCTCGGGCGGGCGGCGATAGCGGCGGGCCAGCGACATCCACAGGCCCATCCGTTCGTCGAGCTCCGCGAGCTTTTCGGGATCGGTATCGGCCTGCCTCAGATAGCCGTGCAGCGAATGGGCGGCGTCGGCGGCCTGCGCCACGCTCGACGCGAGGACTTCACCGAGGGCCTTGAATTCCGGCTCGATGTGTTCGCAGTTCTGCAGCAGCGTGACCGCCCGGCTCAACGCCGCCAGCGCGCCGTTGTCGTCGTCTTCGAGTGCAGTGCTTGCGCCTTCCGCCGCATCGATCAGCGCCTGGGCATTCGAGATTCTCGAATGGGCGGCCGAAAGTTCTTCCCACTCGTCGGCACCCGGCGCCAGCTTCATTACTTCGGAGACCTGCCATTGGAGCCGCTCGCGTTCGCGCTGCAGCGTGTCTTGCGCAGAGCGCGCGCTCTCAAGCGTCGCTATGGTGCGGCGCCACTCATGCCACGCGCCGTCGAGCGTGTCGGTGCTCGCACCTGCATAGGCGTCGAGCAGGCCGCGCACGGCATCCGGCCGCGTGAGGCTTTGCCAGGCATGCTGGCCGTGGATGTCGAGGAGGTGATCACCGAGCTCGCGCAATTGCGCCGCCGTTGCGGGGCTGCCGTTGATCCATCCGCGGCTGCGCCCCTGAAGATCGACGGTTCGCCGCAGGAGCAATGCGTCTCCGGCCTCGAATCCCCCTTCGTCGAGCCAACCGGTCAGCATCGGATCGGCATCGAACTCGGCGCTCACGTCGAGTCGTTCGGCGCCCTCACGGATCGAGCCGGCATCCGCCCGATTGCCGAGCGCGAGTTGCAGTGCATCGATGAGGATGGATTTGCCGGCGCCTGTTTCGCCGGTCAGGACAGTGAATCCGTTGGAGAGGTCGAGTTCCAATTCGCGCACGATCACGAAGTCGCGCATGGCGATGCGGCGCAATGCCATCTCAGGAGCCTCCTTCGTTCCAGTGCAGTTTCTTGCGCAGGGTGTCGAAATAACTCCAGCCGCGCGGATGGAGGAAGCGCACGCGGTAGTCCGATCGGCGCACGACGACGCGATCGCCGATTGCCAGTGATGCGAGGGATTGCATGTCGAAATTGGCGCTTGCGTCGCGTCCGCCGACGAGTTCGATCGAGACTTCCTCGGCGTCCGGCAGGACGAGAGGGCGATTGGAGAGCGTGTGCGGTGCAATGGGCACCAGAACCCAACCTGGAACGGCAGGATGCAGCAGCGGCCCCCCTGCGGAAAGCGAGTAGGCAGTGGAACCTGTCGATGAAGCGATGATCATCCCGTCGGCGCGCTGATTGGCCACGAAATGGCGGCCCACGGTGACTCGTAGTTCCACCATGCCGGAGGTAGCTCCGCGATTGACCACCACGTCGTTCATCGCGAGCGCATCGAAGACGGAGACGCCGTTGCGTATCACCTGGGCGTGCATGAGGTTGCGGTGGTCTTCCTCGTATTCACCGGCGAGCATCGGAACCAGCGTGGCCTGATAGTCGTCCAGCGCGATGTCGGTGATGAAGCCGAGCCGGCCGCGGTTGATGCCGATGAGCGGAACGCCATAGGGTGCCAACTGCCGCCCGATGCCGAGCATCGTGCCGTCGCCGCCGACGACCAGGCCAAGATCGCATTCCTCGCCGATCTCTTCAACCGTGAGTGCCTTGTATCGACCGACTGGAACACCATCGGCCTGCGATTCCTCAACGAATACAGTGCAACCCTGTGCTTCGAGAAAAGCGGCGATGCCTTCCATGACGACATCGAGCGCACCGCTCTGCGCACGCCCACCCGAAGCCTGGTATTTGCCAATCAGTGCGACGTGACGAAAGCGAGAGCTCATAAACAAATTACAACATTAAAATTGCCCGATGCTGGACGACCGCTCCAAGTTGCTGTTAAAGACACTCGTCGAGCGCTATATCGCCGAAGGCCAGCCCGTCGGATCGCGCACGCTGTCCCGGGCATCCGGACTGGATCTTTCGCCCGCGACGATCCGGAACGTGATGTCCGACCTCGAAGGCCTGGGACTGATCGCCAGTCCTCACACGTCCGCGGGTCGCGTCCCGACAGCAAGAGGTTATCGCCTCTTCGTTGACACCATGTTGACTGCGCAGCGCGAGCAATTCGCCGCGCCCAGCCTTGCGCCAGATCAGCCGCAAAAGGTGATCGCCAATGCGGCGAACCTGCTGTCCAGCCTATCGCAATTCGTCGGCGTGGTTATGGCGCCGCGGCGCGCTTCGGTCTTCCGGCAGATCGAGTTCCTGCGCCTTTCGGAACGCCGTTTGCTCGTGATCATCGTTTCGCCTGACGGAGACGTTCAGAACAGGGTGATCTTTCCGGAGTCCGACTATTCGCAGTCGCAACTGGTTGAGGCGTCCAACTACATCAATGCGAACTATGCGGGTCTCTCCATCGAGCAGGTGCGCGATCGCCTTCAGTCCGAGATGGAGCAGTTGCGTGGCGAAATTGCGGCGTTGATGCGGGCTGCCGTCAAAGTAAGTTCTGAGGTGCTCACCGAAGCGCAGGAAGAAGTGGTAATTGCGGGCGAGCGCAATCTTCTCTCCGTGAGCGACTTCTCCAGCGATATGGGTCACTTGCGCAGAGCATTTGACCTCTTTGAGCAGAAGGCGCAATTGATGCGCCTGCTCGATGTGTCCAGTCAGGCCGAAGGTGTTCGCATCTTTATTGGCGGCGAAAGCCAGATCGTGCCCTTTGACGATCTCTCCCTCGTGAGCGCGAACTACGAAGTCGACGGGCAAGTCGTCGGAACGCTCGGCGTCATCGGGCCGACGCGCATGCCGTACGACCGCATGATCCAGATCGTGGACATCACTTCGAAGCTCGTCACCAACGCGTTGAGCCATCGCAAGTGAAGGGGCGCGTAGCGCAGGGCCACTAGAATCCGGATCGCGTGGGCCGTTAGCTCAGTTGGTTAGAGCAGCGGACTCATAATCCGTTGGTCGCTGGTTCAAGCCCAGCACGGCCTACCACTGGATCCGGAAAGCAGGCGACGTTCGTTGTTTGCAGGAAAGATTCAACAAAATTCGAGGCTTGGGTGAATGGCTCCAATTTGGATGCTATACTCGCAAGCTGTGCGGCTGTAGCTCAGTTGGATAGAGTACTTGGCTACGAACCAAGGGGTCGTGGGTTCGAATCCTGCCAGCCGCACCACTTCACAAAGGGTTGGTCCACTACGGACCAACCCTTTTTCTTTTGGTGCGTCCACATTGCATCTCGCATGCGGCCTCCGTTGGCGCCACGCTCTTGGATTCAGAGCCGCGTCACGATTCCGAAACTGATGATGCCGAGGAATCCGAGGATGCCGACCATCATGAGGCCGGGTCCCCAGCGTCGTTGTCGCGCTGCAAATCCAACAGTCATCACAGCGGCAAAGGCGACTGCTATCGCGGCGGTCAGTTCCAGCGTGAGTTCAGGCATGCGCGGATGCTAGTGGAAGCTGCCCGTGCAGTCAGCGGCGCTGGTGGCGGCCCACCCGAGGCGCCGATCGACGATTGAGCGCGGCAGGCCCAAAAACGAAAAAGCCCGCCGGAGCGGGCTAAGGACCTTGGAGTCCAGAGGAGAGGCTTTATTGTGAACCTCTTCGCGAGACAGCGAAAGGAACTACGTCACATGCTGCAACAAGGCGCTGCAGTTGACACTGTCGCTTTCAGGGCTGTGCGTGCGACGCGCTTGTTACCAAGTAATAATCTCCAAGCGGCCAGCCAGGGGTCGCTCGGAACGCTCCCGTTCCAACTCTCCGGCCACCGGTCGGAAGCATCCATCTTCTGGCGCTCATGCATGGGGACGACCACGATGAGTTCATTGCAGATGTTCTTGCCGGCCTCGGAGCCAGCTCGCAGCGAGGCGTTGGCCAAGCTACAGCGAACCCACCACCTGCCACGTCACCTAGTCAAAGGCATCGCGCGGGGGGAGTCGGGTCGTCGCGGGCTCGTCGCGACCGGCGTACCTCAAAGCCAGCAGTCGATTCCTGATCCGGACTTGACTGCGCCTGACCAGCAATCGGGTTGACTCGCGGCCAGTCGAGACCGACTCGGATCGAGAAACGCATCCTCGATTGCCGTCTTTGCCGTGTGATACAACCACCGCCCGACCTTGCGGGTCGGCAGTTGTACAAATGAGCAAGGCTTTCACGAAGGAAAACGACGCCGACGACGATGATGGCGACGGCGGCGGTTTGCCGCCGCTGCCCGCCGGCGGCAAGAACTACATCACCCCGACGGGGTACGCGCGGCTGCGGTCAGAGCTCCTGGAGTTGATGGACGTCGAGCGACCGAAGGTCGTCGAAGCTGTGCACTGGGCTGCGAAGAACGGGGATCGCTCCGAAAACGGCGACTATCTTTACGGCAAGAAGCGGCTGCGCGAGATTGATCGGCGGATTCGCTTCCTCACCAAGCGTCTCGAGATCGCCGAGGTCACTGATCCGTCCGTGCATCATGGCAGCGATCAGGTATTTTTCGGCTCGACAGTCCGCTACGCCGACGAGAGCGGTGAGGAACGCGAGGTCACGATTCTCGGGATCGATGAAGCAAACAGCGCGCACGCGCAGGTGAGCTGGATCTCCCCGATCGCTCGGGCGTTGCTTAAGTCCCGCGAGGGCGACGTTGTCAAGCTCGCGACGCCGGCCGGCGTGCGCGATATCGAAGTGCTGGCAGTCAGCTACCCGGCGTCTTCATCGAAGCCCGGCTGAGGGCTGGGGATTTCAAGGGACCGGAACCATCCGCGCCGCGGCGAGCACGGATGACGTGCGGCGAACTGCCCGCAGCACGGCCTCGAGATGCGTTCGATCGCGCACCGCGATCACGAAGCGAAGGTCCGTCGAGTCCTGCGGCGTCTCGTCGGCCATTTCCACGTGCGTGATGTCGGCCTCTGCATCAGCGAGCGCCGCTGCGACACGTGCGAGGACACCCTTGTCGTTCCGCACGGTGATCACGACGCCTGCTTCGAAGGTCCGAACCGGATCGTCGGCCCATTCGACCGCGAAGAATCGCTCGCTGTCCTTGTAGCGAAGCCGCTGGCCGACGCCACACTCCTCGGTATGCACCACGAGTCCCTCGCCGTGGCCCAGATAGCCCACGATGGGATCGCCCGGAATCGGCCGGCAGCACAGCGCGAAGCGCACGGAAGAGTTTTCGCTCCCGTCCAGCGTCACTGCGCCCTGCGACACCGCGTCGCTGGCCGCGAAGCGCTCGCGGCTCAACATGAGAGCGTCAGGCTTCGCGCCTCGTTCGGCAAGCAGGGCCATCAGCCGTTTCGCAACGATGCTGGCGATGCGTTTACCCAGGCCGATGTCTGTCAGGAGTTCGGATCGGGTCCGGTTGCCGGTGAAGCGCAGCAGCTTTTCCCAGATTTGCTGGTTGTCAGCGTCGTCCTCCGGTAGCTTGCCCAGCCCTTCGGCACGCAACGCTTGAGCGAGGAGCTTCTCGCCAAGGCCTTCGGACTCGGCATGGGCCAGTGTCTTCAGGTAGTGACGGATCTTCGAACGCGCCCGCCCGGTGCGGACGAACCCGAGCCATGCAGGGTTCGGCGTGGAAACTGGCGCAGTGATGATCTCGACCACATCGCCATTCTTGAGTTCGGTCCGCAACGGAACCTGATCGCCATTGATGCGTGCGGCCGATGTGTGGTCGCCGATGTTGCTGTGAATGGCGTAGGCGAAGTCGACCACGGTGGCACCACGCGGCAGCGCCATGATCTGGCTCTTCGGGGTGAACACATAGACGGCGTCGGGAAAGAGGTCGACCTTGACGTGGTCCCAGAATTCGGCCGCGTCGCGTGTCTCATCCTGGATGTCGAGCAGCGACTGGAGCCATTTCGCGCCAAGGCGGTCGCTGGTCGCCACCGTCGCTGGATCGGCCGCCTTGTAGAGCCAATGTGCGGCCACCCCTGATTCGGCCACCACGTGCATGGCCTCAGTACGTAGCTGAAACTCGATGTTGACGCCAGCTGGGCCAACGAGCGTCGTGTGCAGCGACTGGTAGCCGTTCAGCTTGGCGATCGCGATGTGGTCCTTGAACTTGCCTGGCAGCGGCTTGTACATCTGGTGCAAGATGCCGAGGCCGGTATAGCAGGAGATTACAGTGGGAACGATCAGGCGGAAACCATAGATGTCAGTGACCTGGGCAAAGCTCAGATGCTTCTCGACCATCTTGCGGTAGATGGAATAGAGCGTCTTTTCGCGGCCCGCGATGCGAACGCTCATCTCAGCGGCAGCGAAGGCGTTCTCGACTTCCTGCTGGACTTTCTGGATCAGGTCGCGTCGACGTCCGCGAGCCTTTGCGACAGCCTTGGCGAGCACTGCGTAGCGCCAAGGTCGAAGGTGCCGGAAGGAAAGGTCCTGCAACTCGCGGTAGGTCTGGTTGAGTCCCAACCGGTGCGCGATGGGTGCATAGATCTCGAGGGTCTCGCGCGAGATGCGTGCCCACTTTTCGCGCGGCGCATCGTCGAGCGTGCGCATGTTGTGCGTCCGGTCCGCGAGCTTGACGAGGATGACGCGCACGTCCCGCGCCATCGCCAACAGCATCTTGCGGAACGACTCGGCCTGGTTCTCTTCACGCGTGTTGAAGCGGAGCTTGTCCAACTTGGTGAGGCCATCGACCAGCTCTGCAACCGGGGCGCCAAAGCGCTCGATCAACTCAGCTTTGGTCACACCACAGTCTTCGATCGCATCGTGCAGCAATGCGGCCATCAAGGCCTGTGCGTCGAGCTTCCACTCCGCGCACTGCGCGGCCACCGCGATCGGATGGGTGATGTACGGCTCGCCGCTGTTTCGCAATTGCCCGAGATGCGCTTCATCCGCGAAACGGTAGGCGCGCCGAACCAGATCGATATCTTCCGGGCCCAGGTAGTCCAATCGATCGGTCAAGGCCGCGAAGCTGGCGGCGGCCGCGTTCAATGCCGCAGGGCTCGGCTGCGGGTTTCGACGGGTTTCTGACTGAGGCTTGACAACCGCGCTCATGAGCACCACTTTAGCGTGGCTGCGGCTAAGACGCATTCAGGCATAAAAAAAGCACCGCATGCGGTGCTTCCTTGTTGCACGGCTACGTCAGATCAGCCGGGAACCTTCTTGAGCATTTCGAGACCGATCTTGCCCTCTGCAATTTCGCGAAGTGCGGTAACGCCAGGCTTGTTCTTGCTCTCGATCTTGGGCGCATGGCCTTGGCTCAGCATGCGCGCGCGATAGGTGGCGGCGAGCACGAGTTGGAAACGGTTGGGGATCTGTTGCAGGCAATCTTCGACGGTAATGCGGGCCATGATGATCTTTCGGCGGAGTGCAGACGTTGGGCGGATCAGGGGATGTTCAGTGCGGCAAAGGTGCTTGCACGCGCGCGGCGCTGTGCAGAGTAGCGAAGCCGCTGAGCGTGGACGATCGCTTTCAGGTCGAAAAGTGCGCGCTCAAATACCTCGTTGATTATAACGAAATCGAACGCGGAGGCTTGCGCCATCTCCTCTGCCGCATTGCGCAGGCGCAACTCGATGACCTCTGCGCTGTCTTCACCGCGGCGTTCGAGCCGGGAGCGCAATTCCTCCCAACTTGGTGGCAGGATGAAGATCATGACCGCGTTGGCGAAGGCCTTGCGGATCTGCAGCGCGCCCTGGAAGTCGATTTCGAGAACGACATCGGCGCCCTGGGCAATGCGCTCCTCGATGGCTTTCTTCGAGGTGCCGTATCGCCGCCCATGAACGTGTGCCCACTCCACGAATCCGTCGGCCGCCACCATGATGTCGAATTCGGGCTCGGACACGAAGAAGTATTCGCGTCCATGCTTTTCCTGGCCGCGCGGCGCGCGGGTGGTATGGGATACCGAGGGCTGGACGGCGGAGTCGAGCTCCATCAGCGCCTTGACAAGGCTCGATTTACCCGCGCCGCTGGGAGCTGCGACCACGAAGATGTTGCCGGGGTAATCCATGGATTCCGTTTCTATTCGATGTTCTGGACCTGCTCGCGCATTTGCTCGATCAGGACCTTCATGTCCACGCCGATGCGAGTGAGTTCGAGCGTGGCGGATTTCGAGCCGAGCGTGTTGGCCTCGCGATGGAGTTCCTGGATCAGGAAATCGAGCCGCTTGCCGATCTCGCCGCCCTTCTTCACGAGCCGTTCGATCTCGTCGAGATGGGAGTTAAGCCGGGTCAATTCCTCCGCAACGTCGATCCGGATCGCGAATGCGGTTGCTTCGGTCAGCGCGCGGTCCTGGGCCGCCTCGGGCGCCGTGCCGCCACTCAGGCCCATCGCTTCCTGCCAACGTTCGAGGAATCGCGTGCGCTGCTGCTCCACAAGCTGCGGGACCAGCGGCAGGGCCTGGGTTGCGAGTGTGCGCAGTTGCGCGAGATGGTCCTGCAGCATGCGGGCGAGGCGTGTGCCTTCGCGCTCGCGCGCGGAGAGCAGGTCCCTGAGTGCCTTTTCAGTCACCTCGGTCAGATCCACTCCGCAGTCGCCCCTGGCGACGCTGTCACCGGCGGCGAGTCGCAGGACGTCGGCCACGCTGAGATCGCGCGCATCCGGCAGCCAGGCCTTGATGTGGTCCTGAACGGCGTTGAGACGCTGAAGAAGCTTCGTGGAGGGGTCGCCAATGCCCGACGCCGCACCACTCTCGATCGCCGCCCGAAGTTCGACCTTGCCGCGCTTCAGCTTGGCAGTGAGCATCTCGCGCAAGGCGGGTTCATGCTGCCTCAGTTCCTCCGGCAGCTTGAACGTCAGGTCGAGAAATCGGCTGTTGACCGAGCGTATTTCGACCCCGAGCCGAGGGGCCGCATGAGCTCGTGGATCGGCTTCGGAGTGGCTGCCGGCGGGGCTGTTCTGCCCGCTGGCGTAGCCGGTCATGCTGTAAACTGGCATCGCGCCTCGCTGTGATCTGTTGTTGCACCGTGGCGTCGGCACAGCGTTCGCTTGCCGCACCATCGCCTTCGGGCGAAACTCCCGGATTATGTCAAAGGTCAAACCTTCGCCTCTGCTGCCTGACACGATGATCGGCGGCTACCGAATCGTGCGTCGGCTGTCGGCCGGCGGATTCGGAGTCGTCTACCTGGCCGTCGACCAGAGCGGACAGCAGGTCGCCATCAAGGAATATCTGCCTTCCTCCCTGGCAACACGAGGAACGGGGGAATTGGCGCCGCAGGTTCCACCCGAGAAGCTGTCGCTCTATCGCCTGGGGCTCAAGAGCTTCTTCGAGGAAGGCCGGTCGCTGGCGCAGATTTCTCACGCCTCGGTGGTGAGCGTTCTCAATTTCTTCCGCGAGAACGAAACCGTCTACATGGTCATGAACTACCTGGAGGGCGCGACCCTGCAGGACTTCGTCGTCACGGCGCGCGACCTGAAGAAGCAGAAAGTGTTCCGCGAATCGACGATTCGCTCGCTCTTCGACGAGATTCTTCGGGGCCTTCGCATCGTCCACCAGCACAAGATGCTGCACCTGGACATCAAGCCGGCCAATATCTTCGTGACCGACGACGACCGCGCGGTGATGATCGATTTCGGCGCGGCGCGAGAGGTGCTATCGAAGGAAGGCAACTTCATCCGGCCGATGTACACCCCTGGATTCGCGGCGCCCGAGATGTACCGACGCGATTCCTCGATGGGACCGTGGACCGACATCTATGCCATCGGCGCCTGCATCTACGCCTGCATGCAGGGTTATCCCCCAAACGACGCACCCCAGCGCATCGAGAAAGACCGCCTCGGGCTTTCGCTCTCCCGGTTACGGGGCATCTATTCGGACAATCTGATCGAGGTTGTCGAATGGTGCATGTCGCTCGATCCGCTTTCGCGGCCGCAGTCGGTGTTCGCGCTGCAGAAGGAACTGAGCCGCGAAGGAGAGCGCCGTTACACCAAGCTCACGGTGGGTGAGAAGGTCCGCCTCTCGATCGACAACATGCGCTCCCCTGAAAAGAAGGGGCTGCCGAAGGCTGCGGCTCCCACTACACGTCCCGCATGAAGTTTTCCGTCTTCCAGGTCAGTCGCAAGGGCGGTCGTCTCAAGAACGAGGACCGCATGGGTTACTGCTACACGCGCGAATCAGGCCTGTTCGTGCTCGCGGACGGCATGGGCGGTCACCCCGAGGGCGAAGTCGCGGCGCAACTTGCGCTGCAGACCATTGCGGCGCTCTACCAACGCGAGGCGCGGCCAGTCGTCAAGGACGTCAAGGCGTTCCTCACGTCCTCCGTGATGGCCGCGCATCAGCAGATCATGCGGTATGCCGGCAACAAGGGCATGCTCGACACGCCCCGCACGACAGTGGTCGCCGCCGTCATTCAGGACAACACGGCCACCTGGATCCATTGCGGCGACTCCCGTCTCTACGTTGTCCGCGAAGGCGCATTGCTGATGCGCACTCGCGACCATTCGCACGCCGAGCGGCCTCGCGTGGGCGGCGGCCCGGAGCCAGTCAACCGGAATCTCCTGCTCACCTGCCTCGGTTCGCCGACGCCGCCGCTCTTCGATGTTTCCGCCCCCCTGCAACTGCAGCGCGGCGATCGCATCATGCTGTGCTCCGACGGCGTCTGGGGCGTGCTCGACGACAGCGTGATCGTCCACGTGCTCTCGACCGGCAAGCCGGTCTCCGATGCCGCACCAGACCTCGCGGAGATGGCGCTGCGCAACGGCGGCACCCATAGCGACAACGTGACCCTCATCGCTCTCGAATGGGAAACGCCCGACGCCCCTGGGCAGAAGCGTGGCGTCTCCACCGACAGCATCAGCGATGGCGTCTTCGCGTCCACCATCCAGGCCGGCATGCCTTCTGACAGCGAGCTCGACGATCTCGACGAGGACGCGATCGAGCGCTCCATCGCCGAGATCAACGAGGCGATCAAGCGATCCGCCGCGCGCAAGGGCTAGGCCTTCTTTTCTTTTTTCGCTCATCACCATGACTGATTTCGTACGAAGCGGCGACCGCGCCGCAGACCAGTTGCGCCCGGTTCGCATCACCCGCGGCTTCACCATCCATGCCGAAGGCTCTGTGCTGATCGAGTTCGGCCAGACGCGCGTGCTCTGCACCGCCTCGGTCGAAGAGAAAGTGCCTCCGCACAAGCGCGGCAGCGGCGAGGGCTGGGTTACCGCCGAATACGGCATGCTCCCCCGCGCGACTCACACCCGCAGCGACCGCGAGGCCGCACGCGGCAAGCAGAGCGGCCGGACGCAGGAGATCCAGCGTCTCATCGGTCGCTCCATGCGGGCCGTCTTCGACCTGGCCGCACTCGGCGAGCGCACCATCCACCTCGATTGCGACGTGCTGCAGGCCGATGGCGGCACCCGCACCGCGGCGATCACCGGCGCCTTCGTGGCTGCACAAGATGCCGTCAATAAGCTGCTCGCCGAAGGCAAGATCGCCGCCACGCCCATCCGCGGCCACGTGGCGGCCATTTCGGTCGGCATCGTGCAGGGCACGCCGCTGCTCGATCTCGAGTACGTTGAAGATTCGGCCTGCGACACGGACATGAACGTGGTGATGACGGGCGCCGGACACTTCGTGGAAGTGCAGGGCACGGCGGAAGGCGCGGCGTTCTCGCGCGAAGAAATGAACCGACTGCTTGCGCTGGCCGACAAGGGCATCACCGAGCTGATCGCGATGCAGACTCAGGCGCTTGCCGGCTGAAGTCACGCCGACACGGAATCACGATGAAACTGGTCCTCGCATCCAACAACGCCGGCAAGCTCGCTGAACTGCAGGCCTTGTTCGCGCCGCTCGACGTGACGCTCGTTCGCCAGTCGGAGCTCGGGGTCGGCGAGGCCGAGGAGCCATTCCGCACCTTCGTCGAGAACGCCTTGGCCAAGGCGCGTCATGCGTCCGCGCACACCGGGCTTCCTGCGATCGCGGATGACGCCGGCCTCTGCGTGGAAGCCTTCGGCGGCCTTCCTGGGGTGGATACCGCGTTCTATGCGACGAAATTCGGCTACGAGAAGGGCGATGCGAACAACGTGCGCGCGTTGCTCGAACAACTGGCCAGCCAGACCGACCGCCGCGCTGCGCTCGTCAGCACGCTGGTCGCGCTGCGTAGCGCTGACGATCCTGAGCCGCTGATCGCCGTGGGCCGGGTTGCTGGCCTCATTGCGAAGGAGCCTGTAGGCGACAACGGCTTCGGCTTCGATCCGGTGATGTTCCTGCCGAAGTTCGGCAAGACCTTTGCCCAGCTTCCTTCTGACGTGAAGAACGCCAACAGCCATCGCGGACAGGCGGCGCGCGCGATGCTGGCGCTGATGCGCGAGCGCTGGTCGTGAGCGAGATCATCCCCATCGCAGCCAACGGCGACAGCGCGTCCGAGGGCGCCGCCGGGGCCAACGATGCGCTGCACCAGATGCGCGCGGGCCCGCTCCAGCTTTCGGCATTGCCACCGCTTTCGCTGTACGTCCATCTTCCGTGGTGTCTTCGCAAATGCCCGTATTGCGATTTCAATTCCCACGAGTGGCGAAACGACGCCGGCGAGCTGCCGGAACAGTCTTATCTGGATGCGCTGCTGGCCGACCTGGACGCGGCGCTGCCGCTAGTCTGGGGCCGCACGGTTCACACCATCTTCATTGGCGGTGGCACGCCGAGCCTGTTCTCGCCCGCCGCCATTGATCGGCTGATCGGTGACCTGCGCGCGCGACTCAAGCTCGCGCCGGATTGCGAGATCACGCTCGAGGCCAACCCGGGCACCTTCGAGCGCAACCGCTTCCGTGCCTACCGTGCCGCGGGTGTGACCCGGCTGTCGGTGGGGGTGCAGTCCTTCAACGACGGGCACCTGAAGGCCCTAGGGCGGGTACACGATCGCGCTCAGGCCATTGCCGCCGTTGAAGAGGCTGCGGCCACCTTCGACACCTTCAATCTCGACCTGATGTACGCGCTGCCCGGCCAGACGCTGGAACAGCTCGATGCCGACCTTGCACAGGCGCTCGCATTGGCACCGCCGCATCTGTCCGTCTATCACCTGACGATCGAGCCGAACACCTATTTCGCCAAGTACCCGCCGCAGGTCCCCGAAGACGACACCGCCTACGCGATGCTCGACCGGATCACCGAGCGCACCTCTGCGGTGGGCCTCGGGCGCTACGAGATTTCCGCCTATGCGCGCAGCGGACACCAGTGCGCGCACAATTTGAACTATTGGCAGTTCGGTGACTACCTCGGTATCGGCGCCGGTGCGCACAGCAAGCTCAGCTTTGCGCATCGTGTGGTGCGGCAGGTGCGTTTCCGCGAGCCCCGGCTCTACATGGACAAGGCGCTCGCTGGCCACGCCGTCGCGCAGAGCGAAGATGTCGGCATCGCCGCGTTGCCATTCGAGTTCATGCTCAACGCCCTGCGCCTCAAGGAAGGGTTTACGCTTGCGCAGTTCGGGGAGCGGACCGGGATGGCGATCACCGCCATCCAGCGCGGCCTGGAGGAGGCCGAGCGGAAAGGGTTGATCGAGCGCGACCTCGCGCGGGTTTGGCCGACAACGCGCGGATTCGATTTCCTGAGCGACCTTCAGGCGATCTTTCTGCCGGACACATAAAAAGGGACACTGCCATGGAAAACAACATCGAATCTCCTGAGATCAAGCGCCGGTCACGCGGAAGACCGAGCCCCGAGCAGGCCGTCGCACTGCGCGAGTCGTTCCTTGCGGCAGCGCTCGAGTCCTTCCTGGAAAAGGGCTATGCGGCCACCAGCATCGAAGCGATTGCTCGGGAGGCTGGTGTCGCCAAGATCACGATCTACCGCCAGTTCGACAACAAGGAAGCCCTGTTCCGCGAGGTTGTGCACCGCGCCGTGACGGGCGCCCGCGAAACCATGCAGGCCACGCTGGTGCGACACGACCAGGACCAGCGGCAGGTGCTGCTGGACCTCATCGAGCGCATGTATCTGAGCGCGACCGAGCCAAAAACTCTGGCGTTGCTGCGGCTTGTGATTGCCGAGGCCGTGCGCTTTCCTGAACTCGCCAAGTCGCTTTACGCGGAAAACAGCTATGTGCTCGCGCCGGTCGTCGAGTACCTCGCCGAAGCCCATCGCGCGGGAACGCTGCACGTTCCGCAGCCCGAACTTGCGGCAGTGCAGTTGTCGACGCTCGCCTTCGGCGGCGTGCGGTTCTTTATCTCGAAGCCGTTGGCTGGTCCGGAAGAGCGCCGGGTGTGGGCCGAGGGCATCGCCGATCTCGTGCTGCATGGCTGGGCGCCGCGAAGCGACCAGCGCAGCGACTAAAATCCCGCTCCTGTCCTCGTGCAACGCGAGGACAGTCCAGGAGAGTTGGGTGAGTGGTTTAAACCAGCAGTCTTGAAAACTGCCGACGAGCAATCGTCCGTGAGTTCGAATCTCACACTCTCCGCCAGGCGCCCCGCGTCTCGAAATCCAAGACTTCCACTTCGGGTTCTCGCCTACTGACTAGCACCCTTGCAACGCGCCGCGAGCGTGCTTCAAACTGTGCGCCGCCGTCGTTTCGGGGCGGCGCACAAGAAGACGGAGTGGAGACAACCCAGCATGGAGACCTCGCGCACGACGCACGAGCGCATGAGCCTGCCCGCCACCGACCCGCTGTCGCCGCGCTTGCGCGGACTGGTGCAGGAACTGCGGCTCGACAGCCCGAATCTTTCGACGCGCATGCTCGACACCCTGCGCAGCACCATCCCCGAGTACGGCGCACTCGGCGGCGCCCTCGCGCATGACGTCTATCGCGTCGGCATACGCAATGCCGAACTCTGGTACGACGCGCTTCTCATCAACGGCAAGCCGCACGACGACGACCTGCGCTGGATTGGCCGCTTCAGCCAGCGCCGACATTCGCAAGCGCTTTCGCTGGCCGCGCTGCTGCAGGCCTATCGCACCGGTACACGGGTGTACATGGATGCGCTGCTATCGCGGGTGCGCCAGCAACCAGGCTTGTTCGACGAAGTGCTGTTCCGGGTTTCACCCTTCCTCCTCTACTACAGCGACCTCCTGAGCCGAACCGTGAGCGATGCCTATCTGGCGGAGCACACACGCGAGATGAGGTGGAAGGAACAGATGCAGGCGCGCCTCGCAGCCGCGGTGTTCGATCCGACCTGGGCGGGCGCGTTCGAGGATGCGGCCTTCGCGCTCGGTATCCCGGCCGACCGGCCGCACGTGGCGCTGGCCTTGCGGCTCGGACCGCACGAGCCAGCGACAGCAGACGCAGGCGCTGCCGGACGCGTGCTCGATGCGATCGCTGCCGCGGCGCCCGACGACACGCCGCCGGCTGCGCTGACCTTGCACCGCGGGCATTGGGTGGCGTGGCTGCATTCGCCCGCCGACGAATCGGCGGAGGCACGCGAGAGCCGGCTCATTGACGGTGCTCGCCAGGCAATGCGGCTGTGTCCGGCAGTCGAGGCCGCAGGCCTCGGTCTTCCGGCCGTCGGGGCGGCCGGATGGCGAGGCAGCGCCGAGCAGGCCTTGGCTGCAATGGATCTGGGCCAGCGTCTGCGCCGTGGCGACGCGTGCTTCCGCTACTCGGAATTCGCGCTCGATACGTTGATGCGCCAGTCCACGGAGATGTCCGCGCTGTGCGGCGAAATGATCGCCGTGATCGCGGCGGAACCCCCGCTGCTCGAAACGTTGGAAGCCTATTTCGAGCACCGGCAGAACCACAAGGCGACCGCCGCCGCGCTGGGCATCCATCGCAACACGCTGCTGCATCGACTTGCGCATATCGAGTCGCTGCTCGGCGCGCGCTTCGACGACATGGCGTGGCTGTCTCGCATGTACCTTGCATTGCGTCAGCGGCGACTGGGGCGCGGCATTTCGGCGTCGCTGCACTGAGTGCGCGTGGCCGCCTGGGGTCCGGTCCCTTGTGCATGTGCACAGCGGGGCAGGGCACCTTGCCAATGGCGCGCGGCGCATCGTCTCCGTAGAGTGAGGGAGCCTTGGCGCGTCCGCGTTCTGTGTTGGCGGCCGGGGCGTTGATGCCCAAGAAGACCTACGAGGAGACAACACTTCATGTCAATGTTCGATCGAGAACAGGCCCCGGCTCGTCCTTTTCCTTTTCGTATCCCTGAGCGCACGCCACGTTGGGGCACATTGGCCGGCATGGCGCTGCTGGCCGGCGCGGCCGTGCTGGCCGGTTGCGGCGGAGGCAGCGGCAATTCCGGCTTTGCGGGACTGCCGCCGACCAGCAGCACCACGGCAACCCCCACCCAGCCTTCGGGCGGCGGCGTTCCGCCAACCGAGACGCCGATGCTTGCGAGCATCGACAGCGAGTTGCCCGTCGACACGGCCAGCACCGCCAGCCGTTGCGATTTCCTCGATCCTGCGCACTGCATGTTGCCGTTCCCGAACGACTACTACACGGTTGCCGACAAGAGCACTGACACCGGTCGCCGCCTGAATCTGCAGACGGCATCGATGCCGCTCAGCACGGTCGCGAACAAGCGCATCGACACCACCGAATGGAACCGCAACGATGGCTTCTCGCCCGGCGCGATGATCGTCACGCGCGTGCCGGGCGTGGACCTCGCGCGCACCGGCGCGCCGCTGATCGGCGATCTCTCCGCCTCGCTCAAGGCGGATGCGCCAGTGGTGCTGATCGACGCCGACACGCTCGAACAGAAGCTGATCTGGGTCGAGCTCGACAAGAACACCGTCAGCTCGCCCGACAAACAGACGCTGAATGTCCGCGTCGCAAAGAGCCTCGAGTGGGGCCATCGCTACATCATCGCGATGCGCAACATGAAGAACGCGCAGGGCGACACCATCGAGGCAGGCCCGGCGTTCCGCATCTACCGCGATCGCCATCAAAGCGGATTGGATTTCGTGAACGACCGGCGCGATCACATGGAATCAATCTTCACGACGCTCAAGAAAGCGGGTGTGTCGCGCGATTCGCTCTACCTCGCCTGGGACTTCACGGTCGCGTCGCAGCGCAACCTCACCGGCCGCATGCTCGCGATCCGCGATGCGGGCTTTGGTGCGTTGTCGAATGGCGTGCCCGCCTTCAACGTGACGCTTTCGCAGGACTACACGCCCACCCAGGACGCGCGCATCGCTCGCCACATCGAAGGCACGCTCACCGTGCCGAAGTTCGTCGCGGCACCCACGACGGGCGTGGCCGACATCTCGCCGGTGGTGGCCGCGGTCGCGCCGTACCTCACCAGTGGTTCGTTGTCGATCCCGAACATCACCGCGGCCTGGGCCACCCTCGGCGACAAGCCCTTGCCGCTGGAGTCCTTCCGCTACGCATCGGCTACGCCGGGCCCGAATGATGTTCCGGTGTGGGACGGCAGTTCGACACTGACCGTGCCGTTCATCTGCAACATCCCGCGCGCGGCGATCAACGGTGACGGAAGCGTCAACCCGGCGCGCATCTCGCTGTACGGCCACGGCCTGTTCGGCAAGCCGACCGAGGTCAATGCGAGCAACGTGAAGGACATGAGCAACGAGCACAACTTCGTGTTCTGCGCGACCAACTGGTATGGCTTCTCCCAGACCGAGCTCATCCCTTCGGTGTTCGCGTTCTTCGATCTGTCGAACGCTCGCGTGCCCTTCGACACCACTCAGCAGGGCGTGCTCAACATGCTGATGCTGGGTCGCCTGATGCAGAACGCAAACGGCTTCGCAAGCAATGCTGCCTTCCAGATGGGCACCGTGCCGCAGAGTGTGCTCGATACCACTGAGCTTTTCTACGACGGCAACAGCCAGGGCGGCATCCTCGGCGGCATGCTTATGAGCGTGGCGAAGGACATCCATCGCGGGGTCCTTGGCGTGCCAGGCATGAACTACTCGCTGCTGCTCGAACGCAGCGCGGACTTCCCGCAGTTCGCGGCGATGGTCTACGCGTCCTATCCGGACAGCATGGACCAGCAGTTCATCTTCTCGTTGTGGCAGACCCTGTGGGATCGTGCCGAGGCCAATGGCTACGCGCAGGCGATGACCGACAAGCCACTGCCCAACACGCCGCCGCACAAGGTGCTGATGCACGTGGCCTTCGGCGACCATCAGGTCTCGATGTGGTCGGCCGAAGTCGAGGCGCGCACCATCGGCGCCAAGCTCTTCTGCCCTGCAACAGCGCCTGGCCGGCATCCGGATGCGGTGCCGTACTTCCGGCTGTCGTGCATGGACATGAGCAGCGGCGGCTATGACGGATCAGGGATCGTGGTGTGGGACAGCGGCCCGGGCCGACTTGCCCCGCCGCCGCAGGACAACCTCGCACCGACTGCCGGAACCGATCCGCATGAGGATCCGCGCGCAACGTTTGCCGCGCGCACACAGAAGTCCGAGTTCCTCAAGAGCGCCGGCAAGGTGGTGGATGTGTGCGGCGGCGCGCCGTGCAAGACGGATGTCTATACGCCTTGAAAACGAAAGTTCAATGAGACAAACGGAAGGCGAGGCGCGCCTTCCGTTTGGGTAAGAGCCCGCGAGCATGCCGCCCGGAGCGCTTCCGCGACTCCTCCAAACGAAAGACTTGGCAAACCTCCTCGACGGAGCCAAACTCCGCGCCGTCTCAACTCGCAAGGAGAAGCCAGTGAAGTCCATCTATCACATTGCGTCAAAGGCTTTGATCGCGGGAGGTGTGGTGATGGTGACGGCAAGTGCCTTTGCTCAGGCCACCGTCACTTGCGAAGATCCGCGTGTCGACCGGACGGCTTGCTACCGCGAGGCAGCGGCTGCGCAAGAGGCCAAGAGGCAGGGTCGTCTCAACAGCCCCGGCGGCTACGATGAAAACGCGTTGAAGCGTTGCCAGCGCCAGCCTGCAGGCAACGCTCGCACCGCCTGCGAGAAGCGCGTGACGGGTGCCGGCAACACGACGGTCCGCGGCAGCGTGCAGGGCGGAGGCAAGATCCGTCGCAACGAAATGCCGGTCGAGCCGAAGAACTGAAGTATTCGTGGCAAGGGTGACGATGCTGCGAGCATTCATCCAGGCGGTCGTTGTCTTCGCATCGCTGCTGTTGCCGCTGTCGTCGATGGCGTTCACCACGGCGACCACGCGGGCGCTCAACGTACGCGCCGGGCCCGGGACCTCGTTCCGGGTTGTGACGGTGCTTCCGGCGCGCGCGCAGGTCCGCGTGAACAGTTGCATGCGCGGCTGGCGCTGGTGCGACATCACGGCGCGGCGCAATCGAGGCTGGGTGGACTCCCGTTACCTTCAGCATTCGGTGCGCGGCCGGGTTCCGATCGTGAATGACCGGGGGCGACCACCGGGGCCTTCGCAGCCCACGCCCTGGCCACAGCGGCCGGCCGGTCAGGTGCGATAGCAACCTCCCCTTGGGCCCGCCGGTTGGCTGGGCGGGTCGGGCGCGCGTGCTACCGGCAGCAGCGGTCGAGTGCGGCCTTTTTTCACGAAGGGCGTGACGATCGCGAAAAACGCGCAGAAGAGTTGGACGATCTCGTTAACATGTCGTAACAACTCTGAAGGCGCTACTAATGCCATCCAAGGTTCTGCACGTTTTCCAGGCCAGCCTCGTCATTGCGTTGGGCATCACGAGTGTTTCGGCCTTTGCCGAGATCCACCGCTGCAAGGATGACAAGGGACAAACGATCCTGTCCGACCGGCCTTGCGGTGCGGCGTTCACCGGCGACACCCTGCGCTCTTCCACACTCGGAACCGGTGCCGATCGCGTGACCGCCGCCGAGATGCGTACCGGCCGCTCGGGCGATGCGGCCGCACAGTATTCCTTCATGGCCGACCACTCTTCGAGGTCCTCCAGGAAGGCCTCGGACAGGTAATCCGGCAGGGTCGTTTCCGCGCTGCCCTATACTCCGCGCCGCTTGCAGCTTGTCTCGAATGCTGCGCCGCCATTGGCAACATGGCGTTATTCAATCAAAGGAAACTCAGTGAACCGTATCGAACTGGTCGAAAAGATCGCAACCGCCCACAACGTCAGCAAGGCAGAAGCCGCCCGCATCCTGGAAACGGTGACGGGTTCCATCATTGCCGCAGTGAAGAAGGGCGACCCGGTTCAGCTCATCGGCTTCGGCACTTTCAAGCAAGTGGCCCGCGCCGCTCGCACCGGCTTCAACCCGCAAGCCGGCGCCAAGATCAAGATCGCTGCACAGAAGGTGCCGAAGTTCGTGCCGGGCGCAGCATTCAAGGCCGCGATCGACCCGAAGGCCGCCAAGCGCAAGGCCGACAAGGCTGCGGCCAAGCCCGCTCCCAAGAAGGCTGCACCCGCCAAGAAGGCGGCTGCTCCGGCCAAGAAGGCGAAGAAGTAATTCGCCGCAGCTTGCGGGCTGCATCCAATGAACAACGGCCCTTCGGGCCGTTTTCTTTTTCAGCGCGACACGCCGCGCAGAAGGCGCAGGCCGTTGCCCACCACCAGCAGGCTCGCGCCCATGTCGGCAAACACCGCCATCCACATGGTCGCGCTGCCGAACACCGCCAGCACAAAGAACACCGCCTTGATCGCAAGCGCGAGGCTGATGTTCTGCCAGAGCACCGCGTGCGTGCGGCGCGACAGGCGGATCGTCTCCGCGATGCGACCGAGCCTGTCGTTCATGATGACCACGTCGGCCGCTTCCATTGCGGTGTCGGTGCCGGCCGCACCCATGGCGAATCCGATGTCGGCCTGTGCCAGGGCGGGCGCGTCGTTGATGCCGTCGCCGGCCATGGCGGTCGCGCCGTAGCGCTTGCGCATCTCGCGGATCGCATCGAGCTTGTCCTGCGGCAGCAGTCCGCCCCGCGCATCGGCGATGCCCGCCTCGCGCGCAACGGCGTGCGCCGTGGCTCCGTTGTCGCCGGAGAGCATGACGGGCGCGACGCCCAGTGCCTGGAGCTGCGAGATGGCGGTGGCCGCATCCGGCCGGAGCGTGTCTGCGACCGCGAAGATGGCGAGCACCTCGCGTTCGCTTGCCAGCAGAGTGACGGTGCGCCCGAGGGTCTCGTGCGTGGCAAGTTCCGCTTCGAGCGTCGCATCCGACAAGCCGCGTTCCCTGACGAGTCGGTGGTTGCCCAGCGTCAGCACCTCTCCGTCCACCGTGCCGGTGACCCCGCGGCCGGGCAGCGCCGTAAAGCGATCGACTTCGACGGCACCGCCTTCCAGCCCCTCGGCAATGGCCTTCGAAACAGGATGATCCGATCTTGCAGCCAGGGACTTCGCAAGGCGCTGCACAGCGGCTTCGTCAGCTTGCGCGCCGCCCCACGCCTTGAATCCCACGAGCTTGGGCTCGCCTTCAGTGATCGTGCCGGTCTTGTCCAGCGCGACTGCCTTGAGCAGGCGGGCATCCTCCAGGTAGGTTCCGCCCTTGATCAGAATGCCGCGACGTGCCGCCGCCGCGAGGCCGCTCACGATCGTCACAGGCGTCGAAATCACCAGTGCGCACGGGCACGCGATCACCAGAAGCACCAGCGCCTTGTAGATCGACGCCAGCCATTCCCATCCGAGGAACAGCGGCGGCAGCACGGCCACCGCAAGTGCCAGCGCGAAGACCATCGGCGTGTAGACGGCCGCGAAGCGGTCCACGAAGCGTTGCGTCGGCGCGCGCGAACCCTGGGCCTCCTCGACTGAATGAATGATGCGTGCAAGGGTGGTGTCACTCGCAACGGCCGTCACGCGGAACTCGATCTCGCCGTGCTCGTTGATCGTGCCTGCGAAGACGGGATCGCCGGGCTCCTTGTCGACCGGGATGCTCTCGCCGGTGACGGGCGACTGGTTGATGCTGCTGCTGCCCCGCGTGACGATGCCGTCGAGCGCCAGCCGCTCGCCGGGCTTCACGCGCGCGATGGCGCCGATCACGATGGCGTGCGCCGGCACGCGCAGCCACGTGCCATCCGCCTGCTGCACTTCGGCATCGCTCGGCGCGAGATCGACCAGCGCCTTGATCGCGTTGCGTGCCCGGTCCACGGCGCGGGCCTCGATCAGCTCTGCGATTGCATACAGCGCCATCACCATCGCCGCTTCGGGCCACTGTCCGATGACGAACGCGCCAGTCACCGCGACCGACATCAGCGCATTGATGTTGAGTCGGCCCTGCCGCAGCGCGTTCAGTCCCTTGGCGTAGGTTTCGAGGCCGGCCAGCCCGATCGCAGTGGCGGCGATCGCCATGCCGAACACTTTCCAGGGCGTGCTGGCAGGCGCGAAGTACGAGATTCCTTCGGCCGCCAATGCGAGTGCGAGTGCAGCGGCGAGGCGCAGGTAGCCGCTTGCCTGTCCATGGTCGTGCTCGTGCGTGTGTTCGCCGGCGCCATGTGTCGATGACCCAGCCAATGGCGAAGGTGTGAATCCAGCCTTGCGAATCGCATCGAGCGCGAGCGTCACGGCGCCCGGCGTGCCGTCGATCCTCAGCGTGCGCTGGCCCAGCTGGAAGTGCAGTCCGCGGATGCCCTCGATCGGCTCCACCGCGCGGCGGATGTCGGATTCCTCCGCGCTGCAGTCCATGGTGGGAATGCGGAACGTGTTGTCCGCGAGTGGGCCGGGTCCGATCGGGGCGGCGGCTTCGTGGGCGTGATCGGCAGCGCAGCAGTGGGAATGTGCGCCGTGTGCGCCATGCGCCGCGCCGACAGGTGTTTCTGGGGAGCTTCTTGCCATGCACCCATTGGAAACCCTGAAGTGGCTACAAGGTCAAGCGACGGCGCGCACCGTTCCCCGATGGTGCGTTGCGGGGTCAGAAATCGGCGCTGTGCAGGCAGATCGCTTCGTTCGGATTGGCGCGGTAGCGCTCCATCGCGAGCGCGTCGATCGAATCCGAGTTGAGTGCGTAGGCCTGAACCAGATCCCCCTGACCCTCCGGTGCATGAAAGCGCTTGTGAAGCGCCTCTTCGTCGATCCGCGCAATGATGCGCGCACCGTCGTAACCATCCGGGTAGATGGCGAACTGAACGCTGCCGGCCGCGGGTAGGAAGATTGCTTCGGAAGCCATGATGGTGCTCAACTGCTGACTCGTTTCAAAGAGTGTCTGGCGTAACTGCAACGCCGACCATAGGTCCTTTGTCCTATGACCCCTCAGCAAGTTGCGGACCATTTCACGGTCCGTCCGGCCAACGTGTTTCAGTGCGCGGTGAGCATGCCGCGGTCTTCGATGAAGGCCACGACATCGGCCAGGCCGGACAGCGTCTTGAGGTTGGTCATGACGAACGGCCGCTGCTTGCGCATGCGCTTCGTGTCGGCCTCCATCACGCCGAGATCCGCACCGACGTGGGGCGCGAGGTCGGTCTTGTTGATCACGAAGAGGTCGCTCTTGGTGATGCCGGGGCCGCCCTTGCGCGGGATCTTCTCGCCGGCCGCGACGTCGATCACGTAGATCGTGAGATCCGACAGCTCGGGGCTGAAGGTCGCGGCAAGGTTGTCGCCACCCGATTCCACGAACACCACGTCGGCGTCGGGAAACTGCGCCAGCATGCGGTCGATGGCTTCGAGATTGATGGATGCGTCCTCGCGGATTGCGGTGTGCGGGCAGCCGCCGGTCTCCACGCCCATGATGCGTTCGGCCGGCAAGGCGCCGGCCACGGTCAGCAGCCGCTGGTCTTCCTTGGTGTAGATGTCGTTGGTGATGGCGACGAGGTCGTATTTCTCGCGCATCGCCTTGCAGAGCATCTCCAGCAGCGTGGTCTTGCCCGAGCCGACGGGGCCTCCGATGCCGACCCGCAGTGGCGGCAGCTTCTTGGTGCGATGGGGAATGTGATGAAGGGCGGAAGACATGATGTTCAGCTTCTGAAGAGTCGCGAGTACTGGGATTCGTGCCTGGACGAAAGCACTGCCAGCATGGGTGAAAAGGCCTGCCGTTCGTCATCCGACAGTGTGAGCGCATGTCGGACAGCCGTGGGGATTTCCGCGGCCAGCCGTGCCAGCATCCGCTGCCCGGCGCTCTGGCCGAGCGGTACCGCCTTGACTGCTGCGGCGGTCATGTTCTCTGCCCAGCCGAAGGCGAACGCGAGGCAGGCGTCGTGCGCGCTGGCGTCGGTGCGACTCGCGGCAAAGGCGAACGCGACGGGGTAGCTCGCCGGAAGCTTGTCGAAGACCCGTGAGGCATCGTCGTGATGCAGCTTGAGCCATTCGACGAAGGAGCGGCCCATCTGCTCGGCCTGCAGCAGGAATTCGGACGACTCGCGCGTCTGAAAGACCCAGTCGTTGAGTGCCGCGATGCGTTCAAGATCGCTCCGGCGCCACGCAGTAACGGCCTGCGCCACGATGGCGAGATCCGCCCGCCCAAGGCTCAGGTGGAGCTGGTCGCAAAGCCAGCCGGCAGCCTGTTGCTCATCGCCGATGCCTGCCCATTCGATGGCTGCCTCAAGCCCCTCGGAATACGAGAACCCGCCGACGGGAAGGGCCGGCGACGCCAGCCAGATCAGTTGCAGCAGGCTTGCGGCGGGAAGGGCGGCCGGCGGGTTGTCCATCAGTGCGAATGACCGTGGCCGTGGTCGTGACGGTGGTGGTCGTGCTCATGGTCGTGGTCGTGATGCGGATGTGAGCCGGAATAGGCATCCGGATGCAGCACCGGCCCCACAGGCGCGGCGCCATGCGAATGGCCATGCCCGCCGTGCGCACCATAGGCGCCGCCTTCGGGCTCGAAGGCTTCCTCGGCTTCGCGCACGATGAGATGCATCGAACGCAGCATTCCGGCCAGCACATGGTCCGGTTCGATCTTCAGGTGGTCGGGCTTCAGTTCAATCGGCACGTGCCGGTTGCCGAGGTGATAGGCCGCGCGCAGCAGGTCGAATGGCGTGCCGTGCTCGGTGCAGTGCGTGATGACGAGCACCGGTTGCGGCGCCGCGATCACGCGGATCAGCGAGCCGTCTTCCGCGACCAGCACGTCACCGCCGCGCACCGAGGTGCCGCGCGGCAGGAAGACGCCGACCTGGCGACCTTGCGAATCGGTGATGTCGAAGCGGCTCTTCTGACGCACGTCCCAGTCGAGTTCGACCGTGGCGGCGCGCTTGAGCAGGACCGGCGCGAGGCCGCCGCCCTGGGGCATGAGTTTGTTGGCTGTGAGCATGGCAGGAGAAAAGGTTCGGATGGGCGGATTGTGAATCCGCGCGCCATCCGCACCGCCAGAAGGGGGCTAGAACAGAAAGTACCGCTGCGTCATCGGCAGCGCCACCGCCGGATCGCAGGTCAGCAACTGCCCGTCCGCGCGCACCGCGTAGGTCTGCGGATCGATCTCCATCTTCGGCGTGTAAGCGTTGTGCACCATGTGCTGCTTGCGCACTGCGCGGATGTTCTTCACCGCGCTCAGATGCTTCGCGAGCCCGTAGCGCTGGCCGATGCCCGCTGCGAGCCCGGCTTGCGAGACGAAGGTGATCGAACTCTTCGCGAGCGATCCGCCGAACGAGCCGAACATCGGCCGGTAGTGCACCGGCTGCGGCGTCGGGATCGATGCGTTCGGATCGCCCATGGCAGCCATCGCGATGGTGCCGCCCTTGAGGATCGCGAACGGCTTCACGCCGAAGAAGGCCGGCTTCCACACCACGAGGTCGGCCCACTTGCCGACTTCGATGCTGCCCACCTCGTGCGAGATGCCGTGCGAGATCGCCGGGTTGATCGTGTACTTGGCGACGTACCGCTTGGCGCGGAAGTTGTCGTTGCGCTCGGCGTCCTCCGGCAGCTTGCCGCGCTGCGCCTTCATCTTGTGGGCGGTCTGCCAGCATCGGATGATGACCTCGCCGACGCGGCCCATCGCCTGGCTGTCGGAGCTGAACATGCTGATCGCGCCCATGTCGTGCAGGATGTCCTCGGCCGCGATGGTTTCCTTGCGGATGCGGCTCTCGGCGAAGGCAAGGTCCTCGGCGATGCCCGCGTCGAGGTGGTGGCACACCATGAGCATGTCGACGTGCTCGTCGAGCGTGTTCACGGTATAGGGCATCGTCGGATTGGTGGAAGAGGGCAGGAAGTTCGCCTCGCCCACCACGCGCAGGATGTCCGGTGCATGTCCGCCGCCCGCGCCTTCGGTGTGGAAGGCGCAGATCGCGCGGCCTTTCACCGCCGCAATCGTGTTCTCGACGAAGCCCGATTCGTTCAATGTGTCGCTGTGGATCGCCACCTGCGTGTCGGTGGCATCGGCCACGTCGAGGCAGTTGCTGATCGCGGCCGGCGTCGTGCCCCAGTCCTCGTGCAGCTTGAGGCCGATCACACCTGCGTCGATCTGCTCGTGCAGCGAGGCAGGCAGGCTCGCGTTCCCCTTGCCGAGAAAGCCGAGGTTCATCGGGAACGCGTCAGCGGCCTGCAGCATGCGCTCGATGTGCCACGGGCCCGGCGTCGCGGTGGTCGCGAAGGTGCCGGTCGCAGGGCCGGTGCCGCCGCCGAGCATTGTCGTCACGCCCGAAGCCAGCGCCTCTTCGATCTGCTGCGGGCAGATGAAGTGGATGTGGCTGTCGATGCCGCCTGCGGTGACGATGTTGCCTTCGCAACTGATCACCTCGGTACCCGCGCCGATCACGATGTCCACGCCGGGTTGCACGTCCGGATTGCCGGCCTTGCCGATTGCGACGATGCGGCCGTCCTTCAGGCCGATGTCGGCCTTCACGATGCCCCAGTGGTCGAGGATGAGCGCGTTGGTCATCACGGTGTCGACCGTGCCTTCGGCGCGCGTGCGCTGGCCTTGCGCCATGCCGTCGCGGATGGTCTTGCCGCCGCCGAACTTGACCTCTTCGCCGTAGCCGCCGGCATGCAGGGTGTAGTCCTCCTCGACTTCGATCACGAGGTCGGTGTCGGCGAGCCGCACGCGGTCGCCCACGGTAGGTCCGAAGATTTCGGCGTACGCACGCCTTCCAATCGTTGCCATCAGAGCTTCCCTTGCACGAGTCCGCGGAATCCGTAGACCACGCGGTCGCCGGAGAAATCGACCAGTTCGACCGTGCGTTGCTGGCCCGGCTCGAAGCGCACCGCGGTGCCCGATGCGATGTTCAGTCGCATGCCGCGCGCGGCTTCACGGTCGAAGCCCAGTGCGCCGTTGGTTTCCGCGAAGTGGTAGTGCGAGCCGACCTGGATCGGCCGGTCGGCGGTGTTCTGCACGACCAGCGTGATGGTGCGTCGGCCGGGGTTCAGGACGTGATCGCCCTCGTCGGTGAGGAGTTCGCCGGGAATCATCGGCACTGCCTCAGGCCAGACCGCCGAGCAGCGCGACGCCGAATACCGCCACGGCCGCGCCGGCCAGGCGCGGCGCCCACCGATGGCTGTGGCGGAGCGACCACCCGATCACGATGCCTGCGACGTGCAGCAGCACGGTGGCGGCGAGCATGCCTGTGAGGGTGAGTGCGGCGCCTAATTCGCGAGCCAGTTCCTGTCCGTGCGCCACCCCGTGGAACACGGCGAACGCGCCGACAAGCGATGCGGCCGCCAGGGCCGGCAGGCGGCGTTGCGTGGCCACCAGCAGCCCGAGCACCAGCAGCGACGCGGCGATCATCGGCTCCGCCGCCGGCAGTTGAACGCCAGCCAACCCGGCCAGTGCGCCCACCAGCAGCATCACCGCGAAGCCCAGCGGTGCCCACAGCAGATCGGGCCACGCGCGGCGTGCGGTCAACGCGCTCCACAGGCCCACCGCGACCATGGCGGCCAGGTGATCGACCCCGGTCAGCGGATGAAGAAATCCGGCCGCGAAGCCGTGATGCATCCCGCCATCGACGCCCGTGTGAGCACTGGCGGCCAGCGGCAGGGCGATGAGCAGGGCAAGAGCGGATGAGCGATGGAGTGAGCGCATGGGATGCAAGTCCTTCGTTGTTGTTCGGGGTGGTTCAGACGATCGGTTGATGCACCGTGACCAGCTTGGTGCCGTCCGGGAAGGTCGCTTCGACCTGGATGTCCGGAATCATCTCGGGCACGCCGTCCATGACGTCAGCCCGGGTCAGCACCGCGCGGCCTTCGCTCATGAGCGCGGCCACGTTCTTGCCGTCGCGCGCGCCTTCCATGACGGCGGCCGAAATCATGGCCACGGCTTCGGGGTAGTTGAGCTTGAGGCCGCGGGCTCGACGCCGTTCGGCCAGCAGGGCGGCAGTGAAGATGAGCAGCTTGTCTTTTTCTCGCGGTGTCAGTTCCATGGCGGAGATCGGCGGTTGAATGCGCCGGCCATTATGGGCAGGCATGACGCTTTGCAACAGTCGTGCCGTGGCACGACTGTTGCACCGTTTCCCCGTGCACCCGACCGCCGTTACCCCCGCTCCGAGCGACGACGCGCCGCAGCGCATCGTCAAGGTCCGGCGCGACTACAACAGCTGGGTCGCCCGCGAAACGCTCGAGGACTACGCGCTGCGCTACACGCCGCAGCGCTTTCGCCGCATGCCCGAGTGGCGCGTGGCGAGCACGGCTTTTGGCGGCGCAGCATCCTTCCTGATCCTGGAGGCGGTCGGCGCGACGCTGCTGGTGCAGTACGGCTTCGTCAACGCCTTCTGGGCCATCCTCGTCACCGGGCTCATCATCTTCCTCGCGGGTCTGCCCATCAGCGTCTATGCGGCGCGCTACGGCGTGGACATGGACCTGCTCACCCGTGGCGCCGGCTTCGGCTACATCGGCTCGACGCTCACTTCGCTCATCTACGCCTGCTTCACTTTCATCTTCTTCGCGCTCGAAGCGGCAGTGATGGCCTATGCGCTGGAGCTGGCGCTCGGCATTCCGCCGGTGTGGGGCTACCTCGTGTGTGCGCTGGTGGTCATCCCGCTGGTGACGCACGGCATCTCCGCCATCAGCCGTCTCCAGGTGTGGACGCAGCCCATCTGGCTCCTCATGCTGGTGGTGCCCTTCGGTTATGTGCTGGCGCGCGATCCTGGTGCGTTCCTGGGCATTGCGCACTATGTCGGTGTGAAGTCGTCCTCGACCGGGTTCGACTTGCACCTATTCGGTGCCGCGCTCACGGTCGGCATCGCGCTCATTACCCAGATGGGTGAGCAGGCCGACTACCTGCGCTTCATGCCGGCATGCACGCCGGCGAACCGTGGGCGCTGGTGGGCCGGCGTTCTCGCGGGCGGGCCGGGCTGGGTGGTGCTCGGCGTGCTCAAGATGCTGGGCGGCGCGCTGCTCGCCTATCTTGCGATCAGTCACATGGTGCCGCCCGAGCGTGCCATCGACCCGAACCAGATGTACCTCGCCGCCTACGAGTACGTCTTTCCCAACTATGGCTGGGCGGTGATCGCGACCGCGGTGTTCGTCGTCATCTCGCAGCTCAAGATCAACGTCACCAATGCCTACGCGGGCTCGCTCGCATGGAGCAACTTCTTTTCCCGCGTCACCCATAGCCACCCCGGGCGCGTGGTGTGGGTGGTGTTCAACGCGCTCATCGCCTTCATGCTGATGGAGATGAACGTGTTCGAGGCGCTGGGGGACGTGCTGGGCCTCTACGCCAACATCGCCATCGCCTGGATGATGGCCGTGGTTGCCGACTTGGTGATCAACAAACCTCTGGGGTTGTCGCCGCCGGGCATCGAATTCAAGCGCGCGCACCTGTGGGACATCAATCCCGTCGGTGTCGGCGCGATGGCGCTGGCCTCGGTGGTGTCGATCACGGCGCACCTCGGTGTGTTCGGGCCGCTCACGCAGGCCTTCTCTGCGTTGATCGCGCTGGGCACTGCCTTCATCGCCTCGCCCCTCATTGCGTGGGCCACGCGGGGCAAGTACTACATCGCGCGCCCCTCCGACAGCGTCGTGCATTGGGCGCGCGTCGAGAAAGACGCGGGGAGCTACCAGCGGCTGACCGTGCAGCGCTGCGCGATCTGCGAGCGCGAATACGAAGGCCCCGACATGGCGCACTGCCCCGCGTACCAGGGGCCGATCTGCTCGCTGTGCTGCACGCTCGATGCGCGTTGCGGCGACCTCTGCAAGCCGCAGGCGAGCCTTTCTTCGCAATGGTCCGGCGTGCTGCGCTGGCTTCTGCCGCGCCGCGTGTGGCCGTACCTGGACACGGGCCTCGGGCACTTCCTGCTGCTGATGCTGATCCTCGTGCCGTTGCTCGCAGCGGTGTTTGGTGTGCTCTACCAGCAGGAGCTGCGCGCACTGGCCGAAAACGCGCTGACCGAGGCCGCGATGCTCGACATGCAGCCCGCCGCGTTGCGCTCCGGCTTCCTCAAGGCGTACATGGCGCTGCTGCTGATCGCAGGGATCATCGCCTGGTGGCTGGTGCTCGCCCACCAGAGCCGCAAGGTGGCGCAGGAGGAATCCAACCGGCAGACCCATCTGCTGATGCGCGAGATCGAACTGCACCGCGAGACCGATCGAGCGCTGCAGGAAGCCAAGCGCACCGCCGACCAGGCCAACCAGGCCAAGAGCCGCTACATCAGCGCGATCAGCCATGAGCTGCGCACGCCACTCAACAGCATCCTCGGCTACGCACAGTTGATGGGCGAAGACACCGCGGTGCCGCCGCATCGCCGGCAGGCGGTCGCTGTGATCAAGCGCGGCGGCGAGCATCTGCTTTCGCTGATCGAGGGCACGCTCGATATCGCGCACATCGAGGCGGGCAAGCTCACACTCAGCGCGAAGCCGATGCAGTTCGCCGAGGTCATGCGCGAGTTGGCGGACATGTTCGAGCTGCAGGCCCTCGAGAAGGGCCTGGCCTTCCGCTTCGAACCGACCGGCACGCTGCCGGAGGTGGTGCGCGCCGATGAAAAGCGCGTGCGGCAGATTCTCATCAACCTGCTGGGCAATGCCATCAAGTTCACAGCAGCCGGCGAGGTCACGCTGCGGGTGCGCTATGCGCGCGAGTTCGCCGCGATCGAGATCGAGGACACCGGACCCGGCATGTCGCCCGAGGAGCTGGGTCGCATCTTCGAGCCCTTTGCGCGCGGATCGACTGCGGCCGGCGCGGCGTCGGGCGCGGGGCTCGGCCTCACGATCGCCAAGATGCTGATCGACCTCATGGGCGGCGAGATGACGGTGCAAAGCAGCACGGGCGTCGGCTCGGTGTTTCGCGTGCGGCTGTTCCTGCCGCATGTGCACGAGGCGCCCGTGAAGAGCGTGCGTCGCCCGCACGCGCCGCGCGTGCGTCGCGGCTACGAAGGCAAGCGCCGCCGGCTGCTGGTGGTCGACAACGAAGAAGCCGATCGTGACCTGCTGGTGCATGTGCTTGCACCGCTCGGCTTCGAGCTGCGCACCGCGGCGAGCGGCCATGACGCGCTGGACCTGATCGCAGCCGGCTGGCATCCCGACGCGATGTTCGTCGACCTCGCCATGCCGGGTATCGATGGATGGGAGACCATCCGTCGCTCGCACACCCTTGGCCTTGTCGACGCGGCGGTGGCGATCGTCTCGGCCAACGCCTTCGACAAACGACTGGAGAACGACGTCGGCATCACGCCCGACGATTTCTTCGTGAAGCCCGTGCGGCACAGCGAGCTGCTCGACTGGCTCGAGCGCCGGCTGGCCCTGCAGTGGACCGACGACGCGGCGGCGCCGGCGCCCGTCGAGCAGGCTCCGCGCATCGTCGTGCCCACGCCGGAGCGCCTTCGCGCGCTCGAAGAGGCAGTGAGCCTCGGCTACTTTCGCGGAATCATGAATCAGCTTGATGACATCGATGCGGCCCAGCCAGAGTGCGCGGAATGGACTTCCTCCCAGCGTGTACTGGCCCGCCAGTTCCAGTTCGAAGCCATGACCCGCGCGTTGAATGCGGCGGCGGGTGCGGCATGAGTTCGACGCCACCCACCCCGCTCGTGCAGTCGCTTCGCGACAGCGGCGGCAATAGCGACCTCGTTCTCATCGTCGACGACGTGCCCGACAACCTCGCGGTGCTGCACGATGCGCTCGACGAATCCGGCTACACCGTGCTGGTCGCCACCAGCGGTGAGCAGGCCTTGCAGCGGGCCGCGCAGGCCAAGCCCGACATCGTCCTGCTCGACGCGATGATGCCGGGAATCGACGGCTTCGAAGTCGCGCGCCGGCTCAAGGCCGATGCGGCGACGGCGCACATCCCGATCGTCTTCATGACCGGGCTCACCGAGACCGAACACCTCGTCGCGGCCCTGGAGGCTGGCGGCGTCGACTACGTCACCAAGCCGATCAAGCCCAAGGAAGTGCTTGCGCGCATGAACGTGCACCTGCAGGGCGCACGCCGTGCGCGGCAGGACGCACGGCAGGCCGGGCAGGCGCGCAATGCGCTCGATGCCTTCGGCTACGCCAGCTTTACGGTGCGGATGCCCGAGGGAAAGCTGATCTGGCAGACCGTGCTCGCACGCGACCTGCTGCTGCGCTACTGTGGCACCACCGCACCGGTGACACCCCCCGCGGTGATCGAATGGCTGCATCGCCACCTGCCCGATGCGGTGGAGCGCCAGGTCGAACCGCCGGTGCTGTCGATCGCGCAGGGCGCAGCAAGCCTCAGTCTGCGCCTGCACCAGCAAACCGGCCATGACGACGGCGGCGATGAGTGGCTGATCATCATGCGCGAGGTGTCCGACACCGCGGTGATCGAAGCCATGAGCCTGAGCCTGAAGCTCACGATGCGCGAAGCCGAAGTGCTGTACTGGGTGGTCAAGGGCAAGACCAACAAGGACATCGGCGAGATCCTCGGCAGCAGCCCGGCGACTGCCAAGAAGCACCTGGAGCGCGTCTACGTCAAGCTCGGCGTGGAAACGCGCACCGCGGCCGCCGGCGTGGCCATGAAGCGCATCCGGGAGTTGCAGCCGCAGTTCGAGATCTGAGCTGTTGCGATGGATTCATACGGGCTCCCTAGAATCCGCCGGCATGTTCCCACGGATCCTCGTCGCTTCCCTTTGTACGCTGGCCTCTGCTGCGCAGGCGGGCGGTCACTTCGATGTCGATGACGCCGGCACGCTGGACCCGGGGCGTTGCCAGTACGAGGTCTGGGCAGGGCGCTTCGGCGTCGACAAGATCACCGACTATCACCTGGGGCCTGCGTGCCGGGTCGGTCCCGTCGAGCTGGGCCTGAACATCGACCGCTACTCAGTCCCCGGCGAGCACGCCTTCTACGTCGGTCCGCAGGTCAAATGGACCTTCTTCGGCCAGGACCCCGCGGCAAAGCTCGCGGCGGCCGTGTCGGCCAGCCTGACCTACGACGTCACACGCGGCGGACACACGGGTGGCCAGTTCGTGATCCCGGTGAGCTGGCGCGCGCTCGACAGCCTGTGGATCCACGCCAACCTCGGCGCCGACTGGTCCACGGACACCGGCGAGCGCACCGGCAGAGGCGGCCTGCAGGCGGAGTGGGCACTGAATGACACGATCTCGCTGATCTTCGAGCGCTTCCGCGCGGTCGGCGTGTGGACTTCGCGAGGCGGCCTGCGCTACAGCGTGAACCCGTCCATCAGCATCGACCTCAGCGCCTCGCGCAACGGCACGCAGGGCATCTGGGGCTACGCGATCGGCCTCAACCACGAGTTCAGCGGCTTCTGAGCGACCGCCGCCCGCCCGTGTCGACGACATGGCCTGCGCCCTGCGTCCGAGCCGAGTGAGCGCATGCATCCCCCGAACGACGGATGCGCAAGTACCCCTGTCGAATGCAGACTCCGCCTCGTCGCAATGGCACAGGAGACGAAATGGGCGTTCCCGCAAAGCGCGGTATGCAGTGGCTGAGCGTCATGGCTGCTTCATTCAACCGTGATGTAGTTCACGCTTATTGCGAGTGAGGACTGACCACGCTATGTCGCGATCCGAAGCATGCTTGCACACTGATTCGCAGTCGAAGAACACCCGCGAAAGGCTCGCTATGCGAATCGTGCGGACCCCGTCGAACAAGGTCGAAGGCCCGATTTCCGACTACCACGTGCTGACTTACGCCGACTCCGGTTTCGGCCCCTTGCCCCACTACACGAAGCGCCGCGTACCTCGTGACCAGGTCGAGGAAATCGTCAGCCGGATCAACCAGCGCGACGAGGCCGCCACCTTCTTCCCGCTTCCCCTGAGCGCCGTGCCGCGCAAGGTGATCTGGGACAAGCTGCATTGGTCTGAGCTTCGCGCGCACCTGGCCGACTTCCTCCAGGTCAACGCACGCGCCTTCGGTGCCCGCCGCATCCTCATCGATCTGCAATCGCCGCACGGGACTGCGCATGTCATGGAGGCGCTGCGCGGCGCGGTGGAAGACGTGCCGCCGGTGTGCGTGGACGAAATCGTTGTCGTGACCGCAGCCGAGGCCGACGACGAGCAGCCCCCTCTTTCGAGGCGCCAACGCGATACGAACGTCATCGCGGCCATCGCGAAAGACCACGAGGCGCGCGCCGCCGAAGCCGAGAGCCGCGTTCGGCGGTCACGATAGCTGGCGCACGTCCCTGGCGCGCGTCAGACCTCCGCGCCTTCCACCAGGAAGCGCACGCGCCGCACGCCTTGCCACTCGTCCGCATCGAGCCGGTACGCGATCACCACTCGCGGCGGCAGCGGATCGGTGTGGCCGAACCAGATGCCGTCGACCGGCTTTCCCTTGTGCTTCAGCTTGAGCGCAAGATGCTTCTCGCCCACCAGCCGTTGCGAAACGACTTCGACTTCCTCGCTGAACGTCGGAGGCGCGAACCCCTGTCCCCACACCTCGCGGTGCAGCGTGTCGACGAGATCCACGCGCAGATATTCGGGCGCGAGCGGCCCGTCGGTGTCGAGCCTTCGCGTGAGCGTGGCCGCGTCGAGCCATTCCTGCGCCACCTGCGCGAGCGCCTTTTCGAACACCGGGAACTGATCGCGCGCCACCGTGCAGCCCGCCGCCATCGCGTGGCCGCCGAAGCGCAGCAGCACGCCGGGATGCCGCTTGGCGACGAGATCGAGTGCATCGCGCAGGTGAAAGCCCGGAATGGAGCGGCCCGAGCCCTTCAGCTCGTGCTCCTTGCCGTCGGCGGCACTGGCCGCGAACACGAAGGTCGGCCGGTGAAAGCGCTCCTTGATGCGTGAGGCCACGATGCCCACCACGCCTTCATGGAAGTCCGCGCCGAAGACGCTGATCGCCGCTGGCGGCTGCCGGGTGTCGTCGAACATCGATTCGGCCAGCCGCAGGGCCTGGTCTCGCATGCCGCCTTCGATGTCGCGACGCTCGCGATTGATGCCGTCGAGCATGCGCGCGAGTTCGTCGGCGCGGCCGGCATCGTCGGTCAGCAGGCATTCGATGCCGAGCGTCATGTCGGCCAGCCGCCCGGCGGCATTGATCCGCGGGCCGAGCGCGAAGCCGAAGTCGAAAGTGGTCGCAATCGCCACGTTGCGCCCCGCCGCCTTGAAGAGCGCCGCGACGCCGGCCGGCATCGCGCCCGCGCGGATGCGGCGCAGGCCCTGCGCTACGAGCCGACGGTTGTTGGCATCGAGCCGCACCACGTCGGCGACCGTGCCGAGCGCCACCAGGGGCAGCAGCGTGTCGAGCTTGGGTTGCTGCGTCTTGTCGAACACGCCGCGATTGCGCAGTTCCGACCGCAGGGCCATCAGCACGTAGAACATCACGCCGACACCGGCGATGCTCTTGCTTTCAAAGTCGCAGCCCGGCTGGTTGGGATTCACCATCACGTCTGCGGTCGGCAGTTCGGCGCCGGGCAGGTGGTGGTCGGTCACGAGCACCGACAGGCCGCGCGCCTTCGCGGCGGAGACGCCATCGACACTCGCGATGCCGTTGTCCACGGTGATGAGCATGTCCGCGCCGCTGTCTGCCACGCGTTGCGCGATCGGCGGCGTGAGGCCGTAGCCATCGGTCACGCGATCAGGCACGAGATAGGTCGCGTGTTTTGCGCCGAGCAGACGCAGGCCGCGGATAGCGACCGCGCAGGCGGTCGCGCCATCGCAGTCGTAGTCGGCGACCACGCACAGGCGCTTGTCGTCACGGATCGCATCGGCGAGCAACACGGCCGCCTCGCGCGCACCGCGCAGCGTGTCGGGCGGCAGGAGCAGCGCGAGGCCGTCGTCGAGCTCGGCCCGGCTCAGTACGCCGCGCGCCGCATAGAGGCGCGCAAGCAGCGGATGCACGCCAGCCTGTTCGAGCGCCCAGGCGCTGCGCGGAGGAATGTCCCTGGCAATGATCTTCATGGTCAGAGACCTCCGAGCACCGCGATGGCGGAGGGCCGGCTGAACATGCTGCGAAGCCGCTGGCCGATGCCGCGCGACTGCACGCTGAAGCGCTGCGCGCCACGGTCGCCGCAAAGTGTGATCGCCACGTCCGCGCCATTGGCGCACGATGTCAGCAGTTCGAAGATCGGGCCGCTGTCGAGCGCCATCCATGCCGCCGCCCACGCCGCGCCATCGTCTCGCAATGCGGGTGACCGCAGCGCATCGATCACTTCCGGTTCTGGTGATGGCGCGCCATTGAAGGATGCCGGCAGGCTCCCGGTGCCGCTGAGCCAGAAAGAATTGATCGGTGGCACACCGCGCGCGGCGCGCTCGTCGTTCACGCGCTCGGTGTAGAGGAGCATCTGCATCTCGTTCTGAAGGCGGCGCAGGGGCCGCGCCGCATCGGACAGCGGCGACCACTCCGCAATCGGGAAGCCCACCGCCCGATCGATAGACGCCGTCGCGAGGCCGTCGAAGACCTTGCCGCACGCCAGCCAGCGGCCGGGCACCGACGAGGCATGCAACGCAATGCCGTCCTCGGCGAAGAAGGGCTGCGCCACAGCCAGCAGCGCTGCCGCTTCGGCCGCGTCGATCTCGATCGCCGAGGGATCGCCCAGCACCACGTCGTCGATCCCCACCTGCCAGTGGCAAAGCGTCGCGGCACCCCAGCTCGAACCGGCGTCCGTGGGCTGCAGGCCGAGCCTGCGTGCTTCCAGCGCGGCCCACGGAATGCAGCCATCGGCAGCCGAAATGCCCAGGGACTTGGCGAGCGCGCGCTCGTGCGGCGGCGAGAGGGTGGTGTCTTCCTGCGTATCGCCGTTCGCCAGTGCAAGTCGCGACAGCAGCGCCTCGAGCTTTGGCAGCCGCAGGCCCGCCAGGGCTTCCCGGCAGGCGGGCGAGCCGCGGCCGGCAAAGGGAATCAACAAATGGCGGGGAGAGGACGGCACAGACATGAGCCTATTGTCCGGGATGCCAAAATCGACAGATGATCTGCCCCCACGCTCCTCACTTCGTGTATTCGCTGCCCCCCGCGGAGGCGCAGGCCTCCCCAGGGGCGGCCCGGCGGGAGGCCTGATGCGACTCCCCTACGAACTGCAACTCGGCTGGCGTTACACGCGTGCGGGCCGGGCGACGCGGCGCAACGGCTTCATTTCCTTCATCTCCGGCGTTTCGATGTTCGGCATTGCGCTCGGCGTCGCGGCGCTGATCATCGTGCTCAGCGTCATGAACGGCTTCCAGAAGGAGGTCACCGACCGCATGCTCGGCGTGATCTCGCACATCGAGATCTTCTCGCGCGACGGCCAGGCGCTGGGCGACCTCGACGCGATCATGGCCGAGGCCCGCAAGAACCCGCAGGTGGTCGGCGTCGCGCCCTTCATTGCCGCGCAGGCGCTGATCGCGCGCGGCGAAGACATGAAGGGCGCGATCATCCGCGGCATCGAGCCGAAGCTCGAAGCCCAGGTGACGGATCTTTCGACCACCACGCAGCACGGCGCACTGGACAAGCTGGTGCCGGGCCAGTTCGGCATCGTGCTCGGCATCGAGCTCGCGCGATCGCTGTATGTGCGCGAAGGCGATCAGGTCACGCTGGTGGCGCCGGGCGGGCAGGTTACGCCGGCCGGCGTGGTGCCGCGACTCAAGCAGTTCACCGTGGTCGGCACCTTCGATTCGGGCCACTACGAGTACGACTCGTCGCTCGCGATGATCCACGAGGAGGATGCCGCACGCATCTTCCGCCTCGAAGGACCGAGCGGCATACGCCTGAAGCTCAAGGACCTGCACCAGGCGCGCGAAGTGGCCGAGGAACTCGCCGCGACGCTGCCGGGGCAGTTCCTCATCCGCGACTGGACGCGGGCGAACAAGACGTGGTTCGCCGCGGTCCAGGTCGAGAAACGCATGATGTTCATCATCCTCACGCTGATCGTCGCGGTGGCGGCCTTCAACCTCGTCTCCACGCTCGTGATGACGGTGACCGACAAGCGTGCCGACATCGCGATCCTGCGCACCCTCGGTTCGAGCCCGAAGAGCATCATGGGCATCTTCGTCGTGCAGGGCGCGATGGTGGGCGTGATGGGCACGCTTGGCGGGCTGCTGCTGGGGCTGGGCATCGCCTACAACATCGACGTGATCGTGCCGGCGCTGGAGCGGTTGTTCCACGCGAGCTTCCTGCCGAAGGACATCTACCTCATCAGCAAGATGCCGAGCGATCCGCAGCGCGGCGACATCATCCCGATCACCGTGATCTCGCTCATCCTCGCCTTTGTGGCGACGCTCTATCCAAGCTGGCGCGCGAGCCGCGTCAACCCTGCGGAGGCCCTGCGCTATGAGTGAGGCGAAGAAGAACAACGTGGTGCTGAAGGTCCGCGGGCTGACCAAGCGCTTCAACGAAGGCCGCAGCATCGATCTCACCGTGCTCCATGGTGTGGACCTCGATGTGCATGCGGGCGAGACGGTTGCCATCGTCGGCGCCTCCGGCTCGGGCAAGAGCACGCTGCTGCACCTGATGGGCGGGCTCGATGCACCCACCAGCGGCAGCGTCGAGTTGCATGGCGAGAACATGGCGCTCGTCGATGCGGCGGAGCAGGGCCGGCTGCGCAACATGCACCTGGGTTTCGTCTATCAGTTCCATCACCTGCTGCCGGAATTCACCGCGCTCGACAACGTCGCGATGCCGCTTCGGATTCGCCGCATGCCCCCTGCCGAGGCGCATCAGATCGCCACCGAAATGCTCCGCGCCGTCGGACTCGGCGAGCGCGTGCAGCATCGGCCGGCGGAGTTGTCGGGCGGCGAGCGTCAGCGCGTGGCGATCGCGCGTGCGCTGGTCACGCATCCCGATTGCGTGCTGGCCGACGAGCCGACCGGTAACCTGGACCGCGCGACGGCGGATGCCGTGTTCGCGCTGATGCTGCGTCTGGCGCACGAGCGCGGCACGGCGTTCGTGATGGTCACGCACGACGAGAGTCTCGCGGCGCGCTGCGATCGCATCCTGCGACTCACTGCGGGTCGGCTCGCTAGCTGAGCTTGCAATAGCCGGCGGCGGTCAGGCTGCGATCGAGTAGCCGCCGTCGACCGGAATCGCGGTGCCGGTGACGAAATCCGAGGCGCTGCTGGCGAGGAACACCGCGATCCCCGCCAGATCCTTCGGTTGGCCCCATCGCCCCGCGGCGGTGCGCGCGATCACCCGTTCGTTCAAGCCCGGCACCTGTGCGCGTGCGCCATCGGTCAGCTCGGTCTGGATCCATCCCGGCAGCACCGCATTGACCTGAATGCCATCGGTGGCCCATGAAGCCGCCATCGCACGCGTGAGCTGCACGATGCCGCCCTTGCTCGCGCCGTAGGCCGGCGCATAGGGCGCGCCGAAGATCGACATCATCGAACCGATGTTGATGATCTTCCCGCCGCCGGTCGCCTTCATCAGTGGATGCGCGGCACGGCAGCAGAGAAAAGCGCTGGTGAGGTTGGTGTCCATCACCTGGTTCCACTCGGCCAGCGCGAGCTGATCCACCGGCTTGCGCACGGTGGTACCCGCGTTGTTCACGAGGATGTCGAGCCGCCCGCAGCGCGACGCGACCTGCTCGAAGAGCGCCTTCACCGAATCCTCGTTCGTCACGTCGGCTTCGAGCGCGAAGCCGTCGCTGCCCAGTGCCTTGAGCGCTTCGACCGCGGCGGCCGATTTCTGCGCATTGCGCGCCGCAATCACCACGCGCGCGCCGGCACTCGCGAGCCCCTGCGCCATGCCAAGCCCGATACCGCCGTTGCCGCCCGTGACGAGTGCGACCTTACCTTTCAGATCAAACATCGATCGAGATTCCCTTCTGCTGCGTTACTTCTTGCCCTTGTTCGCAGCCCTCGAACCTGCGGTTGATGCGGCACGCTTCCCTGCACCGCCCTTGTTCTCGAAGATCTCGTAGTACTCGTCGATCAGCCTGCGAATGGACTTGCCGATGTTGGCATAGTCGTACTCGTTGAGGTTCGCCAGTGATACGCGCCCCGACGCATGCTGCGTTCCGAAGCCCTTGCCCGGCAGCAGCACCACGCCCGTGTCCTGCGCCAGGCGGAAGAGCGCCTCGTTGGGCCTGAACTGCTTGAGCGCCCACTGCGCAAACTCCGCGCCGTACATCTGCGTGATGATGTCGTCCATGTCGAGCAGGTGGTAGTAGCGCACGGAGTTCGGGTCGAACACCATCGGGATGCCCAGTTCCTTGTAGAGCGCCTGCTTGCGCCGCAGCACGATGCGCTTCATCGCGGCTTTGTAGGCCTGCGGCTCGTCCATCAGCGAGAACAGCGAGAACATCACCATCTGCGCCTGCACCGGCGTCGACAGACCCGCCGTGTGGTTCAGCGCGACCGTGCGGCTGTCAGCCACCAGCCGGTCGATGAACTTGAGGCCGCGCGGGTCGGTCGTGATGGAGCTGTAGCGCTCGTCGAGTTCCTTGCGTTTGGGTTCGGGCAGCGCGGCGATCTTGCGGTCGAGCACGTTGTCGTCATGGGTGGCGACAACGCCCATGCGCCAGCCGGTCGCACCGAAGTACTTCGAGAACGAATACACCAGGATCGTGTTGTGCGGGCACATCGCGAAGAGGGAGGTGAAGTCGTCTGCGAAGGTGCCGTACACGTCGTCGGTCAGAAGGATCAGGTCCGGCCGCTTCTTCACGATCGCCACGATGTTGTCGAGCACTTCCTGGCTCATGCGCACCGACGGGGGGTTGCTCGGGTTGCATAGGAAGAAGGCCTTCACCTTCGGGTCGAGCAGCTTCTGCAGTTCCTTCTTCGTGTACTGCCAGTTGGTCTCCGGGCCGCATTCGATGTTCATCTCGACCAGCTGGTAGTCGTTCAGGTGCGGAATCTCGATGTACGGCGTGAAGATCGGCATGCCCAGCGCGATGGTGTCGCCGGCCGAGATCAGATGGTTCTCGCGCATGCTGTTGAACAGGTACGTCATCGCGGCGGTGCCGCCTTCGACCGCGTACATGTCGAACTTGCCCACGAAGGGGTGCGTTCCGATCATCTCGCGGTGGATGTAGTGGCCGACGATGGTTTCCGAGAGCCGCAGCATGCGATCGGGCACCGGGTAGTTGCAGCCGAGGATCGCCTCGCACATCTCGTAGATGAAGTCGCCGGCCGAGAGACCGAGCTGATCGCGCACGTAGCTGACCGCGGCCTCGATGAAGCGCACGCCGGGCACGTCCTGGTGCCGGTTCACGAAGATCTCGAAGCGCGCCTCGATGCCGTCGCGCTTCGGGAAGCCGCCCACGTCATCCATATACACGTACGAGCGTTCGGCTTCGGTCATCGCGAACAGCCCGAACTGGAAGAAGCCATGTCGCGGCGTGGTGGCAAGGAAGTTCGGATTGCCGCGGCCCGCGTTCAGCATCAGGCGGTCGCCCTGCGATGCCACCTTGATCAATGCGTCCTTGAGTTCGAAGGGGCTCAGGCTGCCCAGTTTTTCAACGTCGCTGAAGTCCATGGCTTGCTCCTTGGTTCGGTGTGCGAGAAAAAAGGTGTTGGATGCGCGTGTTCAGGCCAGGGCCACGATCAGTGGTCCCAGCAAGGTCAGCAGCACGTTCGCCAGTGCATAGGTGATGGCGAACGGCACGGTCGGGATCGAGTTCTCGGCCTTGTCGAGCACTTCGCCGAAAGCCGGGTTGGCGCTGCGCGAGCCCGAGAGCGCGCCGGCGAAGATGGCCACGTTCTCGTAGCGCAGCAGATAGCGGCCGATCAGCATCGTGATGATCATCGGCACGATGGTCACGATCACGCCGACGATGAAGATGTTCAGGCCTTGGGCTTTGATGGTCTCCACCGCCTGCAGGCCGGACGAAAGACCCACCACCGCCACGAAGCCTGCGAGGCCGAGATCCTTCAGCAGTTGTCCCGCGGCCGACGGCAGCGCGCCGAAGGTCTGCCGCTTGGCGCGATACCAGCCGAAGATCAGACCCGAGAGCAGTGCGCCGCCGCCACTGCCGAGCGTGAGCGGGATGTCGCCGAGCTTGACGCTCACCAGCCCGATCAAGAGGCCCACGACGAGGCCGGCGCCGAGGTAGACGAAGTCGGTCTTGGTGGTTTGCACGATCACTTCGCCGATGCGTGCAGACACGCGCTTCAGGTCCTGCTCTGCGCCGAAGATCGTCACCATGTCGCCGGCTTGCACCGCGGTGTTGTCTTGAAGAGGCAGCGTCTTGCCGCTGCGGCTGATGCTCACGAGGAAGAGCCCGTGGCGCGTAGCGCTCGTGGTCGCGTCGCGGATCTGGCCGATGGTCTTGCCCGCGAGCTCCTTGTTGGTCAGCACGATCTCGCGGCGCTGCATGGTGAGCTCCATGCCTTCGACGTCGAAGAGCTCCTTGCCGAAGACCGACGCCGCACTCACCACCGCGTCGCGCCGACCCACCACGAGCACGATATCGCCCTTCTGGAGCTTGAGCTCGGGGCCGACTTCGATGAACTTGCCGCCACGCTTGACCCGCTCGATGGTGATGGTGGTGTCGGGCGTCTCGTACTCGATGTCCTGCACGGTACGGCCCGCATCGTTCGTGAGTTCGTAGATCCGGCCCACCAGCGCGGGCGCTGCGGCTGACTGGTCGGGGCCGAGGGCCGCCTTGCCGGCCTGCATCGCGGTCTCGGCGGCGATCGCGTCGTCGCGGATCGAGCGGCCCATGAACTTCGGCAGGATGTTGACGCACACGATGATCGCGCCGAAGGAGCCGAACACGTAGGTCACCGCGTAGCCGATCGCCACGTTGGCCTGAAGCCGTTGCGTCTCATCGGCCGAGAGCCCCAGCTTCGCGATGGCGTCGCCCGCGGTGCCGATGATGGCCGACTGCGTGAGCCCGCCCGCCGCCACGCCAGCGGCAAGGCCCTTGTCGAGCGAGAACATCTTCGCCATGACGATCACCGTCAAGAGCCCCGTGGCCGCCATCACCACTGCGAGGATGATTTCCTTGATCGACTGCTTGCCGAGCGAGCTGAAGAACTGCGGCCCGCTCTCGAAGCCCACCGCATAGATGAAGAGCGCGAAGAGCACCGCCTTCACGCCCGCGTCGACCTCCACGCCGACCTGGCTGACGATCACCGCGACCAGCAGCGAGCCGGCCACGCCGCCGAGCTGGAACTTGCCGAACTTGAATTTGCCGATCCAGTAGCCGACGGCAAGCGAGAGGAAGAGCGCCATCTCTGGCGATCGCTTGAAGATGTCGTGAAGCCATTCCATGGTCGAGGTCCCTTTCGGTGTACGTGCTCAGCCCGCCTGCATCGCGCTGACGATGCCCACGATCAGCGGGCCCATCAGCGGCAGGATGACGTTCGAGATCGCGTAGGTGATCGTGTAGCCCAGCAGTGGTGTGGTGTTTCCGGCGACGTTCTGGATCGCGCTCAGCGCGGGCGTGCTGCACTGCTGGCCCGCAATCGCGCCGAGCAGCACGGGCGTTTCGAGCTTCAGCAGGCGGCGCCCGACGAACAGAGAGATGCAGGCGGGCACCACGGCGATCGCAATGCCCAGCAGCGGCAGCGCGATGCCGAACTTGCGGATCAGCGTGAGCGCCTGCGGCCCCGAGGCCAGTCCGACGCAGGCGATGAAGGTTGCGAGGCCGATGTCCTTCATCAGCGAGAGCGCACCTTCGGGGATGCTCAGGCGGTGCGGATTGCGCGCCTGGAACCAGCCGAACACCAGGCCGGTGAGCAACGCGCCGCCGCCGGTGCCCAGCGAGAACGGGATGCCGCCGATCTTCACGCTGAAGCCACCGAGGAACACGCCAAGCAGGATGCCCGCGGCCATGTAGCTGATGTTGCTCTTCGTCGAATGCACCACGCGCAGGCCGAAGAGCGGCACCGCCTTCGGCATGTCGGCGTCGGGGCCATAGAGCTTCAGCACATCGCGCTTCTTCAGCTTGAGTTCCGGCAGGAGCGGCATGGTGTGTCCGTCACGGATCACGCCGACCACATGCAGGTTCTGCGGCAGGCGCGGAAGCGCCTTGATCGCGCCGGTGCGGTCGGCCTTCAGGTCGCGCAACTCGCGGTCGAACCACTCGGGCTGCGTCAGCATGACCTCGACGGTTTCGATCACGGCGTCGAAGTCCGCCGTGTCGGCGCGTTCCGGTCCGATGAGACCCGCCACGCCGACCATCGCGGCGCGCAGCCCGACGACAAGCACGCGATCTCCGGCTTCCAGGCGCAGCGACGAGGTGACGTCCATCAACTGCCCTCCGCGCTGCACGTGCTCGATGCCGACTTCTCGCTTGAACGGGGCCATCAGCTCGCCGACCGTGCGCCCCTGGCCGGTGGTGACGTCGAAGACTCGGCCCACCATCTCGGGTGCCGCCATCGTTGCGCTGCCGTCTTCCTCGTTGCCGCCCATCGAGCGCCAGAGCTTGTCGGCTTCCTCGCGCAGATTGATGCGCAGCAGCAAGGGGAAGACCTGGCTCGTGATCACGACGATCGCGATCAGCCCGAATACATAGGTGATCGAATACGCTGTGACGACGTTGGCCTGCAGCTGCCGGATCTGGTCAGGCGGCAGTGCCAGCTTGGAGATCGCATCGGTGGCCGTGCCGACCACGGCGGACTCGGTGGCGGCGCCGGCCATCAGGCCTGCGGCGGTGCCTTGGTCGAAGCCGAAGAAGCGCGTCGCGCTCACCACCAACGCAATGACCACCACGACTTCGATCAGGCACAAAAGGCCCATGCGCAGGCCCTTGGCGTCGAGGTTGGCAAAGAACTGCGGTCCGCCCGCGTAGCCGAGCGCGAAGATGAAGAGCATGAAGAACACGTTCTTCACGCCGTTGTCGAGCGTGATGCCGAGCTGCCCGACCAGCAGCGCGATGATGAGCGTGCCGCAGACGCCGCCAAGCTGGATGGGGCCGAAGCGGATCTGGCCGAAGGCATGCCCGAGCGCCAGCACCAGGAACAGTGCTATTTCAGGGTGCGATTTCAGTACGTCCACGAGCTCGCTGCTCACCGGGCCCTTCCTCTGTATGCCGCCGCAGCGTTGCGGTCATGGCTCCCCTGCCGCGAAGTGGCGAGGTGGTGGAAATTATTGCGAGGACGTGCGCGCGCGCCTACGCGCCCTAAGGGCAGGTTTCATTGCCCAAAGGTGCAACGAATCAGAGGATGCGGTTGAACCAGAGCAGCGAGAGTCCGGCCGAGAGCAGTGCGAGCCCGGCTGCCGCCATCGCGAAGAGTGCCGAGATTTCGGTCTCCTTCTTCTCGACCGTGAGGCGCGAACTCAGGGAGCTGTAGACCTTCTTCAGGTCGGTGGCCGTACCGGCGTAGAAGTACTCGGCGCTGGTCTTGTTGGCGATGGCCTTGAGCGTTTCTTCGTCGAGCCGCACGCGCATCGACCAGCCTTCGAAGCCGATGGTCTCGCCGTCGACCGTGCCGATGCCCACGGTGTAGACGCGCACGCCGCGGTCGGCGGCGACCTTGGCCGCGTCGAGCGGATCGACGCCGGTGGTGCGCTGGCCGTCGGTGAGCATGATGATTGCGGCAGAGGTGTACGAGCCAGGCGCGACCGGCGTGAACTCCTTGGCCGGCTGCTTGCCCGCGCGATCGATCGGCGTGCCGCGCTCGCGGCTTTGCGGGCCGAAGTCCGAGATGTCGATACCCGCATCGGGGAACAGCGTGGCGAGCGACACCACGATGGCGTTGCCGGTTGCGGTCGCGCGCTGGAGCTGGAAGGAATCGATCGCGGTGACGAGGTCTTCGCGATTGGTGGTAGGCAACTGCGCCACCTGCGCGCTGCCCGCGAACGCGACGATGCCGACCTTGACTGTGCGCGGCAGTTCCTTGATGAAGCTCTTGGCCGCCTCCTGTGCGGCAACCAGCCGGTTGGGCTGCACGTCGGCTGCTCGCATGCTGCCGGAGACGTCCATCGCGAGGATGATCGTCTGCTGGTTCGACGGCAGCACCACCACCGCCATCGGCCGCGAGGCGGCAATCAGCATGGCAGCCAGCGCGAGCATGAAGAGGAAGGGCGGGATGTGCCGGCGGATCGTCTGGCTCGCGCCCATCGCCTCGCGCACGATTGACAGGCTCGCATAGCGCAGCGCGAGCTTCTTCTTGCGCCGCAGCAGCCACAGGTACAGCAGCACCAGCAGCGGGAGTGCCAGCAGCAGCCAGAGAAATTGGGGCCAGAGGAAATTCATGCTGCCACCACGGTCGAGTTTGCAAGCCCGGTGCGTACGCGACGCTTTCGCATATCCGCAAATCGCACGATGGCTTCAACGAGGTCATCGTCCGTCGAGAGTTCGAGCGTGTCAACGCCCACCTTGGCAAGCGACTCGCGCAAGGTGACTTCCCGCTCTGCAGCAAGCCGCGCAAAGCGCTTGCGGAAGCCGGCGTCGTGGGTGTCGACCCAGAGTTGCTCACCGGTTTCGGCGTCGCGCAGCGGCACGAGGCCGAGGTCGGGCAGCTCGAGTTCGAGCGGATCAAAAAGGCGCACCGCAACCACGTCGTGACGCTGCACCAGATGGCCGAGCGGGCGCTCCCAGCCGGGCTCGCTCAGGAAATCGGAAACCACGAACACGGTCGAGCGACGCGGCATCAGCACCGCGGCGGACTTGAGCAGATCAGCCAGACGGGTCATGCCCTGCTGGGCGATTTCCGCCTTGCCGGAGCGGCGCTCCATGGCATGCAGCAGGTGCAGCACATGACGGCGGCCGGTGCGCGGCGGGATCACCGCCTCGATGTCGTTGCCATAGACCATCGCGCCGACGCGGTTGCCATGCCGCGTAAGTAGCCGCGCGAGCACGCCGACGAAGCCGGCCGAAATCTCGCGCTTGGCGCGGATGCCCGAGCCGAAATCAACTGAACGGCTCAGGTCGAGCACGAACCACGCGGCCATCTCGCGGTCTTCGGTGAAGACGCGCACGTAGGGTGTCTGCAAGCGTGCCGTGACGTTCCAGTCGATATGCCGCACGTCGTCGTGGTGCTGGTACTCGCGCAGGTCGGCGAGGTCGAGGCCCGCACCGCGCATCAGCGTGCGGTAGTCGCCTTGCAGCAGGCCGTCGAGGCGGCGGATGACGGTCCATTCGAGCCGGCGCAGTGCGCGTTCGACGCCACTCGCCGCCGCTTCGGCGGCCGCGAGGGCGTCGTCGTTGGCGGCTTTCCCGCGCCTAGGCCACCAGCTTTTCATGCTCGAGCGGCTTGGCGGGTGCGGGCACGACCCGCATGATCTTCTCGATGAGACTGTCGGGCGTGAGCCCTTCGGAAAGCCCTTCGTACGACAGCGTGACGCGGTGCCGCATGACGTCGGCCACCAGCGCGGTCATGTCCTCGGGCAGGGCGTAGTTGCGGCCGCGCAGCAGTGCGAGCGCGCGTGCGCCTTCGGTCAGGCTGATGCTCGCGCGCGGACTGGCGCCGAAAGTGATGAAGCGGTGCAGATCCTTCAGGCCGTGTTTCTCCGGCGTGCGAGTGGCTGACACAAGCCTGACCGCGTACTGAATCAGCGAAGGGTCGACGTAGACACGACGCGCCTCGGCCTGCAGCGCGGCGAGCTGGTCGGTGGTCGCCACCGGCATGGCCGCGACCGGCGGGCCGATCACGCGTTCGACGATCACGAACTCTTCTTCGTCCGTCGGATAGTCGACCAGCACCTTCATCATGAAGCGGTCCACCTGCGCCTCGGGCAGCGGGTAGGTGCCCTCGGTCTCGATCGGGTTCTGCGTCGCCATCACGAGGAAGGGGCGCGGCACCGGATGCGTCTCGCCGGCTATGGTGACCTGGCGCTCCTGCATCACTTCGAGCAGCGCGCTCTGGACCTTGGCCGGCGCGCGGTTGATTTCATCGGCCAGCAGCAGATTGGCGAAGACCGGGCCGAGCGACGTGCTGAAGTCGCCCGTCTTCTGGTTGTAGATGCGCGTGCCGACCAGGTCCGCCGGCACGAGATCGGGTGTGAACTGGATGCGCTTGAACTGGCCGCGCACGGTGTCTGCCAGCGTCTTGACCGTCAGCGTCTTTGCCAACCCAGGAACGCCTTCGACCAGCAGATGGCCGTTGGCGAGCATCGCCACCATCACCCGCTCGAGAAACCGGTCCTGGCCGACGACGACGCGTTTGACCTGATAGAGGATCTGCTCCATCAGCTCGGCCGTGGATGCGGAAGTCGGTTCGGTGTCTGTGCTCATGCGAATGCTCTTTCTTTCGATGGGTCAGAAGGGCGGCGAGCCGGCGGCGGAGGCGGCGTTCTCGATGGGCACGGCGAAACCGATGCCGATGAAAGTGCGCTGCTGGGTCGGATTGAGGATGGCGGTGACGATGCCGAGCACCTCGCCATCCATGTTGATCAGTGGGCCGCCCGAATTGCCCGGATTGGCGGCGGCGTCGAACTGAATCAGGTTGCCCAGCTCCTGCTTGCCTTCAGGTGAGCGGAACGAGCGGTTCAGCCCTGAAACCACGCCGGCGGAGACTGAAGGCCCGATGCCGAACGGGAAGCCAACGGCGGCGACCTGGTCGCCCGGCTGCAGGTCGGCGGTGGAGCGCATCGTGGCGGGGATGAGGTCGTCCGGCAGCTTCTGCGCCTGCAGCACCGCGAGGTCGTTCTCGGGCTGCACGCCCGTGATGGTGGCCGGCGATTCGAGGCCGTCGAAGAACGTCACCTTGATCGTCTCGGAGCCCGCGACAACGTGCAGGTTGGTCAGGATGACGCCTTTGTCCACGATCACCACGCCGGTGCCGACGCCACGCTCGACCTGCTGTCCCGGTGCTTCGTCGGCGGGGGCTTCCGCGGGCCTGCCCTTGGCGAGATTGCGGCCTCGCTTCTCGACCTTGGCTTCGGGCGTGGTCTTCTCGGTGCCGTAGCCGACCACGCGCACCACAGAGGGCCGGATGATCTCGGCGGCTTTGGCCGCGGGCGAGGGCAGCGTGGTGGTGTGCAAGGTGCGCAGCACCGCCTGGTCGATGTCCTTCTGCGTGAGCTGGCGGCCGGCCTTGGGCCACATCACCGCACCGGTGGCGCCCATGCCCACGACCAGCGCGACGAGCAGTGCGAAGCTGCGGCGTCCGGGTTGCCAGCGCTGCGCCGCGGCGGTTTGTACGGGTTGCGTTTGCGTCGTGTCGGAAGCGTCCGACGCATTCTGTGCGATGGTCGCGCCGGGTTCTGCCGCGTCGCGCGGCTCTCTGGGCGAGCGGCTGTAGAAAGCAGGCCTGCGCATCGGGCACCTCCGGCAAAAGAGAACGCTTGAGGAGGCACGGTAGCACGCTTTCCGCAGGTCTGCATGCCTTCGGGCATGATCGCGCGATGGCTGTCTTCGTCGATACCCACTGCCATCTGGATGCGCCCGAATTCGGCGCCGAAATGCCCCGGATCAGGGCGCGCGCGGCGAGCCTCGGCGTCGGACTTTGCGTGATTCCCGCGGTGGCAGCGTTCAACTTTGCCGCAGTGCGGGAGCTGGCGCATCGACAAGGCGACGCCTATGCGCTTGGCATCCATCCGATGTGCACCGGACAGGCGCTGGAGGCCCACCTGGATGAACTCGATGCCGAGCTGGCGCGTCGGCGCGACGACCCTCGGCTCGTCGCGGTCGGCGAGATCGGGCTCGACTTCTTCGTCGAAGGCCTCGATGCCGACAAGCAGGCAATGTTTTTTCACACTCAGTTGCAGCTCGCCCGCAAGCATGAACTGCCGGTAATCATTCATGTGCGTCGCTCGGTCGACAAGGTGCTCAAGCACCTTCGCCAGGTCGCGCCGGGACAGCGCTGGCACGGCATCGCGCATGCCTTCAACGGCAGCGAGCAGCAGGCGCAGGCATGCGTCGATCTCGGGCTCAAGCTGGGCTTTGGTGGCGCGGTGACGTTCGAGCGGGCCCTGCAACTGCGTCGACTCGCGCAGGCCGTGCCGCTGGAGGCGATCGTCATGGAAACCGACTCGCCGGACATCCAGCCGCAGTGGATCTACCGCACGCAGGCCCAGCGCGATGCCGGCGAGCCGCAGGGGCGCAACGAGCCCGGCGAACTGCCGCGTATCGCCGAAGTGGTGGCCGACTTGCGCGGCATGTCGGTGGAGGCACTGGCCGAGGCGACCACCCGCAACGCCGTGGCGGCGCTGCCACGTCTGGCTTCGCTGATTGATGTGTCGGCGGGTATGCTGCGCTCCGCGTAGGCCGATTGCTCGACTTGCGCGGCAGCGGCCCATGAGTGGGTTTTCGGTGTCATCCTTGGGCTCTGCGCAGTCGTTGAATCGCTGTGTATGCATCGGTGGCGACTCAAGCCACTTCAACCTAGCAAGGAGCTTTACAAGATGAACAAGACTTCCATCCGCATCCTTCCTGCCGCACTGACACTCGCCGTCGCATCGGTCGCATTGCCGGCCCTGGCACAGAACACCGCCGCGCCCACCACGACCGAAAAGGTGGAAAACGCCAGCAAGGAAGCATGGGATTCCACCAAGAGCGGAACCAAGAAGGCAGTGACGGCCACCGAGCACGGCGGCGAGAAGGCCTGGGACGCCACGAAGGACACCAGCGAAAAGGCCTGGGACGCTACCAAGAGCGGCAGCAAGAAGGCCTGGCACGCAACGAAGAAAGGTGCGCATGCGACCGGCAAGGCCGTGAGCGATGCAGGCGGCGCCGCCGCCGATGCCACGCGCAAGGCTGGCGACAAGATCGGCGAGCAGATCCCCGGCACCGCCCAGCACGATGCGAAGAAGCCCTGAGCTCCGCGCGCCTCTAGCGCCGCAATGAAGAAACCCGCCGGAAGGCGGGTTTCGCTTTTTGGGGCTCAGGCCGGCTTGATGGGCGGCGGCGTGAGGTGCCGCTGCACCAGCGGCGTCTCCGGCGTCGGGTAGCCGGCGGCGCCGAAGGTCTTGACGATCGCCTTGTGCGTGTCGAAATACACCTGCCAGTAGTGATCGGTGTGCGTGTAGGGACGCACTGCAAGCAGCGGGCCTTCCGGCGTGAACTGCAGGATCTCCACGTCCGGCGGCTGGTCCTTCGAGACGTTGGGGATCTCGCTCACCGCGGCCTTGAGCCGCTGGATGGCATCGCCGACGTCCACGCCGTTTGCGATCTTGGCAGTGACGTCGACACGCCGCCATTGCAGCGTGCTGAAGTTCTGGATCGTCTCCGACAGCACCTTGTTGTTGCCGACGGTCACGACGGTGTTGTCGGGCGAGATCAGCGTGGTGCCGAAGAGACCAAGCTCCTTGACGGTGCCGGTCACGCCGCCGCCGACGGTCACGAAATCACCCACGCGATACGGCCGAAGGACTTGCAGGAAGACGCCGGCCGCGAAGTGCGTGAGCAATCCGCCCCAGGCGGTACCGATCGCGAGCCCCGCGCCAGCAAGCAGCACCGCGAAGGAAGTGGTGCGGATGCCGAACATGTCGAGGATCGCCAGGATCAGGACGATGTTCAGGATCACGCCGAGGATCGAGACGAGGTAGTTGCTCAACGTCGGATCCATGCCCTTGCCGCGTTCGAGCGCCTTTCCGACGAGCTTCTGCGCCAGGCTGATGAGCCATCGGCCGATGGCCCAGGCGATCAGGGCACCGATGACTTTCAGGCCAAAATCGACGCCTTGCGTCGTTATGAACGTCCAGATCGCTTCCGTATTCAAGTTCTTCTCCTCACAGGTGCCGGCGGTTCACACCGGCAAGCGTTATGGATAAGCCAGCCTCGCGCCCAGTCGACGCGGACGCCGTGCTCACGGGCCTCGCACCGATCGTGTCCGAGAAGACCGCCTTGTTGATCCTCGGCAGCTTTCCCGGTGCACGTTCGATCGCGGAGCAGCGGTATTATGCTCATCCGCAGAATCATTTCTGGAAGATTTTGCAGGCCCTGTGGCCCGCAAACCCGCTCCCAGTGGGCGTTGACAGCTATCAAAAGCGTAGCGCGTGGCTGCTCGACCGGGGGCTGGGCGTATGGGACGTCTATGCGAGTTGCCGGCGGGAAGGCAGCCTCGATACGGCGATCCGCGATGCGGTCGCGAACGACATCGCGGGCCTTCATCTGCCGAAGCTCGCGGCGATCGCGCACAACGGTGGCGAGAGCTTCAAGCACGCCCGGCACACGCGCATGCTCGGCGTGCCGGTCTATCGGCTGCCATCGTCGAGCCCTGCCAACGCGTCCTGGAGTTTCGAGCGCAAGGTCCATGCCTGGCGCGAAGTGTTTGAAAGGTATCTGGACATTCCATGAAGGTCTCTCTCCCCGAGGTCAACTTCTCCGATTGGGGAGACGTGCGCTACCTCCACCTGGGCACGGAATGGGTGCAGGGTTCGATGAAGCTCGACGCGCCTTTCGACATCGAACTCGAATACGTGCAACGCATGATGGCGTGGTTGCTCTTCGTCGATCCGGCGGGCGTCCCGAAGCGCCATGCGATGCAGCTCGGGCTCGGTGCCGCGAGCCTCACCAAGTTCTGCCGCAAGACGCTGCGCACGCGCACGACCGCGATCGAACTCAATCCACAAGTGGTGGCGGCGTGCCGCGGCTGGTTCAAGCTGCCAGCTGACGACGCGAAGCTGCAGGTGGTTGTGGCCGACGCGGCCACCGAAATCCGCAAGCCCCAGTGGCTGGGCACCGTCGATGCGCTGCAGGTCGACCTCTACGACCACGAGGCTGCCGCGCCGGTGCTCGACAGCGAAGACTTCTACGCCGACTGCCGTGGTCTTCTGACCGAGGACGGTTGCATGACCGTCAATCTCTTCGGTCGCTCATCGAGCTACGAGCGCAGCCTCGCGAAGATCGTCGCGGCCTTCGGCGAAGAAGCGGTGTGGGCGTTCAAGCCGACGCGTGAAGGCAACACGATCGTGCTCGCGCAGCGCGAAGTCACCCAACCGAAACGGCCCGTGCTTGCCGACCGTGCGCAAACCATCCAGACTCGCTGGAGTCTGCCCGCTCCCAAATGGCTGCGCGTGTTCAAGCCTGTGGCTTGAGTGGCGCGAGGCTTGCCTCTATGAACGCTGTGACCTTGCCTTCTTCTGATTCCCGGTTCGAAGGGCCGCTCGATCTGCGGCACCTCATCGAATGGCTCGCCCGGGATGGCGTGATCTCGCCGCACGAAGCCAAGCGAACGCTCGCGCGCTGCGCGCAGGCCGAGAGCCGGCAGCCGCCGCTGGTGCGTCTCGCGAGCGTCGCGATGACGCGCGAGGGCGACGGCAAGCCGCTCGACCTGGAAATGCTCACGCAATGGCTCGCCGCGCGCGCGGGCCTCGCATACCTGCGCATCGATCCGCTGAAGGTCGACGTGGGCAAGGTCGCCGACACGATGAGCGCAGCCTATGCAGAGCGGCACAAGGTGCTGCCGGTGCAGGTCACGCCGAGCGAAGTGGTGGTCGCGACCTCGGAGCCCTTCCTCACGGACTGGATCGGCGAGGTCGAGCGCCAGGCGCGCCGATCAGTGCGGCGCGTGGTCGCGAATCCGTCCGACATCCAGCGCTACACGGCCGAGTTCTTCGCGCTCGCGAAATCGGTTCGCGCGGCGCAGAAAGCGGGCTCCGGGGCGAGCACCGCGAGCTTCGAGCAGCTGGTGGAGCTCGGCAAGTCGAACAAGCAGCTCGACGCCAATGACCAGAGCGTGGTGCAGGTGGTGGACTGGCTCTGGCAATACGCCTTCGATCAACGCGCGAGCGACATCCACCTCGAACCGCGGCGCGACCAGGGTGTGATCCGCTTTCGCATCGACGGAGTCCTGCATCCCGCCTACCAGATGCCGATGGGCGTGATGAGCGCGATGATCTCGCGCATCAAGCTGCTCGGCCGCATGGACGTGGTCGAGAAGCGCCGACCGCTCGACGGCCGCATCAAGACGCGCAACATACGCGGCGAAGAAATCGAAATGCGGCTTTCCACGCTGCCCACCGCCTTCGGCGAGAAGATGGTGATGCGCATCTTCGATCCGGACACCGCGGTCAAGGATCTCGATGCGCTGGGCTTCGCGCAGCACGACGCGAAGCGTTGGGAGCAGCTCGTGACACGGCCGCACGGCATCATCCTCGTGACGGGGCCGACCGGTTCGGGCAAGACCACGACGCTGTACTCCACGCTCAAGCGTGTGGCCACCGAAGAGGTCAACGTCAGCACGGTGGAGGACCCGATCGAAATGATCGAACCGTCGTTCAACCAGACGCAGGTGCAGCCGCAGCTCGACTTCGGCTTCACCGAGGGCCTGCGCGCACTGATGCGGCAGGACCCGGACATCATCATGGTCGGCGAAATCCGCGACCTCGCCACCGCCGAGATGGCGGTGCAGGCGGCGCTCACCGGTCACCTCGTCTTCAGCACGCTGCACACCAACGACGCGCCAAGCGCGATCACGCGGTTGATGGAGCTGGGCGTGCCGTCGTACCTCATCAACGCGGTGATGCTCGGCGTCCTGGCCCAGCGGCTGGTGCGCACGCTGTGCCCGCACTGCAAGGCGCCCGATGAATCGGTCACGCGAGAGAAGCTCGCTGAGTTCGTCGCGCCGTGGCAGATCAGCGGTTCGGTGCGCGCCTATCGGCCGGTGGGTTGCGTGGACTGCCGCATGACGGGGTACATGGGCCGCATGGGTCTTTACGAACTGCTCACCGTGACCGAGGCTTTCAAGAGCGAAGTCACCAAGGAACCGAGCATGGCGCCGCTGAGAAGACAGGCGGTGGCGGATGGCATGCGCCCCCTGCGGTTGGCCGGTGCGCTTCGGGTCGCCGAGGGGGTGACCACCATCGAGGAAGTGCTGAGCGCGACGCCGCCGCTCGAGTAGTCGCCCGAGGCCAACTCAGCGAGCTGGAAAAAGGAAGAATTTCACGGTCGGAGCCGATAGCAACATCGGCTTTTTGGATGATTCCCAAGGGCCCCGCCAGGGCGCAAAGTCACGCCACGGACGACCCTTGGGAGATCGACATGGACTCTGAGGTTTTCACGATTGCTGCACTGGCACTGCTCGTTGCAGGAGGCTGGTTGATCGATCTTCTGAACCATCGTGAGGAGTCCCGCCTGAGCCGCGGTATGGCCCGCCAGATCAAGAAATCGACAGACACCATCCACGGCATGCTGCACTGACTCCCAGGCGACCTCCGACGCTTACGTGGTTGCCAATGCGGCCAGTTGGCGCCGCAACGATTCATTCTCGGCAGTCAACTCGGCGACTCGCTGCCGCAGCATCTGCAGTTCATCGACCTGACCCGGCTCATCCGATGCGGCGGCGGATTCTTCCTTGGGCTTCCGCTTCGATTCCCGGACCCGCTTCGCGGCCTGCTTCAATTCATCCTTGCCGCCGGTCGCCGCGGCGACCTGCTCTTCGGCGGGCAACGTCGCCACCGCCGCAGCTGCGTTGATCGAGATCGTGCCGGCCTTGACGGCGGCCACCACCTCCGGCGCGGCCTGCTTCTGGATCTTCTCGATCATCACCACCTGATTGCTGCTGAGGCGCGCGGCCTTGGCCAGGGCTTCGCGACTTTCGAACGGCGCGGGCGGCGGCGCGTCCACGGCGGTGGTGGCTTCGGTGTCTTCCGCGGCCGCCGCGGCGTCATTCGCCGGGACTGTGCCGCGCGATCGCCGGTCCGACACGATCTCGCGCTTGCGTAGTGCGAGCACGCCGCGCTGGAAATCCGACAGGCTCCGGCGGCCGAGATGCTGCTCGATCATCCAGAGATGCACGTCCTCCATCGACTGGAAGCGCGCGTTCTGCACCGTCTGAAAGGGCACGCCGTGTTTCTGGCAGATGCGATAGCGGTTGTGGCCGTCCACCAGCACGTTGCCCCAGAGCACGAGTGCGTCGCGGCAGCCTTCCGCGAGGATGCTTTGTTCGAGGGACTCTTCCTCCTCGGCAGTCAACGGATCGATATAGGCCTTGAGTTCTTCGTTGACGACGATGTCCATGAGGGAGCGGCAGCGCGGAGCAGAGTGAGAAGGGGCCGCATTTTAGAGATGCAGGGGCAGGGATAACCCTCGGCGCCCGGTAGGTGGAATCCACATCGACCTGACTTTTGGCTGACTTCACAATTCGCGATCGAATTTTTTCGTGGAGACTGTTCGTGAAAATCAAGAGTCAGAAAGACTTCTTCGCGGGGGTGATGTTCGCCGTCGTCGGAGTTGCCTTCGCCTGGGGTGCCACGACGTACAACGTCGGCACCGGCGCCCGCATGGGCCCCGGCTACTTTCCGCTGATGCTGGGCATCCTCATGGCCATCATCGGGCTTGGCGTCATGTTCACCGGCCTCACGGTCGAGACCGAGGACGGCGAGAAGATCGGCAAGTGGGCCTGGAAGCAGGTCGTCTACATCATCGGCGCGAACCTCGCCTTCGGCGTGCTGCTCGGCGGGCTGCCGAGCATCGGCGTGCCGGCGATGGGCATGATCATCGCGATCTACGCGCTCGTGATCATCTCGAGTCTCGCCGGCGAGCACTTCAATCTGAAAGACGTGCTCATCCTTGCCACCATTCTGGCAGTCGGCAGCTATGTCGCCTTCATCTGGGCGCTGAAGCTGCAGATCCAGGTGTGGCCTACCTTCATCACGGGCTGAGGACGGCGCCATGGATCTCATTACCAATCTTTCGCTGGGTTTTGGCGTTGCCTTCACCTTCACGAATCTTCTGTACTGCCTGGTCGGTTGCATTCTGGGCACGCTGATCGGCGTGCTGCCGGGCATCGGCCCTGTCGCGACCATCGCGATGCTGCTGCCGGCGACGTATGCACTGCCACCTGTGTCGGCGCTGATCATGCTGGCCGGCATCTACTACGGCGCGCAGTACGGCGGCTCCACCACCGCCATCCTGGTCAACCTGCCGGGCGAGTCGTCC
>JAGIAI010000012.1 GCA_017744935.1 Variovorax sp.
CGCGAGCTGATTGGCCTGACGCGCGTTGTCCGCGTTCTGTTTCACAGTGCTGGTGAGCTCTTCCATGGAAGCAGCCGTTTCTTCCAGCGAACTCGCCTGCTCTTCGGTGCGCGACGACAGGTCCTGGTTACCCGACGCAATCTGCGAGCTGGCCGTCGACACGTTCACCACCACACCCTGAACCTGATGCAGCGAAGACTGCAGCGCGGTGCGCATCTGGTCGAGTGCGCGCAGGAGGCGGCCGGTTTCGTCGCCGGCATAGCTCGTTTGCGGCGCGCCGGTCAGGTCCATGTCGGCGATGGCCTGGGCCATCGATTCGGCACGACGCAGCGGACGCGTGATGCTGCGCGCGAGGAACCACGCCATCGCGCCGCCCAGTGCCAACGACAGCGCGGTGCAGACCATCAGCAGCGTGCTCGTCTGCGCACGCAGGGCCTGTCCGCGCTCGGCGGCCGCGTCGAGTTCGGCGCGCTGCAGGTCCACCATCTTCTGCACGCCGGCGAGGTAGTTGACCGAAGTCGGTTCGAAGCGCGCGGTGAACACGCGATTCGCACCTTCGAGGTCGCCCGCGAGCTTGAGCTTGCTGACTTCCTCGCGCGCCGCGAGATAGTCCTTGCGCAGTTCGCCGACCTTCTCGAAGAGGGTGCGCTCATCCGGCTTGACCATCTGGCCCTCGATGAATTTCTGCAGCTCGTTCGTTTCCTTGATCGAGGCCGCGGTGGCCGGCGCGAAGTAGGCGATCAGGCTCGGGTCGCTGCTCTTGGCGATCGCTGCCGCGCGCTGCACGCCCGAAGTCGTGTGGCGCAACCAGTCGGCGCCCGCGCGCTCGGTCTTCACGTTGTCGTTGACCATGCGGTCGATCTCTTCGCCCAGACGCTGCAGCTTCAGCACCGCGAACACGCTGCTGGCGAGGAAGAGGGCAAGAATGGCGCCAAGCACGAGGGCGAGACGCCGGCCGATCGATATGTTGCTCAAGGACATGGTCGTGATTCCGGAAGAAGCGAAGTGAAGTGCGCAGGCTGCGCATTCGCATATCGGCCGGAATCCGCCGAACTTGAGCGGAGAGCGCATTGCGCGCCCTCCGGCCCGGGAACCGGGACTTGGAAGCCCGGGGGCTTAGAACTTGTACGTCACCGCGAGGTACGGAACGATCGGGTTGAGCTTCAGGCTCGCTTCGCTCGCTGCCACCGGCACGCCGAGGGCGGTCGTGGTCAGCTTGGCCGTGGTGCTCAGGCGGATGTACGACACCGAGAAAGACATGCCCCAGTGCTGGTCGAACTGGTAGGCCGCGCCCACGTTGAACACCGGCGCGAACGTGCTGTCGAGCTTGGCCGTCGTCGACGACGCAGCCGGCGGAATGCCGATGCGGCTCGCGAGTGCGCCCTGGAGGGTCGGGGTGAGCTTCACGTCGCTGTACCAGACGTAGGTCGCGCCGAGGCCCACGAAGGGACGCAGCTTGGCTTCGCCGTCATTGAAGTAGTACTTGGCCAGCAGCGTGGGGCTCCACTGGCGCGCTTCGCCCATTTCGCCGATCGGTGCCAGCGTGCCGGTGCCGTAGAGCTTGAACTTCGGCGGAATGCCGATCACGCCCTCGGCAGCCCAGTGACTGTCGAAGAAGTAGGTGGCGCTGAGACCCAGCGTGTCAGAGTTGCCGGCGTCCGCGCCGGAGCCAGGCACCACGGCCGCGACCGGCGAGGTGAAGGTCAGGGGCTTGCTCGAATCCTGCGGAGCGAAATGGAGCCAGCCGGCGCCGATTTGCCAGTCACCAGCCTTTTGCGCCAGGGCGCTGCCGGAACCGAGAGCGGCAACAGCGGCCAGCGCAAACAGTTTTGTCTTCATCATGTAAGAGTGGGTTGAAGGAAAGGGGAACCCCATATGATACGTATGCGTTTAATTGGTTCGACGCACATGTCACATAGGCTACAGCAAAGGCAACGCCATTTTGTAAGCACACACTCTCGATGTGAAGCTTCCCCGAGATCGCTCAAACTTCCGGACGAGCCGCCGATATCAGGGCTGGTTCTCCAGGGATCTTCTTACCAAAGATCATTCGGCCCGCTGCGTGCGGGCCTTCTTTTTGGGCGAACCTGTCGCGATCCCCTGGTCATTCGGCGCGCCATTCGACGCCGGCGTAGCGGCGGGTCTCGGCCTGACGTGCCATGCGACCTTGCCGGAAGAAGCTCGCCCAGTCGCTGCGCTGGCGCGCGGCTTCGAGCTCGACCGGATTGCCGGCCATAGTGACCAGTTTCAGTGCGTCGTCGTCGGCCAGTGCGCTGATCGTCTGGAGGAAGCGGATCTGGCAGTCGCCCACGCCGATCGCGTCGCCGTTGCGCAGCGTGCTTTCGCGAATGCGCGACTGATTCACGAAGGTGCCGTTGCGGCTCGCCATGTCGAGCACGACGTAGCGGTCGCCCATCCAGCGGATCGCCGCGTGATGTCGACTCACGCCGAGGCTGTCGATGTGGACGCCGCAATTGGGGTCGCGGCCGATCGTCGTGATCGGCCCCTTGAGATTGACTTGCCGCACGCTGCCGTGCCGCGTCAGAACGATAAGTCTGGACATGTGCTTCTCGCTGTAAGTGGTTGAACGTGTAGTGCTTTTCGGCGCGTCCAGCCGGTTTTGAAGCGTCTCGATGGGGGAGTGCGGCAACTTTCCGCAATCCGCGCCTGTAACATGCGCCGCAAAAGGAGCGAACATGATCGGAAGACTCGGAAGATTCCTTGCCTTGGCCCTTGCCCTCGTGCTCACCGCTTGCGCCAGCACCGCGAACGTCAAGACCGACTTCGACCCGAACGCGCGCTTTGGCAACGACCGCACCTACAGCTGGATCTCCGGCGACGACGGCGGAGCGCTGGTGCCGGAGGTCATCGTCTCCGGCATCGATTCGCAATTGCAGGCCCGTGGCTGGAAGCGGGTGCCCGATGGCGGCGAGATCCGCGTCTCCGCCCATGTCACCCGGGTGAAGGGCCAGAACTTCAACAATTTCTACAGCGGCATCGGCCACGACCTCAACTGGCTCGGCATCGGAAGCAACTGGCCGGGCTACGTGACCATGTCCACCGACGACTTCGAGAAGGGCGCCCTGCTGGTGGACATGTTCGATGCCGGCACCAAGCGCGCGATCTGGCGCGGCAGCGCGAGCGGCGTGCTTCCGGACGATCCGTCGCGGGTGAATGCGAGCGTGCAAGCGGCGCTCGACAAGCTGTTCGCCGGCTTCCCGCCTGGCGGTGCTTCAACGCGCTCGCGGTGAAGCGCGCGGCCCCAGGCTAGCCGTTGGGCTGGCAGGCCGCGCGGATGATGCGCTGCGTGGGGTTGGGTTCGACGTCGCGGAACAGCATCGGCTGCGGGTTGGCCGAGTAGTCGGTCGTCTTGATCGGCGAGCCTTGCCAGAGCGGCAGCGGATAGAAGGTCGCGAAGGTATAGCCGGCCTTGCGCGCGCGGCAGTCGAAGACCACCTTCGATTCATAGGAGCGGTAAGGCACGTTCTCCCAGTTGAACCGCTGCCTGGCGCGGCTGACCCGCACGTTCATCGTCTTGAACTGCCCCTCGACCTGGGTGGCGACGGGATCGACCTCCACCGTGTCCATCGACGGATCCGCGGGATTGCCGGTGACGGTGAACCACTGCGTCGGCGCTGGAGGCGGGACCTGCGACTGTGCCTGCACATTGCAAGCCACGATGCTGAGCAACACGAGCCGCCGTCTCAAGTCCGATTCCTTTGCTGGCCGAAGAAGCGAGCGATTCTAGCCAGCGGCCCCCAGGCGACCGCCTGCGCGTCAATCGAGGCGGATCACCTCCGAATCAACCGCATCGGCGTGCAGCCTCGCCACCTGCTCGGCACGCCGCATCAACACGGCGCGCTGGTTGATGTAGCCCTTGTCGGTGATCTCGCCCGCATCGATGTCGGGCGGGGCGCCCAGCACGATGGCGCGCACCGGGCACTGCGACGAGCCTGCGCCGGCATCGCGCATGTCGCGCATCACGCGGTGCAGCGCGGCATGCAGTTCCTCGCGCGGCCGCGATGCCGCCTGCGGGCTCGGGAACACCAGCATGCCGATCTCCGCGCGGTCGTGCCCGGTGATGACGATGTCCTGCGCCAGCGGCGCGAGGCGCGACACCAGTTCCACTCGCAGCGTGCCGACCGACACCCAGGTGCCACTGGACAGTTTGAAGTCTTCCGCCACGCGGCCGTTGAACATCACGCCGCGCTCGGGCTGCTCGGCATGAACCAGGTAGCCCGCGTCGCCGATGCGGTAGTAGCCCTCTTCGTCGAATGCCTCGGAGGTCTCGCGCGGCCCGTTGCGGTAGCCGGGGAACACCGACACGCCCTTCACGCGCATCTCCAGCTTGTCTCCGTTGGGCACGAGCTTGAGCTCGAGCCCTGGCAGCGGCGCGCCGATGCAGCCCGCACCGTCGAGCCGCCAGTGCGCGGTCGTGATCGCGGGCGAAGTCTCCGTTGCGCCCCACGAGGTCGTGAGCCACAGCGGCCGCGTCGGCCGTGCCCGATGCGCCACGACCTCCAGCCGCTCCCACGTCGATGGCGCCAGCGCCGCTGCGGCATAGAACACCAGGCGCAGGCGGGAGAGCACTTCCGAGGCGAGCGCCTCGTCGGCCTCCAGGAAGGGCAGCAGCATGTCGTAGCCGCGCGGCACGTTGAACAGCAAGGTCGGCCGCACTTCGCGCAGGTTGCGCACCGTCTTCTCGATCAGCCCGGGCGCGGGCCGCCCTTCATCGATGTAGAGCGCGCCGCCGTGGCTCAGCACCATGTTGAAGTTGTGGTTCGCGCCGAAGGTATGACTCCACGGCAGCCAGTCGACCAGCACCGGCTTTTCCTGGTCGAGGAAGCGCCAGGTCTGCGCCATCATCTGCTGGTTCGCGCACAGCATGCGGTGCGTGTTGATCACCACCTTCGGCTTGCCGGTGGAGCCTGAGGTCAGCAGGTACTTGGCATGGTCGTCCGGCAGGATCGCATCGAAGGCTTGCATCACCGACGGCGTTTCTTCCGTCTGCAGGAGCCGTTCGAAAGGCATTGCGCCGGGGTGCGCATCGGCGTTGCGGCTGAAGACCGTGATCGCGTCGACGCCGCTTCCCGCGAGCGAAGGCCCGTAGATCTTCGCGTCGGATGCGTAGATGACCGCGGGCCCCAGCGCGCGCAGCATGCCGTGCAGCCGCGAGGGGTCCTTGGCCATGCGCGAATACGCACTCGACAGCGAGCATGCCGTGCGCCCGATGTGCATCGTCGCGAGCATCAGCACCGCATGGTCGATCGCGTTGTCCGACAGGATCACCACCGGCTTGTCCTTCGGCACGCCCAGGTGCAGCAGCGCTTGTGCAACGGCGCCCACGGCGCGGCGCAGTTCGCCGTAGCTCAGCTTGCGCCAGCCTTCACCGCTTTCGTCGCGCTCGGCCAGTGCGAGCGCGTCGCGCGTCTCGCGCGCCCAGCGTTCCAGCCAGTCGCCGATGCATCGCGCGTACGGCCTCAGCGCCACGGGCGAACGCAGGATGAACGAGCCGTCGTCCAGGTCAATGCGGACCGTGCGCGGCGGCGCGATCTGGCTTTCGTCTTCGAAGAAGGAGGTGGTGGTCATATCTTGTCTCCTCGGCGGTCGATGCCGCTTCGCTTGTTATTCGAGTGTGCCGGTGGAGGCCTTGTCGCGAATCAGGTTCATCAGCAGGGTGTCGCGTGCGGCTTCGAGGTCAGCAGTGCGCCGCGGGCCGAGTTCGTCGGCGACGCCCGCGGTCACTCGCTGCTTGAGATCCGCGGTCATCGATGGTGCGCCGAGGTCATGCCACCAATCCTCGATCGGCCCGCCGAGATGGTCGAGCACATGCGCGATACCACCCGCGCCGCCCGAGAGATGCAGATTCATGAAGGGCCCCATCACTGCCCAGCGCAAGCCCGGACCGTGCGCGATCGCGGTGTCGATGTCCGCCACCGAGGCGACGCCCTGGTCCACGAGATGGAAGGCCTCGCGCCACAGCGCGGCCTGCAGCCGGTTCGCGATGTGCCCTTTCACCTCACGCTTGACGTGGATCGGCCGCTTGTCGATCGCGGTGTAGAAGGCCATCGTGCGCGCAATGGCATCCGGCGACGTGCGTTCGCCGCCCACCACTTCCACGAGCGGGATCAGGTGCGGCGGATTGAACGGATGGCCGAGCACCACGCGCTCGGGGTGCTTGCACTGCGCCTGCACGCCGCTGATCGCAAGCCCGGATGAGCTGGACGCCAGGATCACATGCGGCCGTGCGGCAGCATCCATGCGACGGAACAACTCGGCCTTGATGTCAATGCGCTCGGGGCCGTTCTCCTGCACGAAGTCCGCCTGTGCGACCGCGTCTTCGAGTTGCGCGTGAAAGCGCAGGCGGTCGATCGAAGCGCCCTCGGCCAGGCCAAAGCGCGTGAGCGTCGGCCAATGCTGCGCCACGGCAGCGCACAAACGTTCTTCGGCACCGGGCGAAGGGTCGGTCGCATCGACGTCTAGCCCGCGTGCGAGGAAATACGCGGCCCAGCTTGCGCCGATCACGCCGGTGGCGACGACCGCCACGCGTTTCACATCGCTCATCGAAGTGCTCATGGTGGCGCTCCTGCGTTCAGCGCGGCGCGAACTCGGGGCGGGGCAGTCCGATGCGCGGCAGGCCCATCATGTCGCGCGCCTCGGCGGGCGTGGCGGGCTCCATGTCCATCTCGCGGATGATCCGGACGATGCGCTCGGTGAGCTGCAGGTTCGTCGCCAGCTCACCGTGGCGGTAGTAGAGGTTGTCTTCGAGCCCGACGCGCGCATGGCCGCCCAGCAGCAGGGCGCTGATGTTGGCTTCGAGCTGCGAAGGGCCGATGCCGCTCACGCAGAAGATCGCGCCCTTGGGCAGCGTGTCCACCATCATCTGCAGGTGGCGCGGCGAGAAGGGCATTGCATTCTGGAAGTTGCGATGCACGTTCATCACCAGGTTGATGAAGTACGGCTCTTCGTCCAGCCCTTCGTTGATCAGCGTAGTCGTGTCCTGAAGGATGTGCGTGGGGCTGAACACTTCCCACTCGGGCTTGATGCCGCGCGCCTTCATGCCGGCGGCCAGTTCGCGGCCCTTGCTGAGCGGCGTGTCCATCAGGATCTCGCGGCCTTCGAATGAGAGGTTGAACGTGGTCGCGTCCAGCGTGCACATCTCGGCGCCTGCATCCATGCCCTTGATGCGCTCTTCCCAGGCGATCTCCCAGCGGTTGCCCTGGAGCGGCTTCACCATGTCGCCATGCACGCCGCCGCCGGTCGAGTTGTTGATGACGATGTCACAGCCTGCATCACGGATACGGGTGTTGATCTCGCGATAGACCGCGGCATCGCAGGTCGCGCCGTCGTCGGGACGCCGCGCGTGAATCGCGGCAACGCTCGCGCCGGCCTTCCAGCAGCGGATCACGTCTTCCGCGATCTCGGCGGGCTGCGTCGGCAGGTGGGGGTTCTGGGACTTGTGCGCCATGCCGCCGGTCGGGGCGATGGTCACGATCACTTTGCGCTTGGACATGGGCTATCTCCTGTGGGACAGCGCGTTATTATTTTTGGCCGCCTTCGCCCTGACAGTCATCGCGATGACATTTCGGATCAGGGATAACGAGGCGCAGGAGCCCCCATGCGCAACAAGCCCGCAGCCCAGAGACAAGCGGCCAGCCTTTCCCTGACCATCCCGCGCCTGCTGGCGCTCTCCGGCTGGTTTCCGCAGCTCGACGGCGAGTCGCAGGCGCGCGTGCTCCACGAAATGCGCGAGGAGCCTGTCGCGGCCGGCGCCGCACTATGTCGACGCGGCGAGGTGCCGTTGCACTGGTACGGCACGCTGGAAGGGCTGCTCAAGTGGTCCGTCACCTCGGACGACGGCCGCTCCGTGACTTTCGGCGGGCTCACGGTCGGCAGCTGGTTCGGCGAGGGCACGCTCCTTCGCGCGGTGCCTCGCTCCGCGGACATCATCGCGCTGCGCGACAGCCGCGTGGCCGTGATGCCGCAGGACACCTTCGAGTGGCTGAACCGGACGCACATGAGCTTCAATCACTTCCTGCTTGCGCAGATCAACGAGCGGTTGCACTGGTTCATGGGCAACTACGCGGCGCATCGCCTGCTCGACGCCGACAGCCAGGTGGCGCGTGCGCTGGCGGGGCTCTTTCATCCATGGCTGCATCCGCTCGGGCAGAAGCACCTGGAGACGTCGCAGGAGGAGATCGCGGCGTTGTCGGGCCTCTCGCGGCAGCGCTGCAATGCGGCGCTCAAGCGGCTGAGCGATGCAGGGCTGCTGCGCATCGAGTACGGCGGCATCACCGTGATCGACGTCGAAGGCCTGCGCCGATTCGGCGACCGCATCTAGCGTCAAAGGCAGACGTATGCCGGGCACGTGCCCTCGGGGAAGAGTTCCAGGTCCAGCTTCGTCCCGGGGTTGATCACCAGCCCCATGCCCAGCGGGAGCGCTCGCAGCACGTCCCGGCCCTTCATCACGATGGCGTGCGGCGCGACGGAAGCGAATTCACCGATGCGGCACTTGTCGGTGAAGCAGGCCATCATCGTGTTCTGCTCCTTGAAGAGCAGCAGCGGCCGGAATGGCGAGCCGTTGTCGACCATCTTCGTCCTGCTGGCAACGATCAGCTCCGAATCGGCGAATTCCCGGAGCAGGTCTTCCATCGTGAGCGAGCCGCACCGCGCGTGCGACAGCACCAGTTCCAGAGAGTTGTTGAGGTTCATCCTGGTGCTCCTGCGATGGATCGTGACCTCATTGGAAGGTGACGCGATCGGCGATGAGCACGCCATCGACAACGCGGCTGCCTTCGACCGTCACCCGCACCTGCGCGGCGAGGTTCGCGGCGCTGCCGTTGACGAAGGTCACGCCCGGTCCGCTGGCGGTGATCGGCTGTCCCTTGATGCGGAAATCGGCGATTGAATTGAAGGTCGATATCTGCCCGGTCAGGCTGAACGACGGCTGCCCGCCGGTGCCCGGCACGAGCCGGACCTTGAGCGTGTTCGCCTGCAACACGCCGTTCGAAAGCACGCCGCCCACGATCACTCTGACGCCGTTGCCGACAGAGTTGGCCGGGCCGCCGGACGCCTTCGCCGCGGACGCGTCGACCGGCATGTCCAGCACGCGCAGCGAATTGAGCCCCTCGAAGTCGGTCACCACGCCGGCCAACTGCAACTGCGCGCCGTTGGCCATCGGTCTCGGATACCACCATTGCACGGCACTCGCGACGAGCAGGTTCGCGCCGATCGCGTTTGCCCGCACGCGCACCAGCACGCCGTTGGCGAACGTCCCGCCATTGCCGCCTGTCACGGCGGCCTGGCTGTAGTCGATCACGTAGCTGCCAATGTTGAAGCGCAGCATCGCGGTGTCGAGGTTCTGCACCACGCCGCTCAGGATCGGCGTACCGCTCGCATGCACTTCCACGCGCGTCGCGCGCAGGCTGCCCGGTGTGAAGGGAAGGCCCCATACCTGCAGCGTCGCGCCGGTTGCGACATCGGCGATGCCGTCCGCGTCGGCCCATACGGTCGCGGCGTCTGTCGTGACCGTGGTGCCGAGGATCGTGAAGCTGCCCTGCGGCGCATTGACTGAGGCCGCTGGTCCGCGCAGGTCGATGGACGATTCGACCCGCTTCGCACTGCCTGTCGTGAGGTCGTTGTCGAACGGCCCGGTCACCTTGGCCGTCATGCCGAGCTGCAATCCCGGGACATCGTCGAGCGCGACCACCGCGCCGTCGGTGTTGTAGTGCACGCCATTGACCAGAATGCTGCCGGCGCCGTCCACCGAGCCGATGCCGGTAGCGTCTGCCGTGCTGACTCCCGTGCCACCCGAGCCGACACCGGAGCCGTCGTCCCCGCCTGCCACGGATGTGCCTCCGCCACTGCTGGCGGAGCCTGCCGCACCCGAATCGCCGGGTCCGCCGCCGCCCGCGGGGGAGACAGTCCTGTCCAGCAGCGACTGCTGCGTTTGCGCATTGCCAGGTGCCGCTCCTAGTGCTCCTGCAGAGCCTCCGGCGCCGATCGGCATGACGCCGCCCCCACCGCCGCCGCCACAGGAACCCACCACCGCCACCACCAGCGCCAGGCAAATATCGCGCAAACAGGTCTTCATCATGGTCGTCCTCCCTTGGGCGAAGCAGGTGCATCCGCAGCCGCTTCGGAAGCCGGCGCGGGACCTTTTTCGAAGTAGGCATAGATTCCGATTCGCATCCGGGCCGAGGCGGACTTCGGCGCTCCGGTGAAAGCATCGGTCAACGCTTGCGTGAGTTCGTGATGCAACGCATTCCATCGCGTTCGCGCGATCTGATGGATTCGCTCGCAATCCCCCAGCGCGATGCCCCTGGCGAACACGGAGCGCTCGAGGAATGCCGGCTGCCCGCCAAGGGTGTTCGACACTGCCGCGAGCAGGTGGTCGCGCGAGTTGTCACCGAGAAAGGCGAGCATGCTGCGCATGTCCTGCGCGGGCACGAAGCCGTCGGCGTCGAGTTCAGCGAAGCCGTCCTCGCTCTCGGTCACCATGCCGAGTCGCACCAGCTCGTCGAGTACCGCGCGATGGTGCACATTGCCGCGGCTGGCCTTGTACGCGACCGCTTCGAACGAGGGGCCGCGCGCGCCCGCGTTGATGGGCAGCCTCCGCCGCGAAGGGTCGTCGGTGCACATGCGCAGCCACAGCGTCACGGTCTTCGCGGGTGCGGACATCTCGGAATAGGGAAGGTGCTCGACCGTCTCGCGCACGATCGAAGTCACGACCTTGCGATTGAGACCCGTCGTGAGCGAGATCTGGCTGAGGTTCGCTTCAGTGCCTTGGTCGCGCCAGGTGCGCTGCGCCTCCTCGACAAGCAGGCTGCGCAGTAGCTCGTCGAGCTGCGCATGCTTGACGCCCATGCGCACCGCAAGGCGCACGAGCGGGCGCATCACACGCGAGCAGGCCGCAAGCACCCAGTCGAGCTGGCCCTCCGCGAGCTGCACGAGCTTCGCGGAAGGCGGAGCTCTTGCTCGGCCTCTTGAGGCACCGGTCGCCCTCACGACTTCCTTGGTCATGCAGCCCACCATGTCGCAGCGAGTCGTTCTCCTGCTTCGCGACGCGTACAAGAAGTTCAGTTCCTGTCTGACAGGATTGCTTCGACGCGCATTGGAGAACACACTCTTGAAATGTGATTTTTTCACATCAACGAAAGCGAGGAAAGTCCTATGCCTTCTATTCATGATGTCATCTCTGGTCGTGCACACGGGCATCCGCTGTTCATCGCGCACCATGCCTTCGTTGAATTCGGTCGGGCCGCGCCGCTGCAAAGCGCATGGGCGAACGAGCCGACCGACCTTGCATCGTCATCGTCACCTGTCGCGTTCGCTGGTCTGCTCGATCTCATGCGATCGAAAGCCGACGACGACGGCGGCGAAATCTGCGAGGAGTGCAAGACGCTCAACCGTGCGGGTGCGCGCTATTGCAAGTGCTGCGAGCACAAACTCCCGGCGTACTACACCTGCGCCAATGCACGTGCGCCGATGGTGCTCAGGCATCGGCGCGAGCGGACAGGCAACCGCACCCTGGCGTGGGATTTCGCCGCGGTGTGGGTGGTGCTGAGTTCGCTGGTATTGATTACGGCTTTCATTCCCGTCAGGTGAGGGCCTGTTGATTCCGTTCAGAGCGCCGCAAGGTCCGGTCCCCCGCGCGGCCCGAACCAGGCGCGCTCATACGCCTTGCGCGCCGCCTTCTCGGCACTCGCATCACCCCGCTTGCGCTCCACCTCGACCAGTCCCGCGAGTGCCCAGCCGTTGTTGCGCACGCTCACCAGCGAATCCCTGAAAGCCTGCTGCGCTTCGTCGAGCTTGCCCTGCCGCAACTTCACCGAGCCGAGGGACTGCCGCACCGGGTAGTACCAGTAAGGCGGCTCGGTGTAGGGGAGGGTGTCTTCAATCGCGATGGCATCGGAGTAGAACTTCGCCGCGGCATCGAGATCGCCGCTTGCGTCGGCCAGCCGCCCGGCGGCGACGAGGCCCGCGGTGCGGATGATTTCGCGCGCGGGCAATTGCCAGGCCTCGAAGGTCTTGTAGTCGGTGGTGCCTTCGATCTTCTCGATCGCGTCGATCTCCTTCTGCGCGTTGGCCTTGTCCTTCAGGTGCGCGTAGGCGATGGCGCGCGTGTAGTGGTACATCGTTTGCACGACCGCCGCATCGCCCTCCGGCGCCGGCAGCTTGAGGATGGTGTCCGGATCGCTGAAGCGCGCATGCGCCGCGTAAGGCGCGGACTTGATCGGCTGCAGGATGGGGAACATCTTCACCAGCTCCATCGGCACGGCTGCATCCAGCTTCGATGCCGACTCGACGGCCGTTTTGCCGTCGCCGCCCATCTCGGACGACACCAGCACGAAATGCACGTTGTGCGGGTAGTAGGCGGTCTTGTAGATCGGGTCCGAGGCCGATGTCTTGAAGTAACCCTCGTCGACCTTCGCTGCCTTCTGGTTGAGCGTCATCGAATCCCGATACATGCCCACGCGGTAGTAGATGTGCGCCGGCATGTGCACGATATGGCCCGCGCCGGGCATCAGCGCCGCGAGGCGGTTGGCATAGGGCAGTGCTTTCTCCGGTTGAGTCGATGCCTCCATCGCGTGGATGTAGAGATGAATTGCGCCGACGTGGGTCGGATCGCGCTTGAGCACCGTCTCCAGCGCCTTGACGATCTCCGCGCCCCGGCCCTTCGATGTGGCGCCGCCGGCTTCCCAGTAGTCCCAGGGCTGCGTGTCCATCGCGGCCTCGGCGTAGAGGACCTGGATGGTGTCGTCGGCCGGGAAGCTTTCCGCCACCTTCTTCATTGCATCCGCATAGGCCGCATCGAGCGGCGCGCGATTCGAAGGCGGATTGTCGCTATAGCGCTTCTCGAGCGCGCCGATCAGCGCCTGCTCTTTCGCGCTCGCATTGCCCTTGAGCGCAACCGCCTTGGTCAACGCCGCCATGGCCGGCGCGTTGGCGTCCGGCATCATCGGCACGTTGATGTTGGTGCCCAGCACCAGCGCTTCGCCCCAGAAACACATCGCGCATTGCGGATCGAGTTTCTGCGCGGCCTGGAAGGCGCGCTGCGCCTCTGCATGGTTGAAGCCGAAGGCCAGACGCAATCCCTGATTGAAATAGGCCTGCGCCTTCTGATTCTTCGTGCTGACCTTGAATGCCAGCGAGCCGAGATCCTTGTAGAGCGGCACATGGGCCGACGTCGATTGATCCGGCGGCGCGTTCGCCGTCGGTGTCGATGCGACGCGCACCAACGCTTTCAGCAATGCGGGCTGTCCCGTCGCGCCCGGTCCGCAGATGTTGTCCGGCGACGACAGCAGTGGATCAAAAACGTCACCCGGCTTGCCGGCGGTGACGCCGTCAGGCAGCAGCAAGCTGACGGCTGCGAAGATGCAGGCAGATGCCGCAATGGCATCGCCGCGCGGAGTGAGGGATCGACGCAGCGGCATGACATACCTCCTCGAATCGAGGACCGATTCGCCGCCGTTGCGCCGCTCGCAACGCAGTGCGCCGGGGTGATCGGCAATGCTTGCTTCGGATCAGGGGCGCAAATTTTGGCACTCGACGGGGCCTGCCGCAATCGCCTGATACGTAGTTTCACGAACAGGCGCCGTCAGATTCCGCTCAGTTAGCCGGCAAGAACATCGAAGCATCCGGAAATCCCCGCCGGATGGAGACAAGTCCCGCATCGGCCACAGCTGTCAACGCGGGATTCGATGACCCCAACCTGATCGTGCTTACATGAATAGAAATCTAGTCAGAGGCTTGTTCCTCATGGCGATCGCGGCGACCTTCGGTCTGACCGCGCTTCGCTACCCCATCGGAGAACTCAGTCACGCGGGGCCCGGCTTCTTCCCCGCAATGGTCAGCGGCATGCTGATGGTGATTGGCATTGCGACGGTGGTGCGCTCCTTCTTCGTCGAGAAGGTGCAGCTGCCCCTCTACTTCCGCAACATCGTGATCATCATGGCGAGCCTCTGCGGCTTCGCGGTGGTGTCCATGTTCGTGAACATGATCGCGGGCATCGTCTTCCTGGTGTTCTGCTCGACCTTGGCCGGCACGTCCTATTCGTGGTGGCGCAACGTCAAGATCTCCGCCGGCCTGATCGCGATGGCCCTGGCCCTTCAATACCTGCTCGGCCTGAACCTGCCGCTGTTCTGATCATGATGGAAGCACTCAACAACCTGGCGTTCGGTTTTTCGCACGCCCTGACACTCCACAACCTGATGTACTGCGCCATCGGGTGCACCGTCGGCACGCTGGTCGGCCTGCTGCCGGGCCTCGGGCCGCTGGCGACCATCAGTCTGCTGCTGCCGCTCACGTACTCGATCCCGACGACCGGCGCGCTGATCATGCTCGCGGGTATCTACTACGGGGCGCAATACGGCGACAGCGTGAGCGCGATCACGATGAAGATCCCGCACGCGAGCAGTATCGTGGCCTGTATTGACGGCTACCAGATGACGCTCAAGGGCAAGACCGGGGTGGCGCTGTTCACCGCGGGCTTCTCCAGCTTCATCGGCGGCTCGGTGGCCATCATCGTGCTGACCTTCCTGGCACCCGTGCTGGGCGAGGTGGCCTTCCTCTTCGGCCCTGCGGACTACGTCGCGATGATGCTCGTGGGCTTCGTCTGCGTGAGCTTCGTGACCACCGGCAGCCTGCTCAACGGCCTGGCGATGTGCATGATCGGCGTGCTGCTCGGCTGTATCGGCACTGACGTGAACAGCGGCGCGCAGCGCTTCACCATGGACCTGCCATTCCTCGTGGACGGCGTGGGCGTCGTGAGCATCGCGCTCGGCTGCTTCGGTATCGCCGAAATCACGAAGAACCTCGATGCACGCGAAGAGCGCTCGCCCTTCAACGGCAAGATCAACCTGATCCCGACGTGGGATGAGTTCAAGCGCATCTGGCCGAGCGCACTGCGCGGCAGCGCCATCGGCTCCTTCCTGGGCATCCTGCCCGGCGGCGGCCCGACCATCGCGCAGTTTGCTGCTTATGCGATCGACAAGAAGGTCAGCAAGTACAAGGACGAGATCGGCACCGGCTGTATCGAAGGCGTGGCCGGTCAGGCCGCAGCCGACGAAGCCGCTGCACGCACCAGCTTCATCCCGCTGATGTCCATCGGTATTCCCGAGAACGCAGTGATGGCGCTGATGCTGGCCGCCTTCATCATCAAGGGCATCCAGCCGGGCCCGAACATGATCGCAAGTCACCCCGAGCTCTTCTGGGGCCTGGTGGCGAGTATGTGGGTCGGTAACGTGTTCCTGCTCGTGCTGAACGTGCCGCTGGTCCGCTACTGGCTGTCGGTCTTCAAGATCCCGTACAACGTCCTGTTCCCCTGCATCCTGTTCTTCTGCTGCATCGGTACGTACAGCGTGAACAACAACCTGGAAGACGTTTTCATCACCGCTGCCTTCGGCCTGATGGGCTACCTCTTCATGCGTCTCGAACTCGATGCGGCACCGCTGATGCTGGGCTTCATCCTCGGCCCGATGCTCGAAGAGAACTTCCGCCGCGCGATGCTCCTGAGCCGTGGCAGCTTCAATGTGTTCGTCCAGCGCCCGATCAGCGGCACGCTCATGGCGTTGATTTCGCTGTTCATCGTCTGGCAGGTGACTGCGTTCGTTCTCCAGCAGCGCAAGAAGGGCAAAGGAGGCGTCGTTCCCGAGACGACCCACGCACTGGAACCGCAGGAATAAGCGAAGGCGTCATGTTTGAAGTCAGCGACGAGGTTCGCCGCGTTGCCAGGGAAGAGCTGATCAAGGGGCCGCTGTCGGCGGCCCTTCGGCGACTTGCAAATCGTTTCGGCCTCGAGCGGACCAATGTGGCATGGGTTGCCGCTGAGGTCTTCGACAACATGTTCGTCCCCGACATCCAGGCCATCTGGGAGTGGGACCTTGAAGGCCGCGGCGACGGCCATTCCGATGCGGAGCTGGATGCCATGCTCGCGCATCTGCGCATGGATCTGCCGCGCCCCCGTGTGATGAGCACGCTTGCGGGCGCGACAGACGTCAAGCGCGGCTCGACGCGCTGACGCGCCACGCGCGTCAGACGCCGAGCACTTCCTCGAGCACCGCAGGCGAGGCCAGCAGATCGGCCGACGCGCCTTGCCGCACGATGCGGCCCTTCTCCATCACCACCGCCTGGTCCGTATGCCCGAGCACCTTGCGCCAGTCTCGGTCCACGATCAACGTGGCAATGCCGGTGGCGCGGATGTCGCTGATCACCCGCCAGATCTCCGCGACGATCAGCGGCGCGAGGCCTTCGGTGGCTTCGTCGAGGATCATCAGGCGCGGGTTGGTCATCAACGCGCGGCCGATCGAGAGCATCTGCTGCTCGCCACCCGAGAGCTGCTGGCCGCCATGCGAGAGCCGCTCCGTGAGGCGAGGGAAGGTCGCCATCACGCGATCGAAAGTCCAGTCGCGCCGTCCGTCGATGCCGGCGCGTGCGCTCATCACGAGGTTCTCGCGCACCGACAGGTTCGGGAAGATGCCGCGCCCTTCGGGCACGTAGCCGATACCGCGACGCGCCATCTTCTCGGGAGTCCAGCCGGTGACGTTCTGGCCGTCGAGCAGCACTTGCCCTGACGCGGGACGCACATAGCCCATCACCGAGCGGATCAGCGTGGTCTTGCCCATGCCGTTGCGGCCGAGCAGGCCGACCGACGTGGCGGTGGGGATGTCGACATCGGTGCCGCGCAGGATGTGGCTGTCGCCGTAGTAGGTGTTGAGGCCCTGGACTTTCAGCATGTCAGTGGTCCTCCCCGAGATAGGCAATGCGCACTTCGGGGTTCTGCCGGATCGACGCCGGGTCGCCCGTGGCGATCACCGTGCCGTTCACCATCACCGTGATGCGGTCGGCGATGCGGAAGACCGCATCCATGTCGTGCTCCACCAGCAGGATGGCGTGCGACTGCTTGAGCCGCTCGAGCAGGGCCAGCATGCGCTCGGTTTCTTCCGCGCCCATGCCTGCGAGCGGCTCGTCGAGCAGCAGCACGCGCGGCTTGGTCGCTAGGCACATCGCGACTTCGAGCTGGCGCTTGGCGCCGTGGCTCATCGTGCCGGCAATGCGATCGGCCACGCTGTCGAGGCCGGCGGCGGCAAGCGCTTCGCGCGCGGAGGCGTTGCTCTCTTCGCAGCGCTTGGACGATTGCCAGATCGCCCACGGCTTCGGCGTCGCGGCCTGCGCGGCAAGGCGGCAGTTCTCAAGCACCGTGAACTCCGGAAAGATCGTGGTGCGCTGATAGCTGCGGCCGACGCCGGCGAGCGCACGCCGGAACTGCGCGCGATCGGTGATGTCTTCGCCATCGAGCGAGATGCGCCCTTCTGACGCGCCAATCTCGCCCGAGAGCATGTTGATCAATGTGGACTTGCCGGCGCCGTTGGTGCCGATCACCGCATGCACCTCACCACGGCGAAGATCCAGCGTGACCGCGTTGACCGCAACCAGCCCGCCAAAGCGGCGCGTGAGCGATTCGACTGCAAGCAAGGTCGTCATGCTGCGCCCCTCGGAGAAATGCGCGCGGCGATGCCGATGATGCCCTTGGGCAGCAGCGCAACGAAGGCGATGATGGCGAGACCCAGCGTGAGCTGCCAGTGGTCCGCGAGCGGGCCAACGATGGCATGCGTCGAGAGCAGTTCCTTCAGCAGCGTGAAGGCCACCGCGCCGATCACCGCGCCGCGCAGGTGGCCGAGGCCACCAAGAATGATCATCAGCAGCACCTCGCCCGAGTTGTGCCACGCGAGCAGCTCGGGGTTGACCACACCGTCGCGCGAGGCCAGCAGGAAGCCTGCGAGCCCGGCCAGTGCGCCCGCGATCACGAATGCCGCGAGCTTGTAGCCATACACCGGGAAGCCCGCCGCACGCATGCGCTGTTCATTCACGCGGATGCCCGCGAGCGCAGCGCCGAAGCGCGAGCGGCGAATGAGCGCCAGCAGCGCATAGGTGAACACCAGCGAACCCAGCACGAAGTAGAACTGCACTCGGCTGCTCTCCAGGTCGAGCGCACCGAGGGTGGGGCGGATGTACATGTAGATGCCATCGCTGCCGCCGCCAAGCGCTGTGTCGTGGAACACGAAGAATGCCATCTGCGCAAACGCCAGCGTGACCATGATGAAGTACACGCCGCGCGTGCGCAGGCTCAGTGCGCCGACGACGAGTGCATATGCGGCAGCACAGCCCATGGCGAGCGGCAGCAGCAGTGCGATCGAGCCGCCTTCCTTGCCCGAGCCCAGCACCGTCGCATACGCACCGATGCCGTAGAACGCGGCATGACCGAGGCTCACGAGGCCGGTCATGCCCACCAGCAGCTCGAGGCTCAGCGCGAAGATCGAAAGGATCATCACCTTCACCACGAGGTCGGAGAGATAGGGGCTCAGCGTCGGGCCGATCACGGCCAGCAGCAATGCGCAGGCCAGTGGAATGAAGAACGAAGCGCGCTGCATGCTCAGAGCCTTTTCCCCATGAGTCCTTCGGGACGCCAGATGAGCACGATCGCCATCAGCACGTACACCCCCATGCCGCTCAACTCCGCGAAGAACACCTTGCCGAAGGTGTCGACGAAGCCGACGAGCAAGGAGGCAACCAGTGCGCCGGTGATCGAACCGATGCCGCCGATCACCACCACCACGAAACAGATGATCAGCACGCTCGCGCCCATGCCCGGATAGACCGAAGACATCGGCGCCGCGATCATCCCGGCCAGCGCAGCGAGCGCCACGCCAGCTGCGAACACGATGCGGTAGAGCCGGCGGATGTCGATGCCCAGCCCGCGCACCATGTCGCGATTGCTTGCACCGGCGCGGATCATCATCCCCAGCCGCGTGCGATTGACCACGTAGTACAGCGCCACCGCGAGCAACACGCAAGCCGCCGAAGCGAAGAGCCGATACCACGGATAGCTCATGAGATCGCCCAGCGCGAAGCTGCCATCGAGCCATGCAGGCACCTTCACGCCGTGCACGTCGTTGCCCACCAGGAGCGAGCGAAGCTCCTCGAAGACAAGGATCAGCCCGTACGTCATCAACACCTGCTGCAGGTGATCGCGCTGATAGAGATAGCTGAAGAACGCCCACTCCAGCACATAGCCGAAGATCGCCGCGAGCACCACGCCCGCGACCAGCATCACGATGAACTGGTCACCGAACAGCGGCGCCAGCGCGAACGCCATGTACGCGCCGATCATGTAGAAGCTGCCGTGCGCGAGATTGATCACGCCCATGATCCCGAAGATCAGTGTCAGCCCCGACGCCACCAGGAACAGCAGCAAGCCGTACTGCACGGAGTTCAGGCACTGAACCAGAAAAGTACCGATGTCCACGGTGTACGGTTCTTATTGAAGGGATTGTTGTGAGTCCCATGCGAGGCAGGGGACACCGCGGAACCGGCTTCGCCGGGCCGCTGGTGTCGCCCCCTGCAAGGGGGCTGGCGTAGCGACACGAAGTGCGCGCAGCCTGGGGGTGGGTCAGAGCTTGCAGCCGCGGGCCGGGTCAGCGAGGTTCTTCACCGCGATGTTCACCAGCTTGTTCTCGTTGCCCTCGACCTTGCGCAGGTAGATGTCCTGCACCGGGTTGTGCGCCTTGTTCATCGTGAACGTACCGCGCGGGCTGTCGATCTTGGCCTTCTCGACCGCGGCCGCGAACTCGGCCTTCTTCGAGATGTCGCCCTTCACCGCCGTCAGGCCGATGTTGAGGATCTGCGCCGCGTCATAGCCTTGCACGGCATACACGTCAGGCTGCAGTTTGAAGCTCTTGGCATAGGCGGTGCGGAAGGCGGTGTCGCGCGGCGTGTTCAGGCCATCCGCGTAGTGCAGCGTGGTCTGCATGCCTTGCGCCGTGTCGCCTTGCGCCTCGAGCGTGCCGTCGGTCAGGAAGCCGGGGCCAACGAGCGGGATGGTCTTGTTGAGGCCAGCCGCCGCGTAGTCCTTGACGAACTTCACCGCGCCACCGCCCGCGAAGAAGGCGTACACCACGTCAGGCTTGGCCGCGGCGATCTCGGTCAGCAGCGCCTGGAACTCCACGTTCGGGAAAGGCACCGTGAGCATCTTGTCGACCTTGCCGCCAGCCTTCTCGAAGCCTTCCTTGAAGCCTGCCACCGACTCGTCGCCGGCCGCGTACTTCCAGGTGATCGTCATCGCCTTCTTCTTGCCCTGCTTGCCTGCAACCTCGCCCATTGCATACGCGGGCTGCCAGTTCGAGAACGAGCTGCGGAAGATGTTCTGTGCGCACATCGGGCCGGTCACTGCGTCGGCGCCGGCATTGGGCACGATCAGCACGGTGCCGCTTTCCTTGGCGGCCTTGGCCATCGCCATCGCGACGCCGGAGTGCACGGTGCCGATGATCACGTCGACGTTGTCGCGCTTGATCAGCTTGTTGACGTTGTCCGTGGCCTTGGCCGGATCGGATTCATCGTCGACCTTCACGTACTCGATCTCGCGGCCGGCGATCTTGCCGCCCTTTTCCTCGACCTGCAGCTTGAAGCCGTTCTCGATCGCGACGCCGAGCGCTGCATACGTGCCGCTGAATGGAAGCATCAGGCCCACCTTCAGCTTGCCCGTCTGGGCGTGGCCCAACGTGGCGATGCAGGCCAGCGTCAGGGCCGTCAGCGTGGTGCGTGCGATGCGGGTGCTCATGGAAAACTCCTTCGTTGATAAAAGTTGGCGACCGGAGGGCCGTTCGAAATCCAGGGACACCCGCAGCTTACTGAAGGCGTCAATACTTTACTGGTAAATTATTTACCTCTCAAATGAGAGTTTTCCCTGAGATTGTCCGAGTGGTTCCTCACGAATGAAACGGTCGCAACTATCGCCGTTTCGGGCTGATCGCGATGCGGGGAATGCCCGCAGTCAGGAATCTCCAGCAACTGCGTTTGCGGCACGTGCAAGGCGATGTCGCGGATCTGGCGCAAGGTCCCGTATTCGTCGTCGATGCCTTGCATAGCAAGAACCGGGCAACGGATCGTGCCGAGCTCGCCTTCGATGTTCCATTGCTTGAAGGGCGGGTAAAGCCAGATGCGGTTCCAGCCCCAGAAGGCGGAGTCCACATCGTCGTGATAGCGGCCGAGCTTCTTCGGCATGTCGGTCTCGAGATAGGCCTTGCGCGCCAGCTCGATGTTCGCGACCGTCACGTCCTCCACGAAGATGTGCGGGGCGAGCACCACCAGGCCCGCGACGCGATCCGGAAAACGAGCCGCATAGAGCAGCGAGATCGAGCCACCGTCGCTGTGGCCGAAGAGCCAGGGCTTCTCGTCGATGCCGAGCGCTTCGAAGAAGGCGGGCAGCACTTCATGCGCCTGGCGGTGCATGAAGTCGACGTCCCATACTTCATCAGGATCGCGTGGCGTCGAGCGTCCATATGCGGGCCGCGAGAACACGAGCCCGCGAAAGCCGCCGGCCTCGCAGAGCTTCTCGGGGAAGTCCTTCCACATCGCGATCGAGCCGAGGCCTTCGTGCAGGAAGACGACGAGCGGTGCATCGCTCCGTTCCGGTGCGATGTGCACGTATTCGACGCGCACATCCCGGCCCCGCCATTGGATGGCGGCGAATTGGGAATCGGCGCTCATGGTTTCGCCGCCGGGCCGCCCCAAGGCGAAACGCGCCCCCTTGGGGGGCAGAGAAGACACGAAGTGCTGAGCGTGGGGGTCATACCTTTTCCCGCTCGCGCAGGCGGAAGCGCTGGATCTTGCCGGTCGCGGTCTTCGGCAATTCGTCGACGAACTCGATGAAGCGCGGATATTTGTAGGGCGCCAGGCGCTCCTTGACGAAGGCCTTCAGCTCGTCCTCGCTCACGCTCCGACCTTCCTTGCGCACCACGAAGGCCTTGGTCTTCGTGAGGCCATCGGCGTCCTGCTTGCCGATCACCGCGGCTTCGAGCACCGACGGATGCTGCATCAGCGTCGCCTCGACCTCGAAGGGCGAGACGTAGATGCCGCTGACCTTCAGCATGTCGTCGCTGCGGCCCGCATAGGTGTAGTAGCCGTCGGCATCGCGCGAGTACTTGTCACCGCTCTTGGTCCAGCCTTCGCGGAAGGTGTCGGCGGTCTTCTCCGGGTTGCCCCAGTACATGATGGCGGCGCTCGGCCCCTTGATATAGAGGTCGCCGACTTCGCCCACGGCAACAGGTTTGCCGTCCTCGCCGCGCAGCTCGATCTCGTAGCCTTCCACTGGACGCCCCGTGGTGCCGTAGCGGATGTCGCCGGGCCGGTTGGAGATGAAGATGTGCAGCATCTCGGTCGAGCCGATGCCGTCCACGATCTCGCAGCCGAAATGCTGCTTGAAGCGCTGCGCGATCTCGCCCGGCAGCGCCTCGCCGGCCGAGGAGCACATGCGCAACGCCACCGCCTCACGCGCCGGCAGATGGGGCGATGCGAGCATGCCCGCGAAGCCGGTCGGCGCACCGAAGAACACCGTGGGCTTGTGCGCGCCGGTCCAGCGCTTGAAGGTCGCATCGGGTGTGGGGCGCTCGGCCATCAGCAGCACCGTCGCGCCCACCGAGAGCGGGAAGGTCAGCGCATTGCCGAGCCCGTACGCGAAGTACATCTTGGCGGCGGAGAAGCACACGTCGTTCTCCGTGAGGCCCAGCACCGGCTTGCCGTACAGCTCTGCGGTCCACCACGGATTCGCATGCGTATGCACCGTGCCCTTGGGCTTGCCAGTGGAGCCGGACGAGTAGAGCCAGAAGGCGTGATCCTCCGGCGAAGTGCCAGCGGGCGACGCGAGGGGCTGCTGCGCCGCGATTGCCGAATCGAGATTGCGTGCGTTCTCTGGCAGCGCGGCGGTGGGTTGCGAGACGAACAGCTTGCGAACCTGGTTCGTGCCTTTCGCCATCGCTGCCTGCAGCGCCGGCAGCAATGCGCCGGACACCATCGCCGCAGTCGCGCCGCTGTGTTCGAGCATGTAGGCGTAGTCGTCCGGCGTGAGCAGCGTGTTCACCGCGACCGGCACCACACCCGCATAGAGGCCGCCGAGAAAGCACACCGGCCAATCACTGCTGTCGAGCATCAGCAGCAGCACGCGGTCCCCGCGCTGCACGCCGTCGGAAAGCAGTGCGGCGGCGAGGCGACGCGCGCGGTCTTCGAGCTGGCCGTAGCCGAGCGCACCGCGGTCGTCGACATAGGCCGTCTTCTGCGCCCGCCCGCGATTGAGTGCGAACAGGTGCTCGGCGAAATTGAAGGTGTCAGGCAGGCTCATCGTGTGTCTCCTTGGATTCGTTCGGCCGCGTGGGCGCGGCGCTATGTCTGTGGCAGGCCGAGCTGCGCGAGCACCGCAGGGCTGGCCTGCACCGCGCTTCTGCGGTGATAGAACTCCAGCGCGCGCAGGCCGCCGAGTTCCGCACCGCCGCCCGCGCGGCCGGGGCCACCGTGCAGCGACATCGGCATGACGTTGCCGTGGCCGGTGTGTGCCTGCGCGACATCGGGCGTAATGACATGCACGCGCCCGTGGCTCGCCGCGACCTGCACGGCAGCCTGACCGAGCGCTGCTTCGTCCGCACCATAGAGCGACGTGACGAGCGAGCCCTGGCCGCGATGCGCCAGCGCAATGGCGTGGTCGAGATTGCGATAGGGCAGCAGCGTCGCGACCGGGCCGAACACCTCGATGTCATGCACGCGCTGTGCGCCATCCGCATCGCTCGCGCCGAGCAGCACGGGGCCAATGCATGCAGCCAGGGCCGGATCGGCATCGAGCAGCGCTTTCGCGTTGCCGTCATGCAGCACGCTGGCCTGCGTCTTGAGCGCATCGAGCCCTTCGCGAACCGCGTTCAGTTGCGCGCGGCTCACCAGCGAGCCCATGCGGACCGTCTCGTTGCGCGGGTTGCCGACCGTGATGCCCGCGAGCTTCGCGCCGATCGCTTCCGCGACTGCGTCATACAAAGTCGCAGGCACGAGGATGCGACGGATCGCGGTGCACTTCTGGCCGGACTTGACCGTCATCTCGCGCACGACCTCGCGCACGAGAAGATTGAAAGCATCCGAGCCGGGCGCCGCATCCGGCAGCAGCAGCGCGGAATTCAGGCTGTCCGCTTCGATGTTCACGCGCACTGAGCGCTGTGCGACGGCGGAGTGCGAGCGGATCACCGCGCCGGTGTCGGCCGAGCCGGTAAACGACACCACATCGAAGCTTTCGAGCTGGTCCATCAGCCCGGTCGAGCTGCCGCAGATCACCGACAACGCGCCCGCTGGCAGCACGCCAGCCTCGACCACGTCGCGCACCATGCGCTGCGTGAGCCATGCGGTGGCGGTTGCGGGTTTCACGATCACCGGCACGCCGGAGAGCAGGGCAGGTGCGGCCTTCTCCCACAGTCCCCACGACGGGAAGTTGAAGGCATTGATGAATAGCGCCACCCCGCGCGTTGGCACTTGAAGGTGCTGCGACTGGAACACCGGCTCCTTGCCCAGCTTCACCGCGTCGCCATCGCGCAGCGCGCGCACGTCGCCGAGCGCATCGCCCCATTTCGCGTACTGGCCGATGGTGAAGATCGCGCCGTCGATGTCGACCGCCGAATCGTTCTTGACCGTGCCGGAGTTCGCCGTGGCGATCTCGTAGTAGCTGTCGCGGTTGGCCTGCAGCACCTTCACGATGGCGGCGAGCAGGCCCGCTCGCTGGCGGTAGGTCAGCGAGCGCAGCGCCGCGCCGCCGGTTTCACGTGCGAAGCGGAAGGCTTCGGGCAGGTCCAGCCCGGTCGCGTCGACGCGAACCAGTTCGGTGCCGAGCACCGGATCGAACAGCGGCGTTCCGGCGCCGGTGCCGGCCTGCCAGCGTCCGGCGACGTAGTTGGAAAGAAGCTCGGTCATCTGCTTATCTATTACTTGGTGAACTGGATTTGCCCTTCGGGCAGGAGGTAGAGCACCAGCGCGCGACCCTGGGCAACGGTCGGAAAATGCGCGCTCCCCGCCGGATAGACGCACCATCCGGCCGGGCGCCCGTCGAAGGTCGCTTCGCCTTCGAGCGGCATGATCAAATCGATCTCGCCGCCCGGATGCGTGTGATGCGGCCCGGCGATATCGCGCATGTCGACCACGTCGACCGAGAAGCGGCTCAGCGCGTCTTCGGCCTTGAAGACCCGTCCGTAGCGGATCCCGCCGCCTTCGCGATCGCACAGCCAGCCTTCGGCCACGCCGCCGATGCAGGCTTGCCTCAGCGCTTCATAAGTGGGGCTGCCGGCGCCGTGGTGGGTGTTGAGCCAGCGGTCGAGGTCGGCATCGAGCGGCCGGCCGGCGATCTGGGTCGCCACATCGGCGACGAGTTGATGAAAGGCTTGCTTGGACATGGGCGCCTCGTGGTTCGTGGGGGACAAACTGGCTTGCGGCAATTGCTGGCGTGCAGTATCTTGCCTGTGTGCGAACCATAAGCACCCACCAATCGGGTGTCAAGCAATATAGTGCATGAATGGGTGATAACCCTGAGATCGACCCATTGGAAGACAGTGAAAGAACTTCATGAATGAGCGAGCCGACGACGCGGTCCTGACCGCCGACACCGATGCCTCCCAGCCGGCCGAAGAGGCCAAGAACCCGCTGCTGGTGGCGCTGGGCGACCGCGTTCGCAACCTGCGCGCGCGAAGAGGGCTCACCCGCAAGGCGGTCGCGCAGGCGGCCAACGTGTCGGAGCGCCATCTCGCCAATCTCGAATACGGCATCGGCAACGCATCGATCCTGGTGCTGCAGCAGGTGTCCGGCGCACTCCAGTGCTCACTGGCCGAGCTGGTGGGCGACGTGACCACCAGTTCGCCCGAATGGCTGCTGATCCGCGAACTGCTGGAGCACCGGAGCGAAGCCGACCTGCGTCGCGCCCGCATCGCGCTCGGCGAGTTGCTCGGAACCGCGGCGGGCGACCCGGCGCGGCGCCGTCGCATCGCATTGGTGGGGCTGCGCGGGGCGGGCAAGTCCACGCTCGGCCAGATGCTGGCGGACGACCTTGATGTGCCGTTCATCGAGCTGAGCCGTGAGATCGAGAAGTTCGCCGGCTGCAGTGTGCGCGAGATCCACGATCTCTACGGCACCAACGCCTACCGCCGCTACGAGCGCCGGGCGCTCGAGGAGACCATCCAGATCTATAGCGAGGTGGTGATCGCCACGCCGGGCGGCATCGTGTCCGACCCCGCCACCTTCAACCAGCTGCTCGCGCACTGCACCACCGTCTGGCTGCAGGCCGCGCCCGAGGAACACATGGGCCGCGTCGCCGCACAGGGCGACACCCGGCCCATGGCCGCCAGCAAGGAGGCGATGGACGACCTGCGCCGCATCCTTGCCGGCCGTGCCGCCTTCTATTCGAAGGCCGACCTGAGCGTCGACACCAGCGGGCACGGCCTGGCGGAGAGCTTCCAGCTCCTGCGCAATGCCGTGCGCGAAACCATGCTCCACGAAGGCTGAACCGCCTCCGACCCATCCACTGCCTGTAAAAAATTCATTCCAGGGTTGACGCGCCTCAGAACATGCAGCATGATGCATGTCCATGCGATAGGCGAATGCACTATTGTTCCTCGATGCCCCCGAACCGCCCCTGAACCCAAGGAGACCGACATGGCCGAAACCGCTGCTCACCCCGCCCGCGTGGACTACCGCACCGATCCCACGCAGTACCGTCACTGGAACCTGAGCGTCGAAGGCTCGGTCGCTCGCCTGTCGCTCGACATCGCGGAAGACGGCGGCATCCGCCCCGGCTACAAGCTCAAGCTCAACAGCTACGACCTGGGCGTGGACATCGAACTGCATGACGCGCTCAACCGCGTGCGCTTCGAGCACCCGGAAGTGCGTTCGGTCATCGTCACCAGCGCCAAGGACCGCATCTTCTGTTCCGGCGCCAACATCTTCATGCTCGGCGTTTCGAGCCACGCATGGAAGGTGAACTTCTGCAAGTTCACCAACGAGACCCGCAACGGCATCGAGGATTCGTCGAAGCACTCGGGCCTGAAGTTCGTCGCCGCGGTCAACGGCGCCTGCGCCGGCGGCGGCTACGAACTCGCGCTGGCGTGCGACGAGATCATCCTGGTCGACGACCGCTCCTCTTCCGTCTCGCTGCCCGAAGTCCCGCTGCTCGGCGTGCTGCCCGGCACAGGCGGCCTGACCCGCGTCACCGACAAGCGCCATGTGCGCCACGACCTCGCCGACATCTTCTGCACCAGCGTCGAAGGCGTGCGTGGCCAGCGCGCGGTCGAATGGCGTCTCGTCGATGCGATCGCCAAGCCCGCACAGTTCGGCGCGGCCGTGCAGGAACGCGCCGCCAAGCTCGGCGAAGGCAGCCACCGTCCGGCCAACGGCAAGGGCGTGCAGCTCACCCGCGTCGAGCGCGAAGACGGCCCCGACAGCCTGCGCTATGAATATGTGACCGTCGAGATCGACCGCGCCCGCCGCACCGCGACCTTCACCGTCAAGGCGCCGAAGACCACGCAGCCCACCGACATGGCCGGCATCGAAGCCGCGGGCACCGCCTGGTGGCCGCTTGCGATGGCTCGTCAGCTCGACGACGCCATCCTCTGCATGCGCACCAACGAGCTCGACATCGGCACCTGGCTGCTCAAGACCGAAGGCGACGCGCAAGCCGTGCTCGCCAGCGACGCCACCGTGCTGGCCAACAAGGACCACTGGCTGGTGCGCGAAACCATCGGCCTGCTGCGCCGCACGCTCGCGCGTCTCGATGTTTCGTCGCGCAGCCTCTTCGCGCTGATCGAGTCGGGCTCCTGCTTCGCCGGCACGCTCGCCGAGCTGGCCTTCGCGGCCGACCGCGCCTACATGCTTGCGCTGCCCGACGATGCCGACAAGGCACCGAAGCTCACGCTCAACGAATTCAACTTCGGCTTCTTCCCGCTGGTGAACGACCAGAGCCGCCTGCAGCGTCGCTTCTACGAAGAAGTCCCTGCACTCGAAGCGGCACGCGGCGCCGCCGGCAAGGCGCTCGATGCGGATGAGGCGCTCAAGCTCGGCCTGATCACCATGGCGCCCGACGACATCGACTGGGAAGACGAGATCCGCATCGCGGTCGAAGAGCGCGTCGCAATGTCGCCCGACGCACTGACCGGCCTCGAAGCCAACCTGCGCTTCGCGAGCAAGGAGAACATGGCCACCCGTATCTTCGGCCGGCTCACCGCTTGGCAGAACTGGATCTTCAACCGCCCGAACGCCGTCGGCGAAAAGGGCGCTCTCAAGGTGTATGGCACCGGCCAGAAGGCTGGCTTCGACATGAACCGCGTCTGATCATTCGTCCCACGAACACTCAAGGAAACAAGACATGAGCTCGATCAACTACAGCGAGAAGATCCCGAACAACGTCAACCTGAGCGAAGACCGCACGCTGCAGCGCGCGCTGGAAGGCTGGCAGCCGAACTTCATCAACTGGTGGGACGACGTCGGCCCGGACGGCTCGACCAACTACGAGGTCTACCTGCGCACCGCGGTAAGCGTCGACCCGCAAGGCTGGGCGCAATTCGGCCACGTGAAGATGCGCGACTACCGCTGGGGCATCTTCCTGAACCCGGGCGATGCAAACCGCGAGATCCACTTCGGCGACCACAAGGGCGAGAAGGCCTGGCAGGATGTGCCCGGCGAGCACCGGGCCAACCTGCGCCGCATCATCGTCACGCAGGGCGACACCGAACCCGCGTCGGTCGAGCAGCAGCGTCACCTGGGCCTGACCGCGCCCAGCATGTACGACCTGCGCAACCTGTTCCAGATCAACGTGGAAGAAGGCCGCCACCTGTGGGCCATGGTCTACCTGCTGCACAAGCACTTCGGCCGCGACGGCCGTGAAGAAGCCGAGGCGCTCCTGCAGCGGCAGTCCGGCGACCAGGACAACCCGCGCATCCTCGGCGCCTTCAACGAGAAGACGCCCGACTGGCTCGCGTTCTTCATGTTCACCTACTTCACCGACCGCGACGGCAAGTTCCAGCTCTCCGCGCTGGCGGAAAGCGCCTTCGATCCGCTCGCACGCACGACCAAGTTCATGCTGACGGAAGAAGCGCACCACATGTTCGTGGGCGAAAGCGGCGTCTCGCGCGTGCTGCAGCGCACCGCGCAGGTGATGAACGAACTGAAGACCGACGACCCGCAGAAGGTCCGTGCGGCCGGCGCCATCGACCTCGGCACCATCCAGCGCTACCTGAACTTCCACTACAGCGTCACGATCGACCTCTTCGGCGCCGACCAGTCGAGCAACGCCGCCATCTTCTACAGCTCGGGCCTGAAGGGCCGCTATGAAGAAGGCAAGCGCACCGACGACCACGTGCTCAAGGGCCAGACCTACAAGGTGCTCGAAGTGCAGAACGGCCAGCTCGTCGAGAAGGAAGTGCCGATGCTCAACGCGCTCAACGAAGTGCTGCGCGACGACTTCATCAAGGACTCGGTCGCTGGCGTCGCGCGCTGGAACAAGGTTCTCGAAAAGGCCGGCATCCCGACCCGCCTCACCGTGCCGCACAAGGCCTTCAACCGCCAGATCGGCGCACTCGCCGGCATCAAGATGTCGCCGGAAGGCCGCGTGGTGAGCGAGGCTGAATGGAGCGCCAAGAAGGCCGAGTGGCTGCCGACCCCCGAAGACTTCGCTTTCGTGGCATCGTTGATGGGCCGCGTCGTTGAACCTGGCAAGTTCGCGAACTGGATCGCGCCGCCCGTCATGGGCATCAACCGCCAACCGGTTGACTTCGAATACGTCCGCTTCGGCTGAGAATGAGAAGTTCGCGGACGGGGCAACCCGTCTGCGACGAGACAAGGAGATCCACGATGGACATGGCCGTTGAAATCAAGGTGATCAAGCAGCACCTGATCGATCCCGAAATCTGCATTCGCTGCAATACCTGCGAAGCGACGTGCCCCGTGGGTGCCATCACGCACGACGATCGCAACTACGTCGTCCGTGCCGACGTTTGCAACAGCTGCATGGCCTGCATCTCGCCATGCCCGACGGGTTCGATCGACAACTGGCGCACCATGCCCACGGCGCGCGCCTATTCGATCGAAGAACAGCTCACCTGGGACGAACTGCCCGCCGAGCTCACGCCGGAGCAGCTCGAAGCCGAAGGCCTGGGCGCGGGCGACGAGGTGCAGTTGCAGGCCGCCGCGACCGCAGTGCCGCAACCGGCATCTGCACCCGGAGAGGTGGCGTTCAACTCCGCGCAGTACGGCGCCACCACGCCGCCCTGGTCGGCAGCGCATGCCTACACCAACCTGTACCCGCCGAAGGCTCCGACCACGGCCACCGTCGTCGGCAACTTCAACTGCACCGAAGCGGGCTACGAGAACCAGACGCACCACATCGTGCTCGACTTCGGAGCGATGCCCTTCCCGGTGCTCGAAGGCCAGTCGATCGCGATCATTCCGCCGGGCGTCGATGCCAACGGCAAGCCGCACTTTGCGCGTCAGTACTCGATCGCGAGCCCGCGCAACGGTGAGCGGCCCGGCTACAACAACATTTCGCTCACGGTGAAGCGCGTGCTGGAAGACCACCAGGGCAACCCGGTGCGCGGCGTGTGCAGCAACTACGTCTGCGACCTCAAGGTCGGCGACAAGGTGCAGGTCATCGGGCCCTTCGGCAATTCCTTCCTGATGCCGAACCACCCGAAGTCGCACATCGTGATGATCTGCACCGGCACCGGCAGCGCACCGATGCGCGCGATGACCGAATGGCGCCGGCGCCTGCGCAAGAGCGGCAAGTTCGAAGGCGGCAAGCTGATGCTGTTCTTCGGCGCCCGCACGCAGCAGGAACTTCCGTACTTCGGCCCGCTGCAGACGCTGCCCAAGGACTTCATCGACATCAACTTCGCGTTCTCCCGCACGCCGGAGCAGCCCAAGCGCTACGTGCAGGACGCGATGCGTGACCGCAAGGCCGATCTCGTCGAGTTGCTGAAGGACGGCCAGAGCCACTTCTACGTGTGCGGCCTGAAGAGCATGGAAGAGGGCGTGGTGCTGGCGCTGCGCGATGTCGTGACCGAAGCTGGTCTCGACTGGGACACGATCGGCGCTGCCCTCAAGCGCGAAGGGCGCCTCCATCTCGAAACGTACTGACGGATGAAGTTCTCGGAGTTCCACGAAGGTCAGGTCATCGAGGCCGGGCCCTATCTCGTGACCGAGGCGGAGCTTCTCCAGTTTGCGAAGGCCTATGACCCGCAGTGGTTCCACACCGATGCGGAACGCGCGGCCGAGGGCGCGTTCGGCGGCCTGATCGCGAGCGGCTGGCACACGGCGGCCATCGCGATGCGGCTCATCACCGATGCGGCGCTCGTGGGTTCGGAGTCCTTCGCTTCGCCGGGGCTTCAATACCTGAAGTGGCCCAACCCGGTGCGGCCCGGTGACAGCCTCCGGCTCGTCGCCGATGTGGTCGAAGCGCGCCGGTCCGACAAGCGCCCGACCCTCGGCATCCTGCGCTGGCGCTGGCGGCTCTTCAATCAGCGTGAGCTGCCGGTGCTGGATCTGGAAGCGACGAGTCTGTTCAGGCTCCCCGAGCCTCAGCGCTGAGACGCGGAACGGTCAGCCTTCGAAGCCCAGCAGCTTTCGCAGGAGTGCGGTCAGCTGCGCGCGTTCGGCCTCGCTCAGCCGGGAAGTCACCGCATCGACATACGACGCCGACTTGCCGGCGTGATCGTCCAGCATCCGTCGGCCTTCGTCGCTGAGCCGCAGGCAGAAGCTGCGCGCGTCCAGCGGCGATCGATCGCGACACAGCAACCCCTTGCCAACGGTGCGCACGACAAGATCGCTGCAGGTGTTGAGGTCGAGGCCGATGTCCTCCGCGATCTGTCGCTGCGAAGCACCCGGCCGCTGTTGCACCGCCACCAGCAGCGCAAGCTGGCGTGGTGTCACCGCATCGCCATAGACGGCGGGAAACAGCGCCTCGCACTCGAAATGCGCGCGGCGCAGCAGGTGCGGCAGGTTGTGAAGAAGTCGGACCCTCGGATCTGGCATGGGGCGAATGTAGCGCCCGCGGCGTCGGCGTCAGGGCTTGCGCGCCGCCACGAGCACCGCAGGCATCGGCACTTCGTAGCCTTCCGCCGTCCGATAGGGCTCCAGCCGATCGAGGATCGCGTCGTCGATCGCATCGAGCACCTCGGTGCGCTGTCGCTGCAGCGTGCCGCGCGTACGCACCGTGCCGGTCTTCACCGTCAGCAGGACCTGCTCGCCCGAGGCCGCGCGCCAGCTCTGCGGCAGTCGGGTCACCGTGACATCGGCGAAGCCCGCTTCAGCCAGGGCCTTCTCGCTCGCCGCCGCATCCGCGAACTGGAACATCGGTGGCCCGGCTGGCAGCCCGACGTCCTGCGAGCCGACCGAAGCGATCGCCTCGAGCACCGCGCCGAAGAGCCTCGACTGCTGCGGCACTTCCCAGACCGTGAATGCGAGCCGGCCGCTTGGCTTGAGCACGCGGAACGCTTCGCGGAAGAATTGCTGGGGATCGGGAAAGTGCAGCACGCCGTAGTTCGACACGATCGCGTGGAAGTGCTCGCCCTCGAAAGGCAGATTGCCCGCATCGGCCTCGACGAAGGTCGCGCCCGGATAGCGGCGCGCGGCGAGCCGCACCTGCTCCGCGGAGAAGTCGACTCCCACCACCTCGGCCCCGCGCGCGAGCGCCGCACCGGCCGCATAGCCCGCGCCGCAGGCCGCGTCGAGCACGATGCTGCCCCTGGCCACGTGCGCGGCATCGAGCAGCGGCCCGATCGATTGCGTCGTCAGCCCCGAGAGAAGGTCGTCGTAGCCTGCGCACACCGTCGGGTCCGCCCAGCCGGCGTGCTCGAAATCGCGGAAGGCGTTGCTCATGCGCTTCCTCCATGGCGTTGGGTCGATCGAGGATGGTGCGCGGGCCCGCGGGGAGTGTCAATCGCGCGGCTCCTCCGGATAAAGTAGCCCGCTTTGCAACGTCTGGAGACGCGCATGAAGAAGCCGGAATCGGCCGAGGGTCCACCGCCATCGCAATTGATCGACGAGCGCATCGCCGGGCTCGGCGACTGGCGCGGCGAGATGCTTGCCCGCATGCGCAAGCTCATCAAGGAGGCAGATCCCGAGGTCGTCGAGACCTGGAAGTGGATGGGCACGCCGGTCTGGGAGCACGACGGGATCATCTGCACTGGCGAGACCTACAAGGCGGTCGTGAAGCTCACCTTCGCCAAGGGCGCATCGCTGGATGATCCGGCGAAGCTTTTCAATTCGAGCCTCGACGGCAATGTCCGCCGCGCGATCGATATCCGCGAAGACGAGAAGGTCGACGCGAGTGCGTTCAAGGCGCTCATCCGTGCAGCGATCGCGCTGAACACCGCAGCCAAGTCCAAGCCCAAGCGAACGAAGAAGGCCGCTGAATGAAATACCTGCGCATTTCCAAGTCCCTGGTTGCTGGCGCGGCCACGCCGGACGATGGCGGCGTGGTATGGCGGCCTGCGTAAGTGGATGTAATTCGGTAGGGCGCTAGGCCGTGGCGACTGATGTAGAGGCCGGTGCCGCGGTCGCCTTGGGCGGTTGAGGCTTGGGCTCGCAGGCCGCGAGCGCTGCCAGCGCCGCGCAGGCAAGAAGGAGTGCGAGGGCTCGGTTCATGGCGTCCTCCTTGGGGTCGTTGCGACGAGACCCGAACGCCTTGATTCTGATCCGGCTCAGGCGTCCTTGCCTGGCTTCAGCGGGTAGCCCGCCTCGCGCCACGCCTTCATGCCGCCATCGAGCGCGACTGCGCGAACGAACCCCATCGAGCGCAGCGTCGCCGCCGCGAGCGTGGAGATATAGCCCAGCTCGCAGCAGGCGAGGATGCGCCGCGTCGGGTCGGGCAGGTCCTGGTTCACGCGCAGCTCGAGCTGGCCGCGCGGCAGCAGCCGCGCTCCGGGGATGTGGCCTGATTCGTAGGCGTCGCGCTCGCGCACATCGAGCACGATGAGATCGTCCTCCTCGGCTTCCACGCGCGACTTCAGCTCGGCCAGCGACATGAAGGGCACGGCGGACGTCGCTTCGGCCAGCAGGCTCGCGACTGTCTTGCCGCCGCTCATGTTCGTGCGCAGCGCCTCGGTGATGTGCGTCGGCATCGTGAGGTTGAGGTTGCGCATCATCTCCACGAACTCGGCGCGGTCGCGCTTCTGCAGGCGCGGATTGGTCGCGATCTCGTCACCGATGGTCGAGTGGCTGCGGCCCTTGTAGTCGTGCGCGGGGTAGACCTTGAGCGCGGGGTCGAGCTTGAGCACCTTGTTGAAGAGGCTGTCGTAGAGCTGTTCGGGGTCGCCGCTGGGCAGGTCGGTGCGGCCCGTCGCGCCGATGAGCAGGGTGTCGCCGGTGAAGATCTTGTCGTCCACCAGCAGGCACATCGAATCCGCGGTGTGCCCCGGCGTGTGCATCGCCTGCAGCCGGAGCTTGCCGAGCACCACCATCTCGCCATCGCCGATCCGCATGTCCACGAAGGGAGCGGGGCTCGCGCGGTGCATCACCACCGGTACATCCAGCCGCCGCGCGAGCTCGCGCGTGGCCGAGAAGTGGTCGGCATGCGTGTGCGTGTCGATCAGGTAGCGGATGCGGACCCCATCGCGCGCGGTGAGCGCGATGTAGTGATCGATCTGGCTCAGCTCCGGATCGATCAGCGCGGCCACGCAGGTCTGGTCGCACCCGATCAGGTACGACTGGCAGCCGCCGGTGGCGATCTGCTCGAACACCATCGGCCGACCGTTCAGCGCGGCTGCTTGACCACGCGCAGGTACGGCTTGGGCGCCGTCCAGCCGTCCGGGAAGAGCTTCTTCGCGTCGTCGTCAGAGACCGAGCCCGCAATGATCACGTCGTCGCCATGCTTCCAGTTCACCGGCGTGGCGACCTTGTGCGCGGCGGTGAGCTGCATCGAGTCGAGCACGCGCAGGATCTCGTCGAAGTTGCGGCCGGTGGTCATCGGGTAGGTGAGCATCAGCTTGATCTTCTTGTCCGGGCCGATGATGAACACCGAACGCACGGTGGCGTTGGTCGCGGCGGTGCGGCCGTCGGACGTGCCCGGCTCTTCCGCGGGCAGCATGTTGTAGAGCTTGGCGACGTTCAGGTCGGTGTCGCCGATCATCGGGTACTTGGGCAGGTAGCCCTGCGTTTCCTCGATGTCCTTGGCCCACTTGTCATGGGCGTCCACCGGGTCGATGCTCAGCCCGATGAGCTTTGCGTTGCGCTTGGTGAACTCGGGCTCGATCTTCGCCATATAGCCCAGCTCGGTGGTGCACACGGGCGTGAAGTCCTTGGGATGCGAGAAAAGGATCGCCCACTTGTCGCCGATCCAGTCGTGGAATTTGATCGGCCCCTGGGTGGTGTTGGCCGTGAAATCGGGCGCAACATCGTTGATGCGCAGTGACATATTCGCTCCTTCGAGTTGATGATGAGGCCGCGCAGAAGTGGCCGCCGATGGCCGCGCGGGGAGTGCAAAAGTACACCACTTTCCGATGGCGCTAGCAAGGCATCGAACCCCTGTCGATTTGCATAAGCTTGTGCTTTCCCGCTTGATGGACCGGCCACCCGCGCGCTAGGCTCGACGCGTGAACAAGACCATCGAGACCCCCGCCCCCTTCATCCCCCGGATCCGCCTCTACCAGGATTGGCTGCGCGACCAACGGGGCCTCTCCTTCGATTCGTACGACGCGCTATGGCGCTGGTCGACCACCGACCTGCCTGCGTTCTGGCAGAGCATCTGGGACTTCTTCGGCATGCATTCGCCCACGCCGCACGCGCGGGTCGTCGGCGACACCCACATGCCGGGCACCGAGTGGTTTCCGGGCGCGCAGGTCAACTACACCCGCGAGGTCTTCCGCCATGCCGATGCGGCGCACGCGGCTGGCATGCTCGCGATCGTGGCCGACAACGAACTCGGCGAAGTGCGCGAGATCTCCTGGCCCGAACTGCGCCGGCAGGTGGCTTCCGTCGCGCTGAAGCTGCGCGAGCTCGGCGTGCAGCGCGGCGATCGCGTCGCGGCCTACATGCCCAACGTGCCGGAAACCCTCGTCGCCTTCCTCGCCTGTTCGAGCATCGGCGCGGTATGGAGCGTCTGCGCGCCCGACATGGGCACCGCGGCCGTGGTCGATCGCTTCCGCCAGATCGAACCCAAGGTGCTGATCGCGGTCGATGGCATCCACTACGGTGGCAAGTCGATCGATCGCAGCGCGGTGGTGCAGGAACTGCGCGCCGCGCTGCCCAGCGTCCAGAAGCTGCTGTTGGTGCAAACGCCCTTCGCCGCAGCACGCATCGAGGCCGAAGCCGAATGGCAGGACGCCGTCTCGCGAAACGATGCCGCGACGGCCGCCTTCGAACCCGAGTGGCTGCCCTTCGACCATCCGATCTGGATCGTCTATTCGAGCGGCACCACCGGGCTGCCCAAGCCCATCGTGCACGGGCAGGGCGGCATCCTCGTCAACATGTACGCCTGCGGCTTGCACCATGACCTCGGCCCGAGCTACAGCGCCAACAACCATGGCGAGCGTTACCACTGGTACAGCTCGACCGGCTGGGTCATGTGGAACTCGCAGCTCTCAGGGCTGGCCTTCGGCGCGACCATCTGCATCTACGACGGCAATCCCGCCGGCAGCCGCGAGAAGATCGACTGGGGCGTGCTGTGGCGCTTCGTCGCGCGGCACAAGGTCACCTTCTTCGGCGCCGGCGCAGCCTACTTCGCGAACTGCATGAAGGCGGGCCTGGTCGCGAAGGACTGCGGCGATCTCTCGCGCGTGCGCGCGCTCGGCAGCACCGGCTCGCCGCTTTCGGAAGAAGTGCAGCGTTGGGGCTCCGCGCAGGTGCTCGGAGCCGGATCGCCCGAAGTGTGGTGGTACAACATTTCGGGCGGCACCGACTTCTGCGGCGCGTTCGTCGGCGGCAATCGCGAACTGCCCGAAGTGCCGGGCCAGATGCAATGCCGCTTCCTTGGCGCCGCGGTCGAAGCGTGGAACGAGAACGGCGAACCCGTGATCGGCGAAGTCGGCGAGCTGGTCTGCACCCAACCCATCCCTTCGATGCCGCTGTACTTCTGGGGTGACGAAGGCAACGCCCGCTACCTGTCGAGCTACTTCGACACCTATCCCGGCGTCTGGCGCCATGGCGACTGGATCCGCATCGGCGAGGACGGCGGCTGCATCATCTACGGCCGCAGCGACGCCACCATCAATCGCCAGGGCCTTCGCATGGGCACCAGCGAGATCTACAGCGCAGTCGAAGGCTTGCCCGAAGTGCTCGACTCGATGGTGGTCGATCTCGAATACCTCGGCCGCGAAAGCTACATGCCGCTCTTCGTCGTACTGCGACCCGGCTCGACGCTCGACGCCGCGATGCGCGCGAAGATTGAGAACGCGATCAAGACATCGCTCTCACCGCGCTTCGTGCCCAACGAGATCCTGCAGGTCGCGGAGATTCCGCGCACCCTGTCGGGCAAGAAGCAGGAACTGCCGATCAAGAAGCTGATGCTCGGGCAGCCGATCGAGCGGGTGGTCAACCGCGAGGCGATGGCCAACCCCGGGTGCCTCGACTGGTACGTGGCCTTCGCGTCGGCGCATGCAAAGGCGCAGGCGCAGAATCGGAGCGCATGAACAAGCGCGCCTTCCTTCATTCGATCCTTGCCACCGCGGCGGTGCCTCTATTGCCGGCCTGCACGACGCCACCGCCGCCCCAGCCCGAACTCGTGCGGGTGACCGGCACCGTCGCGTACCGCGAGCGCATCGCGCTCGACCCGTCGGCGGAGATCGTGGTGCAGCTTCTCGATGTCTCGCGCATGGACGTGGCCGCCACCGTGCTCGCCGAACAGCGCATCCGTGCCGAGGGCAAGCAGGTGCCAATCGCCTTCGAGCTCAGCGTGGACCCCGCGCGCATCGATCCGCGCATGCGCTACAACGTATCGGCGCGCATCCTCAAGGACGGGCAACTCCTCTTCATCACCGACCGGGCGTACCCGGTGCTCACCTACCGCGAAGGCAACACCGCGAGCCTGATGCTCACGCGTGTGGACCGCTGATCGTCAGGCGCACCGGCTACGATCGGTCGCGCCTGTGCATCCAACCTCGTCGTCTCCTGATCCCATGAACAATTTCCCCAAATTTGCCCGCCGCTCGATCGTTGCCTTCGCGGCGCTCGCCATCGTCGCGGGCGCGCAGGCGCAGCCTTCGTCCACCAAGCCCATCCGCCTCGTGGTGCCCTTCGGCCCCGGCGGCGTCGCCGACCTCACGGCGCGCACCGTGGCGCAGAAGATGTCCGAATCGATGGGCCAATCGATCATCATCGACAACAAGCCCGGCGCGGGCGGCGTGGTGGCGACCGACACGGTCGCCAAGGCGCCGGCCGACGGGCTCACCATGCTGCTGATGTCGAACGGGAACGCGGTCAGCGTCGGCCTCTTCAACAAGCTGCCGTTCGACACCGTCAAGGACTTCGCGCCGGTCTCGATGCTCGGCTATTTCGACATGGCGGTGGTCACCCCGGCGGACTCGAAGTTCAAGACCCTGCAGGACCTGCTCGCCTACGCGAAGGCCAACCCCGGCAAGGTGAATATCGGCACCATCAACACGGGCAGCACGCAACACCTCGCGGCCGAGCTGTTCAAGCGCAGCACCGGTGTCGATGTGCAGGTGATCCCGTTCAACGGTTCGCCCCAGATGATCAACGCGCTGCGCGGCGGTCAGGTCGATGCTGGCGTCGAGATCCTCGCGCCCATCCTCGGCCAGATCAACGGCAAGGCATTGCGCGCTATTGCGACCATGGGCACCAAGCGTTCCTTCGCGCTGCCGGACACGCCGACCGTCGCCGAAAGCGGGTTCCCGGGCTTCAACGTCGCGTCGTGGAACGCGCTCGCGGTGCCTGCGAAGACGCCGCCCGAAGTCATCGCACGGCTCAACAAGGAAGCCAACAAGGCGCTTGCCTCGCCGGACGTCAAGGAGCGCTTGCGCACCCTCGGAGTCGAAGCGGCCGGCAGCACGCCGGAGCAGCAGTCAAAGCTGCTCAAGGATGAAATCAAGCGCTGGTCGGACGTGATCCGTCAGGCGGGCATTCCGAAGCAGTAAGGCTCAGAGCCACTTGCCTTCGGACGGCATCTGGATGCGCGTCTCGGGCGAGCCGCCATCGATCGTTGCGCTGATGAAGAAGCTCAGGATCGAGATGAAGATGCTCGCGAACAGGGCCGTCCAGAAGCCCGACACCTTGAAGCCCCGCACCAGCGCCGAGACCAGCATGATCATCAGCGCGTTGATCACGAGCAGGAAGAGGCCGAAGGTCAGCAGCGTCAGCGGCAACGTGAGGATGATCAGGAGCGGGCGCACGATCGCGTTCGCGAAACCCAGCAGCAGCGCCGCGATGATGATCGAGCCCGCGCCCTCGAACTTGATTCCCTTGAACAGATAGCTCGCCACCCACAGCGACAGGGCGGTGATCGCCCAGGTGATGAGGAACGAAGGGAGGTAGTCGGACATGTCGGTCTTTCTCGTCGTTGGAAGTGACCGGGCGATCATATCTACGCGGCCGTTCGAAGCGGGCCATTTTTGCGCCAACCTGTACGTGAACGTACACGTTGATGTAGAATCGCGGCATGACCGACGCCAATGGTTCCATCACCGTCCGCGAAGCGGCCGAGCGGCTCGGCGTCACGCCGCGCACCCTCAAGTACTACGAGGAGCTCGGTTTGGTCGTTCCTGCACGCAGCGAGGGTCGCTACCGCCTCTACGAGCCGGCCGATCTCGACAAGCTCGGTCGCATACTGCGCATGCGCTCGCTCGGCTTTTCGCTCACCGCGATCACCACCATGCTCCAGCAGCCTTTCGAGGCGCCGGTCGATGGCGGCCGACCGCGTCTGTCGAATGCCTCGCTCAAGACGCTGAAGACGACGCTCACCACCCAGCTCGAGACCCTGGACAACCGCGTCGAGCAGGTCCGCCGCGAGCTCAAGGAAGCCGCGGCGATGCAGGCGCAATTGCGTCGCGACATCGAATACGTCGAGCGCCGCCTCAACGGCGAATCGCTTGAAGACATCCTCGAAGAGCGCAAGCGCGAAGCGCCCGAGCGCAAGGCGGCGCCGCGCAAGGCCATGCCGTCATGAGCTCGCAGCTATCAGCCCTGCCGGGGCGCGGACTCAGCGCCGCCACGCTGGCGCCCTGGGTCATCGCTGTCATCACGGGCATCGACTATTTCGACAACGCGCTGTTCGCGTTCTTCGCGAGCTACATCGCGGGCGGTGTCAGCGCTTCGGCGGACGAACTGATCTGGGCCTCCAGCGCCTACGCGCTTGGCGCCGTGCTCGGCATTCTTCAGCAGCACGCATGGGTCGAGCGCATCGGCTACCGCCGCTATCTCGCGGTCTCGATGCTTGCCTTCGCGGCCGGCGGCATCTTCGCGGCGCTAAGCGAGAACTCGGTGCAACTCATGCTGGCGCGCGGCTTCCAGGGCTACTTCGTCGGGCCGATGCTCGGCGCGTGCCGCATCCTGCTCCAGATCGGCATCCCGCCGCAGCGGCGCGCGAAGTCGTTGCGGGTATTCATGTCGCTCATCATCTTCAGTGGCGCGCTCGCCCCCATCGTCGGCGCGTGGCTGGTGACGCACTTCGAGTGGCGCTCGCTCTTCTTCTGCACCGCGCCGGTCGCGGTGCTCACCGGTGCGCTGGCGCTGTGGACACTGCCCGACATAGGCGACGTCGCGCCTGAGGAGCGCACCGAGCCGCACTACGTCGCCTACATCGTCTTCGCCCTCGCGCAAGCCGCGCTGCAGGTCGTGCTCACGCGCGTGCACTACGAACTCTTTTCCGGGTCACCGACGCTGATGGGTCTCGCGATTGCCGGCCTCGCGGGGCTGGGGTGGTTCGGCTACCACCAGTGGAAGCATCCCGCGCCGCTGGTGCGGCTGCAAGGTCTCCGGGACACGAGTTTCCAGGTGGGGCTCGCGCTCTACGTCGTCTATTACTACCTCTCCACCGGATTCAGCTACCTGCTGCCGCGCATGATGGAAGGCGGCCTCGGCTTCACGGTCGGCGACACCGGTTACTTCACCGGCGTGATGTCGCTCGTGGGCGGCCTGATGATGTTCGTCTACATGAAGTACTCGTCGCGCGTCACCCGCAAGCGGTGGCTGGTGGTGCCGGGCTTCTTCATTGCGGCCATCGCGGGCTTCTGGCTCGCCCGCATGTCGCCGGAGGTCGGCCGCGCGCAACTCGTGGGGCCGCTGCTGCTGCGCGGGCTGATGATGTTCTTCGTCGTGCTGCCGGTGGCCGGCATCACATTCCGCTCGTTCCAGGGCGAGGACTACGCGCACAGCTACCGGCTCAAGAACCTGCTGCGTCAGCTCGCGATCTCCTTCGCGACCGCCAGCGTGATCGCGCTGCAGCAGCACCGCACCGCGCTGCATGAGACGCGACTCAGCGAATCGGCCAACCTCGGCAACGCCACCTTCGTGCAGACGCTCGACATGCTCACGCGCGGCTTCCAGGCCGCCGGTCACGCGGCGGGCGAAGCGCACACCATGGCGCTGGCATCGCTCTCGCGCATGCTGGAGCAGCAGGCCACCTTCATGGCCTCGCTCGACGGCTTCCAGGTGATGGCGGTGATCGCGATCGTCGCGGCGATCTATGCCGCGTCGCAGAAGGTGCTGGACTAGGCCCGGCTCAGGCCGCGACCCGCAGGTTCGCCAGCTTCAGCAACAGCTCTTCCGCCACGTCGTGCGCGCGGTGCGCCATCACGGCGACCGGATAGCTGCCGAGCCGCGTGCGCTCGTAGCTCACGGTGGCAAAGCGGAACTCGGAGCCCAGCGCCGCCGCCGCATCGCTCAGGCAATGCGCGATTGACTGCAAGCCTTCGCGGGCGTAACGCTGCGTTCCATCGCCGATCCCGACGTAGGCGATGAAGTTCTTCTCTCCGCGTTTGCTGATCTCGACTTCGGGCTGCATCTCAATTCCAGGTAGCTTCTTTTTGGGGCCCGCCGGGGCAACCCACGAAGATACAAACACTGGCCACGCCGCGCCATCACCGAAAACCGTGATCGGCTCCGGAAAAACTCGGCGCCGTCCCCCTGTTCTCCAGCTTCATTCCTGCCGATAGAGCGGAGTGACCACGACTGCCGCCAGCGACGCCAGCTACCGGATCCTCATGCGCGAAGGGTGCAGGATCGTGTACGGCCACATGCCGCTGCCGGAGTTCCTGGCGCTGGTGGGGCAGGCGAGCGATCGAGAAGTGCTCCACGCCGGCACCGCTCGCATGCTGGAGGCGAGCGCCGTCATCGGCCTGCCCAGCGCGCTCGCACGCCTGCGCCGGCAGGAAACCCCGGCGGCAATCGAACGCCTGCGCGCCCGGCTCGGCCGCGCCGCGCTTCGGCTCGACCCCCACGCGCTGCGCTGGCTGGCCGCGGGCGAACACGGCCCGGCGAGCCTCGCGCTCTTCCTGCTGCTGACCGGCGTGCGTCCGCGTCACTACCGCGGCACGCTGCGCGACTTCCCGCGCGATGCCAATGCGTTCCGGCGCTGCCGCCTGCTGATCGAACAGGTGCCGTCGCTGCGGCAGGCGCTCGCCGTGCTGGCCGAGCGCGTGCACGAACCCGGCGTCGCCGAATGGGCGGCACTTGCGCAGTCGTGGGACGACATTTGCGCGCACATGGATTTCGAGGCGCCGGACTGGCGCTACAGCGCTGCCGGCGCATCCGGCACGACCGCCGTGCTCGCATGCTTCCGGGAACTGGAGGCGGCCTGAGGCCGCCGCGCGCCGCTCACCCGGGCTTGCGCCCGCCGCCCAGCCGTCCTCGGCGCTGCAGGAACCGCCGCAGCCACGCATTGGCGCGCGGCGTGCGACCGCTCGCGCTGTCGGCGTGCGCCATGCGGTCGCTGAAGATCTTCCACTCCGCCGCCAGCGCGGCGTTGAGCGACGCCAGGTTCTGCTGGTTGTACTGCCACGACGCTGCCACCACGAATTGCCCGGCATGCTCGGGCTCCGGCCGCGGTGTGATCACGATGTTCTCCGCGCCGATGCTCTGCAGCAGCGCCGAGCGCGAACCCGCCAGCCGCACCCCGCCGCCATAGCCCTCGATCTCACGATTCAGCAAGAAGCTGATCGTCGTCACGTTGGAGTAGTGCTCGGCGATGTGCACCGTGACCCCGAGCAGCGACACACGGCCGAAATTCAGCTTGTGAAGGCGTCGCGATGCCTCGTCCGTCGAGGGGTTGTAGTGCGCGAGCAGGATGCGCGTGCCGCCGAGGCTCAGCGGCACCGGGTCGACCGTGCCCGCAAGAATCTCGCCGAAATGGACGCAGATCGGCTCCCCCGGCACGCATGGCGCGCCGTCCCGCCCCGAGAAGCGCAACGTATCGAGATTCATCGTTTCCACGGCTTGTTAGTTCTTGTGGCCATGAGCGTTCATTGTGCGGCGAGCGCACACATTTCAATCGGCTGAACAGAGCGGTGTTTTCCCGGCTGTCCGCGCGGCTACTTCGGCCCGCGAGCGCGCCGCGCGGAGCGTCCCGCTACAGTGCCCTGCGCTTCGCATCCATCCAACAACAATCCAGACAATGCCATCCACAGCCCCGGCGTCCGGCCCTCGCGCGGACGTCCGCTCCGGCGCCACCGCCTCTGCTCCCGTTTCTCAAGCTTCCTCAGCCGCTCCCGCGCAGACACGCGCCCGTCAACTGTTGCTGGGCCTGAGCCTGATCCTCATCGCCTTCAACCTGCGCCCGGTATTCGGCAGCCTTTCGGTGCTGCTGCCCGAGGTCATGAAGGACACCGGCCTCGGCCCTTCCGGCGCGAGCCTGCTCACCACGCTGCCGCTGCTGTGCCTGGGCATCTTCGCGGCGCCCGCACCCGCGCTCGCGCGGCGCTTCGGCCCCGAACGCACGCTGCTCGGCGCGCTTGTCCTGATCTGCATCGGCACGCTGCTGCGTGGCACTGGCGACCTCGCGATGCTGTTCATCTCGTCGGCGATGGCCGGCGCGGGCATCGCGGTCGGCAACGTGCTGCTGCCCGGACTCGTCAAGCGTGACTTCGCCAGCCGCGCCGCGATGATGACCGGCTTCTACACCCTCGCCGTGTGCGCCGGCGCATCGAGCGCCGCCGCCTTCACCGTGCCGCTGGAGCATCTCTTCGACGGCTCGTGGACCGCGGCGCTCGCCTTCTGGGCATTGCCCGCCGGCCTCGTCGTGCTGCTATGGGCGCCGCAGGCTCTGGCCGCACGCCCACGGCCGAGCGCACCGAGTGCGCACGTCGGAAGCCTGTGGCGCGACCGGCTCGCATGGCAGGTCACCGGCTTCATGGGCCTGCAGTCATCGCTTGCGTACATCGTCATGGGATGGCTGTCGCCGATCCTGCGCGAGCGCGGCCTCGACAGCCAGACCGCCGGCTACGTGCTCGCCGTCTCCATCCTCGTACAGCTTGGCACCTGCCTCGTCACGCCTTCCGTGGCCGCACGTTGCCGCGACCAGCGCGGGCTGGCGCTCGGACTCACGGTGGTCATCCTCGTCTCGCTGCTGGCCTTCCTCTTTGCGCCGATCGAGAGCGTCTGGCTGTGGACGGTGCTGCTCGGCCTGGGGCAGGGCGGCTCCTTCGCGCTCGCGCTGGCCCTGATCGTGATGCGCTCGCCCGATGCCAACGTCACGGCACAACTGTCCGCCATGGCGCAGGGATGCGGCTACGTGCTGGCCTCCGCCGGCCCGCTGATCGCCGGACTGCTGCGCGGCTGGACCGGCGGCTTCGAAAGCTCCGCCGCGCTGATGGTCGTGATCGGCATCGGCATGGCCTGGAGCGGCTGGGGCGCGGGGCGGCGGATGACGGTGCTGCAGCCCCGGCACGCCTGAAGTCCCGAAAACCGCTCAGCCCGACAGACCGAACGCCTCACGGAACGCCGCGCAGAACGCCTCTGTGCCGCTGATCGACAGCGTCACCGTGTGGCGCGGCTCACCGGGTGAATCGTCCGGCATCTCCTGCAGGTCGTAGTCCCATTCCCCGCCGTCTTCCACCGGTCCGCGCCGGCCGGCGAAGACGTCGTTCGCCCAGCTAAGCACCTGTTCCACCTCCGCGCGAACCACGGCGAGCTGCTGCAGGCGGACGGTCGCCATGGCGTCGAACACGCCGATGCCTTCGGTGTCTTCGCTGTAGTCGAAATCCAGATAGTCCAGGGTCATGCGGCGAAGCTACCTCAAGTCGGTGCCTGCCCCGTCACCCCGCCTGCACCGCCACGAGCCAGAGCTGCGCGCCCTGTGGCGGCGTCGAAGTCCACGTCACGTTGTAGGTGCCGGCCGCCGGGACCTGCTTGACCGCGGCCGCGCACTGTACCAGCGCACCGGCCGCCAGCACCGAATCGATCACGGTGAAGCCGCCGTCGGGCGTGGCGGTCTTGTCCCCGTCGACGCCGCCATCACCCCACCACCACGCCACCAGCAGCGCCGCGCCGGTGGTCGTGACGCTGGCGCTCGTCTGCGGCAGGCCCGACAGCACCTCGCGCCACTGCACGTCGCGTATCAGGCCACCGCCGGTGATCTCGACCACGGTCAGCGTCGCTTCGTCCGTCGCATTCGGTTTCGCCACCGAGACCGAGTGGCCGGTCTTCCCCTGAGCCTTCACACAGGCGTAGAGCGCCGTGCCCGAGGTGGGATAGAGCGTGTACGGGTGCGCCGTGCCGAGCTGGACGAACGTATTCCCCGCGTTGTCCGTCGGTATGGCGTTGGAGGCCTGGTCGCCCCGCCCGACACAGGCCAGCAGGGTGCTTCCGGTCGGGCGTGTGGACATGCCCGAAACCACCAACGGGTCGCCGATGTTCAGCCTGGTGAAGCTCAACCCGTGCTCACCCAGCGCCGGCGCCGGCACTGGAGGCGACGCCGCCGGGGGAGGCGCCGGCGGAGGCGGAGAGGCCGATGGCGAAGGGGAAGGAGGAGGCGAGGGTGTCGTCGACGGCGTGGTTGTCACCGTCCCCGAGCCCGAGTTGGCGACAAACGAGACCCCGCCGCCGCTGCTGCCTCCGCCGCAGCCCGCGATCGTGCTTCCGCCTGTCGCCACCCCGACCGCCGCCAGCGCGCATATGCGCTGCAGCAGATCGCGACGCTCGTTCTGCGGCTCATGTGCCGCGCTGCCGGGAGATTCGTTCATGACTGGCCCTCCGTTCGCTTCGATCGCCATTCTGGAAGCAAACCCATGGCTCAGTTCTCGGCAGAAACCACCAGAATCTCCTGACCTGACCGCGCACCGCCATGAACCTCGACCCCTTCATCCGCGTCAACGACCTGCCGTTCACCGCCTCGGCGGAAGACGTGCGGCGCCTGCACGGCGAACCCCTCAAGACCGGCCGCAACAGCGTCGGCCTGAACGAGCTCGACTACGGGTCGGTCATCTACCGCTTCCAGGACTGCGGCCGGCTCGAAGAAGTCACCACACAGGCGGCCGTGATCATCATCGACCAGCGGTCCATCAGCTTCGACGCGCTCGCGTTCTTCATCCACGCGGAGGACGATGACTGCTTTGAAAGAGCTGGCTTCCTCGTCTCGCCCCGCTTCGGCATCGCCTTCGATCCGAAAGAGCCGTTCTGGGTCACGGCGCTCGCCGCGCACTGTCTCGATGAATGGCGCCGCCTGTCCTAGCGGGGAGTCGCGAGTGTCAGCGGGATCACCGTCTGCTGGTCGGCGTAGTCGATCTGCAGATTGACGCTCGCCGTGCCGCGCGGCACCACGAACATCACCGTACCGTCCTTGGCCGACCGGGCCGCTACCAGTTCGTTGAGGTTGCTTTCCGGCGCCATCGGCACCCCATCGAGGACCAGGCGGAACTCCTTGTCCCAGAAATTCGCGTCATAGGTGTTGTTGTTCAACATGCGCACCTGGATCCGCAGCGCATCCTTCTCCGCCGTCTGCGGCGACAGCGTTGCGGACAGCAGCGTGTAAGTTGCCGGGCCCAGCTTGTATTCGCGCAACTCGGGCAAGGTCACCGGATGGCTCGCCGGCGCAGCCGCCGCTGCGACCTGCGCGGCCGGAGCCGGAGCCTGCGAGGGCGAGGGCGAGGGCGAGGGCGAGGGCGCAGACGCTCCCGCGCCCTGCGATGACTGCTGTTGCTGAGGCGCCGGCGGCTGCGGCGACCCGATCCACCCCACCTGCTTGAGCGCCACCAGCAGCCCGGCGAAAGCCGTCGTGGCCGCCGTCAGGCTGGCGATGAGCCCCGGCATCGTCTGCCACCAGGACTTCGACTTCTCTTCGTCCGCCATGAGAGAACCTCCCTCGCGATGCCGATGGGCGACGAAGGATTTTGATGCGGGCATCGGCGGCTGTCACTCCGCCGCACGGCTGTACGCCGGAGGTCAGAGCGTGCGCCAGATCTCGTCGTGCGCCGACCCGGGCATGAAGCTGTCGATGTACTTGTTCAGGATCTCCCAGTACTTCGGGTCCGCGATCAGCCGCAGATTGACGCTGTCGTACTCCGCCAGATCCTTGTGCCGCGAGGTCCAGCCGATCCGCTGCGGATTGCCACCGATGGGCAGCAGCACCTCGACGTCGAACTTGTAGGCGTCCTTGATGTAGGCCACGATTTCCTTCGAAAACGCCAGCATGCTGGCGTTCTTGCCCGGCGCGATACCGGCGGTGCGGACGAAGATGATCATCTGCAATCTCCCCCGCCGAACGGAGCGGCGGCCTCCGGCACGGGATGTGCCGCTGGCACTCTGCGCCTTGCGCGCGGAGCGGAGCAGGGGGAAAGCCTGATTGGAAGCTGGCGAGCCGGCCAGCGACCGGCTCATGGGCGTTACAGCCGCGCCGGAGCGGACTGGCGCCGGGTGCTGCCCGGTGCGCGCATCGACCGGAGCGTCGTCATGGCGAGTTCGACGCGGTGCTTGAACTCGGCATCTGCGATCAGCATCAGCTCGCGTGCTTCGGAGGCCTCGGCAATGCCTTGGATGCAGGCGACGACCTGATACACCGACCGCGCGGCCTTGATCTGGCGGATGGCTTGCATCGTGAGTTCGAAGGGGTCGGGGATGGGCTCGTTCGGCGAGTCAGGGCGAGCGGGGGGATCGTTTGGGGGGCGCGCGTGCGCGCAAAAAGGGTATGCCATTGATGGCCTCCTGATACTGCGGTTTGCTACAACCGCCGCACCCGCTTCCAAACGGTGGCGGCGGCTCGAACAGGTTGGAAGACCGGGCAGTCCAGGAGGAGAACCGGCGAGCCTCGCGGCTCCCCATTCGAGCCGCCTGAAAAGGTGACACGAATGACGAAGCCGCAGGGACCGTGTGGTGTTACTGCGGCTTGCGTTCTTCCTAGACTGCTTCGGGCTTCCAAACCCGATCACGCCTGCGTTGAGCGTGATGCGGCGGAGTATAGCGAGGGGCCCGAGGCCGTAGCCTCAGCGTGCGAAGAGCCCTGTTGCTTTCCAAAACCCCGTCCAAATTTGGCGCATGGAGCGATGCCCGATTGCCTGCCAGTTTGGCTCTCGCAATCGGGCAACAACCGGACCATCGTTGTCTGTGGACCGCTAAGCGGGCGATGGTGTGTGCGCGCTAGCGTCCTATAGGACCAGAATCGCCAGGAATCCGACTTTCAAATTGCGATGGAAGCCTGCCCCAACTGCCGTGGCCCGCACGGTGTGAATTCCCTCCGTGTGTGGACGTCCGGTGCGCTCTTTCCGGCGACATGCACGCATTGCGGCGCTCGCTTCCATCCATCACCAACATCAAGCACGGTGGTTGCGGAACTGGTCCTCTTTCCCTTCAGCATGATTGCCGGCTTCGCCTCGCCTTTCCTCTGGGTTGCAGCCACGCTCGTGCTTGGCTTCCTTTTCGCGCTTCTTGCCATCAGAAGCCTCTGCCCCTTGGTCTGCGCGAAGGTGTGAACATGAAGTGGGCGATCGGAATGATTGCCGAGGACCGCGCTCGGCCAAAAGCAGGCTTCCAATGAATAACTTGAATCCGCAAATTTTGTGGCTAGCGGTGCTATTCCTGGTATCGCTGTTTGCTGGCGTTGGCTACGTCACGGTGGGGCTGCGGGCGCGTGACTGTCTGAACGCCGATGCGACGGATTCACACCGTTCCATTGGCTGGCTGTTTTGGTGGTCGTTCGAAACTGGCAGGTATAACGACGAAGGGAAGAAGCTTTGCCGCCGTGCACAAGCCCTAGCGATTTTCATCATCGGCCTGTATGCGGCTTGGTACTGGCTGCTGATGATTCGCAGATAGCGTCGCTCGTTTCGGCCACAACCAGACATTCACTGCGAACTCGAAATGGTCGATGTCCTCGCTTCACCGCGGTCCTGCATGGGTGCTTTGGCTGGATTGCTGATTGCCGTATTCGTTCATTGGGTGGCCCCGACCGCCGACGCCGTTCAAGTCGGAGCATGGCTTGTGGGCATTGGCTGGGTTGCTGGTCTCGCGTGGGACTTGATGAGCAAAGAGAACAAGTGAGCATGGGCGGAGCGACAGGCAGAATCCTGCAGGAGCCGTCGCTCGACATGCGGGCGCTCGCCGGAACTTAGTGAGCGGTTTGGACCGGTCAACTCGCCCATCGCGTCGGTGCAAAACCCACTAGTTCAAGCAAAGATAGCTTCGTGGACGGGCTGAGTTATCTAGGACTCCGGCGTGGCATAGCGTATTGGGTTGCCTGGCTTGCTGAGCCTGTTGTTGTCTACGGCATCGGTGCCCACTGGTAGCTAAGAACCTCCAAGAATGGTCAATCAGATTCAGTACTTACAAGCAAAAAGGCGCATCTGCAATTGCTTCATGCCTGACGTCGATCCCGTGGAGGCCGGCAGGGAGATTAGCGATGAAGATCTCGTCTCGCTGTTGAACGCGGTCATTCCTTCGATACCTTGGAGCAAGCCCGCACAGGCGCAAGCTCTGAATATGTTCCTATTCGCCGGAGTCACTCGGTTCGACCGCTGGTTTGTACCGACACCATTTGTCGTCCCCGCGACTCACCAGGAACATTTCGCGAAATTTGTGGCTGCCTTCCGGCGAGCTGAAGGAGATAGCCCGGTGAACTGCGCGGTGTTCCAACTTCATGCAATCAAAGACCAAGTCTTCGAGCAATTTAATGCGGTCCCGATTGAGACAGTACGAGCGTCAGAAATTCAGAAATTTCGGAAGCTAGCCCAGTCTGTTCCAGAGCCGTCAAGCGCTGTCAAGAAGACGGAGTACGAGAAGGAGCGCGCCGATCTGATTGCAATACTAGCGGGCTTACAAGACCTGAGTTTGAGAACGCGGCTTCAGTTCAGAGTCCCGTACGTCATACACAACCACCCGCTGCGAGTGGACTTCTCTTGGCGAGGTATCGCGATTCGAGCTCAGATCCAGCCTTCGTTTGGGCAGTCTGGAGAGACTTTTGTGCAAACAGAAAGCGGGGGGGCCGCCCTGTCTGTGGGAGCCTCCCGTTGGCAAACCGGATCATCCGGCATCAGCCTTGAGCTCTCGACGCTCTTGGACGGCAGCGCTTATACGGAGCGCCTTCAGGCAATCCCAGGCGCCGATTTCTCTGCAGAGGGTTGGCCGCAGTCGTTCACTTGGGCTTTCTCAATTTTTCACGACCTCGCTTGGAGGCTACGAGCTGGTCATGGAGGGCGGCAGGACTGGATACCCGCGCCTCGCGACCTCTCTGATTTAGAGCAGGTCACCAGCACGGCAGGCGCGAGTCAGCTCGGCTGGATCAAAAAGGGCTCTCCCGCGGCTCTCTACGAGATGTTCGTGCCTTCTACCGAGCCTGTGGAGATTGACCTAGGCACGTTGGAGCGGCTTCCTTGGGCCGCGGAGTGCCGCACCAAGGCGAGCATGTACCTGGAATTGGGCGATACCAACGAAGCGCTGTTCTGGCTCAATGTCGCGACGGAGTCGCTTATCGCGCAGAGGTTTGACGAGATTGAGTTGGCGACGGGTCGGTCGGGTCTGGCGATAAGCTTGGGCAGTCCCAAGGAGTTCTGGGCAGAAGCCGACATGATCCTGTCCGAGCAATTCCCGGACATGCAAGGGAGGGTGAAGTGGCCCACGAGCGCCATTCATGTGAGCGTCTACGGGAAGCTAAAGGCGCTCTATCGACTCGTTCCCATGAAGACGAAGCTTGACGAGCTGCTGGCGAAGTACCGTGCAATTTCGGGGCAGCGAAATGACCTGTTTCACGGCAAGAGTTCCGCCCGGGTGCCAGTGGCGACGGTACAAACAGCTAGCGAGGCCTTGAACTGGATTGATCTCAACATGTGGCCTCAACCCGCCTCCATCGCCAGCGGGCGAAGTGCTGAAGAAAAACCTTGATCCCCAGGAAATCCGTACTCGAGGTCCGCTTCTGACCGGTTACGTGAATACGGTGGCTGTAGGCGACGGGCAGCAATTGGAGTGCAAAGCGGTCGTTCTCCGTTCCGGGCGCACTGGCAGCTTTGGGCGGATTCTGTTGAAAAACTCCCTCGCGACTTCTGAGAGCGTGTTTTCGAGGTACTCGACTCCTTACCTCGATGTCGATTGCGTCTCCTCCGGTGTTCTACGAGACTGACTTTGGAGACTGCTGCTCCGCATCACAGGGGAGGTGAGTTTTTCAACACAATCGGCGCATAGCCGTCGCTCGCTAGAGTCCTCGGCCCTCGCGCCCACGCCCAACCATCGACGCTTTCAATCAAGTCCTCGGCGCGAATGTCCCTCAGGACTTCGCTCCCGCATCCCCCGCCCCACCCAACGCCTTCGAAACCGCCACCAACCCCAACGCCAACCGACTCGAGCTCTCCGTGTAGTCCCTCTGCGCCTGCAGCCACGTCCGCTCCGCATCCAGCTGCACCAGAAAGTCGGTCAACCCATGCTCATACCGCACGCGCGCGAGTTGCAGCGCGTCGCGGCTGCTGCGTTCTCTCACTGCCAGTTGCTCGTTGCGCCGCCGCTCGGCGGTGTACGCACTCAGCGCATCGTCGATCTCGTGCCACGCCTTGAGCACAGTCTGCTGATACGCGACGGCGGCTTCCTGTTGCTGCAGCTCGCGCAGGTTCACGGTGGCGCGGCGGCGGCCGTTGTCGAAGATGGGCAACTGGATGCTCGGGCCGATGTTCCACTGCCGGCTGCCCCAGTCGGTGAAGGTGCTGCCGTCCACCGACTGGAAGCCGAAGCCCGCGCCGATGGTGACGCGCGGGTACAGGTCGGCCACGGCGACGCCGATGTTGGCGGTGGCGGCGTGCAGTTGGGCTTGCGCCATCTGGATGTCGGGGCGGCGCAGCGCCATGTCCGACGGCACGCCGAGCGAGAGGTCGGGCAGCGCGGCCACCGACGCGTTGTCGGGCAGGGGCGCGAGTTGCGATTGCAGCGCGCCGGGCCGTTCGCCGAGCAGCAGGGTGATCTGGTTGGTGGCCTGCGCTTCCTGCGTGAGCAATTGCGGCAGGCGCGCGCGCAGGTCGGCGGCTTGTGCGTTCTGGCGCGCGACGTCGAGGTCGGTGGTGAGTCCGCCGTCGGCGCGGGCCTTGACGAGCGACAGTGTTTCCTCGGACGCCGCGATGTCTTCGCGCGCGAGCTTGATCTGGCGTTGCACCGCGCGCAGTTCGAAGTAGTGGCGCGCCAGTTCGGCTTGCACGCTGAGTTGCACCTGCGCGAGCATGGCTTGCGATGCGGCGACGTTGGCATCGGCGGATTCGATGGAGCGGCGCACGCGGCCCCACAGGTCGATCTCCCACGAGGCATCGAAGCCGACCTGATAGAAGTTGTGCGGCTCGCTCAGGATCTGGATCAGCTCGGCTTGGTTGGGCGGGTTGATCGCATCAAGCAATCGCCGGGTCTCGCCGAATTCGCTCTGGCGCAGCCGCGTCACGCCGGCGCTGGCATTGACCTGGATGCCCTTCTGCGATTCGACGACGCCCTGCTGCGCGCGGCTTTGCAGAAAGCGCAGCGCGGCGGTTTGCAGGTCGGAGTTGGCGGCGAGGGCGCGCTTCTGGAGTGCATCGAGCACCGGGTCGTTGAACATGCTCCAGTCTTGCGGCGCCGCGCTCGCGGAGGGCGCAGTGCGTTGCGCCCCGGAGAGTTCGAGCGATCCGCCGTGCCATGCCGCGAAGTCGGCCGGGGCTTCGGGGGTCTGCGGCTTGAAGTCGGGGCCGACCGCGCAGCCGGTGAGCATCACAGCCGCGATGAGCGCGGCAACACCGGCGACGGCGGTGGTGTGGAAGCGTGCGGAGATCTTCATGGCATGCCCTTCGATGAGCGGATTCAGACGAGCCTGTGTCTAAAGAGCCAGGCGGCCAGCGGCAGCGTGACGGCCGCGATGAGGAAAAGCGGAATGAGGTTGTGCCAGACGGTGAGCAGCCCAACGCCTTCGAGGTACACGCGCTGCACGAGGTCGATGGCAAAGCGCAGCGGGTTGGCGAGCGTGGCGATCTGCAGCACTTCGGGCATGTTGCTCACCGGCGTAGTGAGGCCCGACAGCAGCATCATCGGCATGATGAGGACGAAGGTGTAGAGCATCGCCTGCTGCATGTTGGCCGACACGGCCGAGATCGAAAGGCCGATGCCCACGCTCGCAATGGTGAAGGCCGAGAGCCCGATGTAGAGCGTGATGAGCGACCCGGCCATCGGCACCCTAAACCACAGCAGCGTCATCAGCAGCACGATGGTGGATTGCACCAGCCCGATGAAGACCGGCGGCAGCGCCTTGCCGATCATGATTTCGGTGGGCGACAGCGGCGTGACCAGCAACTGGTCGAAGGTGCCTTGCTCGCGTTCTCTCGCCACGGAGAGTGCGGTGAGCAGCAGGGTCTGGATCATGCTGAGCGCGGCGATCATGCCGGGCATGAAGTTCCAGCGCGTCTCCAGGTTGGGGTTGAACCATGCGCGTGATTCGATGCGCACCGGCGCCTGCAGCCCGCCGTGCTTCTGCCGCCAGTCATCGTTGAAGGCGTTGACGACGGAGGCGACGAAGCCCGATGCTGATCCGGCCGTGTTGGAGTTGCGCGCATCGATGATCACCTGGATCGGCGCGTCTTCACCCGCGTTGAGTTGCCGCTCGAAATCGGGGCCGATCTGGATGACGACGAGCGCATCCCCCTGATTGACCAGTGGCGCGATCTGCTCGGGCGACGTGAGTGTGGCCGCGCGCTTGAAGACGCCGGTGCCGTCGAGTTTGGCGATGAGCGCGGTCGATGCGCCGCTGCGGCTCTGGTCGAGCAGCGCATAGTCGACGTGCGTCAGGTCGTAGGTGGCCGCGTAGCCGAAGAGCAGGCTCTGCATGAGCGCCGGCACGATGAGTATCACGCGGCTCGACGGGTCCTTGAGGATCGCGAGCAGTTCCTTGCGGCACAAGTGGGCCACGCGCCGCAGGAAGTCGATGAATGAACCGTTCATGGTTGTCCTTCAGTCCAGCTTCTTGCGCGTGACGAAGCGCGCGATGCTGAGCAGCACCACCGCATACACCAGCAGGATGAGGCAGTTGCGCACGATGAGCGACCACACGTTGCCCGCAAGGAACAGCGTGCGGATCAGCTCCATGAAATACGTCGCCGGCAACACATGCCCGACGATGCGAATGACGGTCGGCACATTGCGCAGGTCAAAGAGAAAGCCCGACAGCATCAGCGAAGGCAGGAAGCTCGATATCAGCGCGACCTGGCTCGCGAGGAACTGGTTGCGCGTGACGGACGAGATGAGCAACCCGATGCCTACTGCGACAAGCAGGTACAGCATCGCGGCCACCACCATGACGGCGAGCGATCCGTACATCGGCACTTCGAAGAGAAAGCGCGCGGCCAGCAGGCACAGCAGCAGGCCGATCATGCCAATGCCGAAGTAGGGGATGACCTTGGCCAGCAGGATCTCCACCGGCCTCACCGGCGTGACGAAGAGCGATTCGAGCGTGCCGCGTTCCCATTCGCGCGCCATCACGAGCGCGGTGAGAAAGGCGCCGACCAGCGTCATGATGAGCACGATCAACCCCGGCACCAGATACCAGGTGCTGGTGTTCGCGCTGTTGAACCACAGCCGCTGCTCGATGGTGATCGCACCGATGCCCGTGCCTTGCGGCCCACCGCCCGCGCGGTCGACGATGCGCTGCGAGTTCTGCGCGAGCGCACCCGTCGCGTAGCGCAGCACGATGTTGGCCTTGTTCGCATCGGCGCCGTGCACGATCACCTGGATGCTCGCGTCGCCCGCCGCGAGGCGGCGCGAAAAGTCCGACGGCACGCGCACGATGCCGTCGACCTTGCGCTGGTGCATCAGCGCTTCGGCATCGCGCATCGAAGTGAGCATCACCGGCGAGATGTAGGGCGTGAGCTGAAGGCCCGCCACGGCCTGCGCTGCGGTGGGTGAGGTGTCTTCGAGCACCACCGCCATTGGCGCGTTCTTCACGTCGAGCGACAGGCCGTAGCCGAAGATCAGGATGAGGATGATCGGCAGCAGGATGCCGATCGCGATGCTGCTCGGGTCGCGGATGAGCTGACGCGTTTCCTTGCGGGTGAGCGCAACGAGCCGTCGCCAGAAGCGGCTCAGCGTCGCGGCTTGTTCCGATTGCGGCGCGGTCATGCATGCGCTCCCTGCGCCGGTGCGCGCTTCGATTCACGCGCCTGCGTCACGATGTCGATGAAGGCTTCTTCCATGCTGAGCCGGCTGTCCGCCGCGCTCCCGGCTTGCACGCGCACCTGTTGCGGCGTGCCGATGGCGAGGAGCTTGCCCGCATCCTGGATGACGATGCGATCGCAGTACTCGGCCTCTTCCATGAAGTGCGTGGTGATGATGATGGTCACGCCCGCCTCGGCCAGCGCGGTGATGCGGCGCCAGAACTCGCGCCGCGCGAGTGGATCGGTGCCGCTCGTGGGTTCGTCGAGGAAGAGGATCTCCGGCTCGTGCAGCAGGCCGGTCGCCATCGCGAGCCGCTGCTTGAAGCCGCCGGGGAGCTGGCCGCTGGTGGCCTGCTCTTGCCCGACGAGGTCGAACTGCTGGAGCACCGTCTGCATGCGGTCGCGCAGCCGGTCGCCGCGCAGGCCGTAGGCACCGCCGAAGAAGTTCAGGTTCTCGGTGACGGTGAGGTTGCCGTACAGCGCGAACTTCTGCGAGACGTAGCCGATCTTGCTGCGCGCATGGGCGCGTGCGGTGCGCAGGTTCACGCCCGCCACCTGCAGGAAGCCGCTGCTCGCGGGCAGCAGTCCGCAGAGCATGCGGAAGGTGGTGGTCTTGCCCGCACCGTTGGGGCCGAGCAGGCCGAAGATTTCTCCGCGCCGCACGTCGAAGCTGGTGCTGGCGACGGCGGTGAAATCGCCGAACTTGCGCACGAGGTCTTTCACTTCGATGACGACGTCCTTGCCATTGGAGCCAGGTGCCGCGGCCGCGGGTTGGGCCGGTGCAGGAGATTCGGCTTTGGCCTGCTTTGCGCGCAGCAGCACCATGAAGCCGTCTTCGAGCCGCGCCGGGACGGACTCGACCGGTGCGCCATCCAGCAAGGCCTCGACCGAAGCTGCGTCCGCATCGGGGCGGCGGATGAAGCGCACTTCGCCGCCCTGCGGCACCGCGTCGATGATCGATGCCGGTGTGTCGAGCAGCTTCGCCTGCAAGGTGCGCGGCGCGGTGCCCTTCGGGGGTGTCGCGATGAAGCAGAGATCCTTCGCGTTGTCGCGGATCTCGTTGGGCGCACCTTGCGCAATGAGCTTGCCGCCGTGCAGCACGAACACCTGCGCGCAGCGCTCCGCCTCGTCGAGATAGGCGGTGCTGACGATGACGGAGAGATGCTCTTCGTCCACGAGCTGCTGCACGATCTCCCATAGCTCGCGCCGCGAGAGGGGGTCGACGCCCACGGTGGGTTCGTCGAGCAGCAGCAGCGCCGGAGAACGCACCAGCGTGCAGGCGAGTCCGAGCTTCTGCTTCATGCCGCCGGAGAGTTTTCCGGCGGGACGGTCGGTGAAGCGGCCGAGGTCGGTCATCTCCATCAGGCGCGCGTAGCGATCGCGGCGAACCGACTTGCTCACGCCGTGCAGATCGGCATAGAGGTCGAGGTTCTCCTGGACGCTCAGGTCTTCATAGAGGCCGAAGCGCTGCGGCATGTAGCTGATGCGGTCCTGCACCGATTGCGGGTCTTTCGCGACATCGATGCCGAGCACGCTGAGCGAGCCTTCGTCCGCGCTCATCAGTCCAGCTGTGAGGCGAAGCAGCGTGGTCTTGCCCGCACCGTCGGGGCCGACCAGCGCGGTCAGCTTGCCGGCGGGCACTTCGAGCGTTACATCGTCGAGTGCACGTGTGGGCTCGGCGAGGCCCTTGACCTGAAAGCGCTTGTGCAGGCCGCGACCTGCGAGCGCTGGTGCGGCGGTGGTCATCAGGGCTTGCTCCCGGCCGTCGCCGCGTTGCTGTTCGCACTTGCGTTGGCGTTGTTGCCGTCGAGCGCGAGGCGCACCGTCACCGGCATGCCGAGACGCAGTCGGTCTTCGGGGTCGTCGGCGAGCACGCGGATCTCGTAGACGAGGCTGCTCCGCAATTCCTCCGTCTGCACGGTCTTCGGCGTGAACTCCGCGACGGACGAGATGTACCCGACCTTGCCCGTCAGCGGCTGGCCCGGATGACTGTCGGTGTGCAGCGTGGCCGCCATGCCGGGCCTCACGCGGCCGAGGTCGGCCTCGGTGACGTAGGCGCGCACCCATTTCGGATCGGTGATCGCGAGCGTGAACACCGGCCGCTGCGGCGAGGCCATGTCGCCCGGCTCCATCAGCCGTGCGCGCACCACCGCGTTGATCGGCGCCCGGAGTTGTGCCTGGTCCAACTGATGCTTGAGCACCGCGAGCGATGCGACCGCGACATCGAGTTGCGCCTGTGCCTGCGCGATGTCTTCCTTGCGCGGACCAGTGACGACGAGCTGCTGCGCCTTCCGTGCGTTTTCGAGTTGCGCGAGTGCGGTCTTCTGGCGGGCCTGCGCGGCGTCCAGGTCCTGCTGGCTCACCGCGCGGCCGGCGGTGGTCTGCCGGATCGACTGGAGCCGTTCGAGTTGCTGCCGTGCAAGTTCGGCATCGGCCTGCGCTGCCGAGACTTGTGCGCGTGCCTGTGCGATCTCTTCAGGGCGGCTGCCGGTCTTGAGCTTCTGAAGCACCTGCTGCTGCACCGCGATCTGCGCTTCGGACTGGGCGATCTGCAATTCGAGCGTGCGCGTGTCCAGTTCGCCAAGCACCTGGCCGGCGGTGACGCGATCGCCTTCCTGCACGTTGAGCCGGCCGATGCGTTCCGCGCCGTTGAAGGCGAGCGACACCTGTCGCAGATCGACATTGCCGTAGAGCACCAGCTCATTGGCATTCGTGGGCTGTCGGTTGAAGTACCAGACCGCGAGAGCGGCGGCGGCCACGAGAACGATGGCCCCGACGATGATCGGCTTCTTGTTCATGATTTCTCTCTGCGCAGGGATGACGCTGCGTTGTCGATGAAGTAGACTGGATGATATCGAATTTGAATTCAAATTCAAACTAAGACTTTGTTTCCAGGGATTACCGCGATGGCAGTCACAGCAAGAAAGAAATCTCCCACGCCCGGCCGGCGCGCGCAACGCCCCGATGGTGATGCGACACGCCAGCACCTCATCGAGACGGCGGGCAAGGTCTTCGCCGAACGCGGACTGGCCGAGGCCACCAGCAAGGAAATCTGCGAGCGCGCGGGCGTGCCGCTCGCGTCGGTCAACTATCACTTCGGCAGCCGCGACGGCCTGTATGAAGCGGTGCTGATTGCCGCGCATCAGCAGTTGATCGGGCTCGAGGAGCTGATGGCAATGGTCGAGCACATCGACGATCCGGAGACCAAGCTGCGCACGGTGTTGACGCACTTCGTCCGCTTTGCCAGCAACGTGAACGCGTCGTGGGGCTTCCGTGTGGTGCTGCGCGAGATCATGACGCCCTCTGCTGCGATGCCCGCTTTGATCGAGAAGGCCGTGCGACCCAAGTCACAGTTCATGCGCGGGCTGGTGAGCGCCGTGATGGGCCTGCCGCCCGAGCACCCGAGCGCTCAGCGCGGCGTCGTCTTCGCGCTGCTGCCGTGCCTGGCGATCATGATCGTCCCGAAGGAAGTCCCGGCGAAGCTGCTGCCCGCGATCGGCAAGGACAGCGAAGGCCTCGCCGAGGAGCTCATGTGTTACGTGATGGCGGGGCTGTCCGCGATGGCGGCCGCGCAGAAGCCGGCTGCGAAGCCGCCGCGCCCGCCTGCGCGAGCAGCCAGGCGCGAAAAAGCGTGAGTGCCGGGCGCTCGTCCTCGACGGCGGGTGTCACGAGGTAGTAGCTGCGCTCACCGCGCAAGACGCGCTCGCAGGCGATGACGAGTTCGCCGCGCGCCAGTTCGTTCTGGATCGCGATGGTGGGCATCAGCGCCACGCCGAGCCCGTGCGCGGCGGCGATGGCGATCATCGAGAACAGCTCGTAGCGCGGCCCGCTGTGCGCACGCGGCGCATCGACGTTCTGCGCATCGAACCACTGGCGCCAGCCGTCGGGCCGCGTGCTCTGCTGCAGCAGCGGCATGCGGGCAATCGCCGACGGCGACAACGGCTTGCGGCCTGCGAGCAGCGCGGGGCTGCAAACCGGAATCACGTCTTCCTCGATCAGCACGGTGGACTTCGTGCCGGCCCAGTTGGCGGTCTGCGTTGCCGTGCCAGCGTAGATCGCGGCATCGAAAGGCGTGTCGTTGAACAGAAAGGGCCGCGTGCGCGTCTCGATGTGCACCGTGATGTCCGGATGCTTCGCCGCGAAATCCGGCAGGCGCGGAATGAGCCAACGCGTCGCGAAGGTCGGCACTGCCGCGAGCTGCAGCGATCCGCCCTGGCCCTGCCGCGCCATTGCGTCGAGCGTGTCGCGCTCCATGGTGTCGAGCTGGCGCGCGATCTGCCGCGCATAGTCGGCACCGGCCGGCGTCAGCGCCACGCCGTGCCGGGTGCGGCGGAAGAGGGCGATGCCGAGGAAGTCCTCCAGCGCGGTGATCTGGCGCGACACCGCACTCTGCGTGAGCGCGAGCTCCTGCGCGGCGCGGGTATAGCTCTCGTGCCGCGCGGCGGCCTCGAAGCAGATAAGGGACTGTGTCGAAGGGATCTTGCGGCGCATGGTATGCGAAGCCTACATAGTTGAACGGCACGTTCATTCAATGAAACGGCCCAGGCGCATTGTCGTATGACGTTCGAAAAACGCATAACTGGGTGTCGAATCATCGTTTGCGCTCCCCCTGCGCCGCGCTTACGATGACGGCCGACCCAAGCACTTTCGCTTCCCGCACTTTTCCCCCGGAGACCTCACATGGCCATCAAGAACGCCCGCTTTCAATGGGACGACGCCCTTCTGCTCGATCAACAGCTCACCGACGAAGAGCGCATGGTGCGCGACGCGGCCAATGCCTACTGCCAGGAGCGCCTGGCTCCGCGCGTGATCGAGGGTTTCCGCAAGGGTGAAACCGACCCGGCGGTTTTCCGCGAGATGGGCGCCCTCGGTCTGCTGGGCCCGACGATCCCCGAGCAATACGGCGGTCCCGGCCTCAACTACGTCTGCTATGGCCTGATCGCCCGCGAAGTCGAGCGCGTCGATTCGGGCTTCCGCTCGATGGCCAGCGTGCAGAGCTCGCTCGTGATGGTCCCGATCAACGAATTCGGCACCGAAGCGCAAAAGCAGAAATACCTGCCCAAGCTCGCCACCGGCGAATTCATCGGCTGCTTCGGCCTGACCGAGCCCGACCACGGTTCGGACCCCGGCAGCATGGTCACCCGCGCCAAGAAGGTGCCGGGCGGCTATTCGCTCAGCGGCGCCAAGATGTGGATCAGCAACAGCCCGATCGCCGACGTGTTCGTGGTGTGGGCCAAGGAAGTTTCCGAGTCCGGCGCGGTCGGTCCGATCCGCGGCTTCGTTCTCGAAAAGGGCATGAAGGGCCTGAGCGCCCCGGCCATCCACGGCAAGGTCGGCCTGCGCGCTTCGATCACCGGCGAAATCGTGATGGACAACGTGTTCTGCCCCGAAGACAACGCGTTCCCCGAAGTGCAGGGCCTCAAGGGTCCGTTCACCTGCCTCAACAGCGCGCGCTACGGCATCTCGTGGGGTGCGCTCGGCGCGGCGGAAGACTGCTGGCACCGTGCCCGCACCTACACGATGGAGCGCAAGCAGTTCGGCCGCCCGCTTGCAGCCAACCAGCTCATCCAGAAGAAGCTCGCCGACATGCAGACCGAAATCACGCTGGGCCTCCAAGGCTGCCTGCGCCTCGGCCGCATGAAGGACGAAGGCACCGCATCGGTCGAAGTCACCTCGCTGCTCAAGCGCAATTCGTGCGGCAAGGCGCTCGACATCGCACGCCTCGCCCGCGACATGATGGGTGGCAATGGCATCAGCGATGAATTCGGCGTGGCGCGTCACTTGGTCAACCTCGAAGTGGTCAACACCTACGAAGGCACGCACGACATCCATGCGCTGATCCTGGGTCGCGCGCAGACCGGTATCGCGGCCTTCGCCAACTGATGACAGCGCCGACCGCCACGCAAGGTGCCCTCGCGGGCATCAAGGTCCTCGACCTGTCCCGCGTGCTCGCGGGGCCGTGGTGCACCCAGATCCTCGCGGATCTGGGTGCGGATGTCGTCAAGATCGAGCGCCCCGGCGTGGGCGACGACACGCGCACCTGGGGCCCGCCCTTCCTGAAGGATGCAGAGGGCAACGACACGAACCAGGCGACCTACTTCACCGCCTGCAATCGCAACAAGCGCTCGGTCACCATCGACATGGCGACGCCCGACGGACAGGCGCTGCTCAGGCAGATGGCCGCGCGGAGCGACATCGTGGTGGAGAACTTCAAGACGGGCGGACTCAAGCAGTACGGCCTCGATCACGAGAGCCTGCGCGCGCTCAACCCGCGCCTCATCTACTGCAGCGTGACCGGCTTCGGCCATGACGGTCCGCATGCGAACCGCGCCGGCTACGACCTGATGATTCAGGCCACCAGCGGGATGATGAGCATCACCGGCCGCCCGGATGACGTGCCCGGCGGCGGCCCGCTGCGCGTGGGCGTGGCGCTGACCGACCTCTTCACCGGCGTGTACGCGAGCACCGCGATCCTCGCTGCGCTCGAAGTGCGTCACCGCACCGGCGAAGGCCAGCACATCGACATGGCCCTGCTCGACGTCGGCATGGCGATCCTCGCGAATCAGGCGAGCGCGTTCCTCAACACCGGCATCCCGCCGCAGCGGCAGGGCAATACGCATCCGAGCCTCGCGCCCTACCAGGACTTCCACACCAAGGACGGCTCGATGCTGCTGGCGATCGGCAACAACGGCCAGTTCGCGCGCTTCTGCGAAGCGGCGGGACATGCCGATTGGGCCGCCGACCCGCGCTTTGCGACCAATACGCTGCGGGTGCGACATCGCGAGGTGCTGATTCCGCAGATGGAAGAGGTCACGCGCACGCGCACCACTGCCGAGTGGATCGCGCTGCTCGAAGACAAGGCCGTGCCGTGCGGCCCGATCAACGACATCGGTCAGGCCTTCCAGGACGAGCAGGTCAAGGCGCGCGGTCTCGCCGTGACGCTGCCGCGCGCTGCCGGCGACGGCATCGAAAGCATTGCAGGCGTGGCGAGTCCGCTGCGGCTGCAATCCACGCCGCCCGTGCTGCGCTACGCGCCGCCGGCGCTGGGCCAGCACACCGACGAGGTGCTCGCCGAACTGGGCATCGACGAACAACGCCGCGCAGCATTGCGCGACGCAGGCGTGGTGTGACAGACGCGGGCACGGCCGGCGCGCAGCGCTCCACGCGCGCGGCCGCCGCGCCCGCGCCCGATTCGCTCACGCCGGCAGACCGGTACGAAGAGCTCTTCACCGCAGTCCAGACGAATCACGTCTTCACTGACAGCAAAAGCTTCGTCGACTGCGCGCCGCGCATGGAGCCCGCCGACATCCTCGCTGCCTATCGCGCACAGTCGACCCAGGCCGGCTTCAATCTCGAAGTGTTCGTGCGGGCGCATTTCGACGTAATCGAGCAGCCGCATTCCGACTACGTGTCGGTGCCCGGCCAACCTATCGCAGCCCACATCGACGATCTGTGGAAAGTACTCACGCGGCACCCGGCAGCGCATCCGCCGCGTTCGTCGCTGCTGCAACTGCCGCACGCCTACCTCGTGCCGGGCGGACGCTTTCGCGAGATCTACTACTGGGACTCGTACTTCACCATGCTCGGCCTGACTGCCGAACGTCACGCGTCCTTGATCCGCGAGATGGTGGAAAACTTCGCCTACCTCATCGACACCTACGGCCATGTGCCGAACGGCAATCGCACCTACTACCTGAGCCGGTCGCAGCCGCCGGTGTTCGCGCTGATGGTCGAGTTGGCGCAGCAGCGCGGCGTGCTCGACGAAGCCGATTGCCTGCCGCAGCTTCGCAAGGAACATGCGTTCTGGATGGCTGGCGCCGAGGGTCTCGCCGACGGGCAGGCCGTCCGTCGCGTGGTGCGGCTGCCGGGCGGCGCGCTGCTCAACCGCTACTGGGACGAACGCGACACGCCGCGCGAGGAATCGTGGATCGAGGACGTGACGACCGCAGAGTCGTGCGGGCGCGACCCGGCCGAGGTCTACCGCCACATCCGTGCCGCTTGCGAATCGGGCTGGGACTTCAGCACACGGTGGCTGCGCGCGCCGGAGCCATGTGCCGAGGAGCGCAGCAGGGCGCACGTGCGCGCCGGCACCGCGCCATCGCTGGCGAGCATCTGCACCACGGACATCCTGCCGGTGGATCTCAACGCCTTCCTCTTCAAGCTCGAAACGAAGATCGCCGCGCTGGCGAAGCAGTCGGGCGACACGGCAACCGCCGAAGCCTTTGCCGAAAAGGCCGAAGCGCGCAAGGCGGCCATGACGGCGCTCTTCTGGGATGACGCCCACGGCGCCTATTTCGACTACGACTGGCGCCTTGACCAACGGCGCGATTGCCTCACGGCGGCCTGCGTGACGCCGCTGTTCGTCGGTGCCGCAGAGCCGGCGCACGCGCAGGGGCTCGCGGCGGCCGTCGCCATCCGACTGCTCGCGCCCGGTGGTCTTTCAACCACCGAATGTGCGAGCGACCAGCAGTGGGACCGGCCCAACGGTTGGGCTGCGCTGCAATGGATGGCGGTGCGCGGATTCGCCGACTACGGGTTCCACGACCTTTCGCGGACCATCTCGCACCGCTGGCTTGCGACGGTGGCCGCGCTCTACGAGCGCGAAGGCAAGCTGGTCGAGAAGTACGCACTGCGCCGCGTCGAGCACGACGACACCCGCGGCGGCCATGGCGGCGAATACCCGCTGCAGGACGGCTTCGGCTGGACCAACGGCGTCACCGCGGCAATGCTGGCGGAACAGCCGCAGCACACTGCGCACGGCTGTACGGCGCATTCGACAGCGCCGCAGCATCGCTGAGCAGCGCCGGGATTTCGCTTCGGCCCACGCCCAGGTCACGCAGGTCGCGCTCGCTCATTGCGCGCAGCAGACGGTGATCCTGCCGCACGCGGCGCGCGTTACGGATCATCTCCAGAACGGCGGCGAAGAATGCGGGCTTGGGCGTTTGCATGAGCAGCTCCTTGAATGGAGCACGATCTTGCAAGCCGGCGTGATATTGTGGAAGTTGAAAATCCTGTCAATATCGATCAGCTTTCCTGATGCGTCATCTCAACCTCGACCAGCTTCGCACGCTGGTGTCCATCGTCGACCTCGGCACCTTTTCCGCGGCGGCAAACGCGCTGCATCTGGCGCAGCCCACGGTGAGCCTGCACATCAGCGAACTCGAATCGCGCCTCGATGCGCGACTGCTGGTGCGCGGTGCGCGCCGCATCACGCCGACAGCCGCCGGCGTTGCGCTGGTCGATCGTGCGCGCAAGCTGCTGCGCGATGCCGATGACGCCATCGACGTGGTGCGCCGTCAGGCCGAAGGGCGGCTTGGCCGCGTGCGGCTGGGCACTTCGACCGGCGTGGTCGTCGAGCTTCTGCCGCAGGTGCTCGAAGCGCTGGAGCAGGACCACCCCGGCATCGATGTCGAAGTGAGCATCCTCGGTTCGGCTGAGACCATGTCGCGTCTTGCGATGGGCACGCTGGACGTGGGCCTCGTCGCCGTCCCGCAGCCGCCGATGCGCGACCTGGTGGTCACGCGATGGCGCAGCCAGCCGATGATGGCCTTCGTCCCGAAGAAATGGGATGCGCCCAAGCGCGTCACACCGCGCTGGCTGGCAGACCGGCCGCTGATCTTCAACGATGCGACCACGCACATGTACCGGCTGACCATGGAATGGTTCGCGGCGGCCGGCGAATCGCCGCGTCCGCGCATTGAGCTCAACTTCGATGCCGCGATGCGCAGCCTGGTCGCGGCGGGGTACGGCGCGGCAGTGCTGCCGGTGCACCAGCCGGTCGGCCCGGAGTTCAATGAGCGGTTGCAGGTGTTGCCGCTGAGCCCGAAGCTCACGCGCAACCTCGGCATCGCGCACCGGCCGAAACCGGCACTCGATGGCGCGACAGCGACGGTGCTGAAAGTCCTTTCGGCCTTCGCACAGCGCTAGTTGCGCTTCAGGCCTTGCGCACGTCGATGCTGTAGATGCCCCAGGGGCAGAGCGCGAAGCGCTCCTTGAGCGGCTTGTCCTTGAATGCGGCGAGCGTGTCGGCCTCGTACACCGCCCACTGCGGGCCGAGCCCGCCGAGCGAGAGCGGTGCACCGTCGATCTCGGTCGCGACGATCATGCGGTAGCTGCGCGCATCGGCGAGGTTCAGCGGCACGACGTAGCCGTCGACAGCACGCAGGAAGAGCTGGATCTCCTTGCCGCCGCTCACGCCTGCTTCTTCGAGCACAGTCGTCAGCAGAGGGCCGGCGAGTGTGTGCTTCTTCGCGTCGTATTCGAGCGTCGGGCGGATCTGCACCGTTGGCAAGCGGCGAAGCCCTTCGGCGTCGAACACATAGGCTTTCTCGAACTGGATGCCGTGTTTGACGAACATCTGGTCGAGCGCCGGATCGACCGCGCCGCGATTGGACTTGCCGACCGCACCGCTGATGGTGAGCAGGCCGGGTCCTTTCAACGCCGAAGGCGCGGCGATTGCGGAGGCGGAGGTCACGGCAGGGAGCAGGCCGGCCATCGCCGCCTTGCCGAGGAAGTCGCGTTTGTTCATCGCGGCATTGTGGCGCTGCGCATCAGATTGCGCGACCCATCACCGCAAGCGCGAACACGATCACCCCGAGCAGCAGGTTGAGGCTCACCAGCTTGCGGATGGTGTCGAGGTTGGACGCGGCCACCGGCCATGTGCGCGCTGCGACCGCATTTCGCAATCGGGGAAACGGCGCGAAGCGGATGTGCAGGTAGATCGCCATCATCACGAGCCCAAGTGCGAGCATCGCATGCACATTCCATCGCATGCTCCCGAAACCGCCGGCCAGCCAGACCATGCCGAAGCCGGTCACGAGCAGCAGCGCGATCGCGGTCGATACGCCGACGAAGAAGCGCTCCAGCGTCGCGGCGAGAAACGGCAACCGCTGCGGCGGCTCCAGCGTGGCAACCGCCGACGGCCGCACCGCGAAGTGCATCAGCGCCATGCCGCCGACCCAGTAGGCGGCGGAGAGGATGTGGAGAAAGAGGAGGGCGGCGTAGATCGAAGGCATGGCCGAGCGTAGACCGCCGCCCCGCGCGCGGTCAATCGACCTTGATGCCTGCCGCCTTCGCCACCTGCTGCGCTTTCGCCGTCTCCTCGGCAAGGAACTTGTCGAACTGCGCCGAAGGCATCGTGAACGGCTCCGCACCGAGCTTGTCGAGACGCTCCTTCAGATCCGGCGATTCCATGATCTTGCTCACTTCCGCCTGCACCCGATCGACGATGGGCCGGGGCGTTTTCGCGGGCGCGAAAAGACCGACCCAGAACAGATACTCGGAGCCCGGAACGCCGGCCTCGACGGTGGTCGGGATGTCCGGCAACACCGAAGAGCGCTTGCCCGTGCCGACGGCGAGCGCCTTGAGCCGGCCATCCTTGATCAGCGGCAGCGCCGAGACCATCGGCGCGAAGAACCAGTCCACGCGCCCACCCATCACTTCGGTCATCGCCTCGGGCGTGCCGCGGAAGGGCACGTGCTGCGCCTGGAGTCCTGCGGCAAGCCGGAACACCTCCGCGTTCATGTGCGTGGCCGAACCGTTGCCGGCCGATGCGTAGTTGAAGCCACCCGGTTTGGCTTTCACTTTCGCGACAAGGTCTTTCTCGTCGGTGAATCGGCCGGGTGGGGTCACCAGCACATTCGGCAGGCTTGCGAGTGGCGTGATGCCGGCGAAGTCCTTCAGCGTGTCGTAGGAGAGGTTCGGATAGATCGCCGGGTTGACCAGATGGCCTGCGGAGTGAATCAGCAGCGTGTAGCCATCCGCCGGTGCCTTCGCGACCTGCGTGGCGCCGAGCGTGCCGCCCGCGCCGGGCTTGTTGTCGATGATCACGCTGGTGCCGAGCGCGGGCCCCAGCTTCTCGGCTACGAGCCGCGCCACGATGTCGGTGCCACTGCCCGCGGTGAAGGGCACGATCAGCTTGATCGTCTGCCCGCGCGGCCAGTCACCCTGCGCGTGTGCGCCGCCAAAGGCGAAGAGAGCGAGCGAGGCCGCGATCAGGCTGCGTCGGCCGGGGATGAATGTCGTCATGTCTTGTCTCCGTTGGAATCGTTGTGGGTGCGGCTCAGGCGGGTGGCGTGTTGGCCATCACCAGCGCGACCAGCGCCGGCCGGTTGGTTCGGTTGACCAGCTGGCGCTTTTCTCCGGGCGCGAAGCGGCAGCTGTCGTAAGGGCCGAGCTCGCGCTCTTCGCGCTGTCCGTCGAGTTCGCCGACGACCGTCAGGCGGCCTTCGAGCACGAGGTAGAGCTTCTCGATCGGCGAGCTGTCGAGCGTGGTGTGGCCGCCGGGCAGGAGCTGGCTCATGCCCATCCACATCTGCGTCGAGGGGCCGGCTTCCTTGCCCTGCAGGCGCAGGCAGCGCATGTCGAAGTGGTTGGGCGCCTCGTAAGGGGGCGCTTCGTCGAACCGGGTCACGTGCATGGCTTGTCTCCTCCGTGTGTTCTCAGGGGCGCAGCACGACGCGGTCGGTGCTGCCCGAGAGCACCAGCCGGTAGGCGTCGATCGCCTCGTCGAGTGCGTAGGCGCGCGCCACCGGGAAGGGCTTGAGCGTGCCGCGCTCGAAGCCCTCGCGCATCGCGTCGAGTTGTGCGGTGGATGCGATGCAGTCCATTGCCAGCGAGTCGATGCCCACGTAGGTGTGCATGCCGCGGTAGAACGCGAAGATGTCGAAGGGCACCGCGCGGTCGTGCGTGGAGATGAAGATCTGCGTCGCACCCTTGGCCATCGACTTGTTCGCGGCATCGAAGTAGGCGCTGCCGACGGTGTTGTAGGCAATGTCCACGCCGCGGCCGTTGGTGAGCTCGCGCACCCGCGCGGCGACTTCACCATCGCGCGCATCGATTGCGTCGACCGGCGTGCACGCAAAGCCTTCGAACGGCCCCGCACGCCTTTGCACTGCAATGACGCGCGCGCCGCCCTGTGCGGCGAGCTGCACGGCCGCCTGACCGACCTTGCCATTCGCACCGAGCACGAGCACGGTCTGTCCTTCGCGCGGCATGCCGCTGCGGCGGAAGCCTTCGTACGCGGTCACGAAAGGCACGCCGACCGCGCCGGCCTCATCCATCGAAATGCCGCGCGGCTTGTCGCGCAGTGCTTCCACCGGCAGCACGATGAATCGCGCATGCGAGCCGTCGCGCGTGATGCCCACGTCGCCGCCCGAACCGTAGACCTCGCGGCCGACCCACTCGCTCGGCCCATCGACCACGACGCCCGCGAAGTCGCGGCCCGGTGTGCGCGGCCACACGGCCTGCGGCATGATGCCCAGCGTCGCCTTCACGTCGCTGGGGTTAACTGCGGCGGCGCAGACCCTGACCACTGCGAGGCCGGGCTTGGCAACCGGCTGCGGTTGCGGCGCGGCTTCGAGCCGCAGTTCGTCGAGATGGGCTGCCTTCTGGCTCACGCGCAGCGCAAGTGCCCGGTCGTTCTCTGCCATCACTGCGCTCATTGGCGTGCCTCCCCGAGTCCGAGCATCGTGCGTGCTTCACGCGCCGTGGCGATCTCCCCGCCCAGGCTCTCGATGATGTCTCGCGCCTTCGCGACGAGCTGCGCATTGCTCTGTGCAAGCACGCCCTTCTCCAGATAGATGTTGTCTTCCATGCCCACGCGCACGTTGCCGCCGAGCAGCCATGCCTGCGCGACGATGGGGAATTCCATCCGGCCGATGCCGAAAGCACTCCAGAACGCGCCGCGCGGCAGCATGTCGCGCGCATACAGCACGGTCTGCGGCGTCGGCATGAAGCCGTACTTCACGCCGAGGACGAAGGTCCACATGCCGGGGCCATCGAGCGTGCCGTCGGCGATAAGGTCGAGCGCCAGGTGGATGTCGCCCGAATCGAAGATTTCCAGTTCGGGCTTCACACCGGCTTCTCGCATCACCTTTGCCATGCGGCGCACGTTCTTCGGCGTGTTGATGACCACGTCGGGGCCCGAGTTCATCGTGTTCAGGTCGAGCGAACAGACATCGGGCTTGATCAGCGCGATGTGCTCGACACGCTTCTCCGGCGGCAGCAGCGTGCTGCCCGGCGCGGCGACCTTCGGATCGTCTTCGCTCGGGATGAAGCGGCCGCCCGGGCCCGTCGTGAGATTGATGATCAGGTCGCGGTTGCTGCGGCGGATGCGGTCGACTACTTCACGATAGAGATCGACTTCCATCGAAGGCCGTCCGGTCTTCGGGTCGCGCACATGGATGTGCACCTGGCCCGCCCCGGCTTCTGCCGCTGCGAGGCATTCATCGGCAATCTGCGTGGGCGTGACGGGCAGGTGCGGCGTCTGCTCGGGCTTCACGAGGTTGCCCGTGACCGCGCAGGTGATGAGGGTCTTCGCGTTCATAGGGCCCCCACGCTTGCCGCTTCGCGTGCTGCGCCGCCCCCCGAGGGGGCCTTCCCGCCTTTGGGCGGCCATGCGGCGCTCATAGGTGTCTCCCTCCGTCGACGACGATGCGCGTGCCGGTGACGAAGCGCATCGTGGTTGCGAGTGCCTCGATCGCGCCCGCGACGTCTTCCGGCGAGCCGATGCGGCCGAGCGGTGTGGTCGTGGCCATCTTGGCCTTGAAGTCATCGCCGCGCCCGGGCACGAAGGCCGACTCGACCGCCCCCGGCGACACCGACACCACGCGCACTGCTGGCGCGAGGGCCTTGGCGAGCGCATCGCCTACCACATCGACTCCGGCTTTCGCCGCGACATACGCAAGATTGCTGCCCACGCCGGTGAAGCCTGCGATAGACGAGACATTGACCACCAATGCATCGCCGCTTGCCTTGAGCAGCGGTGCGAACACGCGGATGGTCGCGAACACACCGCGGAAGTTGGCGCGCATCAGGTCGTCGATGAGTTCGTCGGTCAGCGCTTCGAGGTCGGCGGCGGGCACCGGTTGCGTGTGGCCGGCGCTGTTCACGAGGATGTCGCAGCGGCCGTAGGTGGACTGCACTTCCGCAGCCGCTTGGCACAGGCTCTGCGTATCGACGATGTCGGCGCGGATCGCTGAATGGCGCTGGGCGTTTCCGCCGGGCAATGCGGCAGCACGCGCGGCGCCGTCATCGCCTTTGCGATGCAGCAGCACGCAGGTCGCGCCGAGCGTCGCGAGACGGCGTGCCGTGGCATAGCCGATGGCGCCGAGTCCGCCGGTGATGACCGCGACCTTGCCGTCGAGTCGGGATGTGGGTTCGAAGCTCATGAAGTCCTGAGAAAGTTGAAATCGAGAAAGGAGTTCGGGTTCAAGGTATCGGTGGGTGCGGGAATTTCATTTCGCCAGGCTCGAGCACGAAGTCATGCTGCAGCGTGGCGTGATTCGCGCCTTCCTGCGGCTCGAAGCGGCCGATCAGCCGGCGCGTGACGCCGAAGACCGGATCGCTTTCCAGGTTCTCGTCGTCGTCCGCGAAGACCTGCGTGATCAACACCTTGTGCCCCGGCTTGCTCACCATGAAGTGCAGGTGCGCCGGCCGGTTAGGATGCCGCTGCTGCGCGCTGAGCAGCTCGCCGCAGGGGCCATCGGTGGGCACCGGATAGCCGGCCGGTCGCACGGTCCTGAGGTGGAAGTGGCCTTCGCGGTCGGTCTTGAAACGGCCGCGCAGGTTCATGTTTTCCTGCGACTCGTCCTGGTTCTCGTAGAGCCCGACCGGCGACGCCTGCCACACGTCGACCGTCGCGTCCGCGATCGGCTGGCCGGCTGCGTTGCGCACCGTGCCCGAGACTTCGAGCGGGATGCCGGGCGTTTCCGAGCGCGCGATGGTTTCGCCTGCCTCGCACATCGGCGCGTTTGCGCGCCAGAACGGCCCGAGCAGCGCGGCAGGCGATTCGCCCTGCGGGTCCTGGTTGTTGAGCAGTGCGACCAGCGTCGACACGCCGAGCAGGTCGGCGGCGAGCACGACCTCGTTCTTCTTCTCGCCGCTGGCCTGCCCGATGGCGACGACGAAGCCGAGTGCGCGCTCGAACTCCTCTTCGGTCAGCTTCACGTCCTGCACGAAGGCATGCAGGTGGCGCGTGAGCGACTGCATGACGGTGCGCAGACGCGGATCGGGGGTGCGGTCCATGGCGCGGATCGCCATCTCGAGCACGGAATCGGGGGTGGTGACGATGTTCATGATGGGGGAAAGGTGGCTGCAATCGTTTGCATATTATTCGATTTTCAAGCGGGCGCATAGAATCCGGGAATTCCCTCGACCCCTATCAAGCAGGGGTCTTCGGCAGAGAATTCGCGAAACCAAACGTTTGCATCAATGCGCCCACACCAGTCCTCCTCCGTCACCATTCGCGATGTCGCCCAGGCGGCCGGCGTGCACGTGTCGACGGTGTCGCGCGCGCTCAATCCGGACAAGCGCGGTCTCATCAGCGCCGAGGTGCTGCGGTCCGTCGAAGAGGCGGCGCAGCGGCTCGGCTACCGGCCCAACCGCGCGGCGTCGGCGCTGCGCACCGGGCGCACGCAGACCATCGGCGTGCTGCTGCCCGACATCACCAACCCGGTGTTTCCGCCGATCCTTCAAGGCATCGAGGCCAGTGCGGCGGCGCGCGGCTTTTTCGTGTTCGTCGCGAACGTCGCGGACCACGTGCTGGCGCAGCCCATCGTCGAGCGCATGCTGGCGCAGCGCGTGGACGGGCTCGTGATGGCGATCGCCACGCGCGACGATCCGCTGGTGGATTTCATCGCCAGGGAGCGCATGCACGCGGTGCTCGTGAACCGTGCGGACGAAAGCGGCCGCCTCCCGGCGGTGGTCAGCGATGACCGGCTCGCGATGAAGCTCGCGGTCGATCACCTTGTCGCGACAGGCCATCTCCGCATCGCGCACCTGGCCGGCCCGCAGGACGTGCCGACCGGCGTTGCGCGCCGCCAGGGTGTCGAGCAGGCGCTGCGCGACCGGGGGCTCGAGATGGCCTGTGTCGCCGAATGCGAGGGCTACACCCGCGAAGCCGGCGCCGCGGCGATGCGCAAGCTGCTGGACGAGAACGAGCGGCCAGAAGCCGTGGTGTGCTGCAACGATCTCGTCGCGCTCGGCGCCTATGACGTGCTGCGCGAACGCCGCATCGAGGTGCCGCGCGACATCTCCATCACGGGCCACAACGACATGCCGTTGGTCGACATGGTGAATCCGCCGCTCACCACCATTCGCCTGCCGCACCGCGAGCTCGGCTGGCGCGCTGCGGAGATGCTGTTCGATGAGATCGACGGCAAGTCGCTCTCGGCCTCCACGGTGGTCCTGCGGCCCGAACTCATCGTGCGCGAGTCCACGCGCAAGTCCTGAGGCGAATCTCAGAAGATCGACAGCCCGGTCTTCGCCACGAACAGTTCGAGCGCCTTGAGCCCGAGCAGCGAGTTGCCCGACGCATCGAGCGCCGGCGACCACACGCACAGCGTGAGCTGGTCCGGCACCACCGCGACGATGCCGCCGCCCACGCCGCTTTTGCAGGGCAGGCCGATCGAGAAGGCCACGTCGCCGGCTGCGTCGTAGGTGCCGCAGGTGAGCATCAGCGAATTGATGCGGTGCGTATGGCGCTCGGTCGTGATCTCAGGCTTGCCGTCGAAGGGGTGTGCGCCGTCGCGGCACAGGAAGGCGGACGCCCGCGCGAGCTGCCGGCAGTTCATGTGGATCGCGCACTGGTGGAAGTACAGCGCCAGCACTTCGCCGACCGCGTTGTCGATCTTGCCGAAGCTTTTCATGAAGTTGGCCAGCGCGATGTTGCGAAAGCCCGTCGCCGCTTCGGACGCAGCGACTTCCTCGTCGAACCGGACTTCCTCGCCGCAGAGGTCCGACATGAAGGCCAGCAGGTCGGCCTTGGCGTGGCCCCGGCTCACGAGGCGGTCCGCGACCGCGATGGCGCCGGCGTTGATGAAGGGATTGCGCGGCTTGCCTTGCTCATGTTCGAGCTGCACCAGCGAGTTGAACGGGTTGCCCGAAGGCTCGCGTCCCATGCGCTCCCAGAGCGCATCGCCCAGGTAGCGCATGGCGAGTGTGAGCGTGAAGAGCTTGGAAATACTCTGGATCGAGAACGGTGTCGCCGCGTCGCCCGCGCACGCTTCCACGCCTTCGCGCGTGTGCAGTGCGATGCCGAACTGCGTTGCCGGCACGCGCGCAAGCGCGGGGATATAGCTCGCGACAGCGCCTTCCGCGCCCAGCAGGGGCCGGATCTCTCGGTCGATCGCGTCCAGGACGGACTGGAAGTTCATGGTTTCACACCCGCCGGTTGACCAGCACGATGCCCAGTGCCACGCCAGCCAGCGCAAGCATCAACTGCAGCGTGAGCGGCTCCGACAACAGCACCACGCCAAACACCAGCGCGAAGAGTGGCGTGAGAAAGGTGAACGACGAAATGCGCGTCGCCGGATAGTGCCGCAACATCCACATCCACGCGAGGTAGCTTGCGAAAGCCCCGATGGCAGTCTGCAGCGCGATCGAGAACCAGGCATAGCCCGAATACGAGAAGCCCCACTGCTCGCCCAGCGCAAGCGACAGCACCGGCAGGATCAGTGCCGTGACGGCGATTTGATAGAAGAGCGCCTTCTCCGCACTGGCCGTTGCCAGCCGCGTCGTGCGGATCGCCAGCGTGGTCAGGCCCCAGAGAATGCCGGCCATCAGTGCCAGTGCATCGCCGTGGAGCTGCCCCGAAGTGCTGTGGCCGAAGCTTTCGCTGAAGGCCAGCACCACGCCACAGAAGGCAATCGCGAGGCCGATCCATTGAATGCCGCGCAGCTGTTCCGACCGCACGAAGCGCGGCAACAGCAGCGCGACCACGAAGGGCGAGGTGTAGAGAAACACCGTGAGCCGCGACGCGCTGGTGCGTTGAAGTCCGAGGTAGATGCAGGTGAACTCGCCCGCGAACAGCGCTCCGGCGAGCAGCCCACCCTTCAGCGTGCCGTCGCGCTCGAACAGCGGAACACCCCGCCAGCGACACCAGAGCCACAGGAGCACGACCGCGCCGCTCATGCGGATGGCGGCCTGCCACAGCGGCGGAACTTCGGCAACGGTGGTCTTGATGAGGATCTGCTGCAGTCCCCAGAAGGCGCAGCAGGCGAGGAGGAGGGCGGTGGCGCGGGAGTCGAGGTGGTCCTTGCGATCGATCATTCGGTGTTTGTCTCTTCTTGTTCGTTGTCTTTGTTGGCGCGGCTCAGGGCGCGGCGAGTGGATAGCCAGGTTTGTCGCGCGTTCCGATCATGAGGTCGTTGACCACGTTCTCCACATCGGGCACCGCGCGCGCGCGCTTCTCAAGCCGTTCGCGCGTGCGCTTGTCGGGAACGCAGCCCTGCAGGTAGATCCAGCGCCGCTGCACCATCACCCACACGCTGCCGCGGCGCACGTCCGGCACGCTCTCAAGCGCCTTGCGCACCTGCGGCGCGATGGTCTTGTCGTAACGGTAGGCGTTGCTGTCCTTGCAGCGGCCTTCGAGCCAGCAGCTCGTGCCGCGTTCGAGGCGGGCATGCATCTGCGAGCGAATCTCGGCCTGCGTGTAGAGCGGCCCGAGCGGCGCCGGGCAGCCCGCGAGGCCCGATGACATCTGGAAGAAAGGGTCGTCGAAGAAATTGGTCCGCGCTTCGTCCGCGCCGTACGCGACCTGGACGCTCGCGCTCGCAGTCATCGCCGCGATCAGGCACCGGGCGCGCGTGCGGGCCTTCAAAGCGGGTGCTCGGTGTAGAAGCGTCCGCCGTGAAAGAGCAATGGCGAAGCGCCGGGGGTGTGGGTGCAGCGCTCGACCTCGCCGACGAAGATCACGTGATCGCCTTCGTCGTAGCGGCTGCGGTTGAAGCATTCGAAGCAGGCAGCGGCGCCCTCGAGCAACGGCGCGCCTCCGACGCCTTCGGTGTAGGCGACCTGCGCCCAGCGATCCACGTTCTTCGATGAGAAGCGCTCCGCCAGATCCTTCTGGCTCGACGAGAGGATGTTGATTGCGTAGTGCGATCCGGCACTGAATGCGGCCATCGAAGCTGCCCTGCGCGCGAGGCTCCACAGCACCAGCGGCGGATCGAGCGACACCGAGTTGAACGAGTTCGCGGTGAGACCGATGAGCGCGCCGCTTGCCGAGCGCGCGGTGACGATAGTCACACCGGTGGCGAACATGCCAAGCGATGCGCGGAATTCATCGGTCGAGAAGGTAGGCGGTTTCGCCTGGGCGGGAGCAGTCACGGAGCAGGGGGAAAGTAGACGGCTATTCTGGCCCATCCGGCACGAACGCGCCGGGCTTGCTCAGCCGAAGAACCAGTAGCCGACGGCGATCGCGGCAACCACGCCCGCAAGTTCGGCAAGCAGCGCGCAGCCCACCGCATGCCGTGCGCGCCGGATGCCGACTGCGCCGAAGTACACCGCGAGCACATAGAACGTGGTCTCGGTGCTGCCCTGGATGATCGCGGCAACGCGCGCAGCGAAGCTGTCGACACCCTGGCTCTTCATCGTCTCGATGAGCATCGCGCGTGCCGCGCTGCCGGAGAAAGGCTTGACCAGCGCAGTTGGCAGCGCATCGACGAAACGTGTGTCCCACCCCGTGCGTGCGACCAGCCAGCGGATGCCTTCGAGCGCCATGTCCAACGCACCCGATGCGCGCAAGGCGCCGATCGCGCACAGCATCGCGACGAGATACGGCAGCAGGTTCTTCGCGACGTCGAAGCCTTCCTTCGCGCCTTCAACGAAACACTCGTACACCTTCACTCGCCGCAGTGCACCGGCCAGAAGGAAGATGACGATCAGACCGAAGAGCGTGAGGTTGCCGAGCAGCGACGAAAGTGACGCCAGAGCGGCCGAGGACAGCGTGGCCAGCAAGGCCATGAACGCGCCCAGCAGCAGCGCGCCCGGCAGCAGGTAGGCGAGCACCACAGGGTCCCACAGCCGGAGCCGCTGCATGAAGGCGACCGAGAGGAGGCCCACCAGAGTCGACGCGCTGGTCGCGAGCAGGATCGGCAGGAAGACCAGCGTCGGATCGGTCGCGCCTTGCTGCGCGCGGTACATGAAGATCGTGACCGGCAGCAGCGTGAGCGATGAAGCATTGAGCACGAGGAACAGGATCTGCGCGTTGCTCGCGGTCGTCGTGCTCGGGTTGAGCGTCTGCAGCTCGCGCATCGCCTTGAGACCGATCGGCGTGGCGGCGTTGTCGAGCCCGAGCGCGTTGGCCGCGAAGTTCAGCGTGATGAGGCCCAGCGCAGGATGGCCGGCCGGCACCTCGGGCATCAACCGTCGGAAGAGCGGCCCGAGCAGGCGCGCCAACAGGTCGACGATGCCTGCCGCTTCGGCGATCCGCAGGAAGCCCAGCCACAGGGTGAGCGTGCCGAAGAGCAGCACCATCACCTCGACCGAGAGGCGCGCCATGGCGAACAGGCTCTCGACGAGTGCGGCGAAGACGGTGGCGTCGCCGCCGATCAGCCAGCGACCGAGCGCGGCCACCGCCGCCGTCAGGAAGAAACCGAGCCACAAGCCGTTGAGCACGCGCCGATCATAGGGGCGCGAGCCCGACAATCGCGGTCATGAACATCACTCGAAGGGAACTCCAGCGCGCCGCGATCTGGCTGGCGCTCGGGAGCATGGCCGCGCCGCTGCGCGCGCGAGCACAGCACGCTCCGCGCTGGACTGCGAATCCGTTTGCGCTCGGCGTGGCCAGCGGGCAGCCGCGGCCGGACAGCGTCGTGCTATGGACGCGACTCGTGTCATCGCAAGCGGACGATGCGATCGGCGACAGCGCCCTCGTGGTGAAGCACGAGATCTTTGCGGATGCGGAACTGCGCCGCCCGGTCGCACGCGGAGAAACGGTGACGGATGCATCGCGTGCGCACAGCGTCCATGTGATCGCGCAGGGCCTGCAGCCGCAGCGCGACTACTGGTACCGCTTCATCTGCGGCAATGCGGTGAGCAAGGTCGGCCATACGCGCACCGCACCGGCCGAGGGCGCGGACGTCAGGCGCATGCGATTCGCACTCGGCTCGTGCCAGCACTACGAGCAGGGCTACTACGCAGCGCACCGGGAGATCGGCGGGCGCGATCTCGATTTCGTGCTATTCGTCGGCGACTACATCTACGAAGGCAGCAACCCGAGCAACGCGATCCGCCAGCACGGCACGCGGACACCGCAAACGCTGGACCAATACCGCGACCGCCATGCGCTGTACAAGAGCGATGCCGATCTGCAGGGCGCGCATGCGGCGCATCCGTGGATCCTGACGTGGGACGACCACGAAGTCGTCAACGACTACGCGGACGATCGCGACCCGGCCTATACCGAGCCCGAACGCTTCTTGCGTCGTCGTGCGGCGGCCTATCAAGCCTACTTCGAGCACATGCCACTCGCACTGCCGCCGCAGGGCGCGGCAATGCGCATCCACGACCGCTTTGCCTGGGGCCGGCTCGCCGAACTCTGGACGCTTGATTGCCGGCAGTTCCGCAGTCACCACGCCTGCCCCGATCCGGAGCGCGACCATGGCCGCACGCTGGTCGAATGTGCGGAGCTCGACGATGCCAAGCGCACCATGCTTGGCGCGGATCAGGAGCGCTGGATCCAGCAGGGGCTCGCAGGTTCGACGCGGCAATGGAAGCTGGTCGGCCAATCCACGCAGATGAGCGCTGCCGGCTTCGATACACCCGAAGGCCGCAAGGTCTGGACCGACGGCTGGGACGGCTACCCGGAGGCGCGCCGACGCTTCCTGCAAGGTGCGGACAGCGCCGGGGTGCGCGATCTCGTGGTGCTCGGCGGCGACGTGCATCGGCATGTCGCGGCGGATCTGCGTGTGCGGCCGAACGATCGAGCCTCGCCGATCGTCGCCAGCGAGTTCGTCGGCGGCTCGGTCACGTCACGCGGCGCGAGCCGGTCGTCGATGGACCGCATGCGCCGAGACAACCTCGATGTGAAGCACGCGCGCGGCGACGAGCGTGGCTACGCGCTTTTCGAACTCACGCCCGGGCGCATGCAGTGCGAGTTCCGCACGACGGAGCACCCGGTGCAGGAGCGCGCCACTTTCGCGACGCAGGCGAGCTATGTGGTGGAACCGGGCCGGCCGGGCGTGCAAGCCGCCTGACCCCGGCCGCCGCGCTCACTCCAGCGCCGAAGCCGGTCCGAAGAACTCGTAGCGCGCCTGCTGGTCCGGTACGCCGATCGCGCTGAGGGCGCGCTTCACCTGCTGCATGAAAGGCTTCGGTCCGAGGAAGTACGCCTCGACCGAGCGCTTGTCGCCCGGCAGCCATTGCGCGAGCTTTTCCGCATCGATGCGGCCGATGGCGTGCGGCGCATCGACCTTGTCGGCCGGCGCTTCTTCGTAGCAGTAGAACCGCTGCAACTGCGGATGCTTGTGCGCCAGCGCATCGATGGTGCGGCGGAACGCATGCACGCCGCGCGTACGCGCGCAGTGGATGAAGTGCACAGGACGCGACGTCTTCAGCGCGGCTTCGAGCATGGCGAGCGTCGGGGTGATGCCCACGCCGCCGCTGATCAGCACCAGCGGGCGGTCGCTGTTCGTGAGCGTGAATGCGCCTGCGGGCGGGAACAGCTCGATCGTGGCGCCTTCCTGCACGTGGTCGTGCAGATGGTTCGATGCGACACCGCCGTTTTCGCGCTTCACGCTGATCCGGTACGTCTTTCCATTCGGCGCCGCCGACAGCGAGTAGTTGCGGCGCACTTCCTGGCCGTTCACCTGCAGACGCAACCCGATGTATTGGCCGGGCTGGAAGTCCACCACCGGCTGGCCGTCGACCGGTTCCAGGTAGAACGAGGTGATCTCGTCGCTCTCGACTTCGCGGCGGACGACCTTGAAATCGCGCGCACCGCGCCAGCCGCCAGGCGCCTTCTCGTTGGCGTCATAAGCGGCCTTCTCGGCGCCGATCAGGATGTCGGCCAGTTGCTGGTAGGCCGCGGCCCATGCGGCGATGACCTCATCGGTCGCGATCTCAGCGCCGAGCACTTCGCGGATCGCGCGCAGCAGGCAGGCGCCGACGATCGGGTAGTGCTCCGGCTGCACTTGCAGTGCGACGTGCTTGTTGACGATCTGCCCCGCGAGGTCGCCAAGCGCTTCCAGGCGGTCGATGTTGCGCGCGTACATGAGCACGCCGTTGGCCAGTGCGCGCGGCTGCTCGCCGCTGCTCTGGTGCGCCTGATTGAAGAGCGGGCGCACTTCCGGGAACTCGCCCAGCATGATCTTGTAGAAGTGGGTCGTGAGCGCTTCGCCGCCGGTCTCGAGCAGGGGCACGGTAGCGGTGATGATGGCTTTCTGTTGCGTCGTGAGCATGGGAACCAGATCCTTGGAGTGAGATGCGGATGCTTGGGAGATTGCAAGCGCCGTTCCAGCCAGGCGCGCCTTATGAATCAATGACTTGCGCAGCCGTGATGTCTTTCTGACAGCGATAGGATGCTGTCGTTTTGACTTCATGCGTGTCAGATTGACATGAACTCCCAGCCGCTGCTCCAGGCCATCATCCCGCTGGTGGCCGACATTGCGCGCGAGCTTCCCGGCGCCGAGCGCTATCGCCGGCTGCTGGAGGCGCTGCGCTTCCTCATGCCTTGCGACGCCGCCGCGCTGCTGCGTCTGGACGAAGGCTGGTTGGTGCCGCTCGCCGTCGACGGATTGAGTGCCGACACGCTTGGTCGCCGCTTCCGCGTGGACGAGCATCCACGATTCGCCTCTCTGCTCGAAGCGCCTGGGCCGCTGCGCTTTCCGACCGACAGTCCACTGGCTGACCCCTATGACGGGCTGGTAGAGGGCCACGAAGGCCATCTCCCGGTGCACGACTGCATGGGTTGCGTGATCCGGCTGGACGAAAAGCCGTGGGGGCTGCTGACGCTCGACGCGCTGACGCCGGAGCGGTTCTCGCGCCAGGACCTCGATGCGCTGCAATCCTTCGCCAGCCTCGCTGCGGCGACCGTGAGCGTCACCGGGCATATCGAGCGGCTTGAATCCCGCGTCGTGCAAGAGAGTCTCCGCGCGGAGGGCTATCGCCTTGCGGCCGCACCGCGCACACGCACCCTGATTGGCCGCAGCTCGCCGATGCGCCAGTTGCAGAAGGAGATCGAGCTGGTCGCCGGCAGCGATCTGACGGTGCTGATCCAGGGCGAAACGGGCGTCGGCAAGGAACTGGTCGCCGAGGCGCTGCATGCTGCGTCCACGCGCGCTGGGCGTCCCATGGTCAGTCTCAATTGCGCCGCATTGCCCGAGACGCTGGTCGAGAGCGAACTCTTCGGTCACGTGCGCGGCGCCTTCACCGGCGCGGTGGGCGAGCGGCCCGGCAAGTTCGAACTCGCCGACGGCGGCACGCTGTTCCTCGACGAGGTCGGCGAACTCGCCTTGCCGGTTCAGGCCAAGCTGCTGCGCGTGCTCCAGAGTGGGCAATTGCAGCGGCTCGGCTCCGATCGCGAACATCACGTGGATGTCAGGCTGATCGCCGCGACGAATCGCAATCTCGCCGAAGAGGTGCGTGCGGGGCGTTTGCGCGCGGACTTCTATCACCGCTTGAGCGCCTATCCGCTCCAGGTGCCGCCGCTACGCGACCGGGCGCGGGACGTGCTGCTGCTGGCCGGCTCCTTTCTCGAAGAGAACCGGTCGCGCCTGGGCCTCGGCGGTTTGCGGCTGGAAGCGAGCGCGCAGACTGCGTTGCTCGGCTACGACTGGCCTGGCAATGTTCGCGAGTTGGAGCACTTGTTGGGCCGCAGCGTGCTGAAGGCGCTCGGCCGGCAGCTGCGCCGGCCGCGAATCCTGAGTCTGGTGGCCGAGGACCTCGATCTGCCGCAAGTCCGGCCGCTTGCCCAGGTTGCCGAGGCGCAAGAGACCGGATCGTCGGAGGCGCCAGCCGTCGGGCCGATGAGCGAGGCAGTGGATGGGTTCAAGCGTGAGCTCATCGCGTCCGCGCTGAGCCGCCACGATCACAACCTGGCAGCCGCGGCGCGCTCGCTGGGCATGGATCGCGGGAATCTCGCGCGCCTCGCCAAGCGCCTGGGTATGCCGACCGACAAGGGCCGCTGAAGCGCGCTCAGCCCTTGGCGCGTGGGGGCGGCACATCGATGACGAGGTCCGGCCGGAAGTTCTCCTGCTCGCCCTTGGACATGTAGCCGAGCGGATTCGCGACCACGCGGCAGCCGTCCTTCACATAGTCGAACTGGCAGTGCAGATGTCCATGCAGCCAGAGGTCCGCGCGAGGCAGCAATTCGTCGAGGTTGTTGCAGAAGCCCGCGGTGCCCGGCGTGAGGCCATAGCGCGGATCGGCGCTGGCGAGCGTCGGGGCGAAATGGGTGATGGCGATCGTCGTGCCGTCAAAGTCCTGCGCGAGCGCATCGCGCAGCCAGGCTTGGCATGCCAGTGACTGTTCTCTCAATGGCTCGGCGAGGAAGGTCTCGCCGTGGCGGATCGTGGCCGCCTTCTCCAGATAGAAGTTGGCGGCGCGCATCGCCTTGCCACGCTTCTTGAGCGCTTCGGTCATCGTGTCGGCCGGCTCGACCAAGGCATCGAAATCGGCCCAGAGCGTGGTGCCGATGAAGCGCACGCCATCGATGACGCGGGTTTCGCGCTCCAGCCAGCCGATGTCCAGCGCGTCGCAGAGATCGCGCAGCCGACTATGGACTTCGTCGAAATCGGCTGCGTCGTATTCGTGATTGCCCGGCACGTAGATCACCGGAACGGGCCATCCGTGCCGCGGTGAAAACCGCGAAAGTCCGAAATCGAATTCCAGCAGCCTTGATCCCGGTTGGTAGGAACCGATGTCGCCCGCGAGCACCAGCAGATCGGCGCCCGGTGCGGGAGCGATCTCCAGCTTCGGATGGACTTCGATATGGAGGTCTGAGAGGAGCTGGAGCTTCATGGATGCAGTCTAGGTGAGTGCGTTATGCGGGAGGCGCATAGTTCTGGGCTTGAGTATCTAGGGAAAACCCTTAATCTACGGTCCATCATCATTTCAGGAGCGCATCGCCGCGCACCCATCATGTTTACCTTGCTTGCCCAAGTGGCGCGCTTCTTCCGTTCTCCGACCCCTGCGACTGCCAATCTGGCCACGGCGCTGATGGAGGCCGCAGACGGCCGCGCGGGAACCGACGCACATCATGCGCAGGAACTGCGCGCAGCCGCCAGCGCCTGGCTGAGCGTCATCCGCTAAACGGGGTTTCTCGACAGCGGCGCCGTCCCCGCAAACGCCGCGGCGGCGGATCGCAACAAGGCCTGCCGCAGCCATTCATGCGCATGCCCATGTTGCGCGCGGCGGTGCCAGAGCGCATCCACATGTACCGGGGGCTGCTCGAAAGGAAGGTCGCGCAGGACGAGTTGGTCCTGAATGCCAGTCACACGCACGAAGTGGCGCGGCATCACCGTCAACAGGTCCGAATTGGCGACCACCCGGCCGGCAGTGAAAAACTGGTTGACCGTGACCACGATGCGCCGCTCGCGTCCGAGCGCGCCGAGCGTCTGGTCGATGAAGCCGTACGGCCGTCCTGAAAAGCTCACGAGCAGGTGCCGTGCCGCGCAATAGGCATCGAGCGTCAGCGGCGCTGACGCCAGCGGATGGTCCTTTCGCATCACGCACACGTATTCGCCGACATAGAGACGCATGGTCTCGAACGGCGTTCCGACTTCCGACTGACCTCGGGCGGCAAGGCTGGCGATCACGGCCGGGAAATAGCCGATCGCCATGTCCATTTCCTCGTTCTCGAGCATGCGCCGCGGATCGCGCGTGGTGAGTGGCAGGACCCGCAAGGACACGGCCCGCGCCTCGTTCTCGACGATCTCGACCAGGCCTGGCATGAGTTCGGCGGCCGTCGCGTCGGCCATCGCCAGCAGGAAGCTCGTGTCGGCAACGCCGGCATCGAACTCGCCGGGCGCCAGAGTGTGCTGCAACTGCCGTAGCGCATCGCGGACGGCGGGCCAGAGGGCCAGCGCGCGCGGCGTGGGCTCGACGCCGGCGCCCGAGCGTCGGACCAGGTCGTCACCCAGCACATCGCGCAGACGGCGGAGGGCATTGCTCACCGCAGGTTGGGTGATGGAGAGATTTCGGGCGGCCCGCGTCAGGTTGCGCTCCGCCATCACCTCGTCGAAGACACGGAGCAGGTTCAGGTCCAGCCTGCGGAAGTTGATGTCCATCATCGTTGTGAATGGTAAACATCAAGAAGATAAATTGGCAAAACACTAGGGTAACCCCTAATATCAGACCATCGTTCCCGGACTTGCGTCCATCTTGGAGAAAAACATCATGACAAGCTTCGTACAGGTAGAGACCCCTGCCAACCATCCTGGCGTCGTTCGCGCCGAGGCCGTGATCAATCAGGTCCGCACTGCCCGCCGCGGCTTTGACGGCGCACGCGGGCTGGCCGCGCTGCTGCTGGCCGCCATCGTTTCGTCGGTTCTGGTTGCCGCCGACCGGCTCATGTCCACCACGGAAGAAGGGGGCCTTCTGGTCGCCTGGGCCGTGCTGTGGGGCGTGGCCTTCGTCGCCATCGCGCTGTTTGCCGGCACCGCTCGCTCGCTGGCCGAGCGATTGATCGTCGCCACCCGCAAGAGCGCGCGCCGCCGTGCTGCCGCCCGTGCCGACGCGCAGTTCCTGGCTTACGCCAAGTACGACCCGCGCATCCTGCGCGACCTGCAGGTCATTGCCAGCCATCAGGAAGCCGCCTGATCTGGCCGCCTAGGCCCGCCGAGTGCCCGCGCGAAGCGGGGCAATAAAAAAAGCCGCCCTCGGGCGGCTTTTTTGTTTGCGCTCGCTGGCCTCAAGCGGCGAGGCGCTGCTCGATCGCGGCCTTGGTCGCCGGCAGTTCCTTCGGCAGATGATGCGCCAGTTGCTGGAACAGCTCGGCGTGCAGCTTCAGTTCGGCCTGCCACGCGGCCTTGTCGATGCTGGTGACGGTTTCGAACTGCTCGGCGCTGAAGTCCAGGCCGGTCCAGTTGAGGTCTGCATAGCGGGGGCTGACGCCAAAAACGTGCTCGCTGCCCTCGGCCTTGTTCTCGATGCGGTCGATCATCCACTTCAGGACGCGCATGTTCTCGCCGTAGCCGGGCCAGACGAACTTGCCGTCGGCGCCCTTGCGAAACCAGTTGGTGGTGTAGATCTTCGGCAGCTTCGCGCCGGAGGCGGCGAGCTTCTTGCCCAGGTCAAGCCAGTGCTGGAAGTAGTCGCTCATGTTGTAGCCGGCGAAGGGCAGCATCGCGAACGGATCGCGGCGCACCACGCCCTGCTGGCCGAAAGCAGCCGCAGTGGTTTCGGAGCCCATGGTGGCAGCCATGTACACGCCTTCGACCCAATCGCGGGCTTCGGTCACCAGCGGCACCGTGGTCGAGCGGCGGCCGCCGAAGATGAAGGCGTCGATGGCGACGCCCTTCGGGTCGTCCCACGCCGGGTCGAGCGCCGGATTGTTGGTCGCGGCGACCGTGAAGCGTGCGTTCGGGTGAGCGGCCTTGGCGCCGGTCTCCTTGGCGATCGCGGGCGTCCAGTCCTTGCCTTGCCAGTCGATCGCGTGGGCGGGGGCTTCGCCCATGCCTTCCCACCAGACGTCGCCGTCATCGGTCAGCGCCACGTTCGTGAAGATCACGTCGCGGTCCAGGCTGGCCATGCAGTTCGGATTGGTCTGCAGGTTGGTGCCGGGAGCCACGCCGAAATAGCCGGCTTCAGGATTGATCGCGTAGAGCTTGCCGTCGACGCTGGGCTTGATCCAGGCGATGTCGTCGCCGATGGTGGTGACCTTCCAGCCGTCAAAGCCGGCGGGCGGGATCAGCATCGCGAAGTTGGTCTTGCCGCAGGCGCTCGGGAAGGCGGCGGCCACGTGGTGCTTCTTGCCTTCGGGGTTGGTCACCCCGAGGATGAGCATGTGTTCGGCCAGCCAGCCTTCGTCGCGGCCCATGTTGGAGGCGATACGCAGCGCGAAGCACTTCTTGCCCAGCAGCGCGTTGCCGCCGTAGCCCGAGCCGTAGCTCCAGATTTCGCGGGTTTCAGGGTAATGGACGATGTACTTCGTCTTGTTGCAGGGCCAGGCCACGTCTTGCTGGCCGGCTTCAAGCGGTGCGCCGACGGTATGGACGCAGGGCACGAATTCGCCGTCATCGCCGAGCACGTCATAAACGGCCTTGCCCATGCGGGTCATGATCTTCATGTTGACCGCCACATAGGGGCTGTCGGAGAGTTCGATTCCGATGTGCGCGATCGGCGAACCCAGCGGGCCCATGCTGAACGGCACCACGTACATGGTGCGGCCCTTCATGCAGCCGTCGAACAGCGGCTGGAGCGTGGCGCGCATTTCGGCCGGATCCATCCAGTTGTTGGTCGGGCCGGCGTCTTCCTTCTTGGCCGAGCAGATGAACGTGCGGTCTTCGACACGCGCGACGTCGCTCGGGTCGGAACTCGCGAGGTAGGAGTTGGGGCGCTTGGCCGGGTTGAGCCGCTTGAAGGTACCGGCATCGACCATCTGCTGGCAGAGGCGGTCGTATTCCTCGGTGCTGCCGTCACACCAGTGGATCGCGGCCGGCTTGCACAGCGCGGCCATTTCGGCCACCCAGGCGATCAGTTTTGCGTTCTTGACATAGGAGGGTGCCTGCATGGCAAGACCCTTCAGCGGTGCGTTCATCAAAATCTCCTAAGTTGAAAATCGTCTTTTCAAAGGGGACTCAGCCTCTCGGCGGCGAGATCCATCGGAGAAAACGTTTCAATCTTTGGGGAGAAGCCGGATCGCAACCAGCCATTTATCCCGCTTGCGCCGAGGCCGTCTGTCGGCCTCCGGCTTTTTTTGGAGCGGGGAGCGGGCACGAAGTGCCCCGCAAGTAAAAAAATCAGGCCACGTAGATGGCGATGGACGCCAGGAGCAGCATCAGGACCCCGCCGGCGATGGGCAACACCAGGGGCATGAGATGGACGACCGACTCGACCGCGTCTTTTTCGACGGCGGCCGCATGACCGGGCTCAACGGGGGTGGGATGGGACATCGTTCTTCCTCGGGTTCTCGGGACTGGCGGCTATTTTACCGGCCGGGTCGCAATAGGGCGTCTAGGGGGTTCCCAGACCCTCAGTGCTGCTCGTCAGCTTCGAATCCCGCAGCCCGAAGCGCGTCCAGCACGCTGGAGAGATGTTCCCGCCCCCGGGTTTGCAGGACCAGCTCGACATCCACGTTCTGCGCGGTCTGCAGCGTGAAGGCGCGCTGGTGGTGGACTTCATCGATGTTGGCGCCCGCTTGCGCCACTGTGGCCGTGATATGGGCCAGAGACCCCGGCACGTCCCGCGCGCTGACACGAACTCGCGCCAGACGCCCCGCCCGGACCATGCCGCGTTCGATGATGGCGGCCAGCAGCAGCGGGTCGATATTTCCGCCCGAAAGCACCAAACCGACCCGCTTGCCCCTGAATCGCTCCGGATGCCGGATCAGCGCCGCGAGGCCGGCGGCGCCCGCGCCTTCGACGAGCGTCTTCTCGATTTCGAGCAGCATCAGCACCGCCTGCTCGATGTCGCCCTCGTCGACCAGCACGAGGTCGTCGACCAGCTTGGCGATGATCTCCTGCGTCAGCACGCCCGGCGTGCCGACCGCGATCCCTTCGGCGATCGTGCTGGAGCCCTGCGCATAGGACGTTCCCTTGACTGCGTTCACCATGGCCGGGAAGCGTGCCGTCTGCACGCCGATGATCTCGATGTCCGGTTTTCGCGCCCGCGCCGCCACGGCCATGCCGGCGATCAGGCCGCCGCCGCCGACCGAGATGACCAGCGTGTCGAGATCAGGCACCGCGTCGAGCATTTCGAGCGCGATCGTTCCCTGCCCCGCGATGATGAGGTTGTCGTCGTATGGATGCACGAAGGTCAGGCCTTCGCGTTCCGCCAGTTCGAGCGCATGGGCGCGCGCGCTTTCCAGCGTGTCGCCATGCAACACCACTTCAGCGCCGAAGCCGCGCGTGCGTTCGATCTTCACGCCCGGTGTGAAGCGCGGCATGACGATCAACGCGCGCAGGCCCAACCGCTGCGCGTGATAGGCCACGCCCTGCGCATGATTGCCTGCCGACATCGCGATCACGCCGCGCGTGCCTGCTTCCGAGAGCTCGACCAGTTTGTTACATGCGCCTCGTTCCTTGAACGAAGCAGAAAACTGCAGGTTCTCGAATTTGAGGAACACCTGAGCCCCGACGATTTCCGACAGCGTGCGCGACTCGACGCACGGCGTTTCCAGAATTTGCCCCTCGAGGCGCCGGGCGGCCTGCTGTATGTCTTCGATTTGAACCATTGCGGGCAATGTGGATGGATTTGCAACATCGGGATTTTTACTCTTCGTCAGGCTTCCCGAAGCCAAAAGTCTGCGCTATGGTCGCTCCCAGATTCAGTTTGTCCCCTGGAGGGTTCCCCGAATGGTCAAGCGTTCCGGCGTCGATGTCATGGCTGCGGCTTCCCGCGGCCATGCGTTGCCTTCGCCCGGACTCAAGGAAGCGCCAGTGCTCGAGCTCATGTGCTCGCACTTCGTGCTCACGCTGGCCGCAAAGCAGGGACCCCGTTTCAACATCCGCCGCGACCTGAACGGCCTCCTGTCGCTGACCGGCCGACACCTCGTGTGGCCACTGCCCGTGTTGCAGCGTCTGCGCGAGTTCCTCGCACGTCGATGCGTGGGGAACGACATCTGGAAGGGCGTGGACGAATACGACGGCCGCACGCTGCTGGAGCGGCACGGTGTGTGGCGCGGCCCTTACGAAGAGGGCACGCTTTTCTTCTATCTCGACGAATACGCGAAGGACCAGCCCAAGGACCTGCTGTCGGTTCTCTCCGTCACGCGCGACTGGCTCACGCACGCGCTGCGCAAGCAGTCGACATTGGTCGAAAAGAACATCGACGCGCTCGCGGGTCTGCTGCAGCTGAACAAGGCCGAACGCGCGCTGCTCCTTTACGGCACGCTCGCGCGCTACCAGCGCGACCTGCGCTCGCTGCTGGTCGAGTTCAAGGTCAACAACGCGCCTGAAGCCTATGCCGCGATTGCCGAAGTGGCCGGTGTCAACGCGAGCGAGGTGGGCGAGGCGCTGCGCGCCGGCTCGCGGCTGGAGCGCATCGGGCTCGTCGAGAACCTGATCTCCGAGCACAACATCACCGATCTCGCCGATCTCATGAAGGTCAGCGAGAAGCTGCCGCCCGTTCTGATGCGCGAATACCGCGATCGCAACGAGCTGATGGCGGTGTTCACGCGCCCGTCGGCCAAGAGCGCGCTGACGGTGCACGACTTCTCCTTCGTCGAGGAAGACGCGCAGATGCTCGTCACGCTGCTGCGCGCAGCCGTCGCGCGCAAGGAGCCGGGCGTCAATGTGCTGCTCTACGGCCCGCCGGGCACCGGCAAGACCGAGCTCGCCAAAGTGGTTGCACAGGCCGCTGGATTGGAGCTCTTCGAAGTCGAGTACGCCGATCGCGACGGCAACTCACTGTCGGGCCGCGACCGCTATCGCTCGCTGCAGATCGCGCAGGTTTTCCTCAAGGGAAGCGAGCAGGCGGCGCTGCTGTTCGATGAAGTCGAGGACGTATTCCCGCCTATCAGCACCGAGGCCGCGCAGATCATGGCGCGCGCCGAGCAGGTGCCTTCGCCGACCAGCGGCAGCGTGAGCGGCAAGGCGTGGGTCAATCAGATCCTCGAATCGAACGCGGTGCCGACGCTCTGGGTCACGAATCGCATCGAGCAGATCGACCCGGCCTTCCGCCGCCGCTTCGCGTATCACCTCGAACTCAAGTCGCCGCCGCCGGGTGCGCGCGAGCAGCTGGTGCGCAAGACACTCGAAGGCGTCTCGGTGTCGGACGAATTCACTGCAAAGCTCGCAGCGCGCAAGGGGCTGACGCCTGCGCAGATCCGCACGGCGGTGCGCTTCGCCGAACTCGCGAGCAGCGACGGCGGCTCGATGGAGCGACTCATCGAGCGCCAGTTGAAGAACGCCGACCTCGCACTCGGCAACTTCGATGGCCTGGGCATGCGTCGAAGCGTGACCACCTACGACCTCGACATGCTCAATGTCGAGACGCGCTTCGAGATTCCGCGCATCGTCGAGGCGCTCAAGGTGCGCGGCCACGGCACGATGTGCTTCTACGGCGCGCCGGGCACCGGCAAGACCGCACTCGCCGAACACATCTCCAAGGCCATCGGCCGGCCGCTCATCATCAAGCAGGCGAGCGACCTCATGAGCAAGTACGTCGGCGAGACCGAACAGAACATGGCCGCCATGTTCAAGGAAGCCGAAGCCGAGAAGGCAGTTCTCCTGCTCGACGAGGCTGACAGCTTCCTGCAAGACCGCCGTGGCGCGCAACGCACCTACGAAGTGACCGAGGTCAACGAGATGTTGCAGGGCATGGAGCGCTTTGACGGCATCTTCATCTGCACCACCAACCTGCTCGATCGACTGGATCAGGCGGCGTTGCGGCGCTTTACGTTCAAGATCAAGTTCATGCCGCTCACCGCCGAGCAGCGCGAGCGCATGTTCGTCACCGAGGCGCTCGAGGGCGATGCGTCGAAGATGACGAACGAGATTCGCAGCCGCCTCGCGAAGCTGCAGCAGCTGTGCCCCGGCGACTTCGCGGCGGTGAAGCGTCAGGTCGACATCCTTGCGGCGGAGTTCTCTCCGAACGAGTTCCTGGATCAACTCGACGCCGAGCATCGCATCAAACCCGAGGTGCGAGAATCGCGCGGCATCGGCTTCGTCCACTGAAGCCCGTCATATCCGAGACCATCCGCGCGCGGCTTCCGGTGCGCAGGGAGATTCATCGATGAGAGGAGTCCGCATGTTGGACGCGGTGCGCCGCGTCATGACATTGGCCGCGCTTGCAACGCTCGCAGCGTGCGGTGGTGGTGGTGGCGGCGGAGGAGGCGGTATCGCATTGCCGCTGGCCGTACCGGCCGCGACGACGCCCGATCCCATCGTCGCGTCATCGACCGTCGCTGGCCAGTGCGCCGCGCCCCGCAACGGCATCGACCCCGACACCGGCGCTGCATTTCCCGATCGTCAGGGCTCATTCGAAACCGAGAAGGCCTGGATCCGCGGCTGGATCGACGAAACCTACCTGTGGTTCGACGAGGTGCCGACCAACCTCGTCGCCGCGAACTACGCGACGCCGATCGACTACTTCAATGCGCTCAAGACGCCGGCACTGACCGCGAGCGGACGGCCCAAGGATCGCTTTCATTTCACGCAGGACACGGCCAGCTACCTCGCGCTTTCGCAGAGCGGCATCGACGTCGGCTATGGGTTCGAGCTCGCATTCTTAAGCCCCGCGCCGCCGCGGGACGTCCGCGTGGCCTACCTGGAGCCGGGTTCGCCGGCGGAGCGGCAGGGCATCGTGCGCGGCACAAAACTCCTCACGATCGACGGCATCGACGTCGCTGCGGGCGCAAACGTCGCCGGACTCAATGCCGCACTCAACCCGGCCAACGTGGGCGAGTCGCACAGCTTTGGGCTGCGCGCGCCCGACGGCAACGAGCGCACCGTCAACCTCGTTGCGTCGAGCATCACCCGCACGCCGGTGCAGAACGTGAAGACCATTTCCACCGCCAACGGGCCGGTCGGCTACATGCTTTTCAACGATCACCTCGCGACAGCCGAAGCGGGGCTGATCGGCGCGATCAATCAGCTCAAGGGTGCCGGCATCTCAGATCTCGTGATCGACATGCGCTACAACGGCGGCGGCTACCTGGATGTGGCGAGTGAGCTGGCCTACATGGTCGCGCCCGCGGCCGCGACGAGCGGCACTGTCTTCGAGCGGATGCAGTTCAATCGCAAGAATCCGTTCCATGTGACGCCGGCGCAGGCGACGGTGCCTTTCCATTCGACGTCGCGCGGCTTCTCGATCCCGACGGGCCAGCCGTTGCCGCAACTCGGCCTCTCGCGCGTGACCGTGCTGACCGGGCCCGATACCTGTTCGGCGAGCGAATCGGTGGTCAACAGCCTGCGCGGCGTCGGCGTCACGGTCAATCTCGTCGGCGGTGCGACCTGCGGCAAGCCCTACGGTTTCTTCCCGCAGGACAACTGCGGCACCACCTATTTCGCGATCCAGTTCCAGGGCGTGAACCAGCAGGGCTTCGGTGACTATGGCGATGGCTTTGTGCCTACCTGCGCTGTAGCGGACGACTTCGATCACGCGCTCGGCGATCCGGCGGAAGGGCGACTCGCCGCCGCATTGATGCTGCAAAGCTCCGGCTCCTGTCCGACGGCATCGACGAGCAAGGCTGATACGGCGCGCAGCAAGGTGGAGGCAGGCGGAACGCCGTATCTCGTGCGCCCGCCGGTCCGCGAAATCCGGCTCGTGTCGCCGCCGGCGGGCAGCCCCGGCTAGAACGACGCGCAGACGCGCAGCACATCCGCGCCGTAGGCTTCGAGCTTCTTGGCGCCGATGCCGCTGATGCCCTGCAGGTCCTCGAGCGTCGCCGGAGCGCGTTCCGCGATGGCCGCGAGCGTGGCGTCGTGAAAGATCACATAGGCCGGCAGGTTGTGCTCGCGCGCGACTTCGCCGCGCCAGGCCTTCAGGGCGGCGAACCGCGCCTGGCCGCTCGTGTCGAGCGTCGCGGCTGCTGGCGAGGGCGCGCCGCGCGATGTTTTTTCGCGCTTCTTTCGCTCGGCCGGTTGCGAGATCGATTCGCGCAGCATCACCTGTGTTTCGCCTCGAAGTACGGATCGCGACCCTTCGGTGAGCTGCAAGGTGTTGAACGCCTGCGCGTCGACCGACAGCGCACCAATCGCGATCAGCTGCCGCAGCACGCCGCGCAATTGGGGCTCGGTGAACTCGGCCCCGATGCCGAACGTGCTGACGCGCTCGTGGCCGTACTGCTTGACCTTCTCGGTCGCCTTGCCGCGCAGGATGTCCATGATGTGTCCTGCGCCGAAGCTGATGCCGCTTTGCTGCTGCACGCGGTAGATCGTGGAAAGAAGCTTGCGTGCGGCGTCCGTTCCGTCCCAGACCTGTGGCGGCGTGATGCAGTTGTCGCAATTGCCGCACGGCACGCTGTTTTCGCCGAAGTAGCCGAGCAACCTGACGCGCCGGCAATCGCTGGCCTCTGCGAGCGACAGCAACGCGTCGAGCTTGCCGCGCATGACCTGCTTGAATTCTTCGCCGGCAGGGCTTTCGTCGATCATGCGGCGCTGGTTCACCACGTCCTGCAGGCCGTAGGCCATCCAGGCGTCGGCGGGCGCGCCGTCGCGGCCGGCGCGGCCGGTCTCCTGGTAGTAGCCCTCGATGTTCTTCGGCATGTCCAGATGCGCGACGAAGCGCACGTCCGGCTTGTCGATGCC
>JAGIAI010000013.1 GCA_017744935.1 Variovorax sp.
CGGCGCGGCGTGCGCATTCTTCCGGGCGGGGACTACGGGTTCGCCTTCACGCCGCATTGCCAGAACGCGCGCGACCTGGAGTTCTTCGTGAAGTACCTCGGCTTCACGCCGATGGAGGCGATCCGCAGCACGACGCTCTACGGCGGCCAGATCATGATGCGCCCCAATGATCTGGGCACCATCACGGACGGCTATCTCGCCGACCTGCTGCTGGTCGACGGCGACCCGCTCGCCAACCTCTCGATCCTGCGCGACCCGAAGCGCATCCTCGCGGTGATGAAGGACGGCGAGTTCGCCAAGGCGCCCGAGTTCGGCGCGCAACGACGCTGGGAGCACGCCGCATGAAGTATCGGCGGTGGATTCCGTGGATCATCTTCGGCCTACCGGTCGCGGTGTTCGCGGTCTGGGCGATCGCGGACAACGCGTCGCTCTTCTTCAAGACGCTGCTCAACGGACTCACGCTGGCATCGCTCTACTTCCTTGTCGCGAGCGGTTTCACGCTGGTCTTTGGCCTGATGCGCAATGTGAACCTCGCGCATGGCTCGCTCTATCTCATCGGCGCCTACATCGGCTGGATGGTGGGCGAGCACACCGGCTCGTGGGTGCTTGCGGTGATCGCAGGCTTCCTGTCGGCGGCGATTCTCGGCCTGCTGATGCAGGTGCTGATCTTCCGGCACATGCAGGGGCAGGACCTGCGGCAGACCCTGGTGACTATCGGCCTCTCGATCGTGCTCGCCGACCTCGCGCTCTGGATCTGGGGCGCGGAGATCTACACCTTCGATCCGCCTGCGTGGATCTACGGTTCGACCACCCTGCCGCTGGTCAACAAGTTTCCGACCTACCGGCTGATGGTGCTTCTGGCATCGATCGTGATCGGTGTCGGGCTGTGGCTTCTCCTGGCGCGGACGCGCATCGGCATGATGATCCGCGCCGGCGTGGATGACCGGGGGATGCTCGCGGCTTCGGGCGTGAACGTGCAGCGGGTGTTCGCCCTGACCTTCGCGATCGGTGCAGGGCTGGCCGGGCTCGCCGGGGTCGTAGGCGGTACGGCTTTGTCGGTCTCGCCAGGCGAGGACACGCGCTACCTGCTCGCCTCGCTCGTGGTCGTGATCGTCGGCGGCATGGGCAGCGTCGTCGGCGCTGCGATCGGCGCGCTGCTGATCGGCCTCGCCGAGCAGTTCGGCCTCGCTTACGCGCCCACCTACAGCGTGGTCTTCACCTTCGTGATCATGGTGATCGCCCTCGCCTTCAAGCCGCGCGGGCTGATGGGGAAAGCCGCATGAGCGCAGCACAGTGGCGTCGCGCAATGAACTCGTCCGCTGCGGCGGCCGGCGTGGCGCGGCGCGGGCGCGATGCGGTGGCTCTTCAACCGGTTGCGCGAGCCTCCACGCCGGAGGTCAGCGCGCCATCACGCTGGGCCTCCGCATGGCGCGCGATCCGCGTGCGGCACGTCATCGTGCTGGCCTTCGTGCTCATCTACCCCTTCGTCGCCTCGCCCTTCTTCACCTACCAGATCGGCGCCCAATCGCTCGCACTCGGGCTCATTGCTCTGTCTCTCACCTTCCTGGGTGGCTACGGCGGCATGGTCTCGCTCGCACAGATGACGGTGGCCGGCTTCGCCGCCTACATGCTCGCGATCTTCGGCAGCAGCAGCAATATCGCGATCAGCCTGGGCTGGCCATGGTGGCTCGCACTGGTCGTCGCGGTCGCGCTCGCCACGCTGTTCGCGGCGGGCATCGGATGGCTCTCGGTGCGCACCGAGGGCATCTACACGATCATGATCACGCTCGCGGTCGGCGTGGCGTTCTTCTATCTCGCCCAGCAGAACTACACGCTGTTCAACGGCTTCCAGGGCTTCAGCAAGCTGGCGCCGCCGGTCATCGGCGGACTGGACCTGCACCAGCCGGTGCCCTTCTATTTCATGGTGCTGGCCTGCTCGCTCGCGGGCTACTTCTGGGTCAAGTACCTCATTCGCGCGCCATTCGGCGTGGCGCTCCAGGGCATCCGCGACAACCCGCGACGCATGCAGGCGCTGGGGTTCAACGTCACCGCGCATCGCGTTGCGGCCTATGCGGTCAGCGGCCTCCTCGCGGCCGTCGGCGGCGTGCTGATGGTCTGGTACAACGGCCGCATCTCGCCCGGCACCATCGGCACCGGCGCGATGATCAACATCCTCATCATCGCCGTGCTCGGCGGCATGAAGCACCCCATCGGCGCCTTCATCGGTGCGATCGTGTTCGTGCTTCTTCAAAACTTCGCGATCGACCTCGTCGACCGCGAACGCTTCAATCTCGTGATCGGCGGGGTCTTCCTCGCGATCGTGCTGTTCTCACCCGACGGACTGCTCGGCCTCTGGCAGAGCGCGCGCAACCGCCTGGGCTCCTCTTTCCCCCACCGCGGCCCTGGCCGCATTCATCGTTGACAACAAAGGAGCGAGACATGAGCAGAGAAGGAAAAGTGTTCGTACGCGGCATCGTCGCCGCGGCGGCGCTGGTCACGGTGACCGGCTTCGCGCACGCACAGGAGACCCTCAAGATCGGCCTGCTGGCCACCCTGGAGGGACCGTTCGCTGCGCCCGGGCAGGACGGCATGCGGGGCGCGGACCTCGCGCTCAAGCAGAAGAACGGCATGGCCGGTGGCAAGAAGATCGAGTTCGTGAAGGTGTCGTCCGACGCCACGCCCGACAAGGCGGTCAATGCGACACGCAAGGCGGTCGAGCAGGACAAGGTGCAGATCATGATCGGCCCGCTGTCGGGCGACGAAGGCATCGCGGTCAAGAACTACGCGAAGACCCAGCCGAACATCACCTTCATCAATGGCTCGTCAGGTGCCCAAGGTGCGACGTTGAGCGATCCGGCGGCCAACTTCTATCGCTTCAACACCGAGGGTGCTCAATGGATGGTGGGCCTCGGCGAGCACGCGCTCGGCAAGGGCTACAAGAAGGTCTACCTGATTGCCGAGGACTACGGCTTCCCGTACTCGCAGGTGCAGGGCTTCATGGCCAGCTACTGCGCCAAGGGCGGCAAGGTGGTCGACAAGGCCTGGGTGCCACTGGGCACCAAGGACTATGCATCGGTGATCGCGAAGGTACCGAAGGACGCCGATGCGCTGCTGGTTGTGCTCGGCGGCTCCGACGCGGTGAACTTCCTCACGCAGTACGAGCAGGCGGGCGGTGACAAGCCGATGATCGGAGGCTCGATCACGGTCGACCAGACGGTCCTCAACTACAAGGGCAAGCGCCGTGAATCGCTCCTCGGCACAGCCTCCGCAGGACCGATGGCCGATTCGATCGATAGCCCGGAGTGGAAGAAGTTCGTGGCCGACTACAAGGCCAACTTCAAGGATGGCTTCCCGAGCCCGTCGCTCTTCGCGTACCTCTACTACATCAACACCAAGGCGGCGCTCGACGCGCTCGATACGGTCAAGGGCGATCTCTCCAATGGACAGAAGGCCTATCGCGAGGCGCTGCAGAAGACCGACTTCAAGGGCCCGGCCGGCGAAGTGAAGATCGATGCCAATCGCAACGGCGTAGGCACCACCTACATCACCGAAGTTGCGAAGGCACCCGACGGATCGTTCTACAACAAGGTGGTGAAGACGGTGCCGAACATCACGCAGACGCTGGGGCTGCCCGAAGCCGAATTCAAGAAGATGGGCCTCGGCACCCGCGACGTGCCTGATTGCCGCACCTGACGCATGGCCACGATCACCCCTCTCCGTTCGGCCGCAGCGCGCAGCAGCGCTGCGCATGCGGCCGCCGGCACGCAGCTGCTGTCGGGCGACGCGCTGCGACTGGAGGGGGTGACGCGCGCCTTCGGTGCCCTGCGCGCGGTCGATGATGTTTCTCTGACCGTCGCCGCGGGGCAGAAGTACGCGATCCTCGGGTCGAACGGCGCGGGCAAGACGACGCTCTTCAACGCCATCACCGGCGACTTTCCGCCGACCTCGGGGCGCATCCAGTTTTTCGGCGAGGACATCACGGAACTGCCGCCGCACGAACGCATTCGCAAGGGACTGCGGCGCACCTATCAGTCGTCGCTGCTGTTCCGCGAGCTCAGCGTGCGCGACAACCTCTTCCTTGCCGTGCGTGGCGTGGCGAGTGGGCGCTTCAGCTTCTTGCGTGCGCGAAGCGGACATGCATCGACGCGGGCGACACAGGACCTGCTTGAACGCACGCGGCTCACGCACATTGCTGACGAGAAAGTCGCGAACCTTGCGCACGGGCAGCAGCGGCAACTGGAGATCGGCATGGCGCTTGCCGGTGCGCCGCGGCTGATTCTTTTCGATGAGCCCGCCGCGGGGCTCTCGCCGGCCGAGCGGCGCGAGCTGGTCGCTCTGCTGCGCTCGATGCCGGCGCACATGAGCTTCGTGCTGATCGAGCACGATCTGGAGATCGCCCTGCGCGTGGTCGACCGCGTCACGGTGATGCACAACGGCCGAACCCTGCGTACCGGAAGCCCCGAAGAGATCGAGGGCGATGCCCAGGTGCAGGCCATCTACATGGGGAGCCGCCAATGACCGGCTGGTTCCGCAGCAACCGAGGCGAGCTGGACAGCGTGGTGCCCGGCAATACGCCAGTCCTCGCGATCGATTCGCTCGACGTCTTCTACGGCCACGCACATGCGCTACAGGGCGTGAGCCTCGTGCTCGAACGCGGCGTGCTCAGCATCGTCGGCCGCAATGGCATGGGCAAGACCACGCTGTGCAACGCGATCACCGGCATGGTGCCGGCGCGCGGCAGCATCCGGCTCGCGGGCGAAGAGATCCTCGGCCTCGCGCCCAACGAGATCACGCGGCGCGGCATCGCCTATGTGCCGCAGGGGCGCCGCGTGTGGCCGTCGCTGTCGGTGGATGAAACGCTGCGCCTCGTCGCGAGCAAGCGGCGCGAGGTCGATCGCGTCTATTCGATGTTCCCGCGCCTTGCCGAACGCCGGGGACATGGTGGCGCCCAACTGTCGGGCGGCGAGCAGCAGATGCTTGCGATCGGGCGCGCGTTGCTGCTCAACCCGAAGCTGCTGGTGATGGACGAGCCCACGGAGGGCCTCGCGCCGGTCATCGTCGAACAGGTGGCGCAGTCGCTGCGCGACCTCGCGGCTGAGGGACGCATCGCCGTGCTGCTGATCGAGCAGAACCTCGGCGTCGCGATCTCCGTGGCGGACCGCATCGGCGTGATGGTCAACGGACGCATCGCGCAGCAGATGCCGGCATCGCAGCTCGCGGCGGACCTCGACCTGCAGGAGCGCCTGCTCGGCGTGCGCTCCAACGGTCACGATGAAGAGATCGGCAGCGCCCCGAGCGCAAGCGACGAACCGCCTCCGACGCAGGTCTTCACCGTGCGACGCGCACATGGCGACGGCTCGCCTTCGCTCGACGACATCGCACCGCGCACGGTGCGCGGCTTCACACGCTGGAACGCGGGCGGCACGGCCGCGCCGGTCGCCGACATCGTGCGGCAGCCGGTCGAGGCGCCTCAGGCGCCCCCATCCACGCCGGCTCCGACAGTCACCGCACCGCAAGTGTTCGACTTCCCCGTCGCCGCCAGCAGTGTGCGCGCGGCCTACGTCTGCGGCACCTTCGACACCAAGAGCCGCGAGCTGTTCTACCTGCGCCAAAGCCTGGAACGGCTCGGATTGCGCGTGGTCACGGTCGACCTCGCAACCTCCGGCAAGCCGTCCCCGGCCAGCGTCCATCCACGCGAAGTGGCACGCCACCATCCGCAGGGCGAATCCGCCGTGTTCAGCGACGACCGGGGCGCCGCGACCGGCGCGATGGCGCTGGCCTTCGAGTCTTTCATCCGCACGCGTCGCGACCTCGGCGGGATCATCTCGGCAGGCGGCTCGGGCGGCACCTCGATGGCAACGCAGGGCATGCGCGCATTGCCGATCGGCATGCCGAAGGTGATGGTCTCCACCATGGCGAGCGGCGACACGCGCCCTTACGTAGGCCCGAGCGACATCTGCATGATGTATTCGGTCACCGATGTGCAGGGCATCCATCGCATCAGCGAAGCGGTGCTCGGCAATGCCGCGAACGCTCTCGCGGGCATGATCGCGCACCCGCCGCCGACCCAATCCACCAGCAAGCCCGCGCTCGGCCTCACGATGTTCGGCGTCACCACGCCCTGCGTGCAGATGCTCACCAAGCGGCTGGAGGACGACTACGACTGCCTCGTCTTCCACGCCACAGGCGTCGGCGGCCAGTCGATGGAGAAGCTCGCCGACTCCGGCCTGCTGGCTGGCGTGATCGACGTGACCACCACCGAGATCGCCGACGAGATCGGCGGCGGCGTGCTCTCTGCCGGCCCCACACGGCTCGATGTGTTTGCGCGGCATGCGCTGCCTTACGTGGGCTCGTGCGGCGCACTCGACATGATCAACTTCGGCGCCTGGGACACGGTGCCCGAGCGGCACCGCGCCCGCAAGCTCTACCGCCACAACCCGACCGTGACGCTGATGCGCACCACTGCCGATGAGTGCCGCGCGATCGGCGAATTCATCGCGACGAAGCTCAATGCGATGCGCGGGCCGGTGCGCTTCCTGATCTCCGAAGGCGGCGTCTCGTCCATCGACCGGCCGGGACAGCCCTTTCACGACCCGGAGGCCGACCGCGCGCTGTTCACCGCCATCGAGCAAGGTTTCCGCACCGGCGCGGAGCGCAAGTTGCTGCGCCTGCCGCTGCACATCAACGACGAGGCTTTCGCCGATGCGCTGGCCGCCGCGTGGCACGAGGTGTCGCGACCGGCCGCGAACATCAGGCGCGCCTGAAGAGGAGGAGGACCCCATGCCACGCATCGCCCGCATCACCCTCCTGCAACGACTGCGCGACAAGATCGCGTCCGGCCGGCCGATCATCGGCGGCGGCGCGGGCACCGGCCTCTCTGCGAAATGCGAGGAAGCCGGCGGCATCGATCTGATCGTGATCTACAACTCCGGCCGCTACCGCATGGCAGGGCGCGGATCGCTCGCCGGCCTGATGGCCTACGGCAACGCGAACGAGATCGTCTGCGAGATGGCGCGCGAGGTGCTGCCCGTCGTCAGACACACGCCGGTGCTCGCGGGCGTGAACGGCACCGATCCCTTCATGATCCCCGACGAGTTCCTGCGGCGCCTGATCGCGCTGGGTTTCTCGGGCGTGCAGAACTTCCCGACCGTGGGCCTCATCGACGGCACCTTCCGCGCCAACCTCGAAGAGACCGGCATGGGCTACCAGCTCGAAGTCGACCTGATCGCACGCGCCCGTGAGTTCGAGCTTCTGACCACCCCCTACGTCTTCAGCGCAGCCGAAGCGCACGCAATGGCCGAGGTCGGCGCCGACATCGTGGTGTGCCACATGGGCCTGACGACCGGCGGCGCGATCGGCGCGGAGACCGCGTTCACGCTCGACGACTGCATACCGCGCATCAACGAGTGGGCCGCCGCCGCAAGGTCGGTGAAGCCCGACACCATCGTGCTGTGCCACGGTGGCCCGATCGCCACCCCCGAGGATGCGCGCTACGTGCTCGCGCGCTGCCCCGATTGCCACGGCTTCTACGGCGCCAGCTCGATGGAACGGCTGCCCGCAGAGACGGCGCTGACCGAGACCACGCGCCGCTTCGTCCAGATGACCAGAGATTAAGAGGAGACGACATCCATGTCAGGTGCTCAATTCGGCAACTTCATCCTCGGCCTGATCGTGGTCGCGATCGTCGTCGCGCTCGCGGTCTGGCTGCTGCACTGGCTGTACTTGCGAAGCTCCAAGGAGCGCGCCTTCGTGCGCACCGGGCTGGGTGGCCAGAAGGTGGTGCTCGACGGCGGCGCTTTCGTGCTGCCGATCGTGCACGACGTGATCCCCGTCAACATGAACACGCTCCGGCTCGAAGTCAGTCGGGGCCGCGACAAGGCGCTGATAACCAAGGACCGCATGCGCGTCGATGTGATCGCGGAGTTCTATGTGCGGGTCGCGGCCAACGCGGAGTCAGTTTCCGCCGCGGCGCAGACGCTCGGCCTGCGCACCATGGAGCCCGAGCAGCTCAAGGAACTGGTGGAAGGCAAGTTCATCGACGCGCTGCGCACCGCCGCCGCCGAGATGACGATGGAGGAACTGCACGAGAAGCGCGGCGCCTATGTGAGGCGCGTACGCGAAGCCGTGGCCGGCGATCTCACGAAGAACGGCCTGGAACTCGAAGCCGCATCGCTCACACAGCTCGACCAGACCGCGATGGAGTTCTTCAACCCGAGCAATGCCTTCGACGCCGAGGGTCTGACGCGCCTCACCGAGCAGATCGAGCGTCGCAAGAAGCAGCGCAACGACGTCGAGCAGGACACGCTGATCGCGATTCGCAACAAGAACCTCGAAGCCGAGAAGCTCTCGCTCGAGATCGACCGCGAAGGCGAGCATGCGCGCCTCTCGCAGCAGCGCGAGGTGGAAATCGCCCGCGCCCGCCAGCGCGCGGAACTGGCCGCCGAGCGCGCCCAGCGCGAGCAGGATGCGGAAAGCGCGCAGATCGCGGCCAAACAGAGCATCGACGCGGCGCGCATCCGTTCGGAGCAGACCGTCGAGCAGGAGCGCATCGGCAAGGAACGCGCGATCCAGGGTGCGGAGATCGAACGCCGCCTGCAACTCGAACTCGCCGAGCAGCAGCGCGCCATCGCGATCGCACGCGAAAGCAAGGCGCAGAGCGAAGCACAGGCCGAGGCAGAAGCCGCTCGCGCACAGGCCGTGGCAGCGGAAGAGAAGGTATTTACCGCGCGCGAAGTCGAGATGGCCGAACGCAAGAAGGCGATCGAACTCATCGCTGCCGCGCAGGCTGCACAGCGCGACGCGCTGCGCCTTACGACCGCCGCGCAGGCGGAGAAGGACGCGAGTGCCGACCGTGGCGCCGCCGTGCGTGCACAGGCCGAAGCCGATGCGGAAGCCGAGAAGATCCGCTCGATGGCGATGCGCGTACGCGCCGAGATGGAAGCCGAAGCGCAACGCATGATGAACGAGGCGCACAACATGCTGTCGCCCGAGGCGCGCATGTCGGCATTGCGCATGAAGCTCGTCGAAAAGGCCGAGGCGATCATTCGCGAATCGGTGCGTCCGATGGAGCGCATCGAAGGCATCAAGATCCTGCATGTCGACGGCTTGGGCGGCTCGTCGGGTGGCGAGCGCAACGGCGACGGCGGAGGGTTCGCCGACGGTCTCGTCAACTCCGCACTGCGCTTCCGTGCGCAGGCGCCACTGGTGGACCAGTTGCTGCGCGAGATCGGCATCGAGGGCGGCGACATCCAGCGCCTGGTCGGCGATGCCAGCGGCGCGCAGGCCGCCCTGCCCGCCGGCACGCCGAAGAGCGGCAGCGGGGAATAGCGCATGGTGCAGGTCTATGTGTCGAGCGTGATCGACGCCAGCGCGGACAACGTGTGGTCGCGTATCCGCGACTTCAACGGCATGCCGCTGTGGCACCCGGGCATCGCGGACAGCCGCATCGAGAACGGCCAGCCGGCCGACCGCGTCGGCTGCATCCGCCATTTCCATACGCGCGACGGCGGCACGATCCGCGAACGGCTGCTGGCTCTGTCGGACTACGAATACAGCTGCACCTACGAGATCCTCGAGAGCCCGATGGGCGTCGTCAACTACGTCGCCACGCTCAAGCTAACGCCGGTGACCGATGGCGTGCGCTGCTTCGCCGAATGGAGTGCCGAGTTCGAATGCGATGAAGGCCGCGAGCGCGAACTGACCGAGACGATCGGGCACGGAGTGTTCCAGGGCGGCTTCGATGCGTTGAAACGCCACTTCGGAACGAGCCGCTGAGATGCTCCAGCGCGTCGTCCGCTCGACCATCATCGACGCGCCTATCGAGCGTGTCTGGGCGGTGCTGCGCGATTTCAACAGCCACGATCAGTGGCATGACGTGGTCGAGCAGAGCCGCATCGAGGCGCAGGAGCGCAGCGACCAGGTCGGCTGCGTGCGCAGCTTCACGCTCCGCGATGGCAACCGGATTCGCGAGCAACTGCTGACGCTGTCGGATACCGAGCACAAGAGCACCTATTGCATCGTCGAGGCGACCGTCCCGCTGCGGCGCTACGTCTCCACCGTCACGCTCAAGCCGGTGACGGACGGCAATCGCACCTTCTGGCACTGGACCTCGACCTTCGCCACGCCGCCCGGCATGGAACGCGAGTTGCGCGAGATGGTGGCGCGCGATGTGTACGAGGCCGGCTTCGAGGACCTGCGTCGCCACCTGCGCCAGGGTGGCGATCTGCGTACGCCCGGTAGCGCGGCGATGCCCACCGCCCTGCCCTTACCCACTCGCCGGATCGCGGTGGAGCGCTATGGCGGCCCCGAGGTATTGCGACCGCAGACCGCCGACGCGGCGGCGCCACGGGCTGGCGAAGTGCGGATCCAGCACCGCGCGATCGGCGTGAACTTCCTCGACGTCTATCTGCGACGTGGATGGATTCCATCGCTGATGCCGGTCTCGCCCGCATCGCCGGGCGTGCCCGGCATGGAGGCGGCAGGCAGCGTGCTCGATGTCGGGGCGCAAGTCACCGGCGTGCTTCCGGGCGATCGCGTCGCCTACCTCGGCCCGATGCCGGGCGCGTACTGCGGCGTGCGCAGCGTGCCGGCCGAGTGGGTGGTGCGCCTGCCGGCGGCGGTCGAGGACGCGACGGCTGCCGCGCTGCTGCTCAAGGGCATCACGGCCGACTACCTGCTGCGCGACCTGGGCCGCGTGCAACGCGGCACGCGGCTGCTGGTGCATGCGGCGGCCGGCGGCGTGGGCCTGCTCGTCTGCGCGTGGGCGCGACGGCTGGGCGCGACCGTGATCGGCACCGTATCGAGCGAAGAGAAAGCCCGTGTCGCTCGCGAGCACGGCTGCGAGCATGTGATCGTCACGCGCGACTACCGCTTTGCCGATGCAGTGCAGCGCGTGTGCGGCGGCGCGGATGTGGTGATCGACGGCCTCGGCGATGCTGCCCGCGAAGAAAACCTCGCCGCCCTTGCGCGGCGTGGCCACTGGATCAGCCTCGGGCAAGCCAGCGGCCCGCTCTCGCCATTGCCGCCGGACGCGCTGGTCGCGAAATCACTGAGCTTTTCGCGGCCGGTCGTCTTCGACTACACCGCCACGAACGAACAGCTTGCTCAACGCGCGCAACGCGTGTGGGACGCACTGGCCGACGGCTCGATCCGGCAACCGCCGATCGAACGCTTCGGCCTCGAAGCCGCTGCCGATGCCCATGCCCGGCTTGAATCGCGCGCCACCATCGGCGCGCTGGTGCTGGTGCCCTGACCGAACCCGCAAGGAGAACACGAATGATCGTCGGCATGAACCACTTCACCGTGATCGCGGAAGACCCGAAGGCGACGCTGGACTTCTACACCGGCCTGCTCGGACTCAAGGTCGGCCACAGGCCGAACCTGGGCTTCGATGGTGCATGGCTCTACGGTGACGCGCCACAGGCGGTGCTGCACCTGTACTTCGACCGCAAACCACCGGAGCAGCGCGCGGGCGTGATCGACCACATGGCCTTTACCGCACGAGGACTGCGCGAAGTGAAGGCGCGATTCGACGCCAGCGGCACCAAATACGACCTGCGGCAACAGGCGGGTGCCGGGACGTGGCAACTGTTCTGCTACGACCCGAACGGCGCGAAGGTGGAGCTGGACTTCGATCCGTCAGAGACGCTGTAGGTCGCTCACTCTGGTTTGATCGCCGCGGCGCGCACGATCCGCCCATTGCTCTCGAACTCGCTCGCGATCTCCGCCGCGAAGTCCTCGGCGCGCCCACCGGTCGGCACGTTGTCCGACTGCTTCAGCCTCTCGCGAAGATCAGGACTCGCGAGCGCCTTGTTGATCTCGACGTTGTATTTCTCGATCAGGATCGGCGATGTTCCCGCAGGCGCGAAGACACCGAAGAGCGAGGTCTGGTTGGCGGCGGCGTAGCCCAGTTCGGCCAGCGTCGGCACCTTCGGCAGGCTTTCGAGGCGCGTCGGCGCAGCCACCGCCAGCGGGCGCAGCTTGCCCGTCTGGATCTGAGACGCAACCGATGGGCCGGCATTGGTCGACAGGATCTCGAACTGCCCGCCGACGGCGTCGGTCAACTGCTGCCCACCGCCCTTGTAAGGGATGTGCGTGATGTCGACCTTCGCCACGGCGCGCACCTGTTCGAGCACGATATGACCAAGCGAAGCCTGCCCGGACGTGGCCCACCGGATCGCACCCGGTCGCGCGCGCGCATCGTCGATCAGCGACTTGAAGTCGCGCGTCCCGGTGGCCGGCGTCGCGAGCAACAGCACCGGCGAATACATCACGCTCACCACAGGCGCGATGTCCTTCATCGGATCGAAGGGGGACTTCACGAGATGGGGATTGAGCACCAGCGGGCTGATCGACGAGAAGCCCAGCGTCGTGCCATCGGGCGCGGCCTTGGCGACCGCGTCCATGCCGATGGTGCCGCTCGCGCCGGCCTTGTTCTCGACGATGAAGGTCACGCCGAGTTGCGCCGAGAGCTTGTCGGCCAAGGCGCGTGCGACGACGTCACTGACCCCACCCGAAGGGTAGGCCACGATGAGGCGAACGGTCTTCGGCACGGCCTGGGCGTGCACAAGTGCGGTGATGAATGAAAGACCGAGCCCCGCCACGAGTGCGCGCCGGTGTTTGTTCAAGGACATGAAAACAACTCCAAAGGGAAAAGAGATCAGCCGCGCGGATGATGGTGCGCATGGAGCTGCTTGAGCCGTTCGCGCGCGACGTGTGTGTAGATGGTGGTCGTGGAAATGTCCGCGTGGCCCAGCAGCAATTGCACCGCGCGAAGGTCCGCGCCGTGGTTGAGCAGATGCGTCGCGAACGCATGCCGCAGCGTATGAGGCGACAGCGGAACGTGGATGCCCGCAGCTTGTGCCTGCTTCTTGACGATCACCCAGAACATCGCGCGCGTCATGCCCGCGCCGCGATGGGTCACGAAAAGGTCCTGCGTCTGCTGGCCGTCGAGGATCGCGGGGCGCGATTCGTGCATGTAGCGCTCGATCCAGCGCCGCGCCTCGCCGCCGAAGGGCACCAGCCGTTCCTTGCTGCCCTTGCCGAGCACGCGCAGCACGCCGTCGTTGAGGCTCATCTCGAAGACCTTGAGCGCGACCAGTTCGCTCACGCGCAGGCCGCTCGCGTACATCAGTTCGAGCATCGCGCGATCGCGCAGGCCGAGCGGCGTTTCGACGTCCGGCGCGCCGAGCAGGTCGTCCACCTGCTTCTCGGAAAGCGTCTTGATCGCACGCGGCATCTGCCGCGCCGGCATCAGCCTCAGGCTCGGGTCGGCCGGGATGCGGTGCTCGCGCAGCGCCCAGCGGTAGTACCGCTTGAACACGGTCAGCCGCCGGTTGGCGGAGGTCGCCTTGCCCTTGTCGGACAGCCGCACGCCCATGTAGGCCTGCAGGTCGGTCTCCTGCGCGCCATCCAGCGCCTTGGCGCGCTCGGTCGCGAGCCATTTCGAGAACAGCTCCAGATCGCGGCGGTACGCGGCGAGCGTGTTCCTGGAGAGTCCGTCCTCCAGCCAGAGGGCGTCGATGAATTCGTCGATTTCAGTGGATTCGGTGACCGCGGTCATGCGGGGCAAGATAGCAAAAAACGAAACGCATGATGCTTACACTGGCCGCTTCATGAATCGCGAGCCTGATTTTCTTGAGCACCTGCGCGCCGAATTGTCGGGCGGCCGCGTGTGGATCGACCGGGCGATCGTGCTTTGCTATGCCATCGCCGCCGGCCTGTTCGTGGTGGGGTTCACCTTGCTGAGCGACTGGGTCTTCGGGCAATTCAAGCACGTCTATGGCCTCTGGCCCTGGGTCGTTCTGCTGACCACGCCTGCGATCACTGCGGGCATCGTGTGGCTGACCCGGCGCTACTTTCCCGGCGCGGGTGGGTCGGGCATCCCCCAGGTCAAGGCGGCGCTGCACCCGGACCTGCCGCACGACAAGCGCTTCTTCTTCGCCTCGCTGCGCCTCACACTCGGGAAGATCGGCCTCGGCGCCGCGGGCTTCGCGGCCGGGCTGTCGATCGGGCGCGAAGGTCCCTCGGTGCAGGTCGCCGCGGGCGTGATGCAGCACGCGCGGCGCTGGCTTTCACCGGGCAGCACCATCGACGGACGGGCACTGCTGGTGGCCGGCGGCGCGGCCGGGATCGCCGCGGCGTTCAATGCACCACTTGCCGGCGTGGTCTTCGCCATCGAGGAACTGACAGGCCGGCTCGAGTCCCGCTCCAGCGGGCTGATCATCACGGCGATCGTCCTGGCGGGGCTGGTGGCCGTGTCGGTGTTTGGCAATGTGAGCTACTTCGGCGTGATCCGCATCCCGCGGCTGGGCTGGGATCTGCTCGGGCCCGGGCTGCTCGTGGCCCTGGCGAGCGGCGCCGCGGGCGGTCTCTTCGCGCGACTGATGAGTGCCTCGCTGACCGGCGCGCCGGGGCGCTTCAACACCTTGCGGGCGCGCTATCCGGTGCGCTTCGCGGCCGGGATCGGACTGTGTGTAGCCATCATCGGGCTCGCCACGGGCGGCATCACCTTCGGCGCGGGTTCCGAAGCCGTCAAGCAGATGCTGCGGGGCCACGACGAGCTGACGCCGATCTATACCCTTCTCAAGTTCGTCGCCACCTGGCTCACGGCGTGGAGCGGCGTCCCGGGCGGCATCTTCGCGCCGTCGCTGTCGATCGGCGCGGGCATCGGCGACGCGGTGTCGGTCATCTCCAATGCCGACCTCGCGCCGGCGCTGATTGCAATGGGCATGGCCGGCTTCCTGGCTGCCGTGACGCAAGCGCCGCTCACCGCTTTCATCATCGTCATGGAGATGGTCGACGGCCACTCGATGGTCCTGAGCCTGATGGCCGCCGCGATGCTCGCCAGCCTGGTGTCGCGCATGATCAGCCGGCCGCTGTACGACACGCTGGCCGAATACATGGTCGAGCGCGCGCGAGGCGATGCCGCCTACACCCCGCCCGCGCCCCCCGGGCGCGAAGGTGCGGCCAGCGTCAGCCCGTAGCGCGACATCACCTCGACCAACCTTGCCTTGTCAGGCGGGCCGCCGGCGTTGACCACCGTCGCGACGTCGCGGAAGTACTGCGCGCCGATGTCCGGCGTGAGCACCACGAGCGCGCGTGCCGGCTGCGATCCTGCGTTCCTGAAGCCGTGCACCGAGCCGCGCGGCGTGGACATCCATTCGCCCGGCTTCAGTTCGCGCGTGTCGGCATCGACGGAATAGGTGATCGAGCCTTCGACGACATAGAAGAACTCCTCGTTGTCGCGATGGCTGTGCGGCGGCGGCACGTTGGCGCCCGGCGGCACCGTGAGTTCGAACACGCCCAGGCCGCCGCTGGCCGAGCCGTCGACGAGGTAACGGATCTCGAGTTGCCCTGCGTTGATCACTTCATTGTTCATGGCGTTCTCCGGTGGTTGACGCGTGGGCACACTCTAGTTCGTTGCCAGTGCAAGATAAATCACCTATCTTTCAACTCATTGTTGCAGGAGCATTCCGAATGAGAGAACGGTTGGCCGCGATGAGCGTCTTCGCGCAGGTGGTGGAAGCGAAGAGTTTTTCGGCCGCGGCGAACAAGCTCGGCATCTCGAAATCGCTGGTCAGCCGCGAGGTGAGCGCGCTCGAACGCGCGCTGTCCGTCAAGCTGCTGAATCGCTCCACGCGCAAGCTGAGCCTGACCGAAGGCGGCGCAATCTTTCACGAACATTGCCTGCGCATCGTGCAGGAGGCCGAGTTTGCGGAACGGCGCGTCACGCAGACGCAAACCGAGCTGGCGGGGTTGGTTCGCGTGACCTGCGTGCAGGCCTTCGCGCTTCGACACCTGATGCCCGCACTCGCAGAATTCCAGGCGCGGTATCCGGAAATTCGCATCAAGCTTTCATGCAGCAACCGCACGGTCGACCTCGGCAAGGAAGGCTTCGACATCGGCATCCGAATGTCGCACGCGCCCGATCCGGAACTGGTGGCGCGCAAGCTCGCGGTCAATCGCAAGGTGCTGTGCGCCGCGCCGGCCTACCTCGCCCGACGCGGGACACCGGCCAGCATCGACGAGTTGGCCGCACACGACGGCGTACTCTTTCCGCCACTCACCATCAAGGGTGCCTGGGCGTTCCGCCGCGACGGGCGCACGCACTCGGTGCCCGTCTCGGCGCGCTTCGAAACTGACGACATGGACGCGGTGCATGCGGCGCTGGCAGCAGGCCTCGGCGTGGGCCTGCTGCCGGTGTACATCGCGGCAGCGGATCTGCGGCTCGGACGGCTGGTGCCGTTGCTGCGCGACTTCCAGGTGTTGCCCGACATCGGCATCTACCTCGTGTTCCTGCCCAATCGAACGCTGCCCCTTCGGGTGCGCACGCTCATCGACTTCCTGGTGCATCGGTTCGAACCCACGCCGCCGTGGGAGGTGGGTTGGTAGTCCGAAAGCGCACCGGTGTAGCCTCGCGGCATGGATTCCCTCATCGCCGCTTCTGCCCGGGCGCTCGCCACCGGTGATCCGCTCGGCGCGCTCAAGCGGGTTGCGCTGCGCGACGATCCGCCCGCGCTGGCGCTGCGCGGAATCGCCATGGCCCAACTCGGCGAGCACCCGCGTGCGCGCGAGTTGCTGCGACGCGCGGCACGCGGCTTCGGCGCACACGAGGAACTGGCGCGCGCCCGCTGCGTCGTCGCCGAAGCGGAAGTCGCGCTCGCGATGCGCGATCTCGGCGGCTCGCCACGTGCGCTCATGGCGGCATCGGCCACGCTCGAAGCGCGTGCCGATCGCGCGAATGCGCTGCAGGCGCGGCTGATCGCGGCGCGCCGGCTTCTGCTGCTGGGCCGGCTCTACGAGGCCGAGTCCGCGCTGTCGCAGCTCGATGCGCGCGGCCTGCCGCCGTTGTCGGCGGCCATTGCCGAGCTGATCGGCGCGGAGCTTGCGCTTCGCTCGTTACGCATCGATGCGGCACGTGCAGCGCTCGGCCGGGCGCAGGAGGTCGCCCAGCGCAGCGGCGTACCGGCGCTCATGGCCGAAGTGGCGGAGGCACGCGCTGCGCTCGATCGCCCGGCCGCGCGGCGCCGGTCCGGGGGCAGCGAACAGGCGCTGCGCCTTGACGAAGTCGCCGCGATCGTCGGCGCCGGTGCGCTGGTAGTGGACGCTTGCCGCCACGGCATCCGCATGGACAACACCTGGCTGCCGCTCGCACGGCGTCCGGTGTTGTTCGCGCTGGCCCAGGCGCTGGCCGAAGCGTGGCCGGGCGACGTCGATCGCGATGCACTGATTGCGACCGCGTTTCGCATGCGCGAGCCCGACGAGACGCATCGTGCGCGCCTGCGGGTCGAGATCGGGCGGCTGCGCGCGCTGGTCAAGCCGATGGCGGATGTCGAAGCCACCGCCCCGGGCTTCGTGCTCAAGCCTCGCCATGCGCGCGAAGTCGTGCTGCTCGCGCCGCCGATCGACGGCGAGCAGGCGTCGCTCGTGGCCCTGTTGTCGGATGGCGCGGCATGGTCCACCTCCGGCATCGCGCTGGCGCTGGGTGCGAGCCAGCGCACGGTGCAGCGTGCGCTGGTCGAACTGGAGGCCACGGGGCGCGTGCGGTCCATCGGCCGGACGCGGTCGCAGCGCTGGCTCGCGCCGCCGCTGGCCGGATTCACGACGATCTTGTTACTCCCCGCTTCGCTGCCGTTTGAATAGAGTGCTCCCAACGGCGTCGCTTCCGGCGCCCGACAGGAGCCCTTGATGAGCAGCAAGACGAACAATGACAGCACCGGACCGATTGCGCGTGCGGCGGAGATCGTGCGCGAATACGGCCCCTTCGCGGGTGCCGACAACGTGCATGGCGTGACCCACGACGGCGAGCGCGTGTGGGCCGCCACCGGGCCGCGGCTGGTCGCCTTCGATCCCGGGAGCGGCGACACCACCCGCACGCTCGACCATCCGTGCGATGCAGGCACCGCCTTCGACGGCAGGCACCTCTACCAGATCGCCGAATCGCGCATCGACAAGATCGATCCGGTCACGGGCAAGACGCTGTCGTCGATTCCCGCGCCGGGCAACGGCTACGACTCCGGCCTCACATGGGCCGAAGGCAGCCTGTGGGTTGGGCAATATCGCGACCGCAAGATCCACCAGATCGATCCCGAGACCGGGAAGATCACGCGCACCATCGAATCCAACCGCTTCGTCACTGGCGTGACCTGGGTCGACGGCGAGCTCTGGCACGGCACCTGGGAAGACGAGGAAAGCGAGCTGCGCCGCGTCGACCCGGAGAGCGGCGCGGTACTCGAACGGCTCGAAATGCCGCACGGCATCGGCGTCAGCGGGCTCGAGTCCGATGGCGATGGACTCTTCTACTGCGGCGGTGGAACGAGCGGCAAGGTCCGCGTCGTCCGGCGCCCGAAGACGGCCGGCTGAACACACCCCATCGAACGAAGGAGCACACCATGACCACCGCAAACCATGCCGTCGTCTCCAGGGACCGCTGGATCGCCGAGCGAAAGGCACTGCTCGCCCGCGAGAAGGAACTCACGCGCATGCACGACGAGATCGCCCGCGAGCGCCGCGCGCTGCCGTGGGTGCGCGTCGAGAAGCGCTACGTGTTCGACACGCCCGAGGGACCGCGCACGCTGGCTGACCTGTTCGAAGATCGTGGCCAGCTCATCGTGCAGCACTTCATGCTCGGCCCAGGATGGGAGCAGGGCTGCGTGGGCTGCTCCTACATGGCGGACCACACCGACAGCATGACGGTGCACCTGGAGCACCGCGACATCGCCTGGGTCGCGATCTCGCGTGCGCCGCTGGCGGAGATCGAACGCTTCCAGCACCGCATGGGCTGGAAGTTCAACTGGGTGTCGTCGCATGGGAGCACGTTCAACCACGACTTCGGCGTGAGCTTCACCCCCGAAGAGAGGCAGCGCGGCGAGGTCTACTACAACTACGCGATGCAGTCGTTCCCGCACGAGGAAGCGCCGGGCATCAGCGTTTTCTTCAAGGACGAGGCGGGCGAGGTGTTCCACACCTATTCCACCTACGGGCGCGGCGTGGAAGTGATGATGGGCACCTACAACATGATGGACCTCACGCCCAAGGGCCGCGACGAAGGCGATGAAGACATGGGATGGGTGCGCCACCACGACCGCTACGAACCCTCGCCGAAGGCAGCCGGATCGTGCTGCAGCGCTCACGGCTGACAGACGCACGGCGAGCGATGGGACCAACCTCATGGCACAGCTCTGGCCATGGCTGATGGTTGCGGGGAGCGGCGCCCTTCATGGGCTCAACCCCGCTACCGGCTGGATGTTCGCGGCGGTCTGGGGATTGCGCTCGGGCGATCGGTCGCAGGCGCTACGCGCACTGACGCCGATCGCTGGCGGACATGCGGCATCGATCGCACTGGTGGCCACAGCCGTGGCGTTCGGCGTATCGATGGACCGTGCCGTGCTCCAGGCCATGGCCGCCGGGTTGCTCGTGATTGTCGCGCTGGTGCATCTGTCGGGACGACGGTCCCGCCATCCCGACCCGCAAGCGCATGGCCACGGCCCGGTCGGACATGCCGGCCTGGCGCTCTGGTCTTTCATGATGTCCACCGCACACGGCGCAGGATTGATGCTGGTCCCTGCGCTGGTCCCCCTGTGCATGGGGAGCGCGCCGGGACAGGCAACCACCGCATCAGGTGCGCTGGCGCTGGCTCTCGCGGCGGTGGGGATTCACACGGCGGCGATGCTCGCGGTGACCGCGTTGATCGCCACCGGCGTCTGCCACGGCTTCGATGGCGGCAGACGACTGGTGCGATCGTTTAGTCGATCTGAAGCTTCTGCTTCACCACGACTTCCTTGTAGACCTCGTATTCGGCCTTGATCTGCGCGGCGAACTGCTCCGGCGTATTGGCGACGATGAGCGAACCGGTGTCCTCGATGCGCTTGCGCACCGCCGGGTCCTCGACCGCCTTCTTGACGCCGGCATTGATCTTGTCGACTACTTCCTTCGGCAGCCCCTTCGGACCGAGGATGCCGTAGTAGGCCATGCGATTCACAGGCTCCAGGCCGACCTCCTTGAAGGTCGGCACGTCGGGCAGTTCCTTGAGCCGCTGCGGCGCGGACACCACGATCGGCACCAGCCGGCCGCTCTTGATGAACGGAAGCGCCGAGGGAATGTTGTCGAACATGATCGCCACCTGGCCCGCCACCACGTCGTTAAGCGCAGGGCCCGCGCCGCGGTACGGGATGTGGGTCACGTAGGTGTTGGTCAGGCTCTTGTAGAGCTCCATCAGCAAGTGGCCGATGCCGCCCGTGCCCGAGGAGGCGTACGAATACTTGCCCGGGTTCTTCTTCAGCACCGCGACGAACTCTGCGTAGTTCTTCGCCGGAAAGCTCGGATGCACCGCGATGATGTTCGGGGTTGCCGCGATGTTGATGATCGGCGTGAAGTCGTTGATCGGGTCGTACGGCGTCTTCGGGTTGATCGCCGGATTGGCCGCGGTGCTCGACACCGTCGCGATGCCGAGCTTGTAGCCATCGGGCGTGGCGCGCGCGGTCTCGGCCGCGCCGACGATGCCGCCGCCGCCCGCCTTGTTGATCACCACCACGCTCTGCCCCAGCGCCTTGGTCAGCGGTTCGGAAATCACGCGCGCGACGATGTCGGTGGTGCCGCCCGGCGCGAACGGCACCTGCAGTTCGATGGGCTTGTTCGGATAGCTCTGCGCCCAGCTGGACCCTGCGACCGCAAACAGCGCGGCTGCGCCGGCGAAAGCATTCCATTGACGACGATTCATTGAATGGCCTCCTTGAGCCAGGAAGAAACGAAAGGTTTTGATGCTACCGGCTCGTCCGTCGCGCTACCTCGTGGATAACCCACAAGAAGCCACCGTTTATCCTCGACCGCGTGAACTATGCGCAGCTTCTCTTCCCGGACTTCTCGCTCATCGCCTGCGGCTGGCTACTTTGTCGCTACACCGCGCTCAACCGGCTCGTGTGGGACCAGGTCGAAAGCCTCGTCTACTACTTCCTCTTCCCGGTGCTGCTCTTCCATTCGATCGTGCGCAGCCCGCTCGACTTCGACGCGACCTCGAACCTGCTGACCGCCGGCGTCGGTGTCGGCCTCTCGGGCATTGCGCTCGCCTATGCGCTGCCCTTCCTGCCGGTGATCGGCGCGCACATCGACCGGCGCGAGCACGCCGCGAGCGCGCAGATCGCCTTCCGCTTCAACTCGTTCATATGCCTCGCCCTCGCGGGCCGCGTCGGCGGCCCCGAAGGACTGCTCATGATCGCGGTGCTGATCGGCGTGTGCGTACCGATGTTCAACATCGCCGCGGTGTGGCCGATGGCGCGGCATGCGCAGACCGGCTTCGCGCGGCAGCTTGTACGCAATCCGCTCATCATCGCCACCGTGACCGGGCTCATCGCCAACCTGTTGGGGCTGGGCGTGCCGACGTGGCTCGAGCCCACGCTCTCGCGCATCGGCGCGTCGTCGCTGGCGCTGGGCCTGATGGCGGCCGGCGCCGGCATGCAGTTCGCGTCGCTCGCGCGCGGCAAGGTGCTGGCGGTGTCGGTGCTGGCGATCCGCCACCTGGCGCTGCCGCTCATCGGCTGGAGCCTCGCGGTGGTGCTTCGGCTCGATGCGGCACAGGCGGCTGTGCTGATGACTTTCTCTGCCGTGCCGACCGCGTCGAGCGCCTACGTGCTGGCGGCACGCATGGGCTACAACGGGCCTTACGTCGCGGGGCTGGTCACGCTCTCGACGCTGCTCGGCGTGGCGAGCCTTCCCTTCGCGCTGTCGCTGATCTCGCCCTGACGCCACTGGCGCAAAGCCCGTCAGCCGCTACGATGCGCCGATGCGCTACTTCCTCGCCGCTGTCGCTGCAGCGTCCCTCGCGGGCGCCGCGATGGCGCAGGACTACACGCGCTACCAGGGCACGTGGAACGGCCCTTTCCTCTTCTACTTCACGCAGGAAGACGGCGGCGCCCTGGGTCCGCCGATGGTCTACCCCGGCACGCTGGAGATCGAACGCGACGGCGCCGTGCGCGGCAGCGTGCCCGACGCGGCCTGCCTGATGGCCGGTTCCAGCGCCGACTACGTATCGCCGGTGAATGCGACGATCGATCTCGACGTCAGGGACTGCCGCGACGTGCGGTTCAACGGCCGCTACACCGGCAAGCTGCTCAGCAACCCGGCATTGAAATACGCGTCGATCCGCCTGAGCTCCACGCGCTCGCTCGAAACCGGCACCGCGCAGATCTCCGCCATCATCCGCCACTGACGCCAAGCGCCCATTCGACATGCTCGCGCACCAGGGGGCTGGGGTGCGAAAGGCGCGTCTCCAATGCGACACGGGCGCTTTCATCGCCCGCACGCAATGCATTGCCGAGCGCAACCGCCACATTGCGAAGCCAGCGTTCATGGCCGATGCGGCGAATCGGGCTGCCCTCGGTATAGCGAAGGAACGCCTCCTCGCTCCACGCAAACAGCTCGCCGAGTTGCCGGCCGGTGAGGCCTTCACGCGCATCGAAGTCGGGCAGTGAGCTCTTCTTCGCGAACTTGTTCCATGGGCAGATGAGCTGGCAGTCGTCGCAGCCGTAGATGCGGTTCGCCATCAACGGTCGCAGCTCGACCGGGATCGGGCCCGCATGCTCGATGGTGAGGTAGGAGATGCAGCGCCGCGCATCGAGGCGATAGGGCGCGATGATGGCCCCTGTCGGGCACACGTCGATGCACGCGCTGCAGCTGCCGCAGTGCGCGCTGACCGGCTCGCTCGGCGGCAACTGCATGTCCACGTAGATCTCGCCCAGGAAGAACATCGAGCCGGCCTCGCGGTCCAGCACCAGCGTGTGCTTGCCGCGCCAGCCCTGCCCGCTGCGCGACGCGAGTTCGGCTTCGAGCACCGGCGCGGAATCGGTAAAGGCACGATGGCCGAAGGGACCGACTTCTTCCGCGATTCGCTCCGCGAGCCTGGACAGGCGCGAACGCAGGACCTTGTGATAGTCCCGTCCGCGCGCATAGAGCGACACGATGCCTTCGCCCGGCCGCTGCAGGCGGGCGAACTCGACGGCTTGCCACTCATCAGGTGTGCTGCGCGGCAGATAGTCCATGCGCGCGGTGATCACCGACACCGTGCCCGGCACCAGTTCCGCCGGGCGCGCACGCCGCATGCCATGCGCGGCCATGTAGTGCATCTCGCCATGGAAACCCTTCGCGAGCCACTCCCCGAGGCCCGGCTCGGCACTCGACAGGTCGACACCCGCAATCCCGATTTGGGAGAATCCGAGTTCCCGGGCGAGTGCCCGAATCCGATTCACGAGTTGATGGCTGCCGATCACCTGCCGATTGTAGAAACGCATAGCGCCACACGCGTCTGGCGCACGGAAGACGACACGCAAGCACTGGCTCGCGCGCTCGCGTCATCGCCGGCGCTGCGTGATGCGTTCATCTCATTGCAGGGCGATCTCGGCGCCGGGAAGACCACCTTCGTGCGCCACTTGCTGCGTGCGCTCGGCATCACGGGCCGCATCAAGAGCCCGACCTATGCAGTGGTGGAACCGCACGAGGCACCCGATGGACTCGCGATCTTTCATTTCGACTTCTACCGATTCAGCGACCCGCGCGAATGGGAAGACGCAGGATTCCGTGACATCTTCGCGGGCCCTGGCGTCAAGGTGGCCGAATGGCCTGAAAACGCTGCGGGGCGCATCCCGCTTGCGGATCTTGCTATTAAAATCGAAGCAATGACTGACGACACCCGCACCGTCACCCTTCGCGCCAACACCGAGCGCGGCGCCCGGTTGCTCGCTACTACATGAGCGCCAAGGGATTGAAACGCCGCGCATTGCTGCAGGGCGGCAGTCTTGCTCTTCTCCTCGGCATTCACGAGATCGCGCGCGGCGCAACCATCGTTGCCGTCCGCGTCTGGCCCGCCGAGGACTACACGCGCGTCACCATCGAATCCGATGGGCGCCTGAATTCGCAGCAACTGGTCGTCGGCAATCCGCCCCGCCTCGCAGTGGACATCGAAGGCATCGACCTCAATCCGGCGTTGCGCGAGCTGGTCGGCAAGATCAAGCCCGACGATCCCTACATCAACGGCTTGCGCGTCGGGCAGTTCGCGCCGAGCGTCGTGCGGATCGTGTTCGACCTCAAGCAGGCCGTGGCCCCGCAGGTCTTCTCGCTCGCGCCGGTGGCCGCCTATCGCGACCGGCTGGTGCTCGATCTCTATCCGCAGAAGCCGATCGACCCGCTCGAAAGCTTCATCACTGAGCGCATGCGCGAAGTGCCCAAGGCACAGGCCGCAGCGCCGGCACCGCGCGGCGCGCCGCAGGTCGCGGAAGCACCGGCCGCACCCAAGGCCGGCACCGAAGCCGATCCACTCGGCGACCTCATGGCGCAGCAGGCAGCACGGCCGTCGCAGTCGCCTTCTTCCGCCGCGGCCGCTGCCGCAGCAGGCAAGGCGCCCGCCGGCGGGCTTCCGCTGCCGGTCCCGCCGGTGGCAAGCGCGCCACCACCTGCGCCCGCGCCCGCACCCTTGCGCGGGGGCGCCACGCCGAACCAGACCGATCGAATCATCATCGTCGCGCTCGATCCCGGCCATGGCGGCGAAGACCCCGGCGCAATCGGCTCGAACGGCACGCGCGAAAAAGACATCGTGCTGCAGATCGCCCATCGCCTGCGCGAACGCATCAACGCGAGCAACGTCAACGGCAATCCGATGCGCGCTTTCCTCACGCGGGATGCCGACTTCTTCGTGCCGCTCGGCACACGCGTGCAGAAGGCACGGCGCGTGCAGGCCGACCTGTTCGTGAGCATTCATGCCGACGCCTTCACCACGCCCGACGCGCGCGGCGCGAGCGTGTTCGCGCTGAGCCAGGGTGGCGCATCGAGCAGTGCTGCGCGCTGGCTGGCCAACAAGGAAAACCAGGCCGACAAGGTCGGCGGCGTGAACGTCGGCAGCCACGAGGTGCAGGTCCAACGCGCACTGCTCGACATGAGCACCACGGCGCAGATCAACGACAGCCTCCGCCTCGGCGGCGCGATGCTCGGCGAGATCCGCGGCATCGGCGCACGGCTGCACAAGGGCCAGGTCGAGCAGGCCGGATTCGCGGTGCTCAAGGCGCCCGACATCCCAAGCGTGCTGGTCGAGACGGCCTTCATCAGCAACCCCGAGGAAGAAGCCAAGCTGCGCAGCGTGGCCTATCAGGAAGACCTCGCGGATGCGCTGATGCGTGGCATCCAGCGTTACTTCGCACAAAACCCACCGCTCGCACGCAGCCGACAGCTCTAGCTGGGCCCCCACCCCCTGGCCTTACTTCAGGTCGATCTGGGGGTGTCGGAGGGGTAACGGCTCCTGGGCGCCGCAGGTGCGCATGGCATCTTGCTTCAGGTTGGCGATCTCGCGCTTTGATGTGGGTGGAGAGGCGCGAAACGCTGTCGCGAAGGCTTCGGCGCCGCAACTGCAGAACTCGCCGTGGCGGGGGCGTCTCTCGGCGTTGCTGATGCAGTCCTGGCGGAACCAGGCGGCGATGGTGGATTTCGCGGCCGGGCATTGTTGGAGCAGCTTATGGTCGCGCACGACTGCGATCCGGCGACGCATTGTGGAGCCGGTCTCCTTCAGCGCATCCCGGTAGCCCTCGGTGAGGCAGCGGCAGTCGTAGAGATCGGGGTAGTCCTCGTTCTTGGCGCATGCGACGGCGAAACGCTGGACCTCGCGCTCCAGTTGGGCCGGAGTCGCGGCATGCGCGCCATGCGCGGACGCGAGCGCCAAGGCCAGCAACACCATCGCGCGTCCGCGGTTCATCCGTTCTCCTCAGCAGCAGCCACCCGGCTGCGACAACCATGTTGCCGGGTCTCGCGCCGGCTGTATATGGCGGCTTCCACGAAAGTTGAAACGCGCCACGATATCGAACCATCCAATGGGCAAGAGAAGCTCATGTCACACATCGCACCCACTCCTTCACACCCGCCTTCGCCGCAGGACTCGGACGCGGCGCTCGCGGCCCGCGCCGCCGGCGGCGACGCCCAGGCCTTCGCGCTCATCATGCGGCGGCACAACCAGTTCCTGTTCCGCACGGCCCGCAGCATCCTGCGGAACGACGACGAAGCCGAAGAGGCGTTGCAGGAAGCGTACCTGCGCGCCTGGCGCGCCATCGGCAGCTTCCGCGACGAAGCCCGCCTGTCGACCTGGCTCGCGCGCATCGCCATCAACGAAGCACTCGCCCGGCTTCGGCGCCACAGCGCCCAGGTGATCCCGCTCGACACCGCGATCGAGGCCGCGGCGGACAGCGGCGAGCCCTGGGAAGAAGCCGACCCCGATCTTCAACCGGAGCGCAGCGCCATGCGGCAGGAAATCCGACACCTCATCGAACGCCGGATCGACCGGCTGCCCGAGGCGTATCGCACCGTGTTCGTGCTGCGTGCGGTCGAGGAGATGAGCGTTGCCGAAACCGCCGAGGCGCTGCAACTCAACGAAGCCACGGTACGCACGCGCTTCATGCGCGCGCGGGGCATGTTGCGCGAGCACCTGTCGCGCGATATCGACCTCGCGCTGGGTGATGCGTTCTCGTTTGCGGGTGCACGTTGCGACCGCATCGTGACCGGCGTTCTCGCAAGGATTTCCAGCCAACCAGCCAACTGAAGGGAGTTGCCATGTCGTTCTTTCTCATGCCCTCACCCGTCGCGGCGCGACGTCTCTTTCTCGGCCGGACCGGGCTCGTGCTCTCCGGCACCGCTGTCGCGCTGCTCGCCGGCAACCATGCGCTCGCGGCCAAGGCCGGCGGCGACGGCGCCAACGACGTACGCATCCTCAACACCGCGCTGGGCGCGGAGCTCGAAGCCGTGGCCGCCTACCAGGTCGGCGCCGAAAGCAAGCTGCTCGACAAGCCCGTGCTCGATCTCGCGACGACGTTCCAGGGCCATCACAAGCAGCACGCCGAGTTGCTCTCGGCCACCATCACGAAGCTCGGCGGCAAGCCTGTGTCCGCCAAGTCGAAGTACGACTTTCCGACGGACCAGTTGAAGTCGCAAGCCGATGTGCTGCGCTTCGCGGCAAAGCTCGAGCAGGGCGCGGTCAGCGCCTATCTGGGTGCGGTGCCGCTCTTCGAGGAGCGCGATCTCTCGAAGGCGGCGGCCAGCATCCTCGGCGACGAAGCGATGCACTGGGCCGTGCTGCGTCAGGCGGTGGGCGAGCCGCCCGTTCCGTCTGCTTTCGTGTCGTGAAGGCGCATGGCCTGGCGGCGGCGGTCGCGTTGGCCGCCGGCGCGACGCTGCCCGCCTTCGCCGCGACACCCGACGTCGCGCGGGGCGAGCAGATCTACGTGCGATGCATGGCCTGCCATGCGCTGGCCACCGATCGCGTCGGGCCCCGGCATTGCGGCTTGTTCGGACGGCGCGCGGGGAGCATTCCGGGCTACCCCTACTCGGATGCGATGAAGAACTCGCGCATCGTCTGGAACGAGAAGACGCTGGACCGCTTTCTCGCGAATCCGCCCGCCACGGTGTCGGGCACGACGATGACCTATGCCGGGATCGAAGACCCGCGCGAGCGAGCGGACCTGATCGCCTATCTGCGCCAGGCCGGCGAAGGCCCTGCGTGCGGTCATTGAGAGGTCTGAGTACGATCCCCGCGCCATGAATGCTTTCGACGATTCGCTGAGTCAAGAGATCGCGCCGCTGCTCGCGAGCCTGACCGAGCACCTGCGCGCGGGCACGGTCGACGTCAAGGCGCACCGGATGCTGCTGCGCCTGCGCGAAGCCTTTCCGCTCGCGCTCGCGTCGCATAGCGAATGGCTCATGACGGCGCTATTCCCCGCGTTGTACGAATCGATGGCCGGCTCCGACGCCGTCTGCATCCGCGACATGGAGGGCGGCTTGTGCGAGGGCCACCGAAGCCTCTCGGCGCAATGGCACGCGCTGGAACCGATGCTGGGCAAGGATGCATCGCCTCCGTCCGATGCAGGTGCGCTGCTGGCGCACCTCGAACCGCTGGCCGCCCTGTATGCCCGTCAGGCAGCTTTCGAACAGGACGAGCTCTTTCCGATGGCCGAACGGCTGCTGAGCGACGAAGTACTGGCTCACCTGCGCGCCTGACCCGGGGCGACCCGCACTCGCTAAGATTGCGGGTCTTCGCCTCCGCCATGGCAGCCCCACGCATCCGCCCACCTTCGACGCGCCGCTTCGCGTGGCTGCTGTGGGTCATGCTGCTGCTTCCGGTGGCGCAGGTCGCTGCCCTGTGGCATGGCGTGTCCCACGTCGTGCCAACGGCCCAGCAGGAAGCACCGGCACCCGGCGAGCCGCTGTCGCAGGCGGCGCATTGCGACCTTTGCCTGCTGGCGGCCACCATCCACAGTGGCGCGCTGCCCAGTGCGCCGATCCTGCTCCCGCATCCTCCTCTGCGGCACGAAGCGCCGCTGGTGGCTTTCGCTGCCGGATGGTCGGGAACGCACGCGCTCCCCTACCGCAGCCGCGCGCCGCCCGCTTCCTCGCTCTGACCCGTTGACTCCACGCCCGCCCGCGCCCAGCGCCGGCGGGCGCTCTCCAACGTTCCTGCGAGGAGCTCCTGCTCATGCAACACCTTTCCCGGGTCGGCCTCGTGCTGGCCCTGGCCATGCCGCTCGGCGCGCTGGCCGACCCTTCGCCCTCCGACGTCGACGCGCTTCGACGGGAGATTCAATCCATGCGCGCCGACTACGAAGCGCGCCTGCAGGCGCTTGAACAACGCGTGAAAGCGGCTGAGGCCGCTGCGGCGCAAGCGCCCGCTCCGGCCACCGCCAGCGCTACCAGCGCCGCGCCGGTCACGCCATCCCCGGCCGCAGCCGAGCCGCCCGCGTCATCCGTCGCCTCCAACGGCGGAGGCGGCGCGAGCGCGTTCAATCCGGCGCTGTCGCTGATCCTCTCGGGCGGCTATACCAACACTTCGCAGGACCCTGCGAAATACGCGATCACCGGCTTCCCGCTGCAGCCGGACGCGGAAATCGGACCCGGCAAACGCGGCTTCAGCCTCTCCGAATCGGAACTGGGCTTCTCGGCCAACATCGACCCGTGGCTGCGCGGCGCGGCCAACATCGCGCTCGAGCCGGACAACTCGGTGTCGATCGAGGAAGCCTTCATCCAGACGACGTCGCTCGGCAACGGGCTGTCGCTCAAGGGGGGCCGCTTCTTCTCGGGTGTCGGCTATCTCAACTCGCAGCATTCGCACACCTGGGACTTCGTCGACAACCCGCTCGCCTACCAGGCGATGCTGGGCACGCAGTACGGCGACGACGGGCTGCAACTCACGTGGATCGCGCCGATCGACCACTACATCGAACTCGGCGCCGAGATCGGCCGGGGCCGCACCTTTCCCGGCAGCGACTCGAACAACAACGGCGCGGGCATGACCGCGCTGACCTTGCACACCGGCGGCGACATCGGCGACAGCAGCAACTGGCGCGCGGGCATCTCGATGCTCAATGCCAAGGCGAACAACCAGGCCCTGGTCTCGACGAACGCGGCGGGCGCGACGGTGAACGACATCTTCAACGGCGACACCCGCGTGTGGGTGCTCGATGGCGTGTGGAAGTGGGCACCCAACGGCAACGCCACGCGGACCAACTTCAAGCTGCAGGGCGAATACCTGCACAGCAACCGCAACGGCAACCTGCTCTACGACGTCGGCAACGCCGACGCCTTCGGCGACTACCGAGTGGCGCAGTCGGGCTGGTACTTGCAGGCCGTCTACCAGTTCATGCCGCGCTGGCGCGTCGCCGTGCGCACAGAACAACTCGACCCCGGCACACCGAACTTCGGCCTTGCATCCGCCGCACTGTTCAGCGACTACCGGCCGCACAAGAACTCGGTGATGGTGGACTTCAACCCGAGCGAGTTCTCGCGTATCCGGCTGCAGTTTGCGCAGGACCGCGCGCGCGAAGGCTTCATCGACAACCAGATCACTCTCCAGTACCAGATGAGCTTGGGCGCTCATGGTGCACACAACTATTGATCACCCGCAGAAACAAGGAGCACATCATGAAGAACCGCTTTCCCCTTCCCCTCATTGCCCTGATGGCCGCGCCGCTGATGCTGCTGGCCGCGCCTGCGCAGGCCGCGCTGCGCGTCTTCGCCTGCGAGCCCGAATGGGGCGCGCTTGCGCAGGAACTCGGCGGCAACCTCGTCGACGTTTCGGTTGCGACCAACGCACTGCAGGACCCGCACCAGATCCAGGCCAAGCCGAGCCTGATCGCCCGGGCGCGCAGTGCGGACCTCGTGGTCTGCACCGGCGCAGAGCTGGAAATCGGCTGGCTGCCGGTGCTGCTGCAGCAGTCGGGCAACGCGAAGGTGCAGCCCGGCCAGCCCGGCAACTTCGCGGCCGCCGACTTCGTGCGCAAGCTCGAAGTGCCCACGCAGGTCGACCGCTCGCAGGGCGACGTGCATGCGGCAGGCAATCCTCATATCCAGACCGACCCACGCAACATCGCGCTGGTCGCGACGGCCCTCGGCAAGCGGCTTCAGCAGGTTGATCCGGCCAACGCGGCCGAATACGCCAAGCGCGGCGCGGACTTCAGCCAGCGATGGCAGCAGGCGATGACGAAGTGGAGCACGCAGGGCGCGCCGCTCAAGGGTGCCCCCGTGGTCTCGCAGCACAACGCCTTCGTCTACCTCTACGACTGGCTCGGCATGAAGGAAGTCGCGGTGCTGGAGCCCAAGCCGGGTGTCGAACCAACTGCATCGCATCTGCAGGAGGTGCAGGCCGCCCTCAAGGGCACGCCCGCGAAGATGGTGGTCTATGCCGCCTACCAGGACTCGCGGCCCTCGGACTGGCTCAGCAAGAACGCGGGCGTGCCGGCGGTCAAGCTGCCCTTCACCGTGGGCGGGACCGACGGCGCGAAGGATCTGTTCGGCCTCTTCGACGATACGCTCGCGCGGCTGCTCGGCGCGGGGACGAAGTCGTGAACTGGAGCGCGCTCGACGCGGGCATCCTCGGCCCCGCACTGATCGCCGGTCTGCTGGTGCTGGCCACGCATGTGCCGCTCGGCATGCAGGTGCTGGACCGGGGCATCGTCTTCATCGACCTCGCGATCGCGCAGATCGCGGGCCTGGGCGTGATCGCCGCCGATGCAGTCGGCTTGCCCGAGGGCGGCGTCGCGGTGCAGGCGGCGGCCGTGACGGCAGCGCTGCTCGGCGCATGGCTGCTGACTTGGACCGAACGCCGCGCGCCGCAGCAGCAGGAGGCCCTGATCGGCGTGATGTTCATCCTCGCGGCGTGCGCCGGCATCCTGCTGCTCGCAAGCAATCCGCACGGCGGGGAGCATCTCAAGGACCTGCTGGTCGGCCAGATCCTGTGGGTCAACAACACGCAACTGCTGTGGCTCGGCGGCATCTCCGCGGTGCTGCTGATCGCAATGCGGCTCGGCTGGATCGAGCGGCTGGGCCGCTTCGGCTTCTACGCGGCCTTCGCGCTCGCGGTGACCGCCTCGGTGCAACTCGTGGGGGTGTACCTCGTGTTTTCCAGCCTCATCATCCCGGCGCTCGGCACGCGTGCGCACTTCGGCGCGCGGCGTCTCTGCATCGCGTACACCGTGGGTGCGCTGGGGTATGCGCTCGGCTTGGCGCTGTCGGCGCTGTTCGACCTGCCCTCGGGCGCGGTGATCGTGTGGACCCTCGCAGCCTGTGCAGTCGCGGGCGCCCTCATGCTGAGGCCGCGCCTCGATCACAGCTTGTAGGTCGACAGCAGGATGCTGGTCTCGCTGTTCGAGATTCCCGGGATCGAACGGATCGCGGTCAGCACCCGGTCGAAGGCTTCGAGCGTGTCCGCGCGCAGTTCGGCCAGCAGGTCCCAACGGCCGTTGGTCGAATGCAGCGTGATGACGTTCGGATGGCCCCGCAGTGCGCGCCGCACCTCGTCGCCGTTGGGGCCGTCGACTTCGATGCTCATCATGGCGCGGATGCGGTAGCCCTCCGCATCGGGTCGCAGGCGCACGGTGTAGCCGACGATGGTGCCGTCGGCCTCCAGCCTGGCGATGCGGTTCTGGACCGTTGCGCGCGCCACGCGCAGCTTTTGCGCCAGTGCGACGACGGACATGCGGGCGTCGTCCCTCAGCAGTGCGATGAGTTGGCGGTCGATGTCGTCCACGAGGTTCATTTTGCTATTCATGGCAAGCAAACTGCAAGCTTCGACGCCGGATTTGACAGGTTGGATGGTTCAATCTGGCACCACTCGACGGAACAATGAGCTCATCCCGGCAGCGACCCAGTATCCGCAAGGAGAGCCTCATGACCCGCTTCATCGACGTACCCACCATGTCCCGCCTGATCCAGGACGTCGGCGTGATCCCGTTCATCGGCCAGCTCTCCGACGTGATCCGCGAGGACTTCATCCGCTGGGCAGACTTCGACAAGTCGGCCCGCATGGCAAGCCACTCCGACATCGGTGTGATCGAACTGATGCCGGTGTCCAGCGCCAAAACCTACGCCTTCAAGTACGTCAACGGCCACCCGAGCAACACCGCGAAAGGTCTCTACACCGTGATGGCCTTCGGCGTGCTCGCGGAAGTCGACACGGGCTACCCGGTGCTGCTGTCCGAACTCACCGTCGCGACTGCGCTTCGCACCTGCGCGACCTCGCTGATGGCCGCACGCGCACTCGCACGGCCGGACGCGCGACGCATGGCATTGATCGGCAATGGCGCGCAAAGCGAGTTCCAGGCGCTGGCCTTTTATGCGCACCTGGGGATCGACGAGATCGCCGTCCACGACGTCGACCCGCGCGCCACGGACAAACTGCTTCGCAACCTCTCGGTCTATCCGGAGTTGAAGCTGATCCGCTGCGCATCGACCGCAGAAGCCGTGCGCGGCGCCGACATCGTGACCACCGTCACCGCCGACAAGACCTACGCGACCATCCTCACGCCGGACATGATCGAGCCGGGCATGCACATCAATGCAGTTGGAGGCGATTGCCCCGGCAAGACCGAGTTGCACGTCGATGTGCTGCGCCAGGCGCGCGTGTTCGTCGAGTACGAACCGCAAACGCGCATCGAAGGCGACATCCAGCAGTTGCCGAAGAACTTCCCCGTGATTGACCTCTGGCGCGTGCTCGCCGGCATCGAAGCCGGACGCCAGCACGCCTCGCAGGTCACCGTCTCCGACTCGGTGGGCTTCGCGCTGGAGGACTACTCCACGCTGCGCTATGTGTTCGACCAGGCCATGTCGCGCGACATGGGCGTCGACGTCGAACTCGTGCCCTCGGCCGACGACCCGAAGGATCTGTTCCGCTACACCCGCCCCGGTGCTTCGCGCGCAGTGATGCGCCGGGTGGCCTGAACGCCCATCCAGCAAGAGAAAGGAAACGCACGCATGCCCAGGCTTCATTCCATCCAGGCGCCTTCCGCGATCGTGATGATTCGCCCGCACGGCTTCACGCCCAATCCGGAGACCGCGGCGGACAACGCATTCCAGACGCGCGCCGGGAAGGAAGCCGCGCAGGCGATCGCGCAATCGGCCTACCGCGAAGTGACCGCAGCGGCCGAGCGCCTCGAAGCCGAAGGCGTTCGCGTGCATCTCTTCGAGGACCGCGGCGAGCGCGACACGCCGGACTCGGTGTTTCCGAACAACTGGTTCTCCACGCATCCGGGCGGACATGTCGCGCTCTTTCCGATGTACTGCGAGAACCGTCGCCGCGAGCGTCGCCCCGAGATCATCGAGGCGCTGAAGGCGGACTACCGTGTGCAGGAAGTCATCGACTATTCGGGCCTCGAGCATGACGGCCTTTTTCTCGAAGGCACGGGCGCGATGGTGTTTGACCATGTGGCGCGCGTCGCTTACGTCGCACGCTCGAACCGCGCCGACCCGGTTGCGTTGGAACGCTTCAGCACGCACTTCAATTTCGAGCCGATCGCGTTCGACACCTGCGATCAAAGCGGCCGTGCGGTCTATCACACCAATGTGCTGATGTGCGTCGCGACCGAGTTCGCGATGGTGGGCCTGGACCTCATTCCCGACAGCCGTCGCGCTGCTGAAGTGCGTGCGCGGCTCGAGGAATCGGGACGCGAAGTCATCGCATTGAGCACAGCACAGATCGCCGACTTCGCGGGCAACGCGATCGAACTGTCCGGGCGCGATGGCCGCATCCTCGCGCTCTCGCAGCGCGCGCATGACAGCCTCACTGCGGAGCAGAAAGCGGTGATCGAGCGCTCGGCGCGACTCGTGCCGCTCGCAGTGCCGACGGTGGAAATGGCAGGCGGTTCGGTGCGTTGCATGATTGCGGGCATTCACCTCGCACCGAGACAGCACGACGCAGTGCGTCTGCACTGATGTCTTGCGCGCAATTTGTCGTGCATGTTGCGATAGCGCATTCGCTCAAGACACCGGGGCCAATTCCTACACCCCGGCGCAGCCCACTTCAGAGAATGAAGTTCACCAATCACTGAAAGGTGGACATCATGAAGACGAGACTCTGGATCATGGCCGCGACTGCCACCGCCATCATGACGCTGGCAGGCTGTGCCGCAGGACCGAACGAGCAACTGGGAACGGCCGGCGGCGCAGTGGGTGGCGCCGTCCTTGGCAATGCGATCGGCGGCAACACTGCGGCGACGGTGGGTGGCGCGGCAGTCGGTGGCCTGATCGGCAACCAGGTTGGCCGTAGCGCTGACCAACGCAACTACGACCGGCAGTACTACCCGAGCAACAGCTACTACCCCAATAACGGACCCCGGTACTAGCTCTCCCCCGGGCTCGCGCACTGCGTGTCGCTCTCCACCCCCTCGCCGGGGGCAGCCCCAGTGGCCCGGCCTAGCCGGTTCCACGGGGTTTTTGGAACAACAAAAAGCGCGCCTGGGCGCGCTTTTTGTTTTGGTGCGATCGTTGTTTATCGTGCTGCGGAGGCGCTTCTTGAGCCTTTCCATGCGCCGAAGATGGCGATGAGGCCGGGGATGAGGATGAGGCCCCAGATGATCTTTTCGAGGTGCTCGCGGACGAGGGGCAGGTTGCCGAAGAAGTAGCCGGCGGTGGTGATGCCGAGCACCCAGATCAATCCGCCCACGACGTTGAACATGCTGAACTTGCCGCGGGTCATGTCGGCGACACCGGCCACGAAGGGGGCGAAGGTGCGGATGAAGGGCATGAAGCGCGCGAGGATGATCGTGATGCCGCCGTAGCGCTCGTAGAAGGCATGCGCCTGGTCGAAGGCCTTGCGGTTGAAGAAGCGGGAGCTTTCCCACTGGAACACCTTCGGACCGAAGTAGCGGCCAATGCTGTAGTTGCATTGGTCGCCCAGGATCGCGGCCACGAGCAGGATCGGCACCGCGATGCCGTAGCTCATGAGCCCCGCACCGCTCAACGCGCCGACGATGAAGAGGAGCGAATCGCCCGGCAGGAAGGGCATCACGACAAGCCCCGTTTCGACGAACACGATCAGGAACAGGAGGCCATAGACCCACATGCCGTAGGTCGCAACGAAGGCTTCGAGGTGCTTGTCGATATGAAGAATGAAATCGACGAGAAAGCTGATGATTTCCATGGAAAGATTGTCGCTTACCCCCAGCCTCGCCCACTTCGTGTGGCTCGGGCACCCCCTTTTTCAGGGGGCAATCCCAGCGGCCCGGCAAAGCCGGTCCCGCGGGATTCCTGATCTGCGTTGAAAACTAGAATGCCGCCGTGAGCGCCATCCAACCTTCCGCAGCCGCTTCCGAGCGGCGCCCGATCCGCGAGCTTCCCGATGAACTGATCAGCCAGATCGCGGCGGGCGAAGTGGTGGAGCGCCCTGCTTCGGTGATCCGCGAACTGCTGGACAACGCGCTCGACGCGGGAGCAAGGCAGATCGCGGTGCGACTCTCGGCCGGCGGCGTTCGCCTGATCTCCGTCGAGGATGACGGCACAGGGCTTCCGCGTGACGAACTTCCGCTCGCACTGCGCCGCCACGCCACCAGCAAAATCACGAGCCTCCACGATCTCGAGACGGTCGGCACGATGGGCTTTCGCGGCGAGGCGCTCGCGGCAATCAACGCGATCGCCGAGCTCAGCATCCAGTCGCGCTTTGCCGGCGCCGATAGCGCCTTTGCACTCGACGGCCGCACGGGCGAACTACGTCCGGTGGCACGCGCGAATGGCACCACGGTGGAAGTGCGCGAGCTCTTTTTCGCCACGCCTGCGCGCCGCAAGTTCCTCAAGACCGACGCGACCGAACTCGCACATTGCATCGAGGCCGTTCGCCGTCATGCACTCGCGCGGCCCGATGTCGGCTTCTCGATCTGGCACGAAGGCCGCCTCGTCGAACAGTGGCGCGCCGCGGCCACGTTGGAGCAGCGGCTTGCGGACACGCTGGGCGACGACTTCGTGAAGCACAGCGTGGCGGTCTCGCGCGAAGCGGGCCCAGTGCACGTCACCGGTCGCGCCGGTATTCCCGATGCGGCACGGTCGCGCGCCGACCAGCAGTTCTTCTACGTCAATGGCCGCTTCGTTCGCGACAAGGTGCTCGCCCACGCGGTGCGCAGCGCCTACGAAGACGTGCTGCACGGCCAGCGGCAGCCGGTGTATGCGCTGTACCTCGAGATCGATCCGGCGCGTGTCGATGTCAACGTGCATCCGACCAAGATCGAAGTGCGCTTCCGTGACGGCCGCGAAGTGCACCAGGCGGTGCGTCATGCGATCGAGGACGCACTCGCAGCGCCGCGTGCCGGCGATGCAGTTGCCGCACCCCCCGAGCCCTTCTTCAAACCGCGCGCACTGCCCGAAGCTGCTTCGTGGACGCAGCCCTCGATCCCTTTCGCTTCCGAGCGCGGCCTCGGCGATGTGGCGGCGATGTGGCCCGCCTATCGCAACGAGTCGGCCACGCCGGTTGCGCTGCCGACATCGGATGCCCGCGCAACGCCCGCGCCAGCAACGCCAGCATTCGCGCCGACTGAGCGAGTACCTGAAAACATCAGTACGGCTCCCGAAGGAAGCTGGCCGCTGGGCCGCGCGCTGGCGCAGTTGCAAGGCATCTACATCCTCGCGGAGAACAGCCAGGGCCTCGTGATCGTCGACATGCATGCGGCCCACGAACGCATCGTCTACGAGCGTCTCAAGACACAGCTCGATGGCGCATCCATCGCGAGCCAGCCACTGTTGATTCCGGCTACCTTCGCGGCCACGCCGCAGGAAGTCGCGACCGCCGAAGCGTGCGCCGCGGTGCTGCCTTCACTCGGGCTGGAAATCTCGCCGTTCTCACCACGCACCCTCGCGGTGCGTGCCGTGCCCAGCACGCTGGCGGATGGCGACCCGGTCGAACTCGCGCGCAGCGTGCTCGCCGAACTGGCCAACCACGACGCCAGCACCGTGGTGCAGCGCGCCCAGAACGAGCTGCTCTCCACCATGGCCTGCCACGGCGCGGTGCGCGCCAATCGCAAGCTGACCATTGACGAGATGAATGGGCTGTTGCGCCAGATGGAAGCCACGGAACGGTCCGACCAGTGCAACCACGGGCGGCCCACATGGCGCCAGTTGTCGGTCCGCGAGCTCGATTCGCTCTTCATGCGCGGTCGCTGAGCGAACACTCACCACTCTTCTTTTCCTTACCTCGCTTACATCCGGCGGTTTTCGGGCCCTGGATGCGCGTACAGCCGCGCCGGACCTAGGGTTTTCCGGGGTCATCGGGATGGCGGGCACAGCCGTTGCATGAAGTCTTTCGTTGAACTTTCCGGCTAAGCCCCCATCCTTCGACGTTCATGAAACGCTGGTCCCTGTACGCATCCGCTACCGCCCTGGTCGCCCTGCTGGCAGCAGGCTGCTCGACGCTCGACGAACGTCAACGCGAATGGATCTTCCAGCCCAGCGACCGAAGCTGGGGCAATTCGGAAGCCAGTAGCGTGGGCATGGATGACGTCTGGATCGAGTTCAAGTCCACCCTCACCGGCGAACCGGTGAAGCTGCACGGACTGTGGCTCGGCCGCGCGCCGGATTCGCCGGACCAGCCCGTCATGCTCTACCTGCACGGCGCGCGCTACAACGTGGCGGGTTCCTCGCCCCGGATGCGGCGGATGAACGAACTGGGCTTTTCGGTGCTCGCGATCGACTACCGCGGTTTCGGCAAGAGCTCCAAGGGCCTGCCTTCCGAAGACTCGGCACGCGAAGACGCGCTCGAGGCATGGAAGTGGCTCGCCGCGCACCATCCCAAGCAGCCGCGCTACATCTTCGGCCACTCGCTCGGCGGCGCGATCGGCATCGATCTCGCATCTCGCGTGAACGACGAGAGCGGCACGATCGTCGAAAGCACCTTCACATCGATCGCCGACGTGGTCAGCAGCTTCAAGTGGGGATGGCTGCCCTTCGGCCCCTTCATCACGCAGCGCTTCGAGGCCATCAGCAAGGTCAAGGACATCGGCGCACCGCTGCTCGTGGTGCATGGCACCGCCGACAGCCTCATCAACCCGACCCTCGGCCGCAAGCTCTACGACGCGGCCACCGTGCCGAAGATGTTCGTGCTGGTCGAAGGTGGATCGCACCACAACCTCAATTCGATCGGCCAGGCGCAATACCGCTCCGCGCTCACGCAACTGTTCCGCATGCACGAGCCGCCGCTGGAGCCGCCGTCCGACATGGCCGCCACCCAACCCGCGCCGACCGTCGCGCACAGCGCATCCACGCCTTCGCTCTGAGCCGGGCTTTGTTACCCTTGGGCGCATGCCGCCCCCTGCCGCACAGGCCTTCACTTCCCCCTCCAAGACATCCCCTCGCGCGGCCGCCATGCCGGCCGCGCTGGTCGTGGTCATGCTCGCGCTGCTGTTGGGCATCCAGCCGATCACGACCGATCTCTACCTGCCCGCACTTCCCGCGCTGACGGCAAGCCTCGGCGCGCAGATGGCGCATGCGCAACTCACGCTGAGTGCTCTGCTGCTCGCGTTCGGCAGTTCGCAGCTCGTCTTCGGGCCGCTGTCGGACCGATTCGGGCGGCGGCCGGTGCTGCTATGGGGGCTGGGCGCCTACGTGCTCGCGAGCATCGGCAGCGCCGTCGCACCTTCCATCGAAGTGCTGATCGTCTGGCGCACCCTGCAGGGCGCTGCCATGGGCTCGGCCGTGATGGCGGCACGCGCGATCGTGCGTGACCTCTACCAGCCGGCCGAGGGTGCCCGCGTCATGTCGCGCGCACTCACCGGCCTGGGCGTCATCGCCTGCCTCTGCGCACCAACGGGCGGGCTGGTCTCCGACCTCTTCGGCTGGCGCTTCGCGCTGCTGGTGCCGACCCTGTTCGGCGCGGCCACGCTGGCGCTGATCGCATTCCGGTTCAGCGAGACACTCCCGGCGCGCAACCCGAACGCCCTGCGCCTCGGCACGCTGGTCCGCACCTGGGCGACCGTGCTGCGCAACCCGACCTTCCTTGCCTTCAGCGCGCTCACGACCTCGGCGTACGGATTGCTCTTCACCTTCCTGGCTTCGTCCTCCTTCGTCTTCATCCAGGTGCTGGGGCTCACGAAGACGCAATACGGACTCGTGATGCTCTGGAACTCGGTCGCCTACATCGCTGGCACCTTCGTCTGCCGACGCTGGCTCGTGCGCTACGGCGTTCGCGGCAGCGTGGCACGGGCCGGCGTTCTCACGCTGGTGGGCGGCACCGCGATGGGCGCGCTCTCGCTGGCAGGCGTGCAGTCGGTCGCGGCGATCGTGGCACCGCTCACGCTGATGATGCTCGGGCACGGCGTGCATCAGCCCTGTGGACAGACCGGCGCCGTCGGCCCCTTCCCCCGGGCGGCGGGTGCGGCGTCGGCACTCAACGGCTTCATCATGATGCTGGCCGCCTTCGGCATCGGCGGCTGGCTCGGCGCGCGCATGGACGGCACGGTGATGCCGCTCACCCTCGGGATGTGGTTCTGGAGCGTGTGCATCGCGATCGTCGCGTGGACGGCCGTCCGCAAGCATGGGGACGGGCATGGCCACTGATGGCAACGCCGTGCCGCGATACGTTGCGCTGGCCGGACCGACCGCATCGGGCAAGACGGCAGCGGCACTCGCCGTCGCGCGCGCGCGTCCGGTGGAGATCGTCAGTGTCGATTCGGCGCTGGTCTACCGCGGCATGGACATCGGCACCGCCAAGCCCACGCGCGAAGAACGCGCGGAGGTGCCGCATCACCTGATCGACATCATCGACCCGCGCGACTCCTACAGCGCAGCGGCCTTTGTTCAAGATGCACGGCGGCTCATCGTCGAGATCACTGCACGCGGAAAGCTGCCACTGCTCGTCGGCGGCACGATGCTGTACTTCAAGGCGCTCGCCGAAGGCATCGACGCCATGCCGGCCGCGGACCCCGAGGTGCGAAAGCAGCTCGAAGCCGATGCCGCTTCGCTGGGCTGGCCCGCGATGCACGCGCGGTTGGCCGAAGTCGATCCGGTTACAGCGACACGTCTTGCACCCAACGACAGCCAGCGCATCCAGCGCGCGCTGGAGGTCTGGCACACGAGCGGCAAGCCACTGTCGAGCTTCCATGCTGCGGGCAACACGGGCGCGCTCGCAACAGGATGGCCTCCGACGGCACTGATTTCGCTCGAACCCACCGAGCGCGCATGGCTGCACGAACGCATCGCGATACGCTTCGATGTGATGCTGGCTTCCGGCTTCATCGACGAGGTGCAAACGCTTCGTGCTCGCGGCGATCTGCATGGCGACCTGCCCTCGATGCGCTGCGTCGGCTACCGGCAGGCATGGGAAGCGCTCGATGGCGACTGGCCCATGGCCGATCTTCGCGAGCGCGGCATCGCAGCCACCCGCCAACTCGCCAAGCGGCAGATCACGTGGCTGCGCAGCATGCCGCAACGCCACGTCATCGCAGCCGAAGCGCCCGATGCGATCGAGCAGGTGGTGCAGCAGGTGGCACGAATCGCATGACCCTGCGCATCGTTGATCTGGGCAAGCATTACGGCGACGTGCCTGTGTTCGAGCATGTCTCGCTCGAAGTCGCGACCGGCGAATTCGTGGCGATCGTGGGCGAATCCGGCGTCGGCAAATCGACGCTGCTCAACTGCATGGCCGGCCTCGACTATTGGGATGCCGGCAGCGTGATGCACGACGGCACCGACATCGGCGCGCTCGATGCCGAGGCACGTGCCATCTGGCGGCGCAGGCACGTGGGCTTCGTGTTCCAGGCTTTCCATGTGCTGCCTCACCTCGACGTGTCGCAGAACGTGGCGCTTCCGCTGATGCTGCTCGGCGACCGCGGCCCGGCAGCCGACGAACGTGTGTCACGGATGCTCGACGCGGTAGGGCTCGCCGGGCTCGGCGACCGCCTGCCGCAGCAGCTCAGCGGCGGCCAGCTGCAGCGCGTCGCGATCGCGCGTGCGCTGGTGCACCAGCCTTCACTGCTGCTGGCGGACGAGCCGACCGGCAATCTCGACCCGACCACCGCCGCGCGCGTGCTGGAGGTGCTGCTCGCACAAACGCGCGAGCATGGGGCAGCGCTGGTGCTGGTCACGCACTCCGAAGCCGCGGCGGCGCGCGCCGACCGGGTGCTGCACCTGAGCGCGGACGGCGTTCGCTAGGCGACCTGTCCGGCAAGCAGCGCCGCAAAGCGCGCCAGATCGACGTTCCCGCCACTGATCACCACACCCACGCGGGCACCCTTGATTGCGTCGCCCGCGGCACAGGCACCCGCAAACGCGAGGCAACCCGTGGGCTCGACAACCATCTTCATCCGCTCGGCGAAGAAGCGCATCGCCTCGACGAGCTGCGCGTCGCTGACCGTCACGATGTCGTTCACTTCCCGCTTGATGATGCCGAACGTGTATTCGCCCAGGTGCTGCGTCTGCGCGCCATCGGCGATGGTCTTCGGGGTGTCGATGTGGACGATGTGCCCTTCGCGCAACGAGCGCTGCCCGTCGTTCCCTGCCTCGGGCTCGACGCCGTAGATACGGCACTGCGGAGACAGCGCGCGCGCCGAGAGCGCCGAGCCGCTGGTCAGCCCGCCGCCGCCGAGGCAGATGTAGAGCGCATCGAGCGGGCCCGTGTCCTCGATCAGTTCCTTCACCACAGTGCCCTGCCCGGTGATCACGTCGGGGTGGTCGTAGGGCGGGATCAGCGTCATGCCACGCTCCTGGGCGAGCTTGCGCGTGAGCGCCTCGCGGTCTTCGGTGAAGCGGTCGTACTGCACTACTTCCGCGCCGTAGCCGCGCGTGGCGGCGAGCTTGGCCGCGGGCGCGTCGTTCGGCATCACGATCAGCGCCGGCATGCCGAGGATGCTCGCGGCGAGCGCCACCGCCTGCGCATGGTTGCCGGACGAAAACGCGATCACGCCGGCCTTGCGCTGCGCGGCGTCGAATTTCGACAACGCATTGAAAGCGCCGCGGAACTTGAAAGCGCCCATGCGCTGGAAGTTCTCGCACTTGAAGAAGAACTGCGCGCCCCAGCGTGCATCGGCGGTGCGCGAACGCAACACCGGCGTGCGGTGGGCATGGCCATGGATTCGCCCGGCAGCGGCAATGACGTCGTCGTAGGTGGGAAGTGGGTGCATATCGGCCTCGGTAGTGACAGGGCTGTCGGACACGACTGACAGACAGCAGAGTTCAAGCGTGCAATTTTCACCGGATGTCCAATCCTCTTGTCTGCGGAAACTGCGGAACACCCAACCGCGCGAACGCGAAGTTCTGCATCGGCTGCGCGGGACGGCTCCCCGGCCTCGCGCCGGCAGGCGGCGTTGCGGCGCAGATACCGGCGATGCAGTCCTTGGAGCGTGAACGGCCGATCGCCGCGTCGCGGCCGGAGGCGTCGCCCACGTCGTTCTGGCTGCATCTCGGGCTCGTGGGGTTGACGATGGTGATTGCCTTCGTCGCGTGGTGCATCTACGTGCTGCATGGTCGGCCCGCGCCGTGGAACCAACGCGCGGAGACAGTGGCGCCGCAGACCGCGGAAACGCGGGAGCCCGTCCGCGCGCTGCCCGTTCCGACGCCCGTGCCCGCATCTGCGGCGCCCGCCGCAACTGCCTCGCCCCCGGCCCGCGAGCCGGCCAGGACGGCCGCCGCCGGGCCGAAGAGCAATGCCGCGCCCGAACCGCCGACACAAGACGCCGTGACGCAGGCGCTCGCATTGGCAAAGCGGCAGGCCGCTTCGGCGGGCAAGGCCGCCACGCCGGCACCCGCCGCGCAGCAACAAACAACAGCAGCGGAACGGACTCAGCCCGCCGCTTCGCGCCCCACATCGACCCGCACTGCCGCCATCGCGCCGCGCGCACGTCGCGATACGCGGGACGTCGAGGATCCGCTTGACTACCCGGTCGTCATCCGCCGACCCAGCTCGCAGCCGGATCTCGGCCCGCCGATCGCGGCGGGGCCAGGCCCGCAATACAGCTGGACGCAGCCCGCCTCCCCGCGCACCGCCACCCAAGACCCCGGCCCGCCCATCGCCGTCGGGCCGGGACCGCGCTACGAGGCACGCCCGGAAGTGCGCGCGCCGGCTTCGGCAGTCATGCCGAGCGGCGACTCGGGCCCGCCGATCGCGATCGGCCCCGGGCCACGGTACGACTACTCGACCCCGCCGGCCCGCGAACGCTGAAACGCCTCCTGCCGTAAATTCCTCGCACTTTTTCGGCACCTGCTGTCGAAATGCCCTCTTGCGCGCCGTCATTGCAGTGAGCGATCCTGCTCGGCACATTTTTCTGCGAGGTTTCCATGCAATACATGCTCATGTTCTATCAGCCGGAATCTGAATTCCTGGAGCGCGACGAGATCACCAGCAAGGCCTATCGCGCCAGCTGGATGGACTACGTGGGCGCGATCCGCAGCTCTGGCGTCGCACTCAACGGCCACGGCCTCCACCCGCCGATGACGGGCACCACGCTGCGCGTTCGCGGTGACAAGCGCCAGGTGCAGGACGGTCCCTTCGCCGACACCAAGGAACAGCTCGGCGGCTACTTCGTGATCGACGTCGCCGACCTCGACACCGCGCTCGAATGGGCTGCCCGGGCGCCCTGCGCGAGCACCGGCGGCGTCGAAGTGCGCCCGGTGTTCACGGCCCCGATGTGACCCACGCTGCGCGGCACGAAGCGCGAACGGCCGCCGAACGGGCCGCCGAGACGGCCGCACGCCAGTCGTACGGCCGGCTGGTCGCGATCCTTTCGGCGCGCACGCGCGACATCGCGGCGTCGGAAGACGCGCTCGCCGATGCCTTCGCGCGTGCGCTCGAACGCTGGCCAGTCGAGGGCGTGCCGGACCGGCCCGAGGCCTGGCTGCTTAGCGTCGCGCGCAATCGCACGCTGGACGCCTGGCGGCACACCCGTGTGCAGGACGAGGCAGCGCAGACCCTGCTCCTGCTCGCCGATGAAGTCGCGGCGGAGCGGGGCGGCGCGGAGGCGGTGCCTGACGACCGCCTGCGCCTGCTCTTCGTCTGCGCCCACCCGGCGATCGACGAAGCCGCCCGCGCGCCGCTGATGCTGCAGACGGTGCTCGGCCTCGACGCGACACGCATGGCGGGCGCTTTCCTCACCGCGCCGGCGACGCTCGGGCAGCGGCTGGTGCGTGCCAAGGCGCGCATCCGGGCTGCCGGCATTCCCTTCGAGTTCCCGCGCGCGCAAGACCTGCCGCAGCGCCTGCAGGACGTGCTCGACGGCATCTATGCCGCCTACGGCACGGGGTGGGACGACGTCGACGGCGCGGACGCCAAGCAGCGCGGGCTCACGGCCGAAGCCATCGAGCTGGGGCGGATCCTCTGCGAACTGATGCCGGGCGAACCCGAACCCTGGGGGCTTCTCGCATTGATGCTGTTCTGCGAGAGCCGGGCTGCCGCGCGCCGCAGCGATGCGGGCGACTACGTGCCGCTCGACGAACAAGACATCGCGCGGTGGGACCACGGCCTTCGCGCGCAGGCCGAGCAGGCCCTGCACACTGCTGCGGGCTTGAGCAGGCCGGGCGCCTATCAGATGGAAGCCGCGATCCAGTCTGCGCACTGCGCTCGACGCCTTGGCGCCGAAGTGCCGCGCGATGCGCTCGTGGCGTTGTACGACGGGCTACTCGCCTTGCGCCCAGGCTTGGGCGCACAGGTGAGCCGCGCCTGCGCGCTGGCCAACGCCGCCGGCCCGGCCGAGGGACTGCGCGCACTCGACGCGTTCACACCGACGCAGATCGCCAACTACCAGCCCTACTGGGCGGCACGTGCGTATCTGCTGGGAGAGACGGGAAAGATGCTGGAGGCCCGAGAGGCCTATGCGCGAGCGGCGGGCTTGAGCACGAGCCCGGCGATCCGGGCTTATCTGATGGCTGCGGCCAGCCGGTTGTGAGCGGCGATCAGCTCGCGCTCTTCACCCGAAGCCAGGAGGGGAACGCGCGATCGAACTCCTGGGCAGTCACGTCCTGGAGATGGTCGCAGGCACTCAGCGGCAGCCCCACGCTCACTTCGCGATGCCAGAGCACCACGCCCGCGAGGCGATTGACCAGGATTCGCTCCTCGCGCGGCACCGGGTAATCGGAAACGCTGCTCGGGAGCCGCTCCATGGCCACACGGCGGCGGACTTCGACAGCCATCCACCCCTGGCGTTGCTTCCTGATACAGGTCGACCTGCCCAGCCAGTGCTCGACATAGAGCTCCCGCAGCGCGAAGGCAGCAACAAGGATGAGCACCCAGGTCAACATGAGATATCCACCGTAAGTTGTTGAGCTGAAAGACTTTGGCAGTTGTCGAAAGATAGTCCCGCAATACCGCATCGTGCAATACGGCGAAAGCAGTAGACCCCCTACGCTGATACGAACAGCGTGATTTTTGTCGCACCGAAACAACCATCCCGTGGCGCGGCAGAATGCCTTGCATGTGGGCGCTGCTCTCCACCTTCTCTTTGCAGGAACTGCGGCACCACCCGTGGCGCAACGCCGCGGCGATCGTCGCGGTGATGCTCGGGGTAGCGCTGGCCTTCTCGGTCCAGCTCATCAACGCCTCGGCGCTCGACGAGTTCTCGAGCGCGGTCCGCTCGGTCAACGGCCAGCCCGACCTGGAATTGCGTGCGGTGCAGGGGAGCTTCGATGAAGCCGTCTTCGCAAAAGTGGCAACGCATCCGATGGTTTCGCTCGCAAGCCCTGTGCTCGAAGTGCCGACGGTGGCGCTGGCGGGTGGCCGGCAGATCCCGATCCGCGCGGTGGGCATCGACCCGCTGGTGCTGCCGTCGATCGCACCCGCGCTAATGCCCAGACCGGCCGAAGGCAGCGAGCGCCTTTCGCTGCTGCGGCCGGGCAATGTGTTCCTCAACGCGGCAGCGCGCAACGCGCTCGGCGAGACGGCTGCCACCGTGCAATTGCGCGTCGGGGGCGAGTGGCAAGCGATGAAGGTTGCCGGCCAGGTCGCCGCCGGCGGCGCGGCGCTCGCGGTCATGGACATCGGCGCGGCGCAGGACCTGTTCCATCGCGGTGGCCAGCTCACCCGGATCGACCTGCGACTGGCGCCGGGCACCGACCGCGCCGCCTTCACGCGCGCCTTGCGCGAATCGCCGGGCTGGTCGCAGGGCATCCAGATTGCGGAGCCCGGCGACGCCGCGGAGCGCGTGAGCAATCTCTCGCGGGCCTATCGCGTCAACCTCACCGTGCTCGCACTGGTGGCGCTATTCACCGGGGCCTTCCTCGTCTTCTCCGTGCTGGCCCTCAGCGTCGCGAAGCGTGCGCAGCAGTTCGCGCTACTCGGCGTTCTCGGCCTCACGCCGCGCGGTCGGCTCGGACTGGTGCTCGCCGAATCGCTGGTGCTGGGCCTCATCGGCAGCGCGGCCGGCATTGCACTCGGGACGGCGCTGGCCACCTTTGCGCTGAAGGTGCTTGGCGGCGATCTCGGCGGGGGCTATTTCGAAGGCGTTGCACCGACGCTGCGCTGGAGCTGGGGCGCTGCCCTGCTCTACGGCGCTCTCGGCGTTCTTGCTGCGCTGGTCGGCGGCTGGTGGCCGGCGCGCGCCGCGCAGGCACTGCCGGAGGCACAGACGCTGAAGGGCCTCGGCACCACGCATGCGCAACGCGGTGCTCATCGGATCGCGCTGCTTCTGATCGCCGCCGGCGTGGCACTGGCCGCGGCGCCCGCGGTCTTCGGCATCCCGATCGCCGCGTATCTCTCGGTCGGCTTCCTGCTGGTGGGCGGCATCACAGCCCTGCCGTGGCTGATCGCCCTGCTCTACGACCGCATCGCACCCCTCTTTTCCGAACGCGTGCTCCCGCTGCTCGCGATCGAGCGGGCGCGGCGCATGCGCGGCACCGCAGCGGTCGCTGTCAGCGGCGTGGTCGCGAGCCTGAGCCTCGCGGTTGCGCTCACGGTGATGGTCGCGAGCTTCCGTGATTCCGTCACGCGGTGGCTCGACGTGGTGCTGCCGGCCGATCTCTATCTGCGCAGTGCGAGCGGTGGCAGTTCCACGAGCGAGCAGGCCTCGTTCTCGCCCGCGACCGTCCAGGCCTTTGCACAGATTCCCGGGGTTGCTCGGACGGGCACGCTGCGGACGCGCGCCTTGCTGCTCGATCCTTCGCGGCCCGCGGTGACGCTGATCTCGCGCAGCCTCGACGACGGTGCCGATCGCTCGCTGCCACTGCTCGGCGCGGCGCTGGCCGTGCCTGCAGGCCAGATCGGCGTCTACGTGAGCGAGGCGATGGTCGAGCTCTACGGCGCGCGCCCCGGCGCGGTCTTCGAGCCGCTCTCGCGCGCGTTCGCATCCGTATCGCCCGCGCAGCCGCCGGTCTTCTTCGTCGCGGGCATCTGGCGCGACTATGTGCGGCAGTTCGGCGCGATCACGATCGACGCCCGCGACTTCGAGCGCCTGACCGGCGACCGCAGCGTCAGCGACATCGCGCTCTGGCTCGCGCCCGGCGCCGATGCATCGAAGGTGACGCAGGCAGTGCGCGATGTCGCCGCAGAGCGGCTTGGCCCGGCCGAACCGATCGAGATCGCCTCGGTCGGGCAGATCCGCGCCACCTCGCTGCGCATCTTCGACCGCAGCTTCGCCGTCACCTACTGGCTGCAGGCGGTCGCGATCGGCATCGGCCTGTTCGGCATCGCGGCCAGCTTCAGCGCGCAGGTTCTCGCGCGACGCAAGGAATTCGGGCTCCTGGCGCACCTCGGCTTCACGCGAAGGCAGGTGCTCGCGATCGTCGCGGGCGAAGGCGCGGCATGGACCGCCATCGGCGCGATCGCGGGGCTGGTGCTCGGACTCGCGGTATCGGTGGTGCTGGTGCACGTGGTCAATCCGCAGAGCTTCCACTGGACGATGGATCTGCTGGTGCCGTGGGTGCGCCTCTTCGCGCTGTGCGCGGCGGTGCTTGCGGCCGGCACGCTCACCGCGTGGCTCGCGGGGCGCGCGGCGGCCGGCCATGACGCCGTGATGGCTGTCAAGGAAGACTGGTGAGCGACTCGCGACAATCGCCGCCATGAACGCATCGACATCCCAAGGAACCCGCTGGCTCGACAACGCCATCCTGCGCATCGAAGCCGACTACCAGCGCAGCGCCGACACGCACCTCATCCCGCTGCGGCTGCCGGCTTTTGCGGCTGCGGGCATCGATCTGTACCTGAAGGACGAATCGACGCATCCCACGGGAAGCCTCAAGCACAGGCTCGCGCGCTCGCTCTTTCTCTATGCGCTGTGCAACGGATGGATCAGGGAAGGCATGACGATCGTCGAGGCATCCAGCGGCTCGACCGCGGTGAGCGAAGCCTACTTCGCGCGCCTGCTTGGCCTGCCCTTCATCGCGGTCATGCCGCGCAGCACGTCGCCCGAGAAGGTGACCCAGATCGAGTTCCACGGCGGAAGCTGCCATTTCGTCGAACGCGCGGACCAGGTCTACGACGAGGCACGCGCGCTGGCCGAGCGCACCGGCGGCCACTACATGGACCAGTTCACCTACGCCGAGCGCGCCACCGACTGGCGCGGCAACAACAACATCGGCGAAAGCATCTTCCAGCAGATGGCCCGCGAGCGGCATCCGGTGCCGGCATGGATCGTGGTGGGCGCAGGCACAGGCGGCACCAGCGCGACCATCGGCCGCTACGCGCGCTTTCGCCGCCACCAGACGCAGGTATGCGTCCCCGATCCGGAAGGCTCTGTCTTTGCGGACTACTACGCCAGTGGCGACGCAGCGCTCACCGCGCCGGGCTCGCGAATCGAAGGCATCGGCCGCCCACGTGTGGAGCCGAGCTTCATCCGCGAGCTGGTGGACCGGATGATCGTGGTGCCGAACGTCGATTCCGTCGCCGCGATGCGCGCGCTCTCGGCGCTCCTCGGCCGCAAGGTCGGGCCGTCGACCGGCACCAACTTCGTCGGCATGCTCGCGCTCGCGCAGGAGATGCGCGATGCGGGTCGCCAGGGCTCGATCCTTTCGCTGTTGTGCGATTCCGGTGAACGCTACCTGCCGAGCTATCACGATGCCGACTGGGTGCGCCAGAACTTCGGCGAGGTGAGCGAGGCGCAGCGCCGCATCGACGCAGCGATCGCGGCCTGAGCGCTTCGCATGCACGCAAGCGGACTACCGGGACTTTCGCGACGGATGCTGATGCTCGGCGCCCTTGGCGTCCTGGCTGCGCCCGCGACCGCATGGGCGCTGCCGCCGCGCGAGATGCGCTTTCCGCGCGACTACGGCAGCCACCCTGATCTCAACACCGAGTGGTGGTACATCACCGGCCATGCGCGCTCCGGTGCGCGAGAGTTCGGATTCCAGCTCACCTTCTTCCGCTCTCGCATTGCCGAAACGCAGGACATGCGATCTGAGTTCGCGGCGCGGCAACTGATCTTTGCGCACGCGGCCATCACCGATCTCGAAGGCCGCAAGCTCTGGCACGACCAGCGCATCGCCCGTGCGGGCTTCGGCGTGGCGTCGGCCTCGGAAGGAGACGCCGACGTGCGCCTGCGCAACTGGACACTCAAGCGCGAAGGCAAGGGCTACGCCGCGCAATTGCCTGCCGAGGGCTTCGCCCTGGACCTGCGCTTTGCGCCCACGCAGCCGGTGATGCTGCAAGGCAATGCAGGGCTTTCACGCAAGGGACCTTCAGTCGAACAAGCGAGCTACTACTACAGCGAACCCCAGCTTGCGACCGAAGGCCGGCTCACGGTGCAAGGCCGCGCTTTCGATGTGAAAGGCACCGCATGGCTCGATCACGAATGGAGCGATGCCTACCTGCATCCCGACGCGTCCGGCTGGGACTGGATCGGCATGAACCTCTTCGATGGCAGCGCGCTGATGGCTTTCCGCATCCGGCATCGCGATGGCTCCACGCTGTGGGCCGGCGGATCGATGCGCGGTCCGGATGGGCGGATGCGCGTGTTCAGCCCCGAAGAACTGCAGTTCACGCCTGAAGGGCGATGGGTGAGCCCACGCACGAAGGGGGACTATCCGGTGCGTCTGCGCATCCAGACTCCAGTCGGCACGTTCAGCGTGCATCCGCTGCTGGACGACCAGGAGCTCGATAGCAGCGGATCGACCGGTGCGGTGTATTGGGAAGGGTTGAGCGATCTGCGGGATGCGCAGGGGCGGACTGTGGGGCGCGGGTATCTTGAGCTGACGGGGTATGTGCGGGCGTTGAGGATGTGAGGGTGATGACGTCACGCTCGATGCGGTCGCGTTCGGTTCGGACGATACAAGGGCCATCTATTTTTCGAGCGCCATCACACTGACAACTGCGATGGGACATACGTTAGTTCACCGAGTAAGTCGGACTGGGCCGGCATTGCGAAGTCCGCTTCTGGCGCGAGTGCAGCCGGTCACCTATGTCCCGCGTTGGATGTGTCGAAGAGTGCGTCCAGAGTAGGTAGCCAAAGCGCACCCAGCTTCTCAAAGCCTGCCCGCGTTGGGTGAATCTCATTCTCCCAATCGAGAGTCGCACCGTGGTCAGTCGTTTCCGCTGGGATGAGCGTGCCTTGGCTGTTGATGACGTGGAGGGACTTGTCGGGCGTGGTCGCCGCGATGTGATTGAGCAGGTTCTGCAGCCTTGCGAGCAAGGAGATTGCGACTGCCTTCCAGTCCTCCTCCGGGATGAGGAACTCGGTCACCGCCTTGTACAGCCACGGACCCGGGGGCGAGACATCTCGGGGCGTGGCCAGGTCATAGGTGTGCATGACCACCGGGATGCCCCGATTGGCGGGTGAGGTGTCCCGGAAGGACAGGAACCGGGCCACAACCTCGGTCAGATGGTTCGCGAACTTGGCCCACCCTTCGTTGGAGATGTACTTGTCGCCTCCGAGTGCGTTGGTCCATTCGTTCTTCTTGAGCAACAGGCGGTCTGGCTGGGCGAACCCTGGCCCTTGCTGGACGGCCTGAATCAGGTCATTGCCTCCGCCTGAGAGCAGGACTCCCATCCAAGGCTGCGACTGCCAGCCAGCCAGCAGGGCACGAAACCGCGGCTCCCACGTGGTGTTCGTCATGAGTTCAAGCAGCCGACCCGGATGTGCACAGTTGACCACGCAGGCCCTGGTCACAGAGGTGCCCATGCCGGCAAACAGGTTCGAGGTGTTCCAAGGAGGCAGCGCACCGATAGAGAACCACGAGTCGCCCTGTGCCAGCAGCTGGATGTTGTAGCTCGAGACGGAGTCGTTGCCGCTCTGGTTGTCCAGGTCATCGGCTCGAAAGACACGAATGGGCATCATGGCGACCTCCTCTTGGGCTCTCGGCCACTCGGCCAGACGGACACGGCAGCAATTGCGCGCCGGCGGCCAGACGCTCGCATCAGGGTGGACCCCTCCACAACAGTGATGAGATGACGCCAGGCGCCAAGGGCCAAGAGGTGGCTGGTGGTTGATTGCTGTTCTTCCACTCAATTGAAGTTGTTGTCGCGTCCGCCCAGGCTGAAGCGGCCGGCGCCGATCAAGGCCACGGCCAACGCCGCGATGAGCATGAGGCCCTCCAGCTCCACTGCCCAGCCTCCGGTCTTGCTGATGACGAACAGATCCTTGGAGCGCGCCAGGCCGATTGCCACGAGCATGTTGATGATGATGATCCAGGCAGCGGGCCGCGAATAGATGCCAAGGATCAGGAGCAGCGGCGCCACGATCTCGCCCACGTAGACAAGATAGGCGAGCGCCGGCGGCATGCCGTGCGATTCAAGCAAGCCCGAAATGAAGCTCACGCCCGAACTCAGTTTGCTGATCCCATGCAAGAGGATGATGAAGCCAAGGCCAAGGCGCAGCACGAGCTTGCCGGCGTCGTCGGATCGGATCATGGCGAACCCCAAGGTGGCGAAGTCGCTATTGTCGCGCTCTGATTCCGGGCGTGTCCCCGGACAAGCCCTTCAGTGAGTTCGAAGGTCGGGCTCGACCGAAAGCACCTGAAAGTCATCCAATCGACCGCGCGGGTCTGGCGACACGGGTTGCAGCGCTTGTCCTACGGGACGCCGCTAGCCACGGATCGAGAGTGCTTGCCTCAACCCGATCGAGGAGTCAACGATGACCAATCCATGGCTGACGAGCAATCCGTTCATGAGCATGTGGCTCAGCGCATGCAATCAGATGATGGGCGCTGCGCGCGGCCTGGCCATGGCCGAATTTCAACGTCAAACCGCCGCGATGCAAGCGGAATTCGAAAAGCAGGTCGTGGATTTCTGGACAGGCGGCTGGTTGAGGCCGCAGCAGAAGGCCCGGCGCCGGTGATTGGGTTCTGCTGGCCACCCGGGCCCCGGTGATCGCAATGGTCGCGGCAGCGGGTGCACCAGTTCTTTTTCAAAGCAGTGGCGCGGTGCTCATGATTTGGTGACTACCATGCGTGGCTCCTACATCCCCCACGCATCGCCATGTCCGACTTTCCCGAAGACATCTACACCGAACCCTCCGACCTCGACGGCAACACGCTCGCCAATCTGGGGCCCCTGCGCCGCATGGCGGGGCTGTGGCGCGGAGAGAAAGGCGTCGACGTCAAGCCCAAGGCGCAAGGGCCGAAGGCGCAGGTCTACGTCGAGCACTACGAGTTGCAGCCCATCGACCCCCAGACCAACGGCCCGCAGGTCTACTACGGGCTGCGCTATCACACCTTCATCCACAAGCCGGGGTTGACCAAGATGTATCACGACCAGGTCGGCTACTGGCTCTGGGAGCCCGCGACCGGCACGGTGCTGCACACGCTCGCGATTCCGCGCGGGCAGATCGCGATGGCGACCGGCCATGCGACGGCAGATGCCGATCGCTTCGAGCTCACTGCGGTACGCGGCAGCCTCACCAACGGCATCGTGTCCAACCCTTTCCTCGAACACGCCTTCACCACGACCGACTGGCGCGTCGAGGTGGAATTCAACGCCGACGGCACGTGGACTTACCGGCAGGACACGGTGCTGCAAATCCGCGGGCAGGCCGAGCCATTCCACCACACCGACAAGAACACCCTCACCAAGGTGGGAGAGCCGTCGCCGAATCCACTGGCTTCGGCTGGGCTGCGCTAGCCCGGTGCTGCCCGCTCGGACTTGCCCTGCCGGTAGGCGCCCGGCGAGCTGCCGGTCCAGCTCTTGAATGCGCGCTGGAAGCCCGCGCTGTCGGTAAAACCCAGTTCCAGCGCAAGTTCCGCCAGCGGCGTAGTGCTGGTGTTGAGGCGCACGATGGCCACGTCGCGCCGCAGCTCGTCCTTCAGGGCCTGGAAGGATGTTCCCTCCATGGCCAGCCGGCGCTGCAAGGTCGCGGTGGACATGTGCATCGCGGAGGCCGTTCCGGCGAGGTCCGGCCAGCTTGGCTGAGTGCGCCGCAGGTAATTGCGCACGCGCGCGCTGGTCTCGTCTTCGTTGCGGCGCGGCATGATGATGTTGGCCTGCGCATCGGCCAGGAAGGTGCGTAGCGCGGCTTCGTCGCGGCGCACGGGCACTTGCAGCCATGACGGGTCGAACCAGATCGCGGTGTGGGGCTGGCCGAACTGCAACTGGGCCGGAAAGGCCTGGCTGTAGCTGCTCACGTGCGGTGGGCTGACGAATTCGAAGTCGAAGCGCGTGGCCGGCAGGCGCCCTCCCGCGAGCCACGCGACAAGCCGCCAGAACACCCGCAGCAACAACTCGTGAAGAAAGTGCTGCCGCGCGACCACGGTGTCGCTGAACGTCAGTGCCAGTGCAGCGAGGTCGCCTTCGCGCAGCAATCCGAGCGACACGTCGTCGCGCATCAGCCAGAAGGTCTTCGCGACGCGGCGGATGGCTTCGTCGAGGTTGCGCGCGCCCATGGCCGAATGCGCCATGAGTGCAAAGCTGCCCGGCTTGAGCGGACGTGCAAGAAACCCCAGGCTCTCGTCGGCGCGCCGTTCGATCAGGAGGCGAAACAGCGCGACGTATTGCTCTGCCGTCACGCGTGCGCCGGGATGCGACAGCAGCTCCGCAGGAATGGCCGCGTCGGCCAGGTACGCATCGCTCGATTCACCGCGCGCCTCGATGCCGGCGAGCATGCCGCGCACCATCGGGACCGGAATGGTGATCGGTGTCTTCTTCGTCAGTCGGTGACGCACTTTGGATTGATGTGATTTGCCATGCGAACGATGCGTTCTGCCATTGTGGGTCGGGGTCCGCGTTCCTAGCATCAGGCCCATCAACAACAGTCCTGCGCAAGACCGCTGGCACAACGGAGACAGACATGTACCTTACCCAAGCGCTGCATCGCGCCGTTCAGCAGAAACCCGAGCGCATCGCGGTGCGCTTCGGCAAGCGGAGCCGGAGCTTCCGCGAGTACGTCGACCGCGTCGCGCGGCTGGCCGGCGCGCTGCGCAGCCTGGGCATGAGCGAAGGGGATCGCGTCGCGATGCTGGCGCTGAATTCCGATCGCTACCTCGAGTACCAGATGGCAGTGCCGTGGGGTGGTGGCGTGCTCAACCCGTGCAACACCCGCTGGTCGGCGGCGGAGATCCTTTACGCGCTCAATGATTCGGGCTCGATCATCCTGCTGGTCGACGACACCTTCCGCCCGCTGGTCGAATCCATCCGCAAGGATGCGGCGACGCTGCGCGAAGTGGTGTACTGCGGCGAAGGCGACGTGCCGGCCGGCATGCACGGCTACGAGGCGCTGATCGCCGATGCGCAGCCTGTGCCCGACGCGGCGCGCCGCGGCGAGGACCTGGCCGGCATCTTCTATACCGGCGGCACCACCGGCTTCCCCAAGGGCGTGATGCTGAGCCACAACAACATGTGCAGCTCGGGCCTCGCACTGCATTCGGAAGGTCTGGCGAGCACCGGGGGAACGTATCTGCACGCGGCGCCGATGTTCCATCTCGCCGATATGGGACTGGCGCTGCCGCACTGGATCGAAGGGAACACGCATTCGGTGATACCTGCCTACGCGCCGGAAGCGGTGCTCGACACCGTGGAACGCGATCGCGTCACGCATCTGCTGCTGGTGCCCACCATGATCCAGATGCTGGTGGACCACCCTGCAATGAAGCAACCGCGCGACCTGAGTTCGCTGAAGACCATTGCCTACGGCGCCTCGCCGATCTCCCAGGCCGTGCTCGATCGCGCCATGACGGCGCTGCCGGGGGTGGAGTTCGTGCAGGCGTACGGCATGACCGAGCTGTCTCCGCTGGCCACCATCAACCCGGCCTGGTATCACACGCAAGAAGGCCGGGCAGCGGGCAAGCTGCGTTCGGCCGGTCGCGCGGGCTTCTGCTGCGAGGTGCGCATCGTCGACCCCGAGGACCAAGAAGTGCCGCGCGGCACGGTGGGCGAAGTCGTGGCGCGCGGCCCGAACGTGATGCAGGGCTACTGGAACAAGCCTGAGCAGACAGCGGCCGCCGTTCGCAACGGATGGATGCACACCGGCGACGGCGGTTACATGGACGAGGACGGTTTCATCTTCATCGTCGACCGCCTGAAGGACATGATCATCAGCGGCGGCGAGAACATCTTCTCGGCCGAAGTCGAGAACGCACTCGCCCAGCACCCGGCGGTCGCCGCCAGCGCGGTCATCGGCATACCCAGTGCCGAGTGGGGTGAAGCGGTGCATGCCGTGCTGGTGCCGCGGCCGGGCGCGAAGGTGACGCCGGACGAACTGATCGCGCACTGCAAGACGCTCATCGCGGGCTACAAGTGCCCGCGCAGCGTGGAGTTTCGCGAGGCGCTTCCGCTCTCCGGCGCCGGCAAGGTACTCAAGACCGAATTGCGCAAGCCCTTCTGGGAAGGCCAGGCGCGGCAGGTGAGCTGATTTTTTTCAACACACAAAGGACACACCATGAGCAATGTGTACATCGTCGGCGTGGGCATGATTCCCTTCGCCAAGCCGGGCAAGCACGCGCCCTACCACGAGATGGCCGCAGTAGCCACGCGCGCCGCGCTGGCCGATGCGGGCGTTGGCTACGACCAGGTGCAGCAGGCCTACGTCGGCTATGTCTATGGCGACTCCACGGCAGGCCAGCGTGCCCTCTACGAGGTGGGCATGAGCGGAATTCCGATCGTCAACGTCAACAACAACTGCTCGACCGGATCGACGGCGCTCTTTCTCGCGCGCCAGGCCGTGCAGAGCGGCGCGGTGGAATGCGCACTCGCACTGGGCTTCGAGCACATGAACCCGGGCGCGCTCGGCGCCGTGTTCGCGGACCGACCCAGCCCCTTCGACCGTTTCGACAGTGCGACCGAAGAACTGGTCGGCAACGGCGATATTCCGCTCGCGCTGCGCTACTTCGGCGGCGCCGGCAAGGCCCACATGGACCAGTACGGCACGAAGCTCTCGACCTTCGCGAAGATCCGCGCCAAGGCCAGTCGCCATGCGGCCAACAACCCGGTCGCGCTCTTCCGCAACGTGGTGAGCGAGGAAGAAGTGATGGCCGCGCCGGTGATGTGGCCCGGCGTGATGACGCGCCTGATGGCCTGCCCACCCACCTGCGGCGCGGCGGCCGCGATCATCTGCTCGGAAGCCTTCGCGAAGGCACACAACCTCGATCGCGGCGTTCGCGTGAAGGCGCAGGCCATGACCACGGACACGGCGGCCACTTTCGAAGCGCGCGACATGCGCGAGGTGGTCGGCTTCAGCATGGCGAAGGAAGCTGCGCGGCGCGTCTACGAGCAAGCCGGCGTGGGCCCGCAGGACATCGATGTGGTCGAGCTGCACGACTGCTTCGCGCACAACGAACTCATCAGCTACGAATCGCTCGGCCTGTGCCCCGAAGGCGGCGCGGAGAAGTTCGTGGTGGATGGCGACAACACCTACGGCGGCGCCGTAGTCACGAATCCTTCGGGCGGCCTGCTTTCCAAGGGCCATCCGCTGGGCGCCACCGGCCTCGCGCAATGCACCGAGCTGGTCCAGCAGCTTCGCGGCACGGCTGAAGCGCGGCAGGTGCAGGGTGCGCGGCTGGCGTTGCAGCACAACCTGGGATTGGGTGGCGCCTGCGTGGTGACGCTCTACGAGCGCGTCTAAGAGGGCCCCACGATGATCGACAAGAAATGGATCGGGCACGAGCTGCGCGCCAGCGAACTCCCCATCGAGCGCAGCCGCTTGCGCTTCTTCGCCAAGGCGATCGGCGAGACCGATCCGCTCTATACCGACGAGGCCGCTGCGCGCGACGCCGGGTATCCGGATCTTCCGGCGCCGCCCACGTTCCTCTTCGCGGCAGAGCTGGATTCCGGGGCGACGGACAAGCTGCTGGCCGACCTGGGCATCCCGCTGTCGAAGCTGCTGCATGGCGAACAGGGCTTTACCTACCACCGCAGCGCCTGCGTGGGCGACACCGTCACTGTGCGTTCGCGCATCGAGGACATCTACGACAAGAAGAACGGCGCACTCGAATTCGTCGTGAAGGCCTCGCGCGCCACCAACCAGAACGGCGAACTCGTCGCCGAGATGCGGACCGTGATCGTCTGCAGGAACTGACACCATGACCGCACCCACTTTCGATTCCGTCCAGATCGGCGATGCGTTGCCGGCCCTGCAACTGCCGCCCGTCGATCGCACCACGCTGGCGCTGTTCGGCGGCGCCTCGGGCGACCACAACCCCATCCATATCGACATCGACTTCGCACGTCGCGCAGGTATGCCGGACGTGTTCGCGCAGGGCATGCTGGGCATGGCCTGGTTGGGCCGGCTGCTGACCGGCTGGGCGCCGCAGTCGCGCCTGCGGCGCTTCGATGCGCGGTTCCAGGGGATCACGCATCTGGGCCACGCCATGCGCTGCGAAGGCCGCGTGGTCGAGAAGTTCGAGGCCGAAGGCGAACGCCGCGTGCGCGTCGAAGTGCACAGCACCAACCAGTATGGGCAGACCAAGATCGCCGGCGAAGCCATCGTCGCGCTGCCCTGATTTCCTCACCCATCACAGACACATCGCAAGGAGACCCTTTTCATGAACCCCAGACTCGACGGCAAGGTGGCCCTCGTTACCGGCTCGGGCCGCGGCATCGGCCGCGCCATCGCACTCAAGTTCGCCTCTGAAGGCGCACGCCTCGTCATCAATGATCTCGATGCCGGCCCTGCCGAAGAAGTCGTCGCCGAAATCCGCGCCGCTGGCGGACAGGCGGTCGCCTGCCCCGGCAGCGTCACGGCGCCGGACTTCGCCGAGCGCTTCATCGGCACCGCTGTCAGCGAATACAAGGGCCTGGACATCATCGTCAACAACGCCGGCTACACCTGGGACAACGTGATCCAGAAGATGACCGACGAGCAGTGGTACGCCATGATCGACTGCCACCTGACGGCGCCCTTCCGCATCCTGCGCGCCGCCTATCCGGTGATGCGCGACCTGGCCAAGGCCGATCAGGCGGCCGGCAGGCGCGTGGTGCGCAAGGTGGTCAACATCTCGTCGGTGGCGGGCCTCTTCGGCAACGCGGGGCAAGTGAACTACTCGACGGCCAAGGCCGGCATCCTGGGCATGACGCAGACGCTGGCCAAGGAATGGGGCCGCCTGAACGTCACGGTCAACGCAGTGGCCTACGGCTTCATCAAGACCCGCCTGACCGGCAACGCGGCCGAAGGCGGCACCGCGAACATCGACGGCCGCGAGATCAAGGTCGGCGTGAACCCCGACCTGCTCGCGGCGATGGAGCGCGGCATCCCGCTGGGCCGTGGCGGCACGCCCGAGGAAGCGGCCGGCGCGGTGTTCCTCCTGTGCCTGCCCGAGTCGGACTATGTGAGCGGCCAGACACTGATGTGCTCCGGCGGCCTCACCGGCATCTGAGGAGGCGCGCGCAATGCTTCCACCGCTCTATCGACACCAATGGATGGACGACGACATCGAGGCCTTCCGTGAACAGGTGCGCCGCTATATCGCCGGCGAGATGGTGCCCAGCCTCGACGGCTGGCGCCGCCAGGGTTACGTGCCGCGCGAGGTGTGGCTGCCGTTCGGCAGCATGGGCTTCATGCTGCCCGAGCTCGACGAGGCCTACGGCGGCTCGGGCGTGAACCTGGCCTATCAGTGCGTGGTGCAGGATGAACTCGCCAAGGCCGAGATGCCCGCCAACACCGCGGTGCACACCATCGCGGCCCACTACATCCTCGAATACGGCACCGAGGCGCAGAAGCAGCGCTGGCTGCCCAAGCTCGCCAGCGGCGAGATGCTGGCCGGCATCGCGATGACCGAACCCGGCTGCGGCTCCGACCTGCAGGCGATGCGCACCCGCGCGCGGCGCGACGGCGACAGCTACGTCATCGATGGCGCCAAGACCTTCATCACCAACGGCTTCACCGCCAACCTGCTGGTGGTGGCCGTGCGCACCGGAGAAGCCGGTAGCCGCGGCGTCTCGCTGGTGGTGCTGGAGACGGAGAACCTCCCCGGCTTCCGCGTCGGCCGTCGGCTGGAGAAGCTCGGCCAGCATGCATCCGACACGGCCGAGCTGTTCTTCGAGAACGTGCGCGTGCCGGCGGACCATCTGTTGGGTGAAATCGAAGGCCGCGGCTTCGCGCAGCTCATGAGCCAGTTGCCCTACGAGCGGATGCTGCTCGCGGTGCCGGCTGCGGCAGTGATCGAGCGTGCAGTCGAGCTCACCCTTGAGTACACGCAGGAGCGAAAGGCCTTCGGCCAATCCCTCTACGACTTCCAGAACACGCGCTTCAAGCTGGCGGAGTGCGCGACCCTCGCGCACGTGGTGCGCAGCTTCGTCAACGACTGCGTACAGCGCCTGCTGGACGGCAACCTCGACGACACCTCCGCCTACATGGCCAAGTGGTGGTGCACCGAGCAGCAATGCAAGGTGGTGGACGAATGCCTGCAGCTCTTCGGCGGCTACGGCTACATGGCCGAATACCCGATCGCCCGCCTCTATGCGGATTCGCGGGTGCAGCGCATCTACGGTGGCGCGAACGAGATCATGAAGGAGCTCATCGCGCGAAAGCTGGCCGCATGAAAGCCCCGCTGACCGGCATCCGCATCGTCGAGTTCGAAGGCATCGGCCCGGGCCCGCTGGCGGGCCGCATGCTTGCCGACATGGGCGCGGAGGTGACGGTGATCGCGCGTCCGCAGAAAGGCGCCGTGAGCGAACGGCTCGGCGGTACGCACGACAACCCCTTGCGCCTCGGCAAGACCGTGCTGCCGCTCGACCTCAAGCAGCCGGCCGACCTCGCGAAGGCCATGGCGCTGGTGGCCGAAGCCGACGCACTGATCGAAGGCAACCGGCCCGGCGTGATGGAAAAGCTCGGGCTGGGCCCGGCGGACTGCGCCGCACGCAATCCGCGTCTCGTGTATGGCCGCATGACCGGGTGGGGCCAGGACGGGCCGCTGTCGCAGGCGGCGGGACACGACCTGAACTACGTTGCGCTCACGGGTCTGCTTTCGCTGGCGGGACGCGCCGGCCAGACGCCGATCGTGCCGCCGACCGTCATGGGCGACGCAGCCGGCGCACTGGGCCTCGCCTTCGGCATTGCATGCGCATTGCTGGATGCACGCAGCAGCGGTCAAGGACGCGTGGTCGATGGCGCCATCGTCGATGTGCTGGCCATGCTCGGAACGCTCGTGCAATGGATCCGCAGCGCCGGGCAACTCGACGCACCGCGACCCAGCCCGTTCCACGATTCGCCCTTCTATGACGTCTATGCCTGCGCGGATGGTGGCTTCATCACGCTCGGTGCGCTGGAGCCGCAGTTCTACGCACTGCTGCTGCAGAAGCTGGGGGTCGACGACGTCGATCCGCAGACCCAGTACCGCACCGAGGATTGGCCGGCGCTGAAGGCGCGCATGACAACGCTGTTCGCCAGCCAGCCGCGCGCGCACTGGTGCGCCCTGCTCGAAGGCACCGATGTGTGCTTCGCGCCTGTGCTCAGCCTCGCGGAAGCGGCACGGCATCCGCACAACGTCGCGCGTGGCATCTACCGCGAGCACGAAGACGGGCGCATCGAGGTGGCCGCCGCACCACGCTTCCTGCCTTTGAAGTAACGAAAGGACTGAACACCATGAATGAGGCAATGCAGCAGGCCGACGGCGTGGCGTGGTGTGTGTCCGATCGCATCGGCCGCATCGTGCTGAAGCGGGCCGATCGCACCAACAGCATTTCGAGCGGCGCGAGTCGCGGGCTGGTTCGCGCCATCGACGAGGTGTTGGACAGCCAGCCGCGCGTCGTGCTGCTGGCTGCGGAAGGCCGGGTGTTTTGCGCTGGCGGAGACATCGAAGAGTTCGTTGCCGCGGGCCCGGCGCTGGACGTGCTCGTCGACGAGATCCTCGAACCGCTTCATCCGGCGCTATACCGGCTCGCGACCGCACCACTGCCGGTGATCTCCGCCGTGAACGGACCGATCGGCGGTGCGGGCATCGGGCTCGCGCTCTGCGCCGACTTCGTCCTCGCCGCGGAGTCGATGAAGCTGCGCACCGGCTACGCGGCCATCGGCCTTTCGCCGGACGCCGGTGCCTCCTTCTTCCTGGCGCGCCGGGTAGGTGCGGTGCGCGCACAGCAATGGTTGATGCTGAGCGACCCGATCGATGCCAGGGAATGCCTCGCCCGTGGCGCGGTGGATTCGCTGCATCCCGACGGCGACCTGCAGGCGGCAGCGGAAGCCCTTGCGCATCGCCTGGCGCAGGCCGCGAGCGGTTCGCTGGCCGCTATCAAGACCTTGTGCAGCGGCCTTCCGGGGCGCGACCTGCAAGCCCATCTCCGGATGGAACATGCCTTGCTCGCCGAAAACGCACGCAGCAACGACGCACCCGAGGGTGTGCGCGCATTCATGGAGCGGCGAGTTCCCCGGTTCTGATTGCAGACGAGCAGCTACTGAGAGGGTGCTATGGCCTGCATCAGAAGCGACAGCGCCTTCTGCACCCCAGCCGTCGAGAGTGACTCGCCCTTGTCATAGCCCAGGCGCACCACCACGAGGTCGTGCGACGGAATGATGATCACGAACTGCCCACCCGCGCCCAGCATGTAGTAGGCCGACGCCGGAACCGGCCATTGCCCCATCCCGTTGAGCCAGAAGAAGCCACCGTAGATGGGCCGCTTGTCGGCCGCCCAGGCAGGTGCGACGGAACTGACGAACTTCACGAAGCCCTCGGGCAGGATACGCTCGCCGTTCCAGACGCCGTCCTGCAGATAGAGGTTGGCCAAGCGCGCCCAGTCGCGCGCTGACATGAAGTCGTGGCCCTGCGTCAGGAAGTTGCCGTACGGGTCGGGCTCGATGGTCATCGAGCGCACGCCGATCTTGTCGAACAGCGCCCGCTGCGGAAACGACAGGTAGTCCTCGCCGCGCTTCTCCACCGCCAGCCGGATCAGATAGTTGACCAGCACCGGATCCGTGTTGCGATAGCGACCGACCGCGCCGGGCGGCCATTGCTGCGGCCGGGTGGCGGCGTAGTTGAAGGCGTCGATGCGGCCCGTGTAGAAATAGATGTGGTCCGGGTACGTCCCGTTGGGGTCGAAATCCGGATCGTCGGGCGCCTTGATTCGCAGGCCGCTGGACATCTGCAAAAGATCTGAAATGCGGATCTGCTGGCGCTTGTCGCCTGCCGTCTGCCATTCCGGAATGGGCGCCTGCTGATCGAGCGTGTAGACGCCCTGCCTGATGAGGATGCCCATCAGCGTGGCGGTAACGCTCTTTCCCATCGACCACGATTCCAGTGGCGTGGTGGGCGTGACGCCGCTCATGTAGCGCTCGCCGATGATGCGGCCCTTGTGGGTCACGACGAAGGCCGTGGTGTAGGCGCCGGGCTGTTCGAAAGGCGCCGCCACGGCCTGCCCGACGATCGCCGAATTGAACGTGAGACCGCTGTCGGCCGGAAGGACATCGCCCATGGGCCAGGACTGTGTGCTCGGGTCGGGCAACGCACTGGTCACGGATTCGGGCTTGAACGACACATCCGTCGCGCCAGCCGCCAGCGTGACGCAGCCCTGCGAGCCGTAGTAGCGCGCGGTGAGCGTCTTGCCGTTCACCATCGTGATGCGCACTTCCTTGTTCGTGCGGTCGACGACCGGCGTTCCAACCTTGCTTCGCTGCGCATAAGGGCCCGTGAAATATCCAGTGGCTTCAGCCGCCACGTCGGGGCTCATCCCCGTGATGAAGACGTTCGAGCAGACGGTCTTGGCGTAGCCCGCGGTGTTGTGCTCCAGCGGATCGCCCGGCGGTGGAACATAGGGCGTGTCGATTTCAAGGCTGCGAGCGCGTGCAATGAGGGCTTCGCGCGCCGGCAGTTCGGCGGTCGTGGCTGCTGGCGCGACCTGGCCCGCACCGACCAGGGCGCCGCCACCGCCACCACCTCCACCTCCGCATGAAACAAGCGCCGACGCAACGAGCGTCACCGTCGTCGCGGCGAGCGCAATGCGGGCCGGACGATTCATCGGCCGCAAGTCGCTCAGCCCTTCGACACGCCGCGCCGCCGATCGATGAAGGCAATGATCTCGCCCATCACGCCGCGCCGGAATGCGAGCACGCAGATCACGAAGATCAGGCCGGTGACGATCGTGACCGACTCGCCCAGAGTGTTGAACCAGTCGACGGTCGTGATGCGCGCGAGCAGGTGGCCGAACTCACCGATCTTGTTCTCGAGCAGCACCACCACGGCCGAACCCACCAGCGGACCGGAGAGCGTGCCAAGGCCACCCACCAGCGTCATGAGAATGACCTGGCCCGATGCGCTCCAGTGCACGTCTGACAGCGTGGCGAAACCGAGCACCAGTGTCTTGAGCGAACCCGCGAGGCCCGAGAGCGCCGCCGAGATCACGAACGCGAGCAACTTGAAGCGGCTCACGTCGTAGCCCAGCGAGAGCGCGCGCGGCTCGTTTTCCTTGATGCCCTTCAGCACCTGGCCAAACGGCGAATGAATGGTCCGGACGATGAGCAGGAAGGCAGCGACCACGATCGCCAGCGTCACGTAGTACATCGTCAGGTCGCTCTGCAGGTCGATGACACCGAAGAGCTTGCCGCGCGGCACCCCCTGCAGGCCGTCTTCGCCACCGGTGAACTTGGCCTGCAGCGCGACGAAGAACACCATCTGCGCAAGCGCGAGCGTAATCATCGCGAAGTAGATGCCCTGCCGGCGGATCGCGAGCACGCCGAAGACCCAACCCAGCAGCGCGCCGGTGAGCGTGCCGAGGATCAGGCCGATCTCGGGCGTCACGCCCCAGACCTTGATTGCCTGGCCCGCGATGTAGGCCGAGCCGCCGAGAAAGGCCGCGTGGCCGAAGGACAGCAGGCCGGTGTAGCCAAGCAGCAGGTTGAAGGCCGAAGCGAACAGCGCGAAGCACATCAGCTTCATCACGAAAACCGGATAGGCGCCGGCGAATGGCGCCACGATGAGCGCGGCCAGGAGGATCAGGTAGATGACGGTCGAAGTCTTTTTCATGCGGCTTGCCGTCTTCTTATTTCTCTTTGCCGAACAGGCCGGCGGGGCGGATGAGCAGCACGATGACCATGATCACGAACACGACGGTGGACGACGCCTCCGGATAGAACACCTTGGTCAGGCCCTCGATGACGCCGAGGCCGAGACCGGTGAGGATCGCGCCCATGATCGAGCCCATGCCGCCGATCACCACGACCGCGAACACCACGATGATGAGGTTCTGCCCCATGAGCGGCGAGACCTGGATCACCGGTGCGGCAAGCACGCCCGCGAAGGCGGCGAGCGCAACGCCGAAGCCGTAGGTGAGCGTAATCATCAGCGGCACGTTGACGCCGAAGGCCTCGACGAGCCGTGGGTTCTCGGTGCCGGCCCGCAGGTAGGCGCCGATGCGGGTCTTCTCGATGACGAACCAGGTCGCGAAGCACACCACGAGCGAGGCCACCACCACCCAGGCGCGGTAGTTCGGCAGGATCATGAAGCCGAGGTCGGTCGCGCTCGCCAGCGCATCGGGCGTGTCGTAAGGCAGGCCCGAGACGCCGTAGACGGAGCGGAACACGCCTTCGATCAGCAACGTGAGGCCGAGCGTCAGCAGCAGGCCGTAGAGATGATCGAGCTTGTAGATCCAGCGCAGCAGCAGCCGCTCGATGACGACGCCGAACAGGCCGACGAGCACCGGCGCGACGATCAACATCACCCAGTAGTTGACGTTGAAGTAGTTCATCGCCATCCAGGTCGACACCGCGCCCAGCATGAACAGCGCGCCGTGCGCGAAGTTGATGACGTTGAGCAGGCCGAAGATGACCGCGAGCCCTAGGCTCAGGATGGCGTAGAACGACCCGTTGACCAACCCCAGCAGGAGCTGGCTCAACAGGGCAGGAAGAGAAATGCTCATGAACTAGGCGTTACTTCCAGAGAGCGCACTTGGACTCGGCCTTCGTGGTGAAGACCTCCTCGCCCGGCAGTTTGGCGACGACCTTGTAGTAGTCCCACGGCTGGGTCGATTCGGACGGTGACTTCACCTGCATGAGGTACATGTCATGCACGAAGCGGCCATCGGCGCGGATGTTGCCCTTGGCATAGAAGTCGTTGATGGGCGTTGCCTTGAGTTGCGCCATCACCTTGTCTGCGTCGACCGTCTTGGCGGCCTGCACGGCCTTCAGGTAGGCCATCGTCGCTGAATAGTCAGCGGCCTGGATATCGGTCGGCATGCGCTTGGTCTTATCGAAGAATCGCTTGCCGAACGCACGCGTTTGCTCGTTCAGGTTCCAGTCCCAGCTGGTGGTGAGCAACAGGCCTTCAGTGTTCTTCAGGCCCAGGCTGTGGATGTCGGTGATGAACACCAGCAGACCGGCCATCTTCATGTTCTTGGTGATGCCGAATTCCTTGGCGGCCTTGATCGCGTTGATCGTGTCGCCACCCGCGTTGGCGAGGCCGAGGATCTGTGCCTTGGAGTTCTGTGCCTGCAGCAGGAACGACGAGAAGTCGGACGCGTTGAGCGGATGCTTGACGCTGCCGACCACCGTGCCGCCCTTTTCCTTCACGACCTTGGCGGTGTCGGCTTCGAGCGCCGCGCCGAAGGCGTAGTCGGCGGTCAGGAAGAACCAGTTCTTGCCGCCGTTGGCGACGACCGCGCCGCCGGTGCCCTTGGCAAGCGCCACCGTGTCGTAGGCGTAGTGGACGGTGTAGGGGCTGCACTGCTCGTTGGTCAGCGCGGAGGTGCCCGCGCCGTTGACCATGAAGACGCGCTTCTTCTCTTGCGCGACCTTCGCCATCGCGAGGCCGGTGCCGGAGTTGGTGCCGCCGAAGAGCATCGTGAGGTTCTCGGTGTCGATCCATTCACGCGCCTTCGACGCAGCGATGTCGGCCTTGTTCTGGTGGTCGGCCGAGAGCAGCTCGATGGGCATGCCGTTGACCTTGCCGCCGAAATCGTCGATGGCCATCTGGATCGCGGTCGTGCCGTTCTTGCCCTCGACGTCCGCGTAGAGGCTCGACATGTCGGTGATGAAGCCGATCTTGACCTTGTCTTCGGCCTGAGCGGCGCCTGCCGCGAGCGCGATGGCGAGAGAGACGGCGGAAAGTGCGAGGGTCTTATTCATGTGCTGTACTGGTTGAAGGGGAACGAAACAATCGTGGGGGTGCGCTTCACTTCCACAAAGCGCACTTGGAGTCGGCCTTGGCTGTGAAGACCTGGTCGCCGGGCATCTTGGTGATGACTTTCAGGTAGTCCCAGGGCTGCTTCGATTCGGCCGGCGTCTTCACTTCGACGAGGTACATGTCGTGGACGTAGCGGCCGTCGGCGCGGATCTGGCCCTTGGCGTAGAAGTCGTCGAGCTTCATGTTCCTGAGTTCGGCCATGACCTTGTCGGCATCGGTCGTCTTGGCGGCCTGCACAGCTTTCAGGTAGGTCATCGTGGCCGAGTAGTCGGCGGCCTGGATGTCCGTTGGCATGCGCTTGGTCTTGTCGAAGAACTTCTTGCCGAAGGCGCGCGTCTGGTCGTTGAGGTCCCAGTACCAGCTCGTGGTGTGCAGCAGGCCTTCGGTGTTCTTCAGGCCCAGGCTGTGGATGTCGCTCAGGAAGATCAGCAGGCCGGCAAGCTTCATGTTCTTGCCGATGCCGAATTCCTTGGCGGCCTTGATCGAGTTGATCGTGTCGCCGCCCGCATTGGCAAGGCCCAGGATCTGCGCCTTGGAGTTCTGTGCCTGCAGCAGGAAGGATGAGAAGTCCGACGCATTGAGCGGATGGCGCACCGCACCGACCACCGTGCCACCCTTGGCCTTCACGACTGCGCTGGTATCGGCTTCGAGCGCATGGCCGAACGCGTAGTCGGCGGTCAGGAAGAACCAGCTTTTGCCGCCGCGATCGACCACCGCACCGCCCGTGCCTTTGGCAAGCGCGACCGTGTCGTAGGCGTAGTGCACCGTGTAGGGGCTGCACTGTTCGTTCGTCAGTGCGGAGGTCGCCGCGCCGTTGTTGAAGTACACGCGCTTCTTCTCCTGAGCGACCTTCGCGGTCGCGAGCGCGGTGCCGGAGTTGGTGCCGCCGAAGACCATCGTCACACCGTCGGTGTCGATCCATTCGCGCGCCTTCGACGCGGCGATGTCGGCCTTGTTCTGGTGGTCGGCAGTGAGCAGCTCGATCGGCTGGCCGAGCACCTTGCCGCCGAAGTCGTCGATCGCCATCTGGATGGCAAGTGCGCCGTTCTTGCCTTCGACATCGGCGTAGAGGCTCGACATGTCCGTCACGAAACCGATCTTCACTTTTTCCTGCGCATGGGCGCCGGATGCGAGGGCCAGTGCGGCCACGGCGAGCGAGAGTGCGGAGAGAGAGGTCTTCATGCTTTGCTCCATCCAGTCAAGAAAGTTGGGGAATCAGACGCCCAGCAGCTCGTTGAGCACCGGCATCTTGGCGTCGAGTTCGGCCGCGCTGAAAGCCTCGACCATGCGGCCGTGCTCCATCACGTAGAAACGATCGGCGAGCGGCGCGGCGAAGCGGAAGTTCTGCTCCACCATCACCACGGTGTAACCCTTGCCGCGCAGGGTGTGGATCATTCGCGCCAGCGCCTGCACGATGACCGGCGCCAGCCCTTCGGAGATTTCGTCGAGTAGGAGCAGCTTGGCGCCTGTGCGCAGGATGCGGCCGACGGCGAGCATCTGCTGTTCGCCGCCGGACAGGCGTGTGCCCTGGCTGTGCCTGCGCTCGGCGAGATTGGGGAACATCGCGTAGATCTCGTCCACCGACATGCCCTTGTCGCCACCCTTCAGCGGAGGCGGCAGCATCAGGTTTTCTTCGCACGAGAGGCTCGCGAAGATGCCGCGTTCTTCCGGGCAGTAGCCGATGCCGAAGTGCGCGATGCGATGCGTCGGCAGGTGAATGGTCTCGTTGCCGTTGACCTTGATGCTGCCCTTGCGTGCGCCGGTCAATCCGAGGATCGCGCGCATCGTCGTGGTGCGGCCTGCGCCGTTGCGACCGAGCAGCGTGACGACCTCGCCCGACTGCACCACCATGTCCACGCCATGCAGTACGTGCGACTCGCCGTACCAGGCCTGCAGGCCGCTGATTTCGAGTGCAGGAACCGCCATCAGTGCGCCCCCTGCAGTTGGCCTTCGGTGGTGCCCATGTAGGCTTCCATCACCTGCGGATTGCGGGAGACCTGGGCGTAAGGCCCTTCGGCGAGTACTGCGCCTCGCTGCAGCACGGTGATCGTGTCGGCGATCGTCGAGACCACGCTCATGTTGTGCTCGACCATCAGGATGGTGCGGCCGGCCGAGACACGCTTGATGAGTTCGGCCACACGATGCACGTCTTCATGGCCCATGCCCTGCGTAGGCTCGTCGAGCAGCATCAGTTCGGGTTCCATCGCGAGCGTGGTCGCGATTTCGAGCGCACGCTTGCGGCCGTAAGGCAGGTTCACCGTGAGCTCGTCCGCAAGGTCTTCCAGGCCGACCTGCGCGAGCAGTTCGCGCGCCCGCGCGTCGAGCGGTGTCAGCGATTTCTCGCTCTTCCAGAAGTGGTACGAGGTGCCGAGCGCCCGCTGCAATCCGAGGCGCACGTTCTCCAGCAGAGTCAAGTGCGGGAAGACCGCCGAGATCTGGAACGAGCGGATGATCCCGCGGCGCGCGATCTGCGCCGGCCTTTCGCTCGTGATGTCCGTGCCGTTGAACAGGATCGTGCCCGAGGTCGGCTCGAGGAACTTGGTCAGCAGGTTGAAGCAGGTCGTCTTGCCCGCACCGTTGGGTCCGATCAAGGCATGGATGGATCCGCGAACGACCGACAGATCAACCTTGCTGACTGCGGTGAAGCCCTTGAATTCCTTGGTGAGCTGGCGCGTTTCGAGAATGATGTCGGTCATCTCGCGCGGTCACCTTCTTGCTGGCGGGGAAAGTCGATCATGCGGTCCATCTGAGCGCGCCACCATGGCTGCGCGTCCGCATTGTTCGCAGAGGTAACGAAGCTGCCTACTGGGGCAAATGCCTAGCCAAGCTCGCCCCCAGGCTGCGCGCACTTCGTGTCGCTTCGCGAACCCCCTGCCGGCGGCAACACCTGCGGCCCGGCGGAGCCGGTTCCGCGGTGTTTCACAAAAAAAGGCCGCGTAAGCGGCCCTTTGTTGGTCGAATGCGCCGAATCAGTGCGCGCCGGCTGCAGCGTCCGAAGACCCGCCGCCCCTGGCGGGTCTCGCCAGCCATACCAGCGGGATCAGCAGCAGGAACAGCACGGCAGAGCCGTAGAACACATCGCTCGATGCGAGCATGAAGGCCTGCTGGTCGACCAGGCGGTTGATCTGGCCCAGCACCTGCTCGGCCGTGAAGCCGGCACCGCCCAGGTTGGCCATGGCGCCGGTCGCGGCAGAGCTGCCCTGGTTCACCGCTTCGACGAGCTGCGCGTGATGCAGTGCCGCCCTGTTCTCCCACAGCGTGGTCGCGGTCGAGGTGCCGATGGCGCCAGCCGTGATACGCAGGAAGTTCGAGAGACCCGATGCGGCAGGGATACGGTCCGGCGTGAGGCCCGACAGCGTGATCGTCACCAGCGGAATGAAGAAGAACGCCATCGCAACGCCCTGGATGACCGTCGGGATCATGATCGTCCAGAAGTCCGCCTGGGTGTTGAAGTTGGAACGCATCCACAGCACCAGCGCGAAGACCAGGAACGAGAAGGTCGCGTAGCGGCGCGGATCGACCTTGCCCACCGTCATGCCGACGATCGGCGAGAAGAAGATCGCCAACAGACCCACCGGCGCCATGATCATCCCCGCCTGCGTGGCGGTGTACCCCATGAACTGCTGCAGCCACAGCGGCAGGATCACCACGTTGCCGAAGAAAAGCCCATAGGCCACCGCCGTCGCGAGCGCACCCGACCAGAAGTTGCGGCGCTTGAAGAGCGACAGGTCGACCACCGGGTGCTTGTCGGTGAGTTCCCAGACCAGGAAGAAGGCGAAGCCCACGCTTGCGACGACGGCCAGCGTCACGATCTCGGGCGAGTGGAACCAGTCGAGCTCCTTGCCCTTGTCGAGCATGAGCTGCAGCGATCCAACCCACAGGACCAGCAACGCGAGGCCGATGCCGTCGATCGGCACCTTGCGCGTCGCGCTCTCACGCTTGTGATAGATGCCCCAGGTGATACCGGCCGCCAGAAGACCCACGGGGATGTTGATGTAGAAGATCCACGGCCACGAGATGTTGTCGGTGATCCAACCCCCGAGCAGCGGCCCCATCACCGGCGCGACCAGCGTGGTCATCGACCACATCGCCATGGCCAACCCCGCCTTGGCGCGCGGATAGCTCGACAGCAGCAGCGTCTGCGACAACGGAATCATCGGCCCCGCGACGAAGCCCTGCAGCGCACGAAAGGCGATCAGCATCGTCATGTTGGGCGCAAGACCGCACAGCCATGAGCTGATGATGAAGAGCAGCACGCTCGCCATGAACAGGCGCACCTGCCCGAAGCGTTGCGTGAGCCAGCCCGTGAGCGGCACCGCGATGGCGTTGGACACCGCGAAGCTGGTGATGACCCAGGTGCCCTGCGTGGAGCTCACACCGAGGTCGCCGGAAATCGCCGGCAGCGACACGTTCGCGATGGAGGTGTCGAGCACGTTCATGAAGGTCGCGGCCGACAGCGCGATGGTTCCCCATACTCGGGTTGAACCTTCGAGCGGCGGAAGCGGCTGCGGTGCAGCGGCGTTCGACATTGCGCGAACTCGATCGATCAACCGGGTTGGGCCGGCGACGCAGCCGGGGTGACCGGCTTGGCGCCGTTCGCGGCGGGCACCTTCTGCGGCACGTCATGACCGATGTTGGCAGCGATGATGCGCGCCACTTCCGCATCGGCGCCGAGCTCGAGCTTGCTGTAGACCTGCGTCTGCGCCGTGGCTGCTTCGCCGCGCGGCGCATCGGCGAGCATCTTGCCGTCCTTGTCGCGAACGTCGATCTCTGCGTCCATTGACAAGCCCACGCGCAGCGGATTGGCCTTGAGCTGTTCCGGGTCGAGCGCGATGCGCACCGGCACACGCTGCACCACCTTGATCCAGTTGCCGGTCGCGTTCTGCGCCGGCAGCAGCGCGAATGCTGCGCCAGTGCCGACGCCGAGGCCCTGCACATGGCCGGTGTATTCGACCTTCTTGCCGTACAGGTCAGCGGTGAGCTTCACTGGCTGGCCGATGCGGATGTTGCGCAGTTGCACTTCCTTGAAGTTGGCATCGACCCAGAGCTGGTTGAGCGGCACGATCGACATCATCGGGGTGCCGGCCGTCACGCGCTGGCCAAGCTGCACGGTGCGCTTCGCGACATAGCCGTCGACAGGTGCGGGCATTCCGACACGTTGCATCGCGAGGAAGGCTTCACGCACCTTGGCGGCGGCGGCCTGCACGCTCGGGTGCTGATCGACGCTCGTGCCTTCGGTGAGGGACTGGTTGCTCGACAGTTGCTCGCGCGCCGCGAGTGCGCCTGCCTGCGCCGCTGCCAGTGCGCTCTTGGCGTTGGCAAGCGCGGTTTCGGAGTGGTTGAGCTCTTCCTTCGACACCGCTCCACCGCCTGCGAGCGCCTGACGGCGCTTCAGGTCGTCCTGCGCGCGGGCGATGTCGCTCTGCGCCCGAACGATGTCAGCCTGCTTCAGCGAGACTTGCGCCGCCAGCGATGCGTTGTTGACGTAAAGCGTACGGACCTGCCGGACCGCCTGCGCCAGCGCGGCTTCCGCCTGTTCGAACGCCACGCGGGCGTCCGAAGGATCGAGCTGCACCAGCGGCTGCCCCGCTTTCACGAAGTCGGTGTCGTCGGCGTTGATCGCCATCACCGTGCCCGCGATCTGCGGCGTGATCTGGATGACGTTGCCCTGTACGTAGGCGTTGTCTGTCGACTCGAAGTGGCTGGCGACCAGCCATTCATACGCGCCCCAGCCGGCGCCCACGACCACGACGGCCGCGGCCAGCGCGGTCAGCGCGCGGCGACGCTTGTTGTTAGAACCCTGTGCTTCTGCTGCGGCTCCGGCCGGTGCGGCGGGGTTGGCGGCGTTGTTGTTTTCCATGGCGATGTCTTTCGATTTCGAAACGATGTTCAGTTGTGTGCGGTGGCGGAGCCGGCCGCAGCGGTCTTTGTGTCTTCAGGTTGCCAGCCGCCGCCCAGGGCGCGAGCAAGGCCGACCTGCGAATCGAGGGCGCGCGCAGCGAGGTCCACGCTATCGCGCCGTTGTGCCAGCACGGTGACTTCGGCCGTGAGCACGTCGAGGTAAGTGCCGAGGCCGGCGCTGTAGCGCTGCACCGCGATGTCATATGCGGCTTCAGCAGCATCTTGCGCCTCGCGCTGCTGCACTTGCTGGCGCGCGACCGACTGCACGCTGGAGATCTGGTCCGCGACGTCGCGCACCGCATCGACCACGGTCGCGTTGTAGCTCTCGATCGCGGTATCGAGATCGGCCGACTTGCCGCGCAGGTTGGCGCGCAGTCGACCACCTTCGAAGATCGGCAGGCGCACCGCAGGTCCAATACCCCACTCCTGGCTGGCGGACTTCAACAGGTTGTCGAAACCGATGCTCTGGAGGCCTGCGAAGCCCACGAGGTTCACATTGGGATAGAAGAGCGTCTTGGCGTTCGCCACGTCGCTGGTGGAGGCTTCCACGCGCCAGCGCGCGGCCGCGATATCCGCACGTCGGCCCAGCAGGTCGGCCGGGATCGTCGTCTGTAGCGCGATCGGCTTCAGGTTGGCGAGCACCGGTGGGACAAGGCCTTGCGTGGCGTTCGGCTTGGCAACGAGGGCATCGAGCGCATGCTGCGCGATCTCGATCTGCTCCTTGAGCGCCTCGATCTGCTGACGCGCCTCGGGCAGGCCGCCTTCGCTCTGCTTCAACTGCAGGCGGGTGTCGAGACCGGCAGAAACGCGGTCGCGCACGAGCTTGAAGGTCTCTTCGCGCTGCGCGAGCGTGCGGTTCGACACGGCGAGCCGATCCTGCAGACGTGCCCACTGCACGTAGCCGCGCGCGACATTGCTCGCGAGAAGCACGCGTGCCGCATCGGCATCGGCAGCGGCGGCGTTGGCGCTGCCGATCGCGGCCTCGATCGCAGTGCGGTTCTTGCCGAAGAAATCGAGCTCCCAGCTGCCAGATATCTGCAACGTGCCGACCTCCTGGATCGAACCGCCAAGCGGTGCCGGGTAGATATAGTTGTTGGAAAACTTCTCGCGCGTGAGGTCGAGCGAACCGTTGATCTGCGGCTTGTCATTGGCCTGGGCCACGGACACGGCAGACTGGGCGCGCGCGAGTCGCGCGCGGGCGACCTGCAGATTCGGATTGCCTTCCAGCGCCTGCGCGATCAACCCATTGAGTTGGGCATCTCCAAAGGCAAGCCACCATTGGCTGTCGAGCGTCGGCGCGGGTGCGGCAGGCGCGGCGGCAGCCGGTGACGCCGGTGCCGTAAGGCCAAGGGAGTCAGCATCGCGCAGCTTGGCCTGCGACGAAATGCTGCCCATGTCGGCACATCCGGCCAACGCCAGGGCGAACACGGCGGTCGCGACTGCTGTGGTTCGGCGCAACGCGCCTTCAGGAAGAAGATGAGTCATTTTTTTCTTTTCGGGCCGAGATGGCCTGAGCGTTATCAAGAATGCGGCGCAGATAGCTCTTCAACTGCTCCCATTCCTCGTCGGAAAATCCGGCGAGGTGCTCGTTCTGCACACGGCAGAGCAAATGCGGTACTTGTTTGGCGGCGGCACGGCCTTCTTCCGTGAGTTCGATGTTGACGACACGGCGGTCGGACACGGAGCGCACGCGGCGGCAGAGGCCCTTGGCCTCAAGACGGTCCAGCAGACGGGTCATGGCGCCAGTGTCGAGTTCGCACTCGCGCGCCAGTTCGGCCACGGTGGTGGCCTGCCCCATATGAAGCTTGTGCAGCGGCACCCATTGGGGATAGGTCGGGCTGCCAGGCTCGCACATCAGCGATTCCACGGACTGGCCGACCGCCGTCATGATGCGCCGCATCAGATAGCCGATGCTCTCTTCGGAACGGTAGTTTTCGGCCTTGTAGAACGCCTTGACGGCGCGCGGCTCGCCGGGGGGCGACTCTGCCAGCGTGTACTCGGGGCTCTTGGACTCAGACATACCCGCATATTAGTTGCCCCGGCAATTATTGTCAAGGCGACCTTTGAGTGGGCAAGCGTTAGCTAGAATCGCGCCATGGCTTCCTCCGCTTCTATCCGCCCCGGCAAAGGCTCCCCAAAGTCGCTGTCCGGGCTAGCGCCCTTTCTTAGGCCGTATCGCATCCAGATCACGCTGGCCGGGATATTTCTGGTACTTGCCGCTGTCACGACGTTGGTCTTCCCGATCGCGCTGCGAAGCCTGATCGACGGCGGGCTGGTTTCCAGCGACAAGGGCGCCCAGACGATGGCGCTGCGCGACCACTTCGTCGCCCTCTTCGCCGTCGCCGTGGCGCTCGGACTTTTCTCGGCCGCGCGGTTCTACACGGTGAGTTGGCTCGGGGAGCGCGTCACGGCGGACCTGCGCAATGCCGTCTACGCACACGTGCTGCGCCAGAGTCCGGTCTTCTTCGAGACCACGCAAACGGGGGAGGTGCTCTCCCGCCTGACCGCCGACACGACACTGGTGCAGACCGTCGTCGGCTCGTCGCTGAGCATGGGGTTGCGCAATGCCGTGATGGGGGTGGGCGCACTCGCGATGCTGATCTGGACCAATCCCTACGTGATGGTCCAGGTGCTCGGCATCCTTGTGCTGGTGGTGCTGCCGAGCATGTGGTTCGGCCGGCGCGTGCGCAAGCTGTCGCGCGCCAGCCAGGACCGTGTGGCGGACTCGAGCGCGATCGCAGCCGAAGTGCTCAACGCCATACCGGTCGTGCAAAGCTATACCGCAGAAGCGCGCGAATCGGCCCGCTTCGACGCGTCGACGGACAGCGCCTTCCACACCGCAGTACGCCGCACGAAGGCGCGCTCCATCCTCGTCGCATTCATCATCATTGCGACGTCGGCCGCGCTGCTCTGGGGGCTCTATCAGGGCACGCAAGCGGTGCTGCGCGGCGACATCACGGCCGGCCATCTCGGACAAACCGTGGTCTACGTGATCATCCTTGCGAGCGCCGCGGCCGTGCTCGGCGAGGTCTACGGCGATTTGCTGCGCGCGGCCGGCGCGACCGAGCGGCTCGTGGAGTTGCTGCACGCGAGGTCGGTGATCGAGTCGCCCGCCGCGCCCGTCAAGGCGCCTGCTTCCAACGGGGGGAGCTCGGTCCGTTTCGAATCGGTGACCTTCCACTACCCTTCCCGCCCGGGCGTTCCGGCGCTGCGCGATTTCGACCTCACGATCAAGCCCGGCGAAACCGTGGCACTGGTCGGCTCCAGCGGCGCCGGCAAGAGCACCGTGTTCCAGTTGCTGTTGCGGTACTACGACCCGCAGTCAGGAGGGATCTCGCTGGACGGTGCACCGCTCGGCGCCCTGTCGCTGAACGAGCTACGCACACGGACCGGTCTCGTCCCACAGGATGCGGTCATCTTCTCGGCGAGCGCCTTCGAGAACATCCGTTACGGCCGACCAGATGCAACGGCCGAGGAAGTCCGCGCGGCGGCAAAGGCCGCCTTCGCCGATGACTTCCTGCGCGCCCTGCCCGAGGGATACGACACCTTCCTGGGCGAGCGTGGCGTGCGGCTGTCCGGCGGCCAGCGGCAACGCATCGCGATCGCGCGCGCCATGCTGAAGAACCCTCCGCTGCTATTGCTCGACGAGGCCACCAGTGCACTTGATGCGGAGAGCGAGCGCATGGTGCAGGCCGCCCTTGAATCGGCGATGTCCGGACGCACCACGATCGTCATCGCCCACCGGCTCGCGACCGTGCAGAAGGCCGATCGCATCGTGGTGCTTGATCACGGGGGCATCGTCGAGCAAGGGACACACTCGAGCCTGGTTGCGCAGAATGGCGGCGTCTATGCGCGACTCGCCGCGCTGCAATTCGTGGCCTGAAGACAGGCCGGCAGTTCGGGCCATGCGGCGGCCCCGCCGCGCTACTGCAAGGTTTCCTTGAGCGCCGGCGGCAAGGGCAGCGAAAAAACCGGGATGCCTTCGTCGATCAGGCTTTGGGCTTGCTCACGGGTGGTCTGGCCTCGGATGCCGCGCTCTTCCGCCTCGCCGTAGTGCATCTTCCGGGCCTCGTCGGCGAACCGGTCTCCAACATCTTCGGTTTGCGCAATGACCTTGCGCACGGCCTGGAGCCAACGGCCTTCCCGCGAATCGCCTTCGGCGGGGACCGCCTGGGCCTCAGCCGGCTTGGAACTGCCCAGATTCAGGCGGGGTGCAGCGAGCAGCTTCGTGATCTTTCTGTCGCCACACAGGGGGCACTCGACCAGACCACTCGCGAGTTGACTCTCGAACTCGTCGTGGGACGCGAACCAGCCCTCGAAGCCGTGGCCATGTGCGCATTGGAGGTTGAGGACCTTCATCCGGCCATTATCCTGCCGCGTTGAACGGGGCGGGCAATTGCCAGTCGAGGACCCATGCGCCCGAAAGGACGTTTTGCAGCCAGAGCGCGCAGGTCTGCGACTTCGCGTCGGTCACGATCCCGTCGCGGCACCAGGCCAGCACTTCTTCGGGCGTCGCGGTGATCACATCGAGGAACTCGCCGTAATCGAGTTGGCGCGCTCCGAGCGAAAGACCTCGAGCGAAATAGATATGGATGATTTCGGTCGAGTACGCCACGGCAAGGTGCATGGCACCGGCGTAGGCCCATTCGCGCGCGGTGTAGCCGGTTTCCTCGATGAGTTCACGCCGGCCGCACAGTAGGGGATTCTCGCCTGCATCGAGCTTTCCGGCGGGGAATTCGGTCATCACGTGGCCGATCGGATAGCGGTACTGGCGTTCCATCACGAGGCGCCCATCGTCCAGCAGCGGAATGACCACGACTGCGCCCGGATGCACGACGTACTCGCGCGTCGCAGTGTGGCCATCCGGCAGCCTGACGGTATCGCGCTTGGCGCGGAGGAAATTCCCCTGGAACAACACCTCGCTGGCCGTGCATTCCTCTCGGAGATGCGTGTCGTCGCCGTCAGGGGTCTTCGAGGTCATGCGATTTCCTTCACCGATGCTTCAAGAGGTAGCGCCACGTGAATCCCGGGAACGCCAGAACGATGAAAAGGGCTGCCGTAACGGCGTAGAACTCCCACCCCTGAGGTGCAATCTGCCCGACCCGGCGCTCGAAGAGCAGTCCGATACCGCCAACAACAAAGTAGAGCAGTACCAGCTCACCGAACCGGATCGCCAGTGACTTCCTCGCACCGGACAGCGAGATCAACCCCAGCACGCGTTCGTTAAAGAACGGGAGGTTCGCTGCCAGCAATGCAACCAGCAGCACCACCCAGACCGAGGCGCCTTGAGACACGGAGCCGAATCAGCTCGCCAGCGTCGCCACGATCGCCTGTGCGCAAAGCGTCATCAGGCTACCGGGCAGGATCCCAAGGATCAGGATCAGTGCGCCGTTGAGGGTAAGCACAGCACGGACGTCCTGAGGCGCCGACACCGTCGTCGCCGTCAGCGGCGCATCGAAGTACATGACCTTGACGACGCGCAGGTAGTAGAACGCGCCGATCAGCGACATCACCACCGCGAAGACAGCCAACGCGATATGCATCGCCTGACCCGATGCAATCAGCGCCTGGAGCACCGCAAACTTGGCGTAGAAACCAACCAGCGGCGGCACGCCGGCCAGCGAGAACATGGCAATCGCCATCACCCCGGCATACAGCGGACTGCGTTGATTCAGGCCGGCCAGATCGGTGATCTCCTCGCTTTCGAAGCCTTCCCGCGCCAGCAGCAGGATGATCCCGAAACTCGCGAGCGTGGTGAGCACGTAGGTCACGATGTAGAACATCGCGGCGCTGTAGGCAAACTGCGCGTTGTACGTATTGCCGTTGACGACGCCGGCCACGAGACCAAGCAGCATGAAGCCCATCTGTGCAATGGTCGAATAGGCCAGCATCCGCTTGAGGTTCGTCTGCGCGATGGCTGCCAGATTGCCGACCAGCAGCGACGCGATCGCCAGGAGCGTGAGCATCTGCTGCCAATCGATGGCGAGCGGGAGCAGACCTTCCACCAGCAGACGGATGATGATCGCAAAGGCAGCCAGCTCTGGGGCCGCGCCGATCATCAACGTGATGGCCGTCGGTGCGCCTTGGTAGACATCCGGTACCCACATGTGGAACGGCGCAGCACCAACCTTGAACGCCAGACCGGCGACGATGAAGACCAGACCGAACACGAGCACCTGGTGATTGACCTGGCGGCTCGCAATCGCCTTGAACACCTCGTTGATGTCGAGCGAGCCCGTCGCGCCGTACATCATCGAGAGACCATAGAGGAGGAAGCCGCTGGCCATCGCGCCGAGGACGAAATACTTCATTGCCGCTTCGCTTGCCACAGCGTTGTCGCGGCGCAGCGCGACCAGCGCATAGCTCGACAGCGTCAACAGCTCCAGGCCGAGGTACAGGACCAGGAAGTTGCTGCCCGAGATCATCACGAACATGCCCAGCAGGGCCAGCATGCTCATGGTGAACATCTCGCCACCGCGCAGCATCCCGCGATCGGCTGCGTAGGGCCGGCCGTAGACCAAGGTGACCATCAGCGCCAGGGTTGCGAAGCACTTCAGCCAGTTACCCATCGGGTCGCTCACGACCATCCCGCCGAAACCGTAGATGGTCTTGCCGCTGGCGGCGTTGAATCCGGTGAGCACCGCGATCACGGCCAGCGTCAACAGCGTCAGCAGGTAGGTGGCCGTACGGCGGGGGCTGGTGGTGGACAGATCCACCAGCGCGATGACGCATGCCGCGATGAGCAGCGCCGCCTCTGGGTAGATCGCCATCCAGCTGAGTTTGTCAATCATCTCGTTCTCTTCTTCAGCTTGGATTTAGGGCAGCTTGGAAACAGCCACGTGGCGCAGCAGTTCGGCGACGGAGGTATTCATCACGTCGGTGAAGGGCTTGGGATAGATGCCCATCCAGAGCACCGCGATCGCAAGCAATGCCAACATCAGGAATTCGCGCGAGCCGATGTCGCTCAGTTCCTTCACGTGATCGTTGCCGGGCGCGCCGAGGTAGACCCGCTTGTACATCCACAGCGTGTAGGCAGCGCCGAAGATCAGGGCGGTCGCAGCGCCGAGGCCGAGCCAGAAGTTCGACTTGACCGCACCGATGATCACCATCCACTCGCCGACGAAGCCGGCCGTTCCGGGCAGACCGCAATTGGCCATCGCAAACAGCAGCGCGAACGCGGCGAACTTGGGCATCGTGTTGACCACACCGCCGTAGTCGGCGATCTGGCGCGAATGCACTCGGTCGTACAGCACGCCAATGCAAAGGAACATGGCGCCCGACACGAAACCGTGGGAAATCATCTGAACGATGCCGCCCGAAACGCCGAGCTCGTTGAAGATGAAGAAGCCGAGCGTCACGAAGCCCATGTGAGCCACCGACGAATACGCAACCAGCTTCTTCATATCCTGTTGCACCAGGGCAACTAGACCGACATAGATCACGGCGATCAGCGACAGCGTGATCATGAACCAGGCCCACTCATGCGAGGCATCAGGCGCGATCGGCATCGAGAAACGCAGGAAACCGTAGGCGCCGAGCTTCAGCATGATGGCTGCCAGCACTGCAGAACCGCCGGTCGGCGCCTCGACGTGCACGTCCGGCAGCCAGGTGTGGACCGGCCACATCGGCACCTTCACTGCGAACGCCGCGAAGAACGCGAAGAACAGGAAAGTCTGCGTGCTCGCCTCCAAAGGAAGCTTGTGCCACGTCAGGATGTCGAAGCTGCCGCCCGACTTGTTGTACAGGTAGATTAGCGCGACCAGCATCAACAGCGAGCCGAGCAGCGTATAGATGAAGAACTTGAACGCGGCGTAGATCTTGTTTGGACCGCCCCAGATACCGATGATCAGGTACATCGGGATGAGCGTGGCTTCGAAGAACGTGTAGAACAGGATCCCGTCGAGCGCGGCAAAGGTGCCGATCATCAATCCGGACAGGATCAGGAACGCACCCATGTACTGGTTGACGCGCTCGGTGATCACCTCCCACGCCGAGATCACCACGATGACAGTGATGAACGCCGTCAGCAGCACCAGCCAGAACGAGATCCCGTCCAGGCCAACGTGGTAGTTGACGTTGAAGCGCTCGATCCAGCTCGTCTTCTCGACGAACTGCATCGCGGCGGTGCCGGTATCGAAGCGTGCGTAGAGCGGCAATGTGACGAGGAAGCTCGCAATCGAACCGACAAGAGCGATCCAACGCACCAGCGTCGCCTGACTGTCACGACCGAAGGCCAGTAGCACGGCGCCGACAATGATCGGCATCCAGATGGCAAGGCTCAACAGACCCATTTTTGTTTTTCTCCAGCGAGAGCCGCTTACCGTTTAAACCAGACGAAGTACGACATCAGCACGAAGATGCCAAGCAGCATCGCGAATGCGTAGTGATAGATGTAGCCCGACTGCAGCCAGCGCACGGCACCGGCAACGCGGCCGACCAACTTCCACGAGCCGTTGACGATGGCGCCATCGATGACGCCCTGGTCGCCGCCCTTCCAGAGACCCGTACCCAGGGCACGTGTCGCGCGGGCAATGACGTTCTCGTTGAACCAGTCCATGTAGTACTTGTTGTCGAGCAGGCGATAGATCGGACCGCAAGCACGCTTGATCGCCGCCGGCAGTGCCGGGTTGACGAGATACATGTACCAGGACAGCACGACGCCTGCGAGCGCGAGCCAGAACGGCGCAGCGGTCAAGCCGTGGAGTGCCATCGCCAGCGGGCCATGGAACGCCTCGGACAGTTCCTTCATCGCCTCGTGCTTGGTCTCGTCGATGAAGATCGCGCCACTGAAGAAGTCGCCATACAGCATCGGCTGGATCGTCATGAAACCGATGACGACCGATGGGATCGCCAGCAACACCAGCGGCAGCCACACCACCCACGGGGATTCGTGCGGACCATGATGATCGTCGTGGCCATGGTGATCGTCGTGCGCATCATGGTGCGCATCCGGATTCTGGTCGTAGCGCTCCTCGCCATGGAACACCAGGAAGTACATCCGGAACGAATAGAAGGCCGTCACGAACACACCGGCGAGCACCGCGAAATAGGCGAAGCCGGAGCCCCAGAGGTGGCTTTCGTGCACCGCCTCGATGATCGTGTCCTTGGAGTAGAAACCCGAGAAGAGCGGCGTGCCGATCAGCGCAAGCGAGCCGACGAGCGACGTGATCCAGGTGATCGGCATGTACTTCCGCAACCCGCCCATCCAGCGGATGTCCTGGTTGTGGTGCATCCCGATGATCACCGAGCCGGCCCCGAGGAACAGCAGCGCCTTGAAGAAGGCGTGCGTCATCAGATGGAACACCGCAGCCGAGTACGCCGACGCGCCGAGCGCCACGGTCATGTAGCCGAGCTGCGAAAGCGTCGAGTAGGCCACGACACGCTTGATGTCGTTCTGGATGATGCCCAGGAAGCCCATGAAGAGTGCCGTGATCGCGCCAATCACCAGAACGAAGCTCAACGCCGTGTCACTGAGTTCGAACAGCGGCGACATGCGGGCCACCATGAAGATGCCGGCTGTCACCATCGTTGCCGCGTGAATCAGCGCGGAGATCGGCGTCGGGCCTTCCATCGAGTCCGGCAGCCAGACGTGCAGCGGGAATTGCGCGCTCTTGCCCATCGCACCGATGAACAGACAGATGCAGACCACCGTGATGAGCATCCACTCGGTACCCGGGAAAGTGATCTTCGCCAGTTCGTCGGCCTTCGCAAAGGCTTCGCCGTAGTTCAGCGTACCCGCGTACGCGGCGATCAGGCCAATGCCGAGAATGAAGCCGAAGTCACCCACGCGGTTGACCAGGAAGGCCTTCAGGTTCGCGAAGATCGCGGTCGGCCTGTTGAACCAGAAACCGATCAGCAGGTAAGACACAAGGCCCACTGCTTCCCAGCCGAAGAACAGTTGGAGCATGTTGTTGCTCATCACGAGCATCAACATCGAGAAGGTGAACAGCGAGATGTACGAGAAGAAGCGGTTGTACCCGTCGTCATCCGACATGTAGCCGATGGTGTAGATGTGAACCATCAGCGACACGAAAGTCACGACACACATCATCATGGCCGTGAGGCCGTCGATGAGGAAGCCGATTTCCATCTTGAGGCCGCCGACCGTCATCCACTCGTAGATGGTCTCGTTGAAGTGGGCACCGTCGACGACCACGCTCTTGAGCGTCATGGCCGAGATGATGAAGGCCACGAGCACGCCGAGGATGGTCAGCGAATGCGTGATCCGACGGCCCAGGTGGTCGCCGCCGAACTTCGTGCCGAACAGGCCCGCGAGGACAGCGCCGATGAGGGGAGCCAGCGGTACAGCCAGCAGCGAGGATGCAGAAAGTGTTGCGCTCATGATGATCCTTAACCCTTGAGCGCGTTGAGTTCGTCGACGTTGATGTTCGACCTGTTGCGGAACAGGAGGACAAGCAGCGCCAGACCGATCGCCGATTCGGCCGCTGCGACCGTCAGGATGAAGAACACGAAGATCTGGCCGTGCATGTCGCCAAGGAAATACGAGAAGGCGACGAAGTTCATGTTGACGGCCAGGAGCATGAGCTCGATGCACATCAGCAGAACGATGAGGTTTTTCCGGTTAAGGAAGATGCCGATCACGGAAAGCGCGAACAGCATCGCGCCCAGCGAGAGGAAGTGTCCGAGCGTGAGCGTCATGCCTTGGTCTCCGCAGGTGCCGCTTGTTCTTCGGCAACAGGTTGCGCCGCGCGAGTGGCTGGCATCTGCACGATGCGAACGCGGTCGCGTGCCTTCACCCGGACCTGGTCGGACGGGTTGACGTACTTGCTGTCCTTACGGGTACGCAGGGTGAGCGCGATCGCCGCAACGATGGCAACGAGCAGAATCACCGCCGCAATCTCGAGCGGGTACAGGTAGTCGGTATAGAGGAGTTTGCCGAGCTCGAGCGTGTTCGACGTGTCGGGGCCGGTCGCAAGCGGGTTTTTCGGCGCAGCGAGGCGGAAGCCGCCCATGAGGACCGCGGCCATTTCAAGAGCGATGAGCGCACCGACGCCTGCAGCGAGCGGGAAGTGTCGCCAGAAACCCTCTCGAAGACTGTCGACGTTGATGTCCAGCATCATCACGACGAACAGGAACAGCACCATCACCGCGCCGACGTAGACGAGCACGAGCGAGATCGCCAGAAACTCGGCGCGCAGCAGCAGCCAAATTGCCGAAGCCTGGAAGAAGGCCAGCACGAGATAGAGCGCGGCATACACGGGGTTGCGCGCGGTGATCACGCGGAAGGCTGCAAACAGCAGCACCGCGGAAAACAGATAGAACAGACCGGTCTTGACGTCCATGGGTCGAATTCGTTGCGAGGTTCGGGCCAGACCGCTTAGCGGTACTTGGCGTCTGCTGCCTTGTTGGCAGCGATTTCTTTTTCGTAGCGGTCGCCCACCGCAAGGAGCATGTCCTTGGTGAAGTACAGGTCGCCGCGCTTTTCCCCGTGGTATTCGAAGATGTGGGTTTCCACGATCGAGTCGACCGGGCAGCTCTCCTCACAGAATCCGCAGAAGATGCATTTGGTCAAATCGATGTCGTAGCGCGTGGTGCGACGGGAGCCGTCGTCACGCACGTCGGATTCGATCGTGATCGCCAGGGCTGGACAGACGGCTTCACACAGCTTGCAGGCGATGCACCGCTCTTCGCCGTTCTCATACCGGCGAAGCGCATGAAGACCGCGGAAGCGCGGCGAAAGCGGCGTCTTCTCTTCCGGAAACTGGACGGTGATCTTCCGGCTGAAAGCGTACTTGCCAGTGATAGCCAGGCCCTTGAACAGTTCGAACAGCATGAAGCTGCGCAGAAAGTCCTTGAGCGAAAACGGCTGGGCCGTATTCGATGGTGAGCGCGCAAGCGCGCTGGTGGTTTGCGCAGACATGGCGATTACTTCCAGATGTTGAACGGGGTCTGCATCCACGCGCCGACCACGACCAGCCACACCAGCGTGACCGGAATGAAGATCTTCCAGCCCAGACGCATGATCTGGTCATAGCGGAAGCGCGGGAAAGTCGAGCGGACCCACAGGAACATGGTGACCACGCAGAAGGTCTTGATGCCCAACCAGATCCAGCCCGGGATGAACGAGAGGAACTCGAACGGAGGCAGCCAGCCGCCCAGGAACAGGATCACGCAGAGGATCGAAACCAGCCACATGTTGGCGTACTCGGCCAGGAAGAACATGGCGAAGCTCATGCCCGAGTACTCGATCATGTGGCCCGCGACAATCTCGGATTCGCCTTCGACGACGTCGAAGGGATGGCGGTTGGTTTCAGCCAGACCGGAGATGAAGTACACGAGGAAGATGGGCAGCAACGGCAGCCAGTTCCACGACAGGAAGCCGACGCCCATCGAAGCGAAGTGGCCCTTGCCCTGCCCCATCACGATGTCGGTCATGTTGAGGCTGGCCGAAACCATGAGCACCACCACGAAGCAGAAGCCCATCGCGATTTCATAGCTGACCATCTGGGCGGACGCACGCAATGCGCCGAGGAAGGCGTACTTCGAGTTCGATGCCCATCCCGCGATGATCACGCCATAGACCTCAAGCGAGGTGATGGCCATGACGAAAAGCAGGCCGGCATTGATGTTGGCCAGCGCAACTTCCGGGCCGAACGGGATCACGGCCCAGGCGGCCAGCGCCGGCATGATCGTCATGATCGGACCGAGCAGGAAAAGGCCCTTGTTCGCGACGGTAGGAAGGATGATTTCCTTCGTCAGCAGCTTGAGCGCGTCAGCGATAGGCTGGAGTAGACCCAGTGGTCCGATCCGGTTGGGGCCGATGCGGATCTGCGTGAAACCAATGGCCTTGCGTTCCCAAAGCGTCAGGTAGGCGACCGCCCCCATCAGCGGCGCGACGACAACGACGATCTTGATGAGCGTCCAGATGATGGGCCAGATGATGCCCGTCCACCAACCAGCGGACACGAGGCCGGCCCCGAAGCCGTGCAGTGCGTCGATCATGCGAGCACCTCCTCTGCCTCGGCAGCCTGCGCAAGACGAGCGTCGGCTGTCAGCTGAAGCGAAGGCGCGCGACGAACGATTGAATCGAGTTGGTAGATGCTGGCCACCGCCGGCGCAGCTTGCGTCGCAGTACTTGCAGCCAGTTGCACCGACGTCGCGTTGCTCAGCTTACTCGCCACCGCCTCCGTGGAGGCGCCGATGTCGGCAAGGACATCCGCCGAAGATTCGAACCCGAAGCCAGACAAGCCCAGCAGATTGGCCAGGACGCGCAACACCTTCCACGCCGGGCGGGCCTCACCCACGGGCTTGACGACCGCGTGGAAGCTCTGAACCCGTCCTTCGGCATTCACGAAGGTTCCCGCCGTTTCGGTAAAGGGAGCGATCGGCAGCAGCACGTCGCTGAATTCGAGGTTGGCCTTGAACGGGCTCAGCGTCACGACCATCTGAGCGTGAGCAAGACCTTCAACCGCGGACTCTCCGGCAGCCGAATCGAACACCGGCTCGTTATTGAGCAGCAGCGCGGCCTTGAGGCCCCCAGCCAGCATCTGGCCCGCATTCTGTCCGCCGGACTTTGGCAATGCTCCCACGACTTGCGCACCGACCGTGTTGGCGGCCTCGGTCAGGAATCCAACACTTGCGCCGGTCTGCGCGCCAATCCAGTTGGCCAGCAGGAGCAAGGTGCTTGCTTGCGAGTGATGGGCAACCGCATTGCCGAGCAGGATGGCTTTGCGTTCACCATCGAGCAGAGAGGCAGCAACCGCCTTGGCCGCATCACTCGGAGAGCCATTGGCCGCGACAGGGGCGCTAGCACCGTTGCTTTCGCCGATTGCAGAAGCAATCTGCGAAAGCACGTCGACCCAGCCGTCGGCCGCCACGCGAATCGCATTCGCAACCGGCATCGCCCATGCATCGTCGTCGGCAAAAAGTGCCTGCGAGGTCACCGCGTTCAGCACGCCGCCCTTCCGAACGGACTGTCGGATCCGCTGAGCAAACAGCGGGTGATCCTTGCGAAGATTCGTGCCGATCACGAGTGCACGCTGCAACTGCGACAGCGAGGCGACCGACGTTCCGAGCCAACGAACGCCTTCGACTGGCGCGAATTCGGCGTTGCGCAGACGGTAGTCGATGTTGTCGCTGCCCAGACCATTCGTGAGCAGCTTGGCCAGATGCAGTTCCTCGAGCGTGCTGTGCGGGCTAACCAGCGTGCCAATGCTCTGCGCGCCGTGATCTGCCTTGATCTGCTTGAGACCATTGGCAACGTATTCCAGCGCCGTCTGCCAATCCACCTGCTGCCACTGACCGCCCTGCTTGAGCATCGGCTGCGTCAGGCGCTCGGGGCCGTTCAAAGCCTCATACGAAAAACGATCGCGGTCGGCGATCCAGCACTCGTTCACGTCTTCGTTTTCGAGCGGAACGACCCGCATCACGCGGTTGTTCTTGACCTGAACGATGAGGTTGGCACCCGTTGAGTCGTGCGGGCTCACCGATTTGCGGCGCGACAGCTCCCAAGTGCGGGCGCTGTAGCGGAAGGGCTTGCTCGTGAGCGCGCCCACCGGGCAAATATCAATCATGTTGCCCGAGAGCTCCGAATCCACCGAGTCACCAAGGAATGTCTCGATTTCGGAATGCTCGCCGCGATTCGACATGCCGAGTTCCATCACGCCGGCCACTTCCTGGCCAAAACGGACACAGCGCGTGCAGTGGATGCAGCGGCTCATTTCTTCCATGCTGATCAGTGGACCAACATCCTTATGGAAGACGACACGCTTCTCTTCTTCGTAGCGGGAAGAAGAACCGCCGTAACCAACGGCGAGATCCTGGAGCTGGCATTCGCCGCCCTGATCACAGATCGGGCAATCCAGAGGATGGTTGATCAGCAGGAACTCCATCACCGACTGCTGGGCCTTGATCGCCTTGTCGCTCTTGGTGCGGACGATCATGCCCTGCGTCACCGGCGTGGCACAGGCCGGCATCGGCTTCGGCGCCTTCTCGACGTCGACAAGGCACATCCGGCAGTTGGCCGCGATGCTGAGTTTCTTGTGATAGCAGAAGTGCGGGATGTAGGTGCCCGCCTTTTCGGCCGCATGCATGACCATGCTGCCTTCGGTCACTTCGACCTTCTTCCCGTCAAGTTCGATTTCAACCATATGTGTTGTGTTCTTCTTGCGCTTTCAGGCCTTGGCGGGAGCCTTCGGGACGTAGCCCGGAACCAGGGCTTCGAACTCGTGGCGGAAGTGTTTGATCATGGCCCGCACCGGCATGGCCGCTGCATCGCCCAACGCGCAGATGGTGCGACCCTGGATGTTGTCGGCGACCGAATTGAGCAGATCCATGTCAGTGGGCTTACCGCGCCCGTTGTGGATGCGATCCACCACGCGCCAAAGCCAGCCGGTACCTTCGCGGCAAGGCGTGCACTGGCCGCAGGATTCATGCATGTAGAAGTACGACAGGCGCTTGAGCGACTCGACCATCGAGCGGCTGCCGTCCATCACGATGACCGCGCCGGAACCGAGCATCGAACCCGCCTTGGCGATCGAGTCGTAGTCCATGGTGCATTCCATCATGATGGAAGCGGGCAGGACAGGCGCCGAAGATCCACCCGGGATCACCGCCTTGAGTTGGCGGCCCTTGCGGACACCGCCCGCCAGTTCGAGCAGCTTGGAGAACGGCGTGCCCATCGGCACTTCGTAGTTGCCCGGCAGTTCGACGTCGCCACTGACCGAGAAGATCTTTGTGCCGCCGTTGTTCGGCTTGCCGCATTCGAGGTATGCCGGGCCACCGTTGTTGATGATCCAGGGCACCGCCGCGAACGTCTCGGTGTTGTTGATCGTCGTGGGCTTGCCGTAGAGGCCGAAGCTCGCCGGGAACGGCGGCTTGAAGCGCGGCTGGCCCTTCTTGCCTTCGAGAGACTCCAGCAGTGCGGTTTCTTCACCGCAGATGTAGGCACCAAAGCCATGTGCAGCATGCAACTGGAAGTTGTAGGTGCTACCCATGATCGCGTCGCCGAGATAACCGGCAGCGCGGGCCTCCTCCAGTGCTTCCTCGAAACGCTCGTAGGTCTGGAAGATTTCGCCGTGGATGTAGTTGTAGCCGACGCTGATACCCATCGCATACGCAGCAATGGCCATGCCCTCGATCACGATGTGCGGGTTGAATTGAAGGATGTCCCGATCCTTGCACGTACCCGGCTCACCCTCGTCGGAATTGCAGACAAGGTACTTCTGGCCCGGGAACTGCCGGGGCATGAAGCTCCACTTGAGGCCGGTCGGGAAACCGGCGCCGCCGCGACCGCGAAGACCGGACGCCTTGACTTCGGCAATTACCTGATCGGGCGTGAGGCCCTCGGTCAGGATCTTGCGCAGCGCCTTGTAGCCGCCGCGCGCCTCGTAGTCGGCCAGACGCCAGTTCGTGCCGTTCAGGCCCGCGTAGATCTGGGGCGAAATGTGGCGATCATGAAAGCAGGTCTGAACACCGGTCGCTTGGAATTGCGACAGCACTTGTTCGGGCGACATCATTGCGCTCCCTTCGGCGTCGAATCGCGCAGGCCATCGATGAGCTGATCGAGCTTCTCGTTGCTCATGAAGCTGCACATCGTGCGGTCATTGACCAGCATCACGGGCGAATCGGCGCAGGCGCCGAGGCATTCACTCTGTTGCAGCGTGAACAAGCCATCGGCCGTGGTCTCGCCCATCTGGATGCCGAGCTTCTTCTCAAGATGTGCGAGCGCCACCGCCCCGTCGCGGAGCTGGCACGGCAGGTTGGTGCAGACGTTGAGCTTGAACTTGCCCACCGGCCGCTGGTTATACATGTTGTAGAACGTGGTGACCTCATGGACCGCGATCGGAGCCATGCCGAGGTAGTCCGCGATCTCGCGCTCACGCAGCTCGCTGATGTAGCCCTCCTCCTGCTGCACGATGCCGAGGCAGGCCATCACGGCCGACTGCTTGCCGGCTGGCGGGTACTTTGCGACCTCGCGTGCAAAACGAGCAAGCGTCGCCTCGGGCAGCGGCGCCTGTTCTCGGTGAGTGGTGTCGGAAGTCATGGGTTCGCTTACCTGTCAATCTCGCCGAACACGATGTCCATCGTGCCGATGACGGCGACCGCGTCGGCAATCATGTGGCCGCGCGACATTTCGTCGAGCGCTGCCAGATGTGGGAAACCTGGCGCACGAATCTTGAGGCGATAGGGCTTGTTCGCACCATCACTCACGAGGTAGATGCCGAATTCACCCTTCGGGTGCTCGACGGCCGCATACGCCTCGCCTTCCGGCACGTGAAAGCCTTCGGTGAAAAGCTTGAAATGGTGGATCAACTCCTCCATGTTCGCCTTCATGGATTCGCGCGGAGGTGCAGCCACCTTGTGGTTGTCGGTGATCACAGGCCCCGGATTCGATCGCAGCCATGCGGAACACTGCTGGATGATGCGGTTGGCCTGACGCATTTCCTCGACACGAACGAGGTAGCGGTCATAGCAGTCACCGGTTCGACCGACGGGCACGTCAAACTCCATGCGGTCATACACGTCGTAGGGCTGCTTCTTCCGCAGATCCCACTCGATGCCCGAGCCGCGAAGCATCGGCCCCGTAAACCCGAGATTCAACGCGCGTTCCGGCGAGACCACGCCAATACCGACCGTACGCTGCTTCCAGATCCGGTTGTCGGTGAGCAGCGTTTCGTACTCGTCGACCATCTTCGGGAAGCGCTTGCAGAAGTCGTCGACGAAGTCGAGCATCGAGCCCTGACGGTTTTCGTTGAGCTTTTCGATCGCCTTCGCGTTCTTGATCTTGCTGGCCTTGTACTGCGGCATCGAATCCGGCAGATCGCGATAGACGCCGCCCGGACGGAAATATGCCGCGTGCATGCGAGCACCCGACACGGCTTCATACAGGTCGAACAGATCTTCGCGCTCGCGGAAGCAGTAGATGAGCATGTTCATCGCACCGCAATCCAGGCCGTGTGCACCCAACCACAGCAGGTGGTTCAACAGGCGCGTGATCTCCGCGAACATCACGCGGATGTACTGAGCGCGAATCGGCACCTCAAGACCCAAGAGCCGCTCGATTGCGAGACAGTACGCATGCTCATTGCTCATCATCGACACGTAGTCGAGACGATCCATGTAGGGCAGCGACTGGATGAAGGTGCGCGTTTCGGCAAGCTTCTCGGTTGCGCGATGCAGAAGACCGATGTGGGGATCGGCGCGCTGGATGACTTCGCCATCCAGTTCGAGCACGAGGCGCAGCACGCCGTGCGCCGCCGGATGCTGCGGCCCGAAGTTGAGCGTGTAGTTCTTGATTTCGGCCATCAGTGGAGTCCGCCGTAGTTATCTTCGCGAATGACCCTCGGCGTGATCTCACGCGGCTCGATGGTCACCGGCTGATAGATGACGCGCTTCTGTTCCGCGTCGTACCGCATCTCGACATGGCCAGAGACCGGGAAGTCCTTGCGGAATGGATGACCGATGAAACCATAGTCGGTCAAAAGGCGCCGCAGGTCATCATGACCCTCGAAGACGATGCCGTAGAGATCGAAGGCCTCGCGCTCGAACCAGCCCGCGCTGTTCCAGATGCTTGTGAGCGAATCGACGACCGGGAGATCTTCATTGGGCACGAACACCTTGAGGCGCACGCGCTGATTGAGACTCACGGACAGCAGATGGGATACAACGCAGAACCGCTCGCCATCCCATTCGCCATCACGGTAGCTGGAATAGTCCATACCGCAAAGGTCGATGAGCTGCTCGAAACGGCAGCCGGGGGCATCGCGCAGCAATGCGGCGGCAGAAAGGTAGTCGGACACCCCAACAACCACCGTCACCTCGCCAAGCGAGACCGTGACGCTCTTCGCCTTGGAGCCAAGCGTTTCGGTGATCTGGGTCTGGAGCGCCTCTGGAGAAATGGCAAAGTCGGTCATCGTCTTTTGCTCTTCAGGCGCGCGCGATCGTGTTGGTACGCCGAATCTTCTGCTGGAGCTGAATCACCCCATACAGAAGCGCCTCGGCGGTCGGCGGGCAACCCGGCACATAGACATCGACCGGCACGATGCGATCGCATCCGCGAACAACCGAATAGCTGTAGTGGTAGTAACCGCCGCCGTTGGCGCACGACCCCATCGAAAGGACCCAGCGCGGCTCCGGCATCTGGTCATACACCTTGCGCAGCGCCGGCGCCATCTTGTTGCACAGCGTGCCAGCAACAATCATCAGGTCAGACTGTCGTGGACTGGGCCGAAACAGCATGCCGAAGCGATCGATATCGTAGCGAGCCGCACCCGCATGCATCATCTCGACTGCGCAGCACGCCAGACCAAAGGTCATAGGCCACAGAGATCCGGTTTTGGCCCAATTCACCACCGAGTCGTAGGTCGTGGTGACGAAGCCTTCCTTCATGACGCCTTCAATGGCCATTTTCGGGATTCCTTGTCATTCCCAGTCGAGCGCACCCTTTTTCCACTCGTAGACAAAGCCCACGACGAGGATGGCGAGAAAAATCATCATCGCCCAGAAGCCGACGGCACCGATCTCCTTGAGCGCAATCGCCCACGGGAAGAGAAAGGCGATTTCGAGATCGAACAGGATGAACAGAATGGCGACGAGGTAGTACCGGACGTCGAATTTCATCCGCGCGTCTTCGAAGGCCTCGAAGCCGCATTCGTAAGGGGAATTCTTTTGGGAATCAGGCCGGTTGGGGCCAAGGATGTAGCCCAGAACCTGAGGCGCGACACCGACGCCGACACCGACCAAGATGAACAACAGGACGGGGAGGTAGGAATCGAGGTTCATCAGGGGGCTCTATCACCGCTTGACACCGGCAGGAAGCAGGGTTCCTGCCGGTGAGATTTGGTGCGGTCGGCGAGACTCGAACTCGCACAGCTTTCGCCACTACCCCCTCAAGATAGCGTGTCTACCAATTTCACCACGACCGCGGTTTGTGTCTGCCCGGATGGCATGAGGACCTTCGAAGAGGTTTTTGGCTTTCCGGAACAGCTTTAGAGTTTACCCTGAAAAACAGCGGATTTCACTCCGTCAATGAAGATCTCGAAAGATTACTTGCTCGGGATCTGATTCGCATCGGGCGCCGGGGCTGCAGGCGCGCCGGTGGCAGGCGCCGCAGGCGTGCTGCCGGCGGGAATCTGCGATGCCGAACCGGCGGGCGCGCTCGCGGGCGCGGGGGCAGGCGCACCGACCGCAGCGCGCTCGAGCAGGCTTCCACCGCCCGCGGGTCGTGCGTGCCCGAAATAGGCGAGCACCAGCGTGCAGGCAAAGAACACCACGGCAAGCACAGCCGTGGTGCGCGACAGGAAGTTCGCGCTGCCGCTGGCGCCGAACAGGCTGCCCGCGCTGCCGCTGCCAAAGGCCGCTCCCATGTCGGCGCCCTTGCCGTGCTGAACCAGGATCAGGCCGATCATGGCGAGTGCAGCCAGCATCTGCACGCCGACCAGGATGTTGAGGACCACGTTCATTCGTTCTAACTCCTAAATTCTTGACAGCCGCCGCGCATCAGCGAGCGGCGGCGATGATCTGCAGGAAATCGGGCGCCTTCAGCGACGCGCCGCCGATCAGCCCACCGTCGATATCGGGCTGCGCCAGCAGTTCGGCCGCGTTGGCGGCATTCATGCTGCCGCCGTAGAGGATCCGGATGCCGTCCGCATGGTCACTCGCAGCATGATGCAGTTGCGCGCGCAGCACCGCATGGACCGCCTGCGCCTGTTCGGGCGTCGCGGTCTTTCCCGTCCCGATGGCCCAGACGGGTTCGTAAGCCACGACGATCTCGCTGATGCAATGGCCGTTGACGTGGATGACCGCGGCCAGTTGGCGCTTGACCACCTCTTCCGTCTCGCCGGCTTCGCGCTGCGCGAGCGTCTCGCCGACGCAGACGATTGGCGTGATGCCGTTGGCCAGCGCGGCCGCGGTCTTCGCGGCGACGAGCTCGTCGCTCTCGCCGTGGTACTGGCGGCGCTCCGAATGCCCCACGATCGCGTAGCGCACGCCGAAGTCCTTGAGCATCAGCGCGGACTGCTCGCCCGTGAAGGCGCCCTGCGGCTGCGCCGACAGGTCCTGCGCGCCCACGGCGATCGGCGAGCCGGCCGCGAGCGCCTGGACCTGCGCCAGGTAAGGCGCGGGTACGCACACCGCGACGTCGCAGGCGGGCGCACCGATGTCCTGAAGCAACGCCTTCAGCAGCGCCTCGTTGGCCGCGAGGCTCCCGTTCATCTTCCAGTTGCCTGCGATCAGCTTTTTCTTCTTCATAACGCTCATGTTCACCAGGTCAGCACGATCTTGCCGATGTGCTGGTTCGATTCCATCAGGGCATGGGCCTGCGAGGCGCCGCTGGGCTCACCGCCGGCGGCAAAGCTGCTGTGGATGACAGGCTTGACCGCCCCGCTCTCGAGCAGCGGCCAGACTTTTTCGCGCAACGCCTTCGCGATCGCGCCCTTGAACTCGACCGGCCGCGGACGCAGCGTCGAACCGGTGATCGTGAGGCGCCGGCGCAGCACGAGACCTGCGTTGAACTCGCTCTTGATGCCGCCCTGCACCGCGATGATCACGAGCCGGCCATCTTCGGCGAGGCACTCGATCTCGCGCGCCACGTAGTCGCCGGCCACCATGTCGAGCACCACGTCGACACCCTTGCCACCGGTGAGGCGCTTGGCCTCCTCCACGAAATCGGCGGTCTTGTAGTTGATCGCGTGGTCGGCGCCGAGCTTGCGGCAGGCTTCGCACTTCTCGTCGCTGCCCGCGGTCACGATCACGGTGGCGCCGAGCGCCTTGCCGAGCTGGATCGCCGTCACGCCGATGCCGCTGGAACCGCCCTGGATCAGGAGCGTTTCGCCCTTCTGCAGGCGCCCGCGCTCGAAGACATTGCTCCACACGGTGAAGAAGGTCTCGGGCAGCGTCGCCGCCTCGGCATCGCTCCAGCCCTTGGGCACCGGCAGGCACTGCGCGACAGGGGCCACGCAGAGCTCGGCGTAACCGCCACCGGCGATCAGCGCACAGACGTGGTCGCCGACCCGCAGGCCGGCCGCAGCCAGCGCCTTGTCGTCGCCGCTGACGATCTCCCCGGCCACCTCCAGACCCGGCAGGTCCGAAGCGCCCGGGGGCACGGGATATTGCCCCTTGCGCTGCAGGACGTCAGGACGGTTCACGCCGCTCGCGCTCACGCGAATCAGCAGTTCGCCCTGCCCCGCCACCGGAGCAGGACGTTCGACCTGGCGCAGCACCTCGGGGGCACCATACGACGAAATTTCAATGGCTTTCATGGTCATTCCGACTGGATTGAAACGCGCGCCGACTGGCAGTCTCGCAAGATCCGGCGCGACGGCGGCATCGCCGCCGCCACTGCGCCTCAGGCCTGCTGATCGCCGCGGCCAGGCTCTTGCTGCGGCGCCTGCTCGACCACCGGCTCGGCGGCGGCTTCGGCGACGCGCTCGCCGCTCTCGGCGCGCGGTGCGCGCTCGCCACGGGGCGCACGCTCGCGGCGCTCACCGCGCTCGCCACGCTCTTCGCGCGGCGGGCGATCGTTGCCTTCCAGGCCGGCCGGACGCTCGGTCAGCGCCTTCATGGACAGCTTCACGCGGCCCTTGTCGTCGGTCTCGAGCACCTTGACCTTCACGATCTGGCCTTCGCTCAGGTAGTCGGTCACCTTCTCGACGCGCTCGTGCGCGATCTGGCTGATGTGCAGCAGGCCGTCCTTGCCCGGCAGCAGGTTGATCAGCGCGCCGAAGTCCAGGATCTTCGTGACCGGGCCTTCGTAGACCTTGCCGATCTCGACCTCGGCCGTGATCTGCTCGATGCGCTTCTTGGCCTCGTCGGCCTTGGCCGGATCGGTCGAGGCGATGGTGATGGTGCCGTCTTCGTCGATGTTGATCTGCGTGCCGGTTTCCTCGGTCAGCGCGCGGATCACGGCGCCGCCCTTGCCGATCACGTCGCGGATCTTCTCGGGGTTGATCTTCATCGTGAACAGGCGCGGCGCGAAGCTCGAAACCTCAGCCTTGGCCTCGCCCATCGCTTCCTGCATCTTGCCGAGGATGTGCATGCGCGCTTCCTTGGCCTGCGCCAGCGCGACCTGCATGATTTCCTTGGTGATGCCCTGGATCTTGATGTCCATCTGCAGCGCGGTGA
>JAGIAI010000014.1 GCA_017744935.1 Variovorax sp.
CGCGCAAGTCGGCTCGATCTCGGCCAACAGCGACGAGACCATCGGCAAGATCATCGCTGACGCGATGGACAAGGTCGGCAAGGAAGGCGTGATCACCGTCGAAGACGGCAAGTCGCTCGACAGCGAACTCGACGTCGTCGAAGGCATGCAGTTCGACCGCGGCTACCTGTCGCCCTACTTCATCAACAACCCCGAAAAGCAAAGCGCGATCCTCGAGAACCCGTTCGTGCTGCTGTTCGACAAGAAGATCAGCAACATCCGCGACCTGCTGCCCACGCTGGAACAAGTCGCCAAGGCTGGCCGTCCGCTGCTGATCATTGCCGAAGAAGTCGAAGGCGAAGCCCTCGCGACGCTGGTGGTCAACACGATCCGCGGCATCCTGAAGGTCGTGGCCGTCAAGGCGCCTGGCTTCGGCGACCGCCGCAAGGCCATGCTCGAAGACATCGCCATCCTGACGGGCGGCAAGGTCATCGCTGAAGAAGTCGGTCTGACCCTCGAGAAGGTGACGCTGGCTGACCTCGGCCAGGCCAAGCGCATCGAAGTGGGCAAGGAAAACACCATCATCATCGACGGCGCTGGCGCCAACGGCGACATCGAAGCCCGCGTGAAGCAGATCCGCGTGCAGATCGAAGAAGCCACCAGCGACTACGACCGCGAAAAGCTGCAAGAGCGCGTGGCCAAGCTGGCCGGCGGCGTTGCAGTGATCAAGGTCGGCGCTGCCACCGAAGTCGAAATGAAGGAAAAGAAGGCTCGCGTCGAAGACGCCCTGCACGCTACCCGCGCTGCAGTAGAAGAAGGCGTTGTGGCTGGCGGCGGCGTGGCTCTGCTGCGCGCCAAACAAGCCGTGGGCGACAAGGTCAAGGGCGACAACGTCGACCAGGACGCCGGCATCAAGCTGGTCCTGAAGGCTGTTGAAGCGCCCCTGCGCGAAATCGTGAACAACGCCGGCGGCGAAGCCTCGGTGGTCGTGAACGCGGTTCTGGCCGGCAAGGGCAACTACGGCTTCAACGCCCAGAACGACACCTACGGCGACATGCTCGAACTGGGCATCCTGGACCCGACGAAGGTCACCCGCACTGCTCTGCAGAACGCTGCCTCGGTGGCTTCCCTCCTGCTGACGACCGAAGCCATGGTCGCCGAAGCACCGAAGGAAGAATCCGCAGCCGGTGGCGGCATGCCCGACATGGGTGGCATGGGTGGCATGGGCGGCATGGGCATGTAATTCACGCCCGGCTTCCAAGCCAACGAAAAACCTCGCAGCGAAAGCCGCGAGGTTTTTTTTCGCGCGCGGTTTCCGGAAAGCGCTCACACTGGGCATTCACGAACCGGAGACCGGCGATGAACACGTACATCGAATCCCCCGCCACGGCCCCTATGTCGCGCCGGCCGGCGTTGATCCTTCTCGCGGCGCTGGCGATCTTCCCTTCAGCCGCCGTTCTCGGAGCCGAAAAGGCGGTCGTGATACCGCCGCCTGCGGACGACACGGTCGCAGCCAGCGCACCCGCTTCGGAGACGGCCGTGATTGCGGGCGGCTGCTTCTGGGGCGTGCAAGGCGTGTTCCAGCACGTCAAGGGCGTAAGCAACGCGGTGTCGGGCTATGCCGGCGGCGAGGCCGGTACGGCCCATTACGACATGGTCGGCATGGGCAACACCGGTCATGCGGAATCGGTCCGAATCACCTTCGATCCGAAGCAGATCAGCTATGGCCAGATCCTGCAGATCTACTTCTCGGTCGCCCACGACCCCACCCAACTGAACCGGCAGGGACCGGACACCGGCATGCAGTACCGCTCGACGATCTTTCCGTCGAACCCTGAGCAGGCCCGCATCGCCAAGGCCTACATCGCGCAGCTGGACGGCGCGAAGGTCTTCGGCAAGAAGATCGCCACCACGGTTGAACCGCTCAAGGCCTTCTATCCGGCAGAGGCCTATCACCAGGACTTCATGACCCGCAACCCGGACCACCCGTACATCTCGTATAACGATCTGCCGAAGGTCGACAACCTGAAGCGGGTGTTTCCGGATCGCTATCGCGCAAAGCCGGTCCTGGTGGGCTCCGGCGCGTGACGCTCAGACGCCTGCAGGCTGCGGCTGCGGCGGTGGCCCGTAGACATTGGATTCGGTCTGGCTCGGCTGCACCGTGAAGTAGAGAAGCACCAGTCCGCCAACGACGGGGACCAGCCCGATCAGCAGCAGCCACGCGGACTTGCCCACGTCATGCAGGCGCCGGGCGCCTGCCGCCAGCAGCGGCAGCAGGAAGGCGAGGACCACGAGCAAATAGAGGTAGTCGTTGATGAAGCGGGCGACGAAGGAAAGGATCACGTACGCCAGGACAAACCACCAGTATTCGGGCCGCGAGGCGCGGCCCGAAAAGTCGACGTACTTGCGAAAGCAGGTCTGGACGGCCTGTTGAAAGTTCATGAGCAACTCCTCTCGATGATTTCCCAAGGGACAACTCCCCGGCCATCATATCGAGCAGTGCTGCGAATGCCGATGACGGCGTTCAGCCGCGTGGACGCAGCCTCTTCAGCAACCCCGCGGTAGATGCGTCCAGCCCCCCGACGTCGCCCGAAGCCAGCCGAGGCTCGATGTCCTTCGCCAGCACCTTGCCGAGCTCCACGCCCCATTGGTCGAAGCTGTTGATGCCCCACACCGAGCCGCTCGTGAACACGCGGTGCTCATAGAGCGCGAGGAAGGCGCCCAACGATTCGGGGGTCAGCTTGTCGAAGACGAAGAAGCTGCTGGGCCGATTGCCCGGGAAGTTCTTGTGGCCGCCTGCATCGGCCTGCCCGACCATCAGCGCCTGCGCCTGCGCGAGCGCATTCGCAAGCAGCTTGGGATGATGGCCTTCGAGGTCATGCGCCGCATCACGCACCGCGATGAACTCCAGAGGAATCACATCCGTGCCCTGATGCAGCATCTGGAAATAGGCATGCTGCCCGTTGGTGCCGGGCTCGCCCCAGAGCACCGGCGACGTCCCGAACGCCACCGGTTTGCCGTCCATGTCCACCTGCTTGCCGTTGCTCTCCATCTCGAGTTGCTGGAGGTAGGCCGGCAATCGCCGCAGCGAACTGTGATACGGCGCGATGCAGCGGCTGGTGAAGCGGTGGAAGTCGCGATACCAGACATCCAGCAGGCCGAGCCTCACCGGTAGGTTCTGTTCGAGCGGCGCGGTGAGGAAATGCTCGTCCATCGCACGCGCGCCAGCCAGCAGGCGCCGGAATCCATCCGCACCGATCGCGAGCGCGATCGGCAGGCCAATCGAAGACCACAGTGAGTAGCGGCCGCCCACCCAGTCCCAGAAGCCGAAGGTCGTCTCGATGCCGAACTCGCGCGCCGCCTCGACGTTGGTGGTGAGCGCCGCGAAATGGCGCGCGATGTCGACGCTGCCCGACTGCTCGAACCAGCGCCTGGCGGAGCGCGCATTGGCCATCGTCTCGGCCGTGGTGAAGGTCTTCGAAGCGATGAGGAACAACGTGTGCTCCGGCGCAAGCCCGCGCAGCACGCCATCGAGTTCATGGCCGTCGACGTTGGAAACGAAGTGGAAGCGCTTGCCTCGTGCGACATCGGCTTCGAGCGCCAGCACTGCCATCTGCGGCCCGAGATCAGAACCGCCAATGCCGATATTGACCACGTCGGTGATCGTGTGGTCCGCGCGGACCTCCTCGGCAAACGCCAGCATCGCGGTCAGCGTCGCCTGCACGTCGTTGAACGCCGACACCAGGCCCGCATCGATTGCGGCGCCCTGGGGCGTGCGGAGCAGCGTATGCAGTACCGCGCGGTTCTCGGTGGCATTGATGTGCTTGCCGGCGAACATCGCATCGCGATGGGCTTCGAGGCCTGTCTCGCGGGCCAGCGCCAGCAGCAGCGACTCGGTCCGCGCGTCGATCAGGTTCTTCGAAAGATCGGCAAACACATAGGGCGCCGATTGGCTCAACGCGCCGAAGCGACTTGCATCGTCCGCGAACGCCCGACGCAGGTCGAAGCCCTTGCCGCTCGCGTCGTAGTGCGCCTGCAGCGAAGCCCAGGCCGCCGTTCTGTCGCCGCGTGTGCGTTGCATCGTCAGGCTCCCATGAGTTTCTCGAGCTTCACCGCGTCAGCGGCAAAGGCGCGGATCCCTTCGGCAAGCTTCTCGGTGGCCATGGCGTCCTCGTTCAACGCGTAGCGGAATGCCGGCTCGTTCAACACGACCTTCGGGATGTCCATGCGCTTCGCGGCTTCCGCGTCGAGGGCATGCGTCAAAGGCGATTCGCTGGCGGCGAGTTCCGCGAGCAATTCAGGGCTGATGGTCAGCAGATCGCAGCCGGCGAGCGCCGCGATCTGGCCCACGTTGCGGAAGCTCGCACCCATGACCTCGGTCCGGATGCCATGCTTCTTGTAGTAGTCGAAGATCGTGCGCACGGACTTCACGCCCGGGTCGTTCGCGCCGGCGTTCTCCGCCTCGTTCCAGTTGCTGCCGGCCGACTTCTTGTACCAGTCGTAGATCCGACCGACGAAGGGCGAGATGAGTTGCACCCCGGCCGCCCCGCAGGCCACCGCCTGGGCGAACGAGAACAGCAGCGTCAGGTTGCAATGGATACCCTTCTGCTCGAGCCGGCGCGCCGCCTCGATGCCCTCCCAGGTGGAGGCAACCTTGATCAGCAGGCGCTTCTCGACATCGACGCCCTCGGCGCGGTAGAGCGCCACGATGCGCTCCGCACGGGCAATGGTGGCTTCGGTATCGAAGCTCAACCGTGCATCCACCTCGGTGGAGACGCGGCCGGGAATGATCGAGAGGATTTCGGTGCCGAAGCGCACCAGCAGGCGGTCGATGACCTCGTCGATGGGCTTTCCGTCTTGTTTGCTGACCGCTTCGTCGAGCAGCGGCCGGTATTCCGGCTTCTGCACCGCCTTCAGGATGAGCGACGGATTGGTCGTCGCATCTCGCGGCCTGAACTGGGCGAGTTGGCGGAAATCACCGGTATCGGCTACCACGGTGGTCCATTGACGGAGGGTATCGAGTTGGTTCATGCGGGCATTATCCCGCTGCAAAACTACAGCTCGTGTGGTCCCCGGCTGACGCGGGCAGATGTCGCGCCTCACTAATCTTGGCGTCCCACTGACCTTCTCTCAGTCTTCAGGAGGAACCCCATGGGTCAACGCACTCGCCGGGCACCGCCGGCCCCAGTCGCATTCGATGATCGCGCCGTCAGCGCCTCGATCGGGACGCTGGCGACCGCCTTTTGCGTTGGCGGCGCCCTGACGCTGCTGGCGCTCAACACGACGCGCAATGCACGCAACGGCACGATCGCCGGCCCGGCGGATGGCGCGCCGCTGATGCGCGCCCCGCTCCAGGTGGTCGCGCCGGTCGATCTCAAGCGCTACGCAGGCCTCTGGCACGAGCAGGCGCGCTTGCCCAACCGCTTCGAGAAGCAATGCGCCGGTCCGGTAACCGCTGAATACACATTGTTGGACGACGGCAACGTGCAAGTGCGCAACCGCTGCATTCTTGACGACGGACGATTCGACGAATCGCTCGGCATTGCGCGCGTGGTGAACGTTCCGGGCCAACCGGGCGCGGGTCGACTCGAGGTGCGTTTCGCGCCCGACTGGCTGGCGTGGCTGCCTGCGGTTTGGGGCGACTACTGGATCCTGAAGCTGGACCGCGACTATCAGGTCGCGCTGGTGGGCACGCCCGATCGCAGATACCTCTGGGTGCTGTCGCGCGCGCCGGTGCTCGACGTGGCCGCGCTTGACGCGGAACTCGACTACGCGCGCACGCTCGGGTTCGATATCGACAAAGTGGTGCTGACTGGCAAATAGTCCGCCAGCTGCGCAGGCACGTGGCTTGGCCGTTCGCAGTGGATCGCCTTCCAGCCGAGTTCGCGGGCGGCGGCAACGTTGGCTGCGGAATCGTCGATGAACACGGTCCTCGAAGCTTCAAGTCCATAGCGCTGGGCCAGAAGTTCGTAGATCCCATGCTGCGGCTTCACCATCTTCACGTCGCCGGAAAAGATGCCGCCATCGAACCACGCAAAGAAGGCATGGCGATATTCGAGCACCCGCGCATACGGCTCCGGCATGTTCGAGAGGTAGTAGAGGCGCAGGTCTTCGCCGGCATCACGTCTGTCGCGCAGCTTCGCGAGCAGGTCGACTGTGACGCCGATGGGCTCGAGTCTCTCGCCAATCGGCGCAAGCGCCTCGCTTAGCCGATCGCTCGGCAGGGAAAGCCGGAAGGCCATCCGGCCGATCGCATCGTCGAGCGAATGCGTGCCGCGGTCGAATCCGAGCCAGTCCTCGTGGTGGAACATCTGACTCGCGAGTGCGTGTGCCGCTTCGGCCGTGGGCGCATGCGCCGCGAAGTGGGTCTGCACCAGCGCCACCGGCTCCCAGGTCAGAAGAACGGCACCGAGGTCAAAAACAACATTCATAGGGAAACCGGCACGATGGAAACGCCGTGGTTGGTCAAGGACAGGTGGGTCTCCGCGCCGGCAGCAAGTGGATGCACGAGGTCGGTGGACACGACGAAGACCGAACCGAGCGCGGTGTCGAAAGCATACTCGTAGAAGTTGCCGAGGAATGACGCCTTGCGCACCGTGGCGGGCAGGCCTACCGCCGCACCGATGTACCAGGCTTCCGGCCGAACCGCGACCTTGACGATGCCGGGCGCAACCACGTGGCGCGGTGTCAACATCAACGGGCCCATCTGCACGCGTCCGTCCGGCTGTGCAAGTGCGGGGAACACCATCGCCTCGCCCATGAAGCCCGCGACGAATTCGCTTTCCGGATTGCCATAAAGCTGCTCGGGCGTGCCGCGCTGGGCAATCACGCCGTGGTCCATCACGATGATCTGGTCGCTGACTGCCAGCGCCTCGCTCTGGTCGTGCGTGACATAGGCCACCGTGAGCTGCAGGCGTTGCTGCAGGTTTCGGATTTCCTCGCGCATCTCGCGGCGCAGGCGCGCGTCGAGGTTGGAGAGCGGCTCGTCGAACAGCAGCACCGCGGGCTCCAGCACCAGCGCACGCGCGAGCGCCACGCGTTGCTGCTGCCCACCCGAGAGTTCGCTCGGCAGCCGCGTGTCGAAGTCCACCAGCCCCACGCCCTTGAGTGCATCGCGCGCCCGGGCACGGGCCTCGTCCTTGCGCACGCCGCTCATGCGCAGGCCATAGCTGACGTTCTCGATGACGTTCATGTGCGGGAAGAGCGCGTAGCTCTGGAACATCATGCTCACGTTGCGCTCGGAAGGCGCGAGGTCGGTGACGTCGCGTCCGCCCATGATGATCGAACCCGATGTCGGCGACTCCAGTCCCGCGATCATTCGCAGCGTGGTGGTCTTTCCGCAGCCGGAGGGGCCGAGGATCGTGGTCAGCGTGCCGGCCGGCACCTCGAAGCTGATGCCCTTGACCGCGAGCGGCGCATCTGCGTTCTTGCCATAGCGCTTGGTGACGTTGCGGAATTCGATGCCGTTGCTCATGGTGTCCTTTGTTTCAGGTCGCGACCGGAACGAGCGCCGGCGCATCGGCCTTGCGTCGGCCCAGCTTCCTCTCGCCGACGAGCAGCTGCACGAGCATGATCGCCGCGGCCATCAGGATCATGAGTACCGTGCAGTACGCGAGCGCGACGCCGTAGTCGCCGTTGCCGACGCGGCCGATGATGTAGGTGGTCGCCAGCTCGTTCTCGGCCGTGACCAGGAAGATCACGGCACTCACCGTCGTCATGGCGCGCACGAAGCTGTAGACCAGCGCCGCCGCCAGCGCCGGCTTCAGCAGCGGCAGCACCACCTTGAAGAGCGTCTGCGAGGTCGATGCGCGCAGCATCAGGGATGCTTCGTCCAGCGAACGGTCGATCTGCTTGAACGCGGCGGTGCCCGCGCGCACACCGACCGGCAGATTCCGGAACATGAAGCACAGCACGATGATGAGCCCCGTGCCCGTGAGTTCAAGCGGCGGTACGTTGAAGGCGAGGATGTAGCTCACGCCGAGCACCGTGCCCGGTATCGCGAAGGCCAGCAGTGCCGCGAACTCGAAGGCGCCCTGCCCCCTGAACTCGTTGCGCGACAGCAGCCACGCAATCAGAAGACCGAATGCCGCGGTGAGCGGCGCGGAAATGCCCGCGAGCTTGACCGTCGTGATGAGCGAGTTCCATGCGGTGCCCGCCCACACCACGCCGAACTGGCCCCATTCGAGCGCGAACGCCGTCCTGAAGTGATTGAGCGTGAAGGTGTAGTCGCGTCCCCACGTCTGGACGAAGCCGCCCGCGAAAGCGAAGAGATAAACCACCACCGTGAACAGGATCCACGGCAACGCGATGCAGTAGATCGCGCGGCGCACGCCATCCGGCAACGGCATGGCGATACCGGCATCTCCCTTTCCGCTCACCGTGGTGTAGCTGCGCCGGCCGAGCAGCCCGCGCTGGAGCGCGAACACCGCGAGCGCGAAGAAGGTCAACACCCAGGCGAGCGAAGCGGCGCGGCCCTGGTCGTACTGCGCACCGACGATCGCGAAGAAGATGTCCGTCGACAGCACCGAGAACTGGCCGCCGACCACGATCGGGTTGCCGAAGTCCGCGATGCTTTCGATGAAGCCGACGAGGAAGGCATTCGCGAGCCCGGGCTTGATCAGCGGCAGTGTGACCGTGAAGAAGGCACGTCGGCGATCCGCGCGCAGCATCAGTGCCGCCTCCTCGAGGCTCGGGGCCACGCCTTGCACCACGCCGCGCATGATCATGAAGGCGATCGGCGTGAAGGCGAAGAGCTGGGCGACCAGCACGCCCGGCATGCCGTAGAACCAGCGCGTGGGCTCTATTCCGAAGGCGCTTTCGAGCACCTGGTTGACCACGCCCGCGCGGCCAAACAGCAGGATCAGGCCCAGTCCGACCACGAAGGGCGGCGTGATGATCGGCAGCAACGCGAGCACGCCAAGAGGCGCCTGCCAGCGGCGGCTGCCGCGTTCGGCCATGAGGGCCATCAGCGTGCCGAGAAAGGTCGTGCCCGCCGCCGTGAGAAGTGCGAGCACCAGCGTGTTCCATGCGACGCCGCACCGAACCCCGCCCGAGAGACAGCCCAGTCCCCATACGCGCTCGGTGGCGATGCGGGCGAGGAACGCAGCGGACGACCAACGCCCGTCTTCGTCGATGAAGGCACCCGCCAGCGCCTTGCTCACCGGATAGGCGATGAACACCGCCATCAGCACGCCCGACGCGATCACCGCGCCAGCGACGAACAGATCGCCCTTGAAGAAGCCCAGGCGCGCGATTCCGAACGCCGCGAGCAACACCAATGCCGAGAGGGCCACGAACCCGCCCGCGCCCATCCCGAACTGGTTCACTGACAGTTCGCCGAACTGCGTGTTGAGGGCGGCGATCGACCAACCCCGCGCACCGATGAGAAAGCCGCTCAACGCAAGGCCGATGCTCCCCACCGCACCACCGATGAACAGCAATTGCCCCTGCGCGCGTCCGGCGCGAAGCAGACCGCCCAGCAGGCACAAGGCCAGTCCGATGAGCCCGATGTAGAGCCAGCTCCGGCCCTGGAACGCCGCCTGCATCACGCCGTTGGCCGCTTCGCCCTCACCGAACACCTGCGGAATCACCTCGTACCACGAGGTGTCCTGGATCGCATACCAGGGCAGTGCGAGGTAGCCGATCAGGCCCGCGACGATGCAGGTCCAGATCGATCGATTGGGGCTGCGGTGCCCTTTGGAGATCGACGACACGCTATCGCGGCAGCGAGTTGACGTCCTTTTCCCAGCGCGCGATCAAACGCTTGCGCTCGGCGCTCGCGCCGTATTTCGCGTAGTCGTAGTTGATCATCTTGATCTTCTTGAAATCGGGCACGTTGGCATCGACCGGCGTGGCCTTGTTCGAAGGCAGTTGATATTGCTTCGCCGCCGCGCCGAAGGTCTGCGCCTGCGGCGTAAGCGCCCATTCGTAGAACTTCTTCGCCTGGTCGAGGTTGCGCGCGCCCTTCACGATGCTCATCGAGCCGATCTCGGCGCCGGTGCCCTCGGAGGGCGTCGTGGTCTCGACGGGGAAGCCCTGCATCTTCTCTTGCGGCGCGTCGTGGATGAAGCTGATGGACACCGCCGTCTCGCCGCGCGCTACTGCCTTGATCGGGCCGGTTCCCGAGCGCGTGTACTGGCCCACGTTGCGGTGCAGGCCCTTGAGGTACTCGAAGGCCTTGTCCTCGCCCATCAACTGAACGAGCGTGGCGATCATCGTGTAGGCCGTGCCGCTCGATGCCGGATTCGCCACCTGGATGTCGCCCTTGTATTCGGGCTTGAGCAAGTCGGCCCAACTGCGCGGCACAGGCAGTTTCTTCTTCTGGATGAGCTCGGTGTTGTAGCCGAAGCCCAGCGGGCCGGAGTAGATGCCCACCGTCCTGTAGCCCGACTGCTGGGCCTGCTGCTGTGCCCACGGATAGAGCTGCGGCAAGGTCGGCGACTTGTATTCGAGCGTGAGGCCCATCTCTGCCGCCTGCAGATGCGGATCGCCCGTGCCGCCGAACCACACGTCGGTCTTCGGGTTGTCCTTCTCGGCGATGAGCTGCGCGAGCGCCTCACCCGAGCCTTTGAGCGACATGTTGAGCTTGACGCCGGTGGTGCGCGCATACACGGTCGCGATCATGTTGCACCACTCGGCCTGCACCGAACAGATCACGTTGACGGTCTGCGCCGATGCGCCTGCCGATGCACCTATCAGTGCTGCCGCAGTTGCCATTTGCAAGGTTTGCACGAGCTTGTTCTTCATCTGGTCCTCGTTCGGAAAACAAAAATGGCCCCCGCGGGCCGCCTTCAGCTTATCGCGTGGTCATCAATGGCCGGATCGGTACAAGTACCATTCGCTGGCAAGCTTCATGCTCGCGCCTTCGCAACCCTAGGGATGTATCCATGAGTTTCGATCTCGTACTTTTTGGCGGCACCGGCGACCTCGCATGGCGAAAGCTGATGCCTGCTCTTTTCCAGGCATTCCGGCACGGGACGCTGCCCGAGGGGGGTCGCATCATCGGTGTCGCGCGCGACGATTTGGACGATGACGCCTATCGCAATCTGATCCAGGACCGCTTCAACGCGGTCGAAGGCGCCAAACGCCCCTCGGCCGAAGAGTTCAAGAAATTCGCGTCCCTGCTCGACTACCTGCGCATGGATCTTTCGCAACCGGCGGATTACGAAAAACTTTCCCAGGTGTTGAAGGCGCGCAACGCCAACGTGGTCGTGATGTACCTTGCAACCGCACCGGCACTTTTCACGCAGGTGGTCGAACAGATCGCCGCAGCCGGTCTCAACGGCGACCACACGCGCGTGGTTCTCGAGAAACCGCTGGGCCACGACCTGGCATCCAATCGCGCAATCAACAGCGCGGTGCGCAAGGTGCTTGCCGAGCACCAGGTGTTCCGCATCGACCACTACCTCGGCAAGCCTTCGGTGCAGAACCTGTTCGCGATGCGCTTCGGCAATGCGCTGTTCGAGCCCATCTGGCGCCGCGAGCACATCGCCAACATCCAGATCACGATCGCTGAAGATCTCGGCGTGGAGAAGCGCGGGGCCTTCTACGACCAGACCGGCGCACTGCGTGACATGGTGCAGAACCACGCGCTGCAACTGGTCTGCGCGGTCGGCATGGAGCCGCCGATCAACGCGCACGCCGACGCGATCCGCGACGAGAAGCTCAAGGTGCTGCGCGCACTCAAGCCATGGACCGCGGAGTCCATCGGGATGCACGCGATCCGCGGCCAGTACACCGCGGGCACCGCCTATGGCGAGCGCGTACAGGGCTATCGCGAGGAACCCGGCGTCGACCCAGACAGCAGGACCGAAACCTTCGTCGCGCTGCGCACCGAGATCGCCAACTGGCGCTGGGCCGGCGTACCCCTCTACATCCGCACCGGCAAGCGGCTCGCATCGCGCGACGCGCGCATCGAAGTGAGCTTCCGGCAAACGCCGCATGCCATCTTCCGCGCACCGGCGAATTCGGTGAACAAGCTGGTCATCAACCTGCAGCCCAAGGACGGACTGGAGCTTCACATGCTCGCACAGGCGCAGGACAATCGGCAGCGCAACGGCAATCGCCATGCGGGGCCACAGCTCGCGCCGGTACAGCTCGACCTCGACTTCGACAAGCGCTTCGGCTCGGAGCGCGTGGGGGCGTATGAACGCCTGCTGCTCGACGTGATCGACGGACGCTTGAATCTCTTCGTGCGCAGCGACGAGCAGGAAGAAGCGTGGCGCTGGGTCGAGCCGCTGATCGAGAGCTGGAATTCGGACGGTGCACCGCGCCCCTATGCCGCTGGCACCTGGGGCCCGAGCGCTTCGAGCGCGATGATCGCTCGCGACGGCTACGCCTGGGGGGAGGAACAATGACCGCAGGCTGCGCGCACTTCGTGTCGCTTCGCCAACCCCCTGATAGGGGGCGCCGCCAGCGGCCCGGCAAAGATTCGCCCTAGGCTCTTCCTTCCTCTACTGCGTGGCAGGCGACCTGCACGCCGCGCAATGAGAGGAGCGGCGGCCGCTCGATCTTGCAGCGCTCGTTGGCGAGCGGGCATCGCGGGTGGAAGGTGCAGCCTGTCGGCGGATTGAGGGGATTCGGCACCTCACCCTGCACTGGCGTGCGCGAGCGGCCGACGTGCTTCATCTGCGGGATCGCATCGAGCAGCATGCGGGTGTACGGATGCTGCGGCGATTCGAAGAGCTTCTGCTTGTCCGCGAGTTCGACCAGCCGTCCGAGATACATCACGCCCACCTGGTCCGCCACATGCCGCACCACCGCGAGGTTGTGCGAGATGAAGAGATAGGTCAGGCCTTGCTGCCGCTGCAGGTCTTTCATGATGTTGAGCACTTGCGCCTGCACGCTCACGTCAAGTGCGGACGTCGGCTCGTCGCAGACCAGGAACTCGGGCTGCGTCGCGAGCGCTCGGGCGATCGAGATGCGCTGCCGCTGTCCACCCGAGAACTGGTGCGGGTACTTCACCATGTCGGCAGGGCTGAGGCCCACGGACTTCAGCAGTTCGCCGACCCGCGCCTTGAGTTCCGGGCCTTCCTTCAGGATGCCGTGCTCCCGCAAGGGCTCACCGATGATGGCTTCGACCGTCCAGCGCGGGTTGAGGCTGGCGTAGGGGTCCTGGAAGATCATCTGGATGCGCCGCCGCAGCGCGCGGCCACCAGGGGTCTTGTAGGCCGCATGCACATCCTGCCCGTCGAAGTGCATGCCGCCGCGCGAAGGCTCGTACAGGCCCACCAGCAGCCGCGCGACAGTGCTCTTGCCGCAACCGGATTCGCCGACGAGCGCCATCGTCTTGCCGCGCTCGATCGTGAAGCTCACGCCGTCGACGGCGCGCAGCAGCACGCGCGGCTTACGCTCCAGCACACGGTTGAGCCAGGGCGGCGAAACGTCGAAGTTCTTGGCCAGATCGTTGGCCTGCACCAATGCGCTCATGCGGCTTCCCCGTAGGCCGGCGCGGCCTCGTGTAACCAGCAGGCGGCCCGCGTGGCGCCGGCGTTCATCAAGTCCGGGCGATCGATCCGGCAACGATCGAAGACGCGCGGGCAGCGCGGATTGAACGCGCAGCCCGTCGGGATCGCATTGAGACGCGGCATGGCGCCGTCGATCTGGTTGAGGCGTTCGCGGTCCATCGTCATATCCGGGATCGAAGCCATCAGGCCCGAGGTGTAGGGATGCGCAGGCTGGTGGATCACCTCCTGCACGGGCCCGATCTCCGCGATGCGGCCGGCGTACATCACCGCCACGCGGTCGCAGGTTTCGGCGATCACGCCCATGTCGTGCGTGATCAGCATCACCGCCGCGCCACGCTCTTTGCAGATGCCCTTGAGCAACTGGATGATCTGAGCCTGGATCGACACGTCCAGCGCAGTGGTCGGCTCGTCCGCCACGATCAGCTTGGGCTCGGCCGCGAGCGCCAGAGCGATCACCACGCGCTGCCGCATCCCGCCGGAGAACTGGTGCGGGTAGTGGTCGATGCGCTGCGCGGCGCCGGGGATGCCGGTGTCTTCGAGCAATCCGATCGCACGCCGCCGCGCCTCCTGCTCACTGACTGGAAGGTGCGTGCGGATGGTCTCCGTGAGCTGCCTTCCGATCGTGTAGAGCGGATTCAACGAGGTCAGCGGGTCTTGGAAGATCGCCCCGATCTTGCGGCCACGGATATGCCGCATCGCCTCGTTTCGGAGGTTGTCGATACGCTGGCCTTCGAGGCGGATCTCGCCACCGGCCACGCGGCCAGGAGGCTCCAGCAGGCCGATGATGGCCGCGCCGGTGAGCGACTTGCCCGCGCCGGATTCGCCGACGACACCAAGGATTTCGCCGGGCGCGATGTCGAAGGAGATGTCATCCAGCGCACGCAGCGTGCCGTGCCGATGCGGAAACTCGACGACGAGGTTGCTGACTTGAAGAAGGCTCATTCGATCGGCTCCAGGCTCAGCGCAAACGGGGGTTCAGCGCATCGCGCAGCCAGTCGCCCAGGAGGTTCACACTGAGGGCGATCAGAACGAGCATGAGCCCCGGGAAGACGGTGATCCACCATTCGCCCGAGAACAGGTAGTCCCGCCCCGTGTTGATCAGCGTCCCCAGCGAGGGCGATGTCGGCGGCACGCCTACGCCGAGAAAAGACAGCGTGGCCTCCGTGATGATCGCGGTGGCGACGTGGATCGTCGCCAGGACCATCACCGGCCCCATTACGTTGGGCAGCACGTGCCGCAGCATGATGCGCCCGGGCGGCACGCCGGTGACGCGCGCGGCCTGCACGTATTCCTTGTGACGCTCGACGAGCGTGGAGCCCCGCACCGTGCGTGCGTACTGCACCCAGCCTGCGAGCGTGATCGAGATGATGAGCACGCCAAAGGCCAGCGAGCCGTGCGCGTCGGGAAAGAGCGCGCGCCCGATGCCGGCAATGAGCAACGCGATCAGGATCGGCGGAAACGACAGCATCACATCGCACAGCCGCATCAGGAAGGCGTCGAGCCATCCGCCGAAAAAGCCCGCGCACAAGCCGAGCACCACGCCAACCAGCACGGAGAGCACCACCGACACCAACCCCACCACGAGCGAGATTCGCGCGCCGTACATCAGCGCGGAGAGGATGTCGCGCCCCTGGTCATCGGTTCCGAGCAAGAACTTGGTGGTGCCTTCGGCGCTCCACGCGGGCGGCAGTCGCGCATCACCCAGTTCGAGCACCGCGAGATTGAAAGGGTCGTGCGGCGACACCCAGTTGGCAAAAACCGCACAGAAGACGCAGACGAAGGCGATCACCGCCGCGAGCATCGCCACGGGCGAGCTACGGAAACTGTGGCCGACATCGCTGTCGAGCCAGCGCGCAATTCTCTTGTTCATCGTGGAAACGGAAAAAAGCGGGGCCCGCCGCGGCGGGCCCCAGTCGCACGGTCATCCAGCCATCAGGGTTGCTGGGGCTTGATGCTCATCCACTTGAACATCATGAAGTTGTCGGCGAGCTGCGTGAGCTCCACCTTCTTGCTCACGCCCCAGGCGAGCGACTGCTGATGCAGTGGCAGATGGCCAACGTCGTCCGCGTGGATCTTGAAGGCCTCCTTGATCATCTCGTCACGCTTCGCCTTGTCGGTCTCGGACTGGATCTTCCGGGTCAGCTCGTCGAGCTTCGGATTGCAGTAAGAGCCGAGGTTGAACTGGCCGGTGCCCTTGTCGTCCGGACAGGCCATCAGCGAGCTCAGCGCGTTGTGCGCGTCGTAGGTGGTCGGCGTCCAGCCCAGCATGTAGAAGCTGGTGTCGCGGCGCAGCACCTTCGGGAAGTAGCTGCCCTTCGTCTCGGCCACCAGGTTGATCTTGACGCCGATGCGCGCGAGGCCGGCAGCAACGCCCTGGCAGATCTGCGCGTCGTTCACGTAGCGGTCGTTCGGGCAGTTCATCGACACTTCGAAGCCGTTCGGGTAGCCCGCGTCGGCCAGCAGCTTCTTGGCTGCATCGATGTCGTAGGGCAGGCGCTTGTCCTGTTCCGCGGTCCAGCCGTTGATGCCGGGACCGACCATCAGCGCCGTCGGACGCGATGCGCCGCGCATGACGGTGCGCTGGATGCCGGCGATGTCGATGGCCTGGTAGAAGGCCTGGCGAACGCGCTTGTCCTTGAAGGGGTTCTTGCCCTTCACGTTCGAGTAGAGCAACTCGTCGCGCTTCTGGTCCATGCCCAGGAAGATCGTGCGCAGTTCGGGGCCGGTGATCACGCGTGCGTTCGGGCTCGAATTGATGCGCGCGATGTCCTGCACCGGGACCGGCTCCATCACGTCGACTTCGCCGGAGATGAGTGCGGCAACCCGCGTCGCGGGATTCGCGATCGGCGTGAAGACGATCTCCTGCGCATTGCCTTCGATCTTGCCCCAGTAGGTCGGGTTGCGCGTGAACACGGTGCGCACGTCGGGCTGGCGCTCGCGCACGCGGAATGGCCCGGTGCCGTTGGCCTTGAACGAAGCGGTGTTCTCGACGCCCTTGCGCTTGTCGACCGGCTTGGCGGCGCCGTTCTCCTCGCACCACTTCTTGCTCATGATCATGGTCAGCGTGATCACGTCGGGGAGGATCGGGAAGGGGCCGTTGGTTTCGATCTCGACGGCGTGATCGCCGACTTTGCGCACTTCCTTGATGTCGCTCAGCGTGGCTTTCATGTCGGAGCCGTCGCCCTTCGCACGGGCGAAGGTGAAGACCACGTCGTCGGCGGTGAAAGGCGTGCCGTCATGGAAGGTCACACCTTTGCGCAGTTCGAAGCGCCACACGTTCGGCGAAGTCTGCTTCCAGCTCGTGGCGAGCAGCGGCGCGAGGCTCAGGTCCTTGTTGCGGCCCACGAGCGGCTCGTAGGCGTTGGCGGTCACGCTCAGCTGCAGCGATTCGTTGAGCGAGTGCGGGTCGAGCGAAAGTGCGTCCCCCTGGTTCGCGATGCGAATGGTTTGGGCGCCGGCCACCAGGCTCGTGGCCGCCAGCACGGACAGGATCGCCGCAGCGATCACGTTTTTCTTCAGACTCATGAGAAGCACTCCTCTGGGTTAGGAAAGGTTCAAGCGGCCGTCTGGGCCATCTTGCTTCGTGGACTGCCGGCCTCGGCGGCCAGCGGCATGCCCTGCTCGATCAGACCCGCGTGCAGCGCGGCGCCGAGCGGCAGGATTTCATCGTTGAAGTCGTAGCGGCTGTTGTGCAGGAAAGCGCCGTCCTTCACGTCCTGTCCGATGCGCAAGTAGGCGCCCTTCTTCTTCTGCAGCATGAAAGAGAAGTCCTCGGCGCCCATGCTGGGCTCCATGTTGCGCTCGACGTTGTGCGCGCCAACCAGCGTTTGCGCGACATCGCCCGCGAACTGCGCCTCGGGCGCGGTATTGATGGTGGCCGGATAGATGCGCTCGAACTTCACGTGCGCCGTCGCGCCGAAGCCGGCGGCGACGGCCGAGCACAGTTCGGCAAGTCGGCGCTCGACCTGTTCCTGCACGCGTGAGCTGAAGGTGCGTACGGTACCCACGAGCGTCGCCTTGCCCGGTATCACGGCCATCGCATTGAGATCGCCCGCCTGCACCGCGCAGACGCTGATCACCGCTGCGTCGATCGGTCGCACATTGCGCGACACGATGCTCTGCACGGCCGTGATGATGTGCGCGGAGACCACCACAGGATCAACCGTCAGATAGGCGTGTGCGCCATGCCCGCCCTTGCCCGTCACCTCGATCGTGATGCGATCGGCAGCAGCCATCATGGCCCCGCGATTGATGCCGACGGTGCCGGCCGGCAGCCCCGGCCAGTTGTGCATGGCATAGACCGAATCGACTGGGAAGCGGTCGAAGAGCCCGTCCTCGATCATCACCCGCGCGCCAGCGAAGCCTTCTTCGCCGGGCTGAAAGATCAACACGGCAGTGCCGTCGAAGTTGCGCGTCTCTGCCAGATAGCGAGCCGCGCCGACGAGCATCGCGGTATGGCCGTCGTGCCCGCAGCCGTGCATCAGGCCATTCTTGGCCGAACGCCAGGCGAAGTCGTTGTCCTCGCCCATCGGCAGCGCGTCCATGTCCGCGCGCAGGCCGATCATGCGTCCGCTCTCGGCCGAACGGCCGCGGATCACACCAACCACCCCGGTCTTGCCGATGCCGGTATGGATCTCGTCGACTCCGCAGGCCCGCAGGGCCTCGGTCACGCGACCGGACGTGTAGACCTCTTCGAAGCCGAGCTCGGGATGCGCATGAAGATCGCGCCGGAACGCGGTGATCTCTGGATAGAAGCGCGCAATGTACGCGAAGGCTCTTCCAGAGGCTTGCAAACGTGGTTCAGTCATCAGTGTCCTCCTGCAGTGCCGACACGCAAGCGTGGGTCGACAACGAAGTAGAGCAGATCGACCACGAGATTGATGACGACGAAGATCAGCGCGATGAGGCAGAGATAGGCAGCCATCACGGGGATGTCCGCGAAGGTCACCGCCTGGATGAAGAGCAACCCCATGCCAGGCCATTGAAAGACCGACTCCGTGATGATCGAGAAGGCGATGAGGCCGCCGAGCTGCAGGCCGGTGATGGTCATCACTGGCACCAGGGTGTTCTTCAGTGCGTGGCCAAAATGGATCGCACGATCAGAAAGCCCACGCGCGCGTGCGAACTTGATGTAGTCGGTGCGCAGCACTTCGAGCATCTCTGCCCGCACGAGACGCATGATGAGCGTGAGCTGGAAGATCGCAAGCGTTGCCGCTGGGAGCACGATGTGCGTCCACCCATCTGCGCGCAGCAGGCCGGTGCTCCACCAGCCGAGTCGAACGACTTCGCCGCGGCCGAAGCTGGGCAGCCATCCAAGGAGGACCGCAAAGACGAGGATCAGCAGGATGCCGACCAGGAAAGGCGGTAGCGACACACCGAGCAGCGACAGCGTCATGAACACCTGGCTCATGAAGCTGCCGCGACGCAACGCGGCGTAGACGCCCATCGGCACGCCGATCACGAGCGCAAGGATGGCGGCGACCATTGCCAGCTCGAGCGTGGCGGGGAAGCGCTCTGCAATCAGTCGCGACACCTTTGCACCCTGCCGCAAGCTCAAGCCGAATTCGCCCTGGGATGCATTGACGAGGAAGTGCCAGAACTGGACGAAGAAGGGTTGGTCGAGCCCCAACGAAGCGCGCAACTCGCGGATCTGCTCGGGCTTGGCGTCCTGTCCGAGCAGGAACACCACCGGGTCACCAACGTACTGGAAAAGAAGGAAGGCGATGAATGCAACCGCGACCATCACGATCACGGCCTGAATCAGGCGGCGCAGTACGAAAGCGATCATTCAGCGGATGAAGTGTTCATCGATGCTAGCAGGAGCAAGGTGCATGCCCATGCAGGAGTACCCCAGTGTGGTGCGATGGCACACATCACGACAGCAATGAAAAAAGCCACTCGACTTTCGTCGAGTGGCTTTCAAGAACTTCCCATTGATGCTGGCTTACGCCAGCGTCAAATTAGAAAGCGTGACGGATACCGAGGTCGTAGCCCGTCGAGTTCTTCGGGGCGTAGCCGGTCGGGTTCACGAACGCGCCGGTGACTGCCAGGCCGTTGCCAACCAGGGTGTTGTCCTTGTTGGTGACGTAAGCAACCGTAGCGTACAGAGCCGTGCGCTTCGACAGGTTGTGCACGTAGCCGATAGCCCACTTGTCAGCCTTCGGATCTTGCAGACCGAAGAGCTGGGTCAGGTTCTGGCTGATAGCAGTCGTTGCACCGGGGATCTGGAGGTCGCTGTACTTGACGGCCGAGTACGAAGCGCGGATCAGACCAGGGCCGACCGGCACGGTAGCGCCGAGCAACCAGCCCTTGGCGCCCGGATCGGTCAGACCGAAGGCGTTGAACAGGTTGGGGTTCGAACGGTCGGTTTCGTTCTTGGCAGACGAGTACTCACCGAAGAGCTTGACGACGCCGAAGTCATACGAAGCGCCGAGGTTCCAGGTCTTCAGCGTGTTCGTCGTGCCAGCGAAGAAGTCGTCGCCGATCGTGGCTTCGCCGTAAGCGAGAGCAACGTCCAGCGGGCCGTTGGCGTAGCCTCCGCGGCCACCGACGTAACGGCCGGTGCGCTGCGAGTTAGCCGTGTTCGGGGTCAGGATGCCCGGGTCATACTTCGACGCTTCGTTGAAAGCGTACATGACCTGACCATAGAAACCACCCAGGTTCGGCGGCAGGAAGTAGCCGACCGAGTTGCTGGCGCGGACATACATCTGGTTGGTCGTGAAGCCGGTGGGAGCGGGGATGGTCGCGCCGCCGTTGGCCGTCGAGATCAGGTTGGTACCAACGCCGTTGGTGCCGAACGGATCGAACACGGTGTCGTTCCAGAAGGTCGGGGTGTAGTCACGGCCGAGGCGGACTTCACCGAACGCGCCAGAGAGGCTCACGGTCGAACGACGGTTGAAGAGGCCAGTGGTCGACGTGCCGGTCACGTTTGCCACGTTGCCGCCGGTCGTGCCGTCGTCGTTGCCCAGGCCCGCTTCGAGCCAGAAGCTAGCAGCCAGGCCACCACCGAGGTCTTCCGTACCACGGAAGCCGAGACGGCTGCTGTTGTAGCCCGAGTTCGTCAGCTGGTTCTTCTGGAGCTTGACTTCTTGACCGAAGCCGTTTTCCGACTTGTTCGAATAGCCATTGATGGTGGCGTCGACCACGCCGAACAGCGTCACGGACGACTGAGCCGAAGCAACGCCGGCGACAGCCAGAGCAGCCAGGGCAACTAGAGATTTTTTCATTGCAAGTTTCTCCAAGGTTAAACATAGGGCTCCGGTGCGAAGGGCTCACCGTGACTGGCACTTCTGTGCTCCCACCGGACCCCGGGCCAACCTCCTTTTGGGAAGTTGTCGCTATTGCACCAGAGCCGCTTCGCGAGGGCAAAACAAATCGCCCGAAATGTCGGCTGGGTTCGACGTTTCGTTGCACGACTGCAACAAAGCATCTCGGACGCGAGGCGTCCCGCGATGCGAAAGACGTCCCTCGTAATTTGTGTCCTTTTGTAGATAGGTTCCAATCGCCCGATGAACCGATCGCTCGACTCCGTCCTGTCGGTGGCAGACGCGGCACTGCGCACCCTTTTCGCCACGCCGCACGCGACGCGGCCGACACCCTTGCCGGCCACGCCGCCCGGCACATTGACCGATGCGGAACGCCGCGAAGCCGGCGCGCTGATGCGCGTCAATCACGTGGGAGAAGTCTGTGCGCAAGCCCTCTATACGGCACAGGCCGCCGTGACCCGGGATCCGGCGCTTCGCATGCATTTCAACGATGCAGCCCGCGAGGAAACAGACCATCTCGCATGGACACAGCAACGACTGGACGAGTTGGGTGCGCGCCCGTCCGTGCTGAATCCGCTCTGGTACATGGGCGCGTTCGGCCTCGGTCTTGTTGCAGGGCGGCTCGGCGATGCGTTGAGCCTGGGGTTCGTCGCGGAAACCGAACGGCAGGTGGAAGCTCATCTGGACGGCCATCTCGACCGATTGCCCGTTGCCGATACGGCATCACGCGCCGTGATCGATCAGATGAAGCTGGATGAAGCGCGTCACGCCAGCCATGCATGGAGTGCAGGCGCCAAGGAGTTGCCGCCGCCGGCCAAGGCGCTAATGCGTGCGGCAGCCAAGGTGATGACGACCGTCGCCCACCGCGTCTAGCGGCTCACGAGAGTCGTCCTCGCCTTACAGATCGATCAGGTCGAAACTGGTCGTGATCTCGGCCGTCTTTTCAAGCATCACGCTGGCCGAGCAATAGGTCTCGTGGCTCAAGGCGATGGCCCGCTCCACTGCTGCAGCAGGAATCCCCTTGCCTGCCACGGTGAAGTGCATGTGGATCTTGGTGAAGACCTTGGGGTCCTTTTCCGCGCGCTCGCTGGTCAGCTTGACGCTGCAACGCTCGATCTGATGCCGGCCACGCTTGAGAATCAGCACGACGTCGTATGCGGTGCATCCGCCCGTGCCGGCAAGCACCGTTTCCATGGGCCGCGGCGCCAGGTTCTGACCACCGTTCTCAGGCTTGGCCGCATCAGGCGCGCCATCCATCATCAGGACATGGCCGGTTCCGGTCTCGGCGACGAAGCCCATTGCCGATTGCGCGCCGGCGTTGCCGGTCCAACTCACAGTACATTCCATCTCACTAGCTCCAAGGGTCACGGACGTACGCAGAAAAAAAGAAAATCCGTACGGCGGCGTGAATTTGTGTTCGAAAAGCGTCACTCGCTTGTTGCAATGCAACAAACAGTCGATATACTTTATTTCATCGCACACGAAGCAGTGTGCACCGGTTGTCTCCTCCACCCTCCCAATTGGTGGATTTAGCCCCGAGCCGCAAGGCCCGGGGCTTTTTTCTTGGCGCAGCCGCATGCGGACGAGAGGCCTATGATCGCGGCCCTATGTCCAGCAACCCGAATCCGCCAGCCCATTCGCTCACCCCCGCCGACTACCTGAAGCGCATCCTCACCGCTCGCGTCTATGACGTCGCTGTCGAATCCGCGCTCGAGCCGGCGCGAGCGCTGAGTGCAAGGCTAGGGAACACCGTGCTGCTCAAGCGTGAGGACCAGCAACCCGTCTTCAGCTTCAAACTGCGCGGCGCCTACAACAAGATGGCGCACCTGAGCCCCGAGCAGCTCGCCAACGGCGTGATCTGCGCCTCGGCCGGAAACCACGCGCAAGGCGTGGCCCTGGGCGCCAGAAAGCTCGGCACCCGTGCAGTGGTCGTGATGCCGGTCACGACGCCTCAACTGAAGATCGATGCCGTGCGGGCGCTCGGAGGCGAGGTACATCTGCACGGCGACAGCTACTCCGACGCCTACGTCTACGCCCTCGAGCAACAGAAGGTGCACGGCCTGACCTTCGTTCATCCCTTCGACGATCCGGACGTCATCGCGGGACAGGGCACGATCGCCATGGAAATCCTCCGCCAGCACCAGGGGCCGCTCGATGCGGTCTTCGTTGCGATCGGCGGAGGCGGCCTCGTTGCGGGCGTGGCCAGCTACATCAAGGCGCTGCGACCGGAGATCAAGGTGATCGGCGTGCAGATGAACGATTCGGACGCCATGATCCAGTCGGTCGCCGCAAAGCAGCGTGTGTCGCTCCCCGACGTGGGACTCTTCTCCGATGGCACCGCCGTCAAGCTGGTTGGCGAGGAGACCTTCCGCCTGGCATCCGACCTGGTCGATGAGTACGTCGCCGTCGACACCGATGCCGTCTGCGCCGCCATCAAGGATGTCTTCATCGACACGCGCAGCATCGTCGAGCCCGCGGGCGCGCTCGCGGTCGCCGCGATCAAGCAGTATGTCGAGGAACGCGGTACACGTGGCGAGACCTACGCAGCCATCCTGTGCGGCGCCAACATGAACTTCGACCGGCTTCGCTTCGTCGCGGAACGCGCGGAGGTCGGCGAGGAGCGCGAGGCACTGTTCGCGGTGACGATCCCCGAGGAGCGCGGAAGCTTTCGCCGCTTCTGCGAACTGGTCGGCCAACTGCCCGGAGCTTCGCGCAACGTCACGGAGTTCAACTACCGCATCAGCGACTCGAAGGAAGCGCATGTGTTCGTCGGCCTGACCACGACGACCCGGGGCGAATCCAGAACGATCGCCGACATCTTCGTCGCGCACGGCTTCGGCGCCATCGACCTCACGCACGACGAGCTTGCGAAGGAGCACATCCGGCACCTGGTTGGCGGCCGGACGGGCCTGGCGCACGACGAACGGTTGCTGCGCTTCGTGTTTCCGGAGCGTCCCGGCGCACTGCTGAAGTTCCTGAGCCTGCTCCGGCCAAACTGGAACATCAGCCTCTTCCACTATCGCAACCAGGGCGCGGACTACGGGCGAATCCTCGTGGGTCTGCAAGTTCCTGCGACCGACGACGTGGCCTTCGACGAATTCCTCCAGACGCTGGGCTACCCCTTCGTCGAGGAAACCCAGAACCCGGCCTACCGCCTTTTCCTGCAGGCCTGAGCCAACGCGATCAGGTCGGCTCGGCCGGCGGCGCCATCACCGGCGCGACCCCTGGGACAGGGAAATTCGGCGGGAGTGGCGGCGGAGCCGTCACGGCCGGCGGCGCACCCGCCGGTGACGGGGGTACAGCAACAGCCGGTTGCGGCGGTGTCGCCAAGGCCGGTTGCGGCGGCGCCATCACTGCAGGGTGCGACGGCTGAAATGGTTGCGGCGGTGACGGGATGGCCAAAGGCCTCGTCGGCAGTTGCAGCGTCAGGGCTGCCTTGCCATCCGCGCTCGGACCGAGAGCTGCTCCTCGCGTCGTGACCGATTGAAGCACGAACCCATCAGCCACCTTGGCGCCAACCTTGAACGGGCGCGCAGGCTTGCCATCGACCGCGATGAGGGCAGCGCCCTGCTGATCCGCATCCGCCACCACGCCGAGCAATGCGAAACGGCTGGCGGCCTCGGGCGTGGCAGCAGCGACGGGCTGGTTGGAGACAGCGCCCAGCATCTGGGCCACGGCTGCCGGATCGGGCTCCAGCGGCGCCTTGAGGACGGCGGGCGGCGCGACCGCGTCAGAGGGCGCCGCCAATCTCAGCCCCCAGAACACGACGCTCGCCGCCGCGAGCGCCCAGATACCGGCCGTCGTAGCGGCTGCGGGCCATCGGGCAGGTACGTAAGGGACTGACATAAGGCCGGATTATCATTCAGCGAACACGGGCGACGTCGCCCTCCCTCACGGGTTCTCATTCAAATCCATGCCCCTTTCCTACCGCTCCATTTCGCGCTCCCTGCAGCGCGGCTTCACGCTGATCGAACTGATGGTGGTGCTCGTCATCATCGGCGTGCTCGCCGCGCTGATCGTGCCCAACGTCATTGAACGCGCGGATGACGCGCGCGTGACCGCAGCCAAGACCGACATCAACAACCTGATGCAGGCACTCAAGCTCTACCGCCTGGACAACCAGCGCTACCCGACCGGAGAACAGGGCCTGCAGGCCCTGGTTGCGCGCCCGACCACCGGGCCGGCCGCGCCCAACTGGAAGCCCTACATCGACAAGCTCCCCAACGATCCCTGGGGCCATCCTTACCAGTACATGAATCCGGGCATCAAGGGCGAGGTCGACGTGCTCTCGCTCGGCGCCGACGGCCAGCCCGGCGGCGAGGGCAAGAATGCCGACATCGGCAGTTGGCAGTAGGCGCGGCTGGCGACCTTTCCGGCAGGCACGCCGCGCAAGTCGCGGATTCACGCTGCTCGAACTCCTGGTCGTGATCGCGATCATCGCGGTCGCCACCGCGGGCGTCAGCTTCGCGATGCGTGATTCCAGCCAGGCGGCGCTCGACCGGGAAGCGGAGAGGCTCGCCGCCCTGTTCGAATCGGCGCGTGCGCAGTCGCGTGCCAGCGGCATCGTCGTGCGCTGGCGGCTCACGCCGGAAGGCCCCGGCAACTTCACTTTCGACGGCCTCCCAGCCGGCACGCTGCCGAAGATGTGGCTTGCCGAGGGCATCGCGGCCCAGCCGATGTCAGCGGCCCGCGTGGCGTTGCCGGCACTGCAGCTCGGGCCCGATCCGATCATCGCGTCCCAGCAGGTCCTGCTGACCTCGGAGGCGCTGCCCAATCGCAGCCTGATCGTCGGCACCGACGGCCTGCGCCCGTTCACGGTGATGACGCCATGAGGCTCGCTCGCCAGGCCGGCTTCACGCTGATCGAGGTGCTCGTCGCGCTGGGCATCGTCGCGATCGCGCTGGCCGCCGGCACGCAGGCGACCATGGCGCTCACACGGAATGCGCAGCGCCAGTCCGACGTCATGCTCGCCCAGATCTGCGCCGAGAACGAGCTCATCAAGGCGCGTCTCGCCAAGCAATTGCCCGCGGTCGGCGATTCGGGCCTGACCTGCGTCCAGGCCAACACCGAGTTCGGGGTGACCGTTTCGACCAGCGCCACGCTGAATCCCAACTTCCGCCGAGTGGACGTCCAGGTCGTCGATGTGTATCAGGCGCCAGTGCTGCGGGTCTCGACCATCGTGGGACGCTACTGATGCGTCGATCGAAAGGCTTCACGCTCATCGAGCTCCTGGTCGCGATTGCGGTCATGGCGCTGCTCGCCATCATGAGCTGGCGCGGCCTGGACGGAATGGCCCGTGCGCAGGCACAGAACCGCGAGCGCGGAGACACGATCCTCACCCTGCAGACGGCCATGAGCCAATGGGGTGCCGATCTCGACGCCACGGTGGCACTGTCGCGGATACGCGCCATCGATTGGGACGGCCGCGTGCTGCGCCTCACCCGCCGCAGCACCGATGGCGACACCCCGCGCGCTTACGTCGTGGCCTGGGCGCTGCGAACCGATCCGGCCACGGGGACACGTTGGCGCCGCTGGCAGTCGCCGGGCTTCACCACCCAGGCCGATTGGCAACAGGCATGGGAACGCGCGGCGGCGTGGGCGCAGGGCAGCTCCAACGACGCGGGCGACGCCGAAGTCGACCTGCTGCCGATCCAGGAATGGCAGGTCTACTACTTCCGGAACGACGCCTGGGGTCCGGCCGTCAGCGCCGATGCGCTTGGCACCAGCACGCCCCTGCCTGACGGCGTCAGGCTGGTCATCACCATTCCCCCGGGCGCAGCGCTGTCAGGCACGATCACTAGGGACTGGGTGCGTCCTTCCGTCACGGTGCCCAAATCATGAAGCGGATCCAGCGCGGCGCGGCCCTGTTGGCCGCCATGCTCACCGTGACCCTGGTCGCGACCTTCGCCGCGTCCGCGCTATGGCAGCAGTGGCGTTCCACCGAAGTCGAGGGGGCCGAACGGGCACGCGTGCAGTCGGGCTGGTTGCTGATCGGGGCGCTGGACTGGTCGCGGCTGATCCTCCGCGAAGACGCCCGAGCGAGCGCGGCCAGCGGCGGCGCCGATCACCTCGCCGAGCCTTGGGCCATTCCGCTCGCGGAGGCAAAGCTGTCGAGCTTCCTGGCGGCGGACAAGAACGTCACCAGCGACATGCTCGAAGGTGTGCCAGACGCCTTCCTTTCGGGGCAGATCATCGACGCCCAATCCAAGCTCAACGTCATGAATCTGGTCGCGGACGGCAAGCCGGTGGAATCGGCCGTCGCGGCGTTCACCAAGCTCTTCCAGCTACTCGACCTGCCGGCAGGCGAGGTAGGTGTGCTCGTCAGCAATCTGCAACTGGCACTGCCGCCGGCCGCGACCGCCAGCAGCAGCGGAACGACGGGCAGCACCACGACCACGACCGGAACGACGCCCGCCACGTCCACGACCGGAACAACCGGCACGACAGGCACCACGACGACGAGCAACACTCCGGGCACCGGGCCCCTGATTCCCCAACACACCTACCAGCTCGTCTGGCTCGGGCTTTCGTCATCGACCGCCGCGGCACTGGAACCGTACGTGACCGTGCTTCCGGTGAGAACGGCGCTCAACCTCAACACCGCCAGTGCCGAAGCGATCTACGCAAGCGCCCCGAAGCTCGATATGGCGAGCGCCAAGCGCCTGGTCGAACGCCGCTCACGCAGCTATTTCCGGAGCGTTGCCGATGCCAGCGCGCTGGTACAGGAAAGCTCGACCCAGTTCACCGACACCAACCAATACAGCGTGGCCACCAGCTACTTCGAAGTACAGGCGCGCTTGCGCCTGGACAGCGCCTGGGTCGAGGAACGGACCCTGCTTCAGAGAGACGGCATCGACGTCCGCATCGTCTGGCGTGAACGTGGCGCGGGCGCCACGGTCCTCCCGCCGAAAAGCTGACGGCTGAGTTCAACTGTCATTAATTGGGTCAAGAATATTCGCAACGCGCGCAGCTCCTGTATGGGACGCTATCAAATCTGTAGCGGCAATTGTCGTCCCGCACCTACAATGACGACCCTTTTTCTTCGTCCATGTCCGTGCTGCTTGTAACTATTCCTCTCACATCCGGTTCGGTGACCGCCGAATACGGCTGGGCGGACTGGTCCGGCGACGGCCGCAGGCTCAATGCCCAGGGGACCGCGCCAGCGGCCCTGTTGCCATCGAGCGATGAAGTGGTGCTCTGCGTGCCCATTGCGGCGCTGTCGTGGCATCAGGTCACGCTGCCGCAGGGCAGCATGAGCGGCGGCGCCAAGCTGCGCTCCGTGCTCAACGGCCTGCTCGAAGACCATCTCCTCGACGACCCCGAGTCCCTGCATTTCGCGTTGGAACCTGGCGCCAGCGTGGGCGCCCCGATCTGGGTGGCCGCGTGCAACCGGATCTGGCTGCGCAGTGCCGTCCAGGCATTGGAGGCGGCCGGCCGCCGCGTCGCACGCATCATTCCCGAATTCGCACCCGCCCCCGCAGACGGCCCCTCGATGCTCTTCGTCATCGGCGAGCCTGACGTGCCGGTCTGCGTGATCACCGGTCCGGACGGCGTCGCGACACTGCCCTTCGACAGCACCGGCCTCGCGCTGGCGGGCACGCTCCCGCCCAACACCAGCGCAGTGGCCGAGCCCGCGGTCTCCGAGTTGGCCGAAAGCGTCCTCGGCCAGCGCGTGCCGATCATCAAGCCGGCCGAACGCTGGCTCCAGGCCAGCGAATCGCCCTGGGATCTCGCCCAGTTCGACCTCGCCTCCACCGGACGCGCCCGCGCGACCAAGAAGCTCGCGGCGATCTCGCGCGAGCTCTGGCGCGGCCGCCGGTGGCGCGCGGCACGCTGGGGTGCGCTGGTTTTGGTGCTGGCGCAGCTCATCGGGCTCAATGCATGGGCATGGAAGGAGCGCAGCGCCCTCGAGGCCAAGCGCACTGCGGTGCGCAACGTGCTCACGCAGACCTTTCCCTCAGTGCAGCTCGTGGTCGATGCGCCGGTCCAGATGTCGCGGGAGGTCGCAGCGCTGCAGCAGGCCACCGGCGGCGTCACCACGAGCGATTTCGAACCCATGCTGGGTGCGCTGTCCGCGAGCCTTCCGCGCGGACGCGTGCCCACGGCGATCGATTTCGGCGGCGGCCAGCTTCGCCTACGCGGGCTGGGTCTGAAGCCTTCCGAACTGACCAGCGTGACCTCGGCGCTTTCTTCGCGCGGCTACAGCGCGCGCAGCGAGGGTGACCTGCTACTCGTGCAGGCGGAGGCAATGCGATGAAGTGGACCGAAACGCTCGAAGCCCGCTGGCAAGCGTGGTGGCCCGAACTCGAAGCGCGCGAGCAGCGCCTCGTCATCGCCGCCAGCGTGCTGGTGGGGGTTGCCCTCTTCTGGTGGATCGGCCTCGCGCCCGCCCTGCACACGCTGTCTTCCGCCCCTGCCGAACACGCCCAACTCGACGCGCAACTGCAGAACATGACGAACCTGCAGGCGCAGGCCAAGGCACTGCAATCGCAGCCGCGTGCGAGTCGTGACGACGCGATGCGCAGCCTCGAAACCTCCGTGCGTGAAGACCTGCGCGGCGCGGGCCAGCTGCAATCCGCAGGGGTTGGCGAAGGCGCGACCATCGCAGTGCGCGGCGCATCCGCCGAAACGCTGGCGCAGTGGTTCGCGCAGGTCCGTAGCAACGCCCGCGCGGTGCCTCGCGAGGTCCATCTGACGCGCAACACGCAGCAGGGCGCACAACCGGCCGGCAGGTCGCCCGCGCCGGGCGCCACCGGTCCCGCCGGCGCCGAACCTTCAGGCTCGCGCTGGGACGGCACTCTCGTCATGAGCCTGCCGGCACGCTGACCATGGCAACACCACGTCCCGCCCTGAGTTCCGACGGCGCCTCCGGCTGGCGCTGGGCGGCGCTCGGCGGATTGATCGGCGTCGCGCTCGCGCTTTCGTTCTTCGCGCCGGCACGTTGGCTGGCGGCCGGACTGTCTCAGTGGAGCAACGGCCACCTGAAGCTGGTCAATGCACGCGGGACGGTCTGGACCGGCACGGCGGGCCTGGTGTTCACAAGCGGCGCGGGTGGTGCCGAAGCGGTTTCGCTACCCGGCAGCTTGGGCTGGACGCTGCGCCCGCGCTGGGACGGCGTCGCCGCCGCGCTGGACATTCCCTGCTGCGCCACCAAGCCGATGGAGTTCAGGGCGCGGCCGCGCCCCAACGGCCTCGAACTCGCATGGGGCGACGGCCAGTCGCGCTGGCCCGCCGCCATGCTGACCGGCTTCGGCGCGCCCTGGAACACGCTCAAGCTCGATGGCACCATGGACGTTTCGATGCAGGCTTTCACCTTGAAGTGGAATGGCCCCCAGCTCTCGTTCGCAGGCCGCGCGGTTCTCGACGCGACCGACATTTCCTCCAGTCTCTCGACCCTGAAGCCCATGGGGAGCTATCGGGTAGCGCTCGAAGGCGGTCCTTCGCCGAGTCTGCTCCTGACCACGCGCGAAGGCAGCGGCCTGCAACTGAGCGGCAGCGGTCGATGGAACGGCGCCACGCTGCACTTCGACGGCGAGGCCAGCGCCGCGCCAGGACGGGAGGACGCGCTTTCGAATCTGTTGAACATCATCGGACGGCGCGAAGGCGCACGCTCGCTAATCACACTGGGATGACCATGAAGAAGCCCAAGACTTCGTACGGTGCGCGCATCGGCACCATCGCGCTCGCCGCACAGATGTTGATTGCCGCGTGCATTCCGTCGGCCTACGCGCAGGACGCACCCCGCCGCGGCGAACCGATCACGCTGAACTTCACCAACGCCGAGATCGAATCCGTCGCCCGGACCATGGCGGTCGTGACCGGCCGGGACGTGGTGGTCGATCCCCGCGTGAAGGGCACCGTCACGCTGCAGACCGATCGCGCGATCCTGCCCGAAGCCGCGTTCAACCAGTTTGCCGCCGCGCTGCGGCTGCAGGGCTTTGCGATCGTGCAGGCCGATGGGCTCTACAAGATCGTGCCCGAGGCCGATGCCAAGCTGCAGAGCACTTCCGTGACCACGGCCACGCCCACCTCCAGCTTGAGCGGCAACCAGATCGTCACGCAGATCTTCAAGCTCAACTACGAATCGGCCAACAACCTGTTGCCCGTGCTGCGGCCGCTGATCGCACCCAACAACACGATCAACGTGAACCCTGGCAACAACTCGCTGGTCATCACTGACTACGCGGAGAACATGCGCCGGCTGGCCCGCATCATCGCCTCGCTCGATGTGCCGAATGCCTCGGACATCGAGGTCATCCCGCTCAGGCACTCGGTCGCGACGGATCTCGTGCCGCTCGTGACCCGGCTCGTCGAAGGCGGCTCGGGCACGGCTGGCGCACCGGGCGCCGCACCGGGCACCGCCGACGCGTCGTTCCGGACCACGCTGCTGGCCGAGCCGCGCAGCAATTCCCTGATCCTGCGCGCCGCCAACCCGGCGCGTGCGCAGCTCGTCCGCACGCTGGTCGAGAAACTCGACCGGCCGCCCGCCGACAACGGCAATGGCGCTGCGGGCAATGTGTACGTGGTCTATTTGAAGAACGCCGACGCGGTGAAGCTGGCGGCGACGCTGCGTGCGGCCATCGCGGCGCAGGGCGGCGATCGGACCGCCGGGGGCGCCGCCGCAACGCCGGTCACCGGGAACACCCAGCCTGCAGCGCAAGTCGCTGCGGCGCAAGGTACTTCCGGGGCTTCGATGCAGGCGACCGCGCCGGTCAACAACGCGAACCAGCCATCGACCGGCGGCCAGATTCAGGCCGACCCCTCGACGAACTCGCTCATCATCACCGCAGCAGAGCCGCAGTACCGCCAGCTGCGCGCCGTCATCGACAAGCTCGACGGCCGTCGCGCGCAGGTCATGATCGAGGCGCTGATCATCGAGGTCAGCGCCACGCGGGCCGCCGAGTTCGGCGTCCAGTGGCAAACGGCGGTCGGCACCCGCGGCGTGATCGGCACCAACTCCAGCCTCACCGGCGCGAACATCCTGGCGCTGACCGCGGCGCTCGCGGGCGGCACAACGTCGGCGCTGACCACCCTCGGCACCGGCATGAACATCGGCATCGGACGCCAGACCTCCGGCGGCTTCGTGATCAACGCGATCGCCAACTTCCTTGCTTCGAACCAGGAAGGCAATCTGCTCTCGAAGCCCAACCTGCTGACCCTCGACAACGAGGAAGCAAAGATCGTGGTCGGCCAGAACGTGCCCTTCGTCACCGGCCAGTTCACCAATACCGGCGCGAGCAACGGATCGGTCAATCCCTTCCAGACGATCGAACGCAAGGACGTCGGCCTGACCCTGCGGGTGCGCCCCCAGATCAACGAGAACGGCACCATCAAGATGACCGTTTTCCAGGAAACCTCCACGGTGCAAGCCGGCACCGAGAACGCGCTCAACGGCCCGACCACCAACAAGCGCTCGATCGAATCGAGCGTGCTGGTCGAAGACGGCGGCCTCGTGATGCTGGGTGGCCTCCTGTCGGACAACTACAGCAACAGCCTGGAGAAGATCCCGCTCGCCGGTGACATCCCGGTGCTGGGCAATCTGTTCAAGAACGAGACCCGCTCGCGGGCGAAGGTCAACCTCATGATGTTCCTGCGCCCGGTGGTAGTGCGCGATGGCTTCACGACGGAGAGCCTGGCCTACGATCGCTATCACATGATTCAAGCCGACCAGATGCAAGGGCAGCCCGAAGGCGGCAACGTCATGCTGAACAATGTGCCCGAGTCCGGCGTGCTCCCGCCGCCTCCCGTGCGACCGCAGAGCAGCAGCAGCGGCGGTGGTGGCAGCAGTGGTGGCGGTGGTGCGATCGAGGGCACGGTGCTCATTCCGCCGCCCTCGCCGACGTCCACGCGGCTCGCGCCGTCGCCGCTCAGGGGCGCCCTGCCACCGACGGCAGACCCCGCGAGCTCCCGAGAGCTGCCCTGACCACGGCAAGACACCCATGCGCTACCCACTTCCCTACGCTTTCGCACGCAGCCAGCAGTTGCTGCTCGAAGAAACGGACGACGGCAACCTGACGCTCTGGATGCCGAAGGTGCCGCCGCGCAGTGCGCTGGGCGAAGTGCTGCGCAAGTTCCAGGTCAAGACCTTCGAGCCGCTCGCACCCGACCAGCTCGCCAAGCGCATCAGCGCCGCCTACGCGCAGGGCGAGTCCAATGCCGCCGCGGTGGTCAGCGAAGTGCAGAGCGACGCGGACCTGTCGCGCATGATGCAAGAACTCCCCGCGGTCGAGGACTTGCTCGAGTCGGCCGGCGATGCGCCGATCATCCGCATGCTCAATGCCCTGCTCACGCAGGCGGCGCGGGACGGCGCGAGCGACATCCATATCGAACCCTACGAGCGGACATCCTCGGTGCGCTTCCGCATCGACGGCACGCTGCGCGAGGTGGTGCAGCCCAATCGCGCCTTGCATGCGGCGTTGATCTCGCGCCTGAAGATCATGGCCGACCTCGACATCTCCGAGAAGCGCCTGCCGCAGGACGGCCGCATCAGCCTGCGGATCGGCACGCGCGCGGTGGACGTGCGCGTATCGACGCTGCCTTCGGCGCACGGCGAACGCGCGGTGCTGCGTCTGCTCGACAAATCCGAGAGCAAGCTCACGCTCGAATCGGTGGGCATGCTGGGCGACACGCGCGCGCGCTTCGAGCACCTGATCGGGCAGCCGCACGGCATCGTCCTCGTGACCGGCCCGACCGGCTCGGGCAAGACGACGACGCTTTACGCGGCGCTCGGCCAGCTCGATGCGAACAGCAGCAACATCATGACGGTCGAAGACCCGATCGAGTACGAGCTCCCGGGCGTCGGCCAGACACAGGTCAACGCGAAGATCGACCTGACCTTCGCCAAGGCGCTGCGCGCGATTCTGCGGCAGGACCCGGACGTGATCATGATCGGCGAGATCCGCGACTTCGAGACCGCGCAGATCGCGATCCAGGCATCGCTCACCGGTCACCTCGTCTTCGCGACGCTGCACACCAATGATTCCGTCAGCGCGGTGACCCGCCTGACCGACATGGGCGTCGAGCCCTTCCTGCTCAGTTCATCGTTGCTCGGTGTGCTGGCGCAGCGGCTGGTGCGCAAGCTGTGCCCCGTGTGCTCGGCGCCCGGCCCGGGCGGCGGCGAAGCGGTGCCTGTCGGATGCGACGCCTGCGGCCAGACCGGCTACCAGGGCCGCACCGGCATCTTCGAACTGCTGGTGGCCGACGACACGGTGCAATCGCTGATCCACAACCGCGCGCCGGAAAGCCAGATCTTCGTGGCGGGCGAGCGCGGTGGCCTGCGCTCGATGCGCGAGGACGGCGAACGGCTGGTCAAGGCCGGCGTGACCTCGCGCGCCGAACTGCTGCGCGTCACCCGCGAATAGTCAGTCCGCCACGACCAGATTCTTGGTCTGCGGATCGGTCACGATCTCGCGCACCTTGCCAGCCTTGTCGAAGACGACCTGGTATTCGGCAAAGCTGCTGATCCACATGCGCCAGATCTCGGCATCGAGCTTCGGGTTCTCGCTGCTGATCGGCCAGCCGACGGCCATCGCCACCTGCTCGCGCGTCATGCCCTTGGTCACCCGCGCTTCCTTGATGGCCGCCTGGATCTTCGGCGGGAAGGTCGCGATCTTGGCGGCCGGGTCTTCCTGCACCACCCAGCGCTGGGCGAACCCGCCGAGGTCGATGTCGCGGCTGTAGTCGTTACCGATGTCCTGCTTGCCGCCGTTGATCTCGACGTGCACGCGATACCGGCCATATCCCGTCACGCGCACCGGCGTGCCCACGGGGATGATGCGCTTACCACTTTCGGCATAGTTGCTGTCGCTGGCCCAACTGCCGTCGGTGCGCAGGTTGCAGCACAGGTACCCGTTGAAGGTGGGCTGCGCCCACGCAGGAACGGCAAGCGCACCGAGCAGAGTTGCAACGGCGGCGAAATGGCGAACCGGCATGATGAACTCCTCTGATTGCTATTGCCCCGACAATGCGGGCTCGCGCATTCTGCAACCCGTCCCCCATGCCTGCCTATTCCTTCGAAGCCATAGACCAACAGGGGCAACCCCGCAAGGGCGTTCTCGAAGCCGACACCGCTCGCAGTGCGCGCGGCATGCTGCGCGCCCAATCGCTGATTCCGCTGGAAGTGACGGTCGTCGGCAGCGCCGAAGGTGGTGCACCGGCCGCCGGCGGCTGGAAGCGCGTCATCGGCGGCGGCCGCATCTTCAACTCGACCACGCTGGCTGTCTGGACGCGCCAGCTCGCCGGGCTGGTGTCGTCAGGGCTTCCACTGGAGCGCGCACTGACCGCACTCACGGACGAGGCGGAGAACGAGCCACAGCGCAACCTCGTCGCCTCGCTGCGTGCTGAAGTCAACGCGGGCTCGCCCTTCGGCCGTGCACTCTCGCAGCATCCGCGAGAGTTCTCCCCGATCTACACGGCCGTGATCAGCGCGGGCGAGCAGAGCGGCAATCTCGGCCTGGTGCTCGAACGCCTGGCGGACGACCTGGAGCAGCGGCAGGCGCTGCAGCAGAAGCTGGTCGGCGCCGCGCTGTATCCGGCGATCGTGACCGTGGTCGCGATCGTGATCGTCGTCTTCCTCGTGAGCTACGTGGTGCCGCAGGTGGCCAATGTCTTCGCGGGGACCAAGCGCGCCCTGCCGATCCTCACCGTCGCCATGCTCGCGATCAGCGACTTCGTGCGCAACTACGGCTGGATGATGCTGGGCGTGGTCGTGCTCGCGTTCCTCGGCGGACGGGTCGCGCTGTCGCGTGCCGCGTTGCGCGAGAGGTTCGATGCGGCCTGGCTCAACCTGCCGTTGGTCGGCAAGCTCTCGCGCGGCTACAACGCGGCGCGTTTCGCAAGCACGCTCGCGATGCTCGCCACCGCCGGGGTGCCCATTCTTCGTGCGCTGCAAGCGGCGTCCGAAACGCTGGGCAACCGCGCAATGCGCGCCGATGCACTCGATGCGCTGGTGCTGGTGCGCGAAGGCGCACCGCTCGCTTCGGCGCTGGCGCAGAAGAAGCGCTTCCCGGGCATCGTCTCCATGTTCGCGCGCCTCGGCGAACAGACCGGCACGCTGCCGCTGATGCTCCAGCGCGCGGCCAATCAGCTCGGCGCCGAAGTGCAACGCCGCGCCATGCATCTCGCGACCATCCTCGAACCGCTCCTGATCGTGGCGATGGGCGGCGTCGTGATGCTGATCGTGCTTGCGGTGCTGATGCCGATCATCCAGCTCAACCAGTTCGTCAAGTAGCGTATGCCGGTCACCCTTGAGGACAAGCTTGTCGTTGCGATTTCATCGCGCGCCCTCTTCAACCTCGAGGAAGAGAACCGCATCTTCGAGGCTGGCGACGATGCCGGCTACATGAGGCTCCAGCTCGAACGACTCGACGTGCCGGCCCAGCCGGGGATCGCGTACTCGCTGGTGCGCAAGCTGCTTCGCTTCAACGATGACGGCATGCAGCGCGTGGAGGTGGTGATCCTGTCTCGCAACGATCCCGTGTCGGGCATGCGCATCTTTCGTTCGGGCGTGGCGAACGGCATCACGCTGCAGCGCGGCGTATTCACGCAGGGCCGGCCGCCATTCGGCTATTTGCGGCCGCTGCGCGCACATCTCTTCCTCTCCGTGAACGCGGAAGATGTTCGCGAGGCACTGCGGGCAGGTTTTCCCGCGGCGCGCGTGCTGGTCGAATCGGTGCACGCAAGCGATGCTTATCCCAACGAAGTGCGCATTGCCTTCGACGGCGACGCGGTGCTTTTCAGCGACGAGGCGGAGCGCATCTTCCAGGCCGAAGGGCTCGATGCCTTCCAGCAGCACGAATCCAGCCATGCGGAGATGCCGCTCCCCGAAGGGCCCTTCAAGCCGCTGCTGGCCGCGCTACATCGACTCCAGCTTGCGAGCAACCCCGCGATGCGTATCCGCACCGCACTGGTCACGGCACGCAGCGCGCCCGCGCACGAGCGCGCAATCCGCACGCTGATGAAGTGGAACATCAAGGTCGACGAAGCGATGTTCCTTGGCGGGCTGCCCAAGGGCGAGTTCCTGCGCGAGTTCGAGCCCGACTTCTTCTTCGACGACCAGACGGGCCATGTGGACGCCGCCGCGCGCCACGTACCCGCCGGCCACGTCGCAAGCGGCATCAGCAACGAACGCTGACCGCGGCGGCAGCGCACCACTCCCAGGAGCGAATGAAATGACCGTCCCTCATCGCGCATTGCTCCTTCGTCACGCCGATGTCCTTGTCACCATGGACGCCTGCCGGCGCGAGATCGCGGACGGCGCGCTGGTCGCGGAGGGGCCCTCAATCACCTGGGTCGGCGCGACAGCCGACCTGCCGGCCATCTATGCCGACGCCGCGCGAGACGGCCGCGCCGATGCGATCGACGTGCGCGGGCACGTGGTGATGCCCGGCCTCGTCAACACGCATCACCACATGTACCAGAGCCTGACGCGCGCGGTGCCCGAAGCGCAGGACGCAGAGCTCTTTGGCTGGCTCACCAACCTCTACCTGCTGTGGGCGCGCGTCACGCCTGAAATGATCAGGATTTCGACGCAGACCGCGATGGCCGAGCTGATGCTCTCCGGATGCACCACCACGAGCGATCACCTGTATCTCTTCCCGAATGGCGCGCGGCTGGACGACTCGATCGAAGCGGCCGAGGCGATGGGCATGCGCTTCCATGCCTCGCGCGGGAGCATGAGCGTGGGCCGCAGTCTCGGCGGGTTGCCGCCCGACGAAGTGGTGGAGACGGAAGACGCCATCCTGCGCGACAGCGAACGCCTCGTCGATCGTTGGCACGACTCGTCGCGCCACGCGATGCGGCGCATCGTGCTGGCCCCCTGTTCGCCGTTCTCCGTTTCGCGCGACCTGATGCGCCTGTCGGCGGATCTGGCCCGTGAACGCGGGGTGTCGCTGCACACGCACCTGGCCGAGAACGAAAACGACATCGCCTATTCGCGCGAGAAGTTCGGCATGACGCCCGCCGAATACGCCGAGGACCTCGGCTGGGTCGGGCATGACGTCTGGCACGCGCACTGCGTGAAGCTCGACGAAGCCGGTATCGCGCTTTTCGGCCGCACCGGGACCGGGGTCGCGCACTGCCCGTGCTCCAACATGCGGCTCGCCTCGGGCATCGCGCCGATCGGTGCGATGCGTCGCGCCGGCGTGCCAGTGGGCCTCGGCGTGGACGGCAGCGCCTCGAACGATGGCGCGCACATGCTCGGCGAGGCACGGCAGGCGCTGCTGCTTCAGCGCGTTGGCTTCGGACCTGCCGCGATGACGGCGCGCGAGGCGCTGGAGATCGCGACGCTCGGCGGCGCACGTGTGCTGGGCCGCGACGACATCGGGGCGCTCGCGCCGGGGATGTCGGCCGACATCGTGGCCTTCGACATGAACGACGTCGCGCACGCCGGCGCAGGGCACGATCCCGTGGCGGCCCTGGTGTTCTGCCAGCCGGGCGCGGTCGCGCTGAGCGTGATCAACGGGCGCATACGCATTCGCGACGGCCGTTTCGAGGACCTCGAACTCGCGCCGCTGCTGACGCGGCATCGCGATCTGGCGCGCACGCTGTACGAGCGCGCGCGGCATCCGCACACCGCCTGAAGCATCCTTTTTCAGCGTTACTTAAGACTGGGACGCGGCTCGGCGGTAGCATGAAAGCAACGCGCCTTCCCGGCGCGAATCCATGCCCACGCCATGAATTCTCCTGACGGCTCCAAGAACCTCCTTGCCACCCTGCGCCGCATTGGTGCATTGACAGCGCCCTACTTCCGCTCGGAAGAGAAATGGACCGCCCGCGCGCTGCTCGCGGCAATCGTTGCGCTCAACCTGGGCGTGGTCTACATGCTGGTGCTCAACAACCAGTGGTACGCGCGCTTCTACGATGCCCTGCAGAACAAGGATCAGGCGGTGTTCTGGCGGGAGATCGTCTTCTTCTGCTGGATCGCTGCCGGGTACATCGCCATCGCGATCCTCAAGTTCTACCTGACCCAGCTGCTGCAGCTGCGGTGGCGGGCATGGATGACGCGCAGCTACCTGTCGCGCTGGATGGCGGACCACACCTTCTATCACCTGGAGCTCGCACGCTACGGACAGAAGGACGGCCAATCACCCGACAACCCCGACCAGCGTATCCAGGAAGACATGCAGCTCTTCACCGACTACACGATGACGCTGTCCATGGGGCTGCTCAACGCGGTCGTCACGCTGGTGAGCTTCATCGGCATTCTGTGGGGCCTCAGCGGCGAGACGACGGTCTCGCTCTTCGGCAACAGCTACACCGTGCCGGGCTCGATGGTCTGGATCGCCCTCGCCTACTGCGCGGCGGGCACGATCATCACGCACTACATCGGCCGTCCGCTGATCGGCCTCAACTACCAGCAGCAGCGCTTCGAGGCCGACTTCCGGCATCACCTCGTGCGGGTGCGCGAATACAGCGAAGCCATTGCGCTCGACCGCGGCGAACAGGTGGAGCATGAGCAACTCAAGCTGCGCTTCGGTTCGGTCCTCAAGAACTACCTTCAGTTGATCAACAAGCAGAAGAACCTCGTGGCCTTCACCGCGTCGTTCGGCCAGGCATCGGTGATCTTCGCGTTCATCGTGCAGGCGCCGCGCTTCTTCAGCGGCGCGATCCAGCTGGGGCAGCTGATGCAGGTCAACTCCGCGTTCGGCCGCGTGCAGGATTCGCTGAGCTGGTTCGTCGACAACTACGACCGCGTGGCCGTCTGGCGCGCCACCGCCGACCGTCTCACCAGCTTCGAAGCCGCGATGCGTGCGCATGCGAACGAGACGAGCGCGCTGGAGCGCACCCCGGCAGTCAACGGCGAAGGGCTGAAGGCGGCTGACGTGAGCGTCACGCTGCCCGATGGCGTGCCACTGATCCAGGGCGCCGCGCTCGCCGTCCAGCCTGGTGACAACGTGCTGCTTCAGGGCCCCTCGGGCAGCGGCAAGTCGACCTTGTTCCGGGCCTTCGCGGGCATCTGGCCGTTCGCGAACGGCCGTGTCTCGATCCCGGCAAACGCGATGTTCATTCCGCAGCGGCCCTATGTGCCGAATGGCCGCCTGCGCGATGCGTTGGCCTATCCGCAGCCGGCGAGTGCCTACAGAGACGCGCAGCTCGTGCAGGCTTTGAAGGAAGCGATGCTGCCCGATCTCGCGACCCGCCTAGACGACAGCGACGCATGGAGCCAGAAGCTCTCCGGCGGCGAACAGCAGCGCCTCGCGATCGCCCGCGTGCTCCTGCGCAAACCAGCGTGGGTCTTTGCGGACGAGGCGACGAGCGCGCTCGATGCAGAGACGGAAGAGACGCTCTATCACCGCCTCGCAGCCGGCGTGAAGGCCGCCGGCGGCGCGATGGTGTCGATCGCGCACCGCGCCTCGGTCGGCGCCTTCCACGACAAGCGCTGGACGCTGGTGCCCGAATCGAACGGCGGGGCGGCCCGCTACAGGGTCGAGGCGATGTAGCGCTCCCAGCCGCGGGCACGCAGCTCGCAGGCCGGGCAATTGCCGCAACCGTAGCCCCAGCCATGGCGCTGGGCACGATCACCGAGATAGCAGGTGTGCGTGTCCTCGACGATGAGATCGACCAGCGCCGGTCCGCCGATGCGATGCGCCATCTCCCAGGTGGCGGCCTTGTCGATCCACATCAGCGGCGTTTCGATCAGGAGCCGTCGGTCCATGCCGAGCGACAGTGCCAGCTGCATTGCCTTCATCGTGTCGTCACGGCAATCGGGGTAGCCGGAAAAATCGGTCTCGCACACACCCGTCACGATCACGTCGATGCCGCGCCGGTACGCAAGCGCACCGGCGAGCGTGAGGAACAGCAGATTGCGCCCCGGCACGAAGGTGTTGGGCAAGCCGTTCGCCTGCATCTCGAACGCGATGTCCTGCGTCAGCGACGACGCGCTGATCTGCCCGAGCACGTCGACCGTGAGCATGTGGTCCTCGCCGAGTCGCACGTCCCAGCGCGGAAAGCGCTCCCTCAACTGCTTGAGCACCTTGCCGCGCACTTCGAGTTCGACGCGATGACGCTGCCCATAGTCGAAGCCAACTGTTTCGACGCGCTCGTATTTGTCGAGCGCGGCGGCAAGGCAGGTGGTTGAGTCCTGACCGCCGGAAAACAAGACAAGTGCGGTGGTGTGCATGGCGATCTTCGTTCCCTGAAAGGGCGCGAGTTTGGCACTACCCCTGTCGAGTGTCGAACGACAGCTCAGCAGTCGCGTTACAGGAATCGCTCCAGCAGCTTGCGCGAATGACGGTCCAGCGCCTTGACGTCCGGAATGCGGAACTGCAGCCCGTGCGCGCTGGCAATCAGCAGCGCACCGCGCTCGAGCCGGCGGATGTCTTCCTCTGCCTTGAGCACGAAGCTGGTCTCACCGCGGTCCGTGCTCACGCTCCATGTACTCGGCACGCCGAAGCTCGACACCTTGTGCAGCTTGAGCAGCGCCGGCGCAAAGTCGCGCGCCAGCAAGTCCTGGTTGAGCAACTCGCGCATCGGCGCGGGCAAGTCGGCAATCTGGTCGATCCAGACGAGTTCGCGTCCGTCCGGACCCACCAGCGAAATGCCGTGGTCCGGCGCAGTCAGCGGAAATGCGCGCACTGGCACGACGCCCGCGTGATGCACGCCCTCGGCATCGGTCAGCACGAGCCGTCCGAAGGCATCGCGTTCAAGTTGAAAGTCGTTCATGCGTCCCCCGCCGGATGGGCTGCGTGCGCACCGAGCGCGACGGCCACGGCGCTGCGTTCAGCCGCCGCGCCCGCGCTTTCTTCTTCATCGGCCTGACGCAACTGGGCCTGATAGAGGCGCCAGTAGGCGCCCTGCTTTTCCATGAGCGCATCGTGCGGACCCACTTCGACGATCTCGCCACGGTCCATCACCACGAGGCGATCGGCCTTGCGCAGCGTGGAGAGCCGGTGCGCGATCGCGATCGTGGTGCGGCCCTGCACGAGGTTGTCGAGCGCCTTCTGGATTTCCTTCTCGGTCTCGGTATCGACGGCCGATGTGGCTTCGTCGAGGATCAGGATGCGCGGATCGATCAGCAGCGCCCGCGCGATGCTGATGCGCTGCCGCTCGCCACCCGAAAGCCCTTGCCCGCGCTCGCCGACCAGCGAGTCGTAGCCGTGCGGCAGCCGCAGGATGAAGTCGTGCGCATGCGCCGCACGCGCCGCCGCCACGATCTCCTCGCGGATCGCATCCGGCTTGCCGTAGGCAATGTTCTGCGCGATCGTGCCGAAGAAAAGGAAGGGCTCCTGCAGCACCAGGCCGACGTGCCGGCGGTAGTCGGCCACCGCGAAACGGCGGATGTCGGTGTCGTCGACCTTGATTGCGCCATCGGTCACGTCGTAGAAGCGGCAGATCAGGTTGACCAGCGTGCTCTTGCCCGAGCCGCTGTGGCCGACGAGGCCGATCATCTCGCCCGGTTCGATCACGAGATCGAGGTCGCGGATCACGGCGCGACTGCCGTAGCGGAAGCCCACATCGGACATCTCGATGCGGCCCTGCACCCGGTCGACCTGCACCGGATTCGCGGGCTCAGGCACGTTGCTGACATGGTCGAGGATGTCGAAGATCCGTTTGGCGCCGGCTGCCGCCTTCTGCGTGACCGAGACGATGCGGCTCATCGAATCGAGCCGCGTGTAGAAGCGCCCGATGTACGCGATGAAGGCGGTCAACACACCCACCGTGATGCTGCCGCGCGCCACCTGCCAGATGCCGAAGGCCCAGACCACCAGCAGACCGACTTCCGTCAGCAACGACACGCTCGGCGTGAAGAGCGACCAGGTCTTGTTCAGCTTGTCGTTGACCTGCAGGTTGTAGGTGTTGGCCGAGCGGAAGCGGTCGGACTCGCGCTTCTCCTGTGCGAAGGCCTTGACGACGCGGATGCCGGGAATGGTGTCGGCCAGCACGTTGGTGACTTCGCTCCACACCCGGTCGATCTTCTCGAAGCCGGTGCGCAGCTTGTCGCGCACCACGTGGATCATCCAGGCGATGAACGGCAGCGGTACCAGCGTGACGATCGCGAGCAGCGGGTTGATCGAGAACAGGATCACCGCCGTCATCGCGATCATCAGGACGTCGGTGAGGAAGTCGAGCGCGTGCAGCGACAGGAAGACGTTGATGCGGTCGGTCTCCGAGCCGATGCGCGCCATCAGGTCGCCGGTGCGCTTGCCGCCGAAGTAATCCAGGGGCAACGTCAGCAAGTGTTCGTAAGTGGTGGTGCGCAAATCGGCGCCGATGCGCTCGGACACTAGTGCGAGCAAGTAAGTGCGCGCCCACCCCAATGCCCAGCCGACCAGCGCCGCGGCCAGCAGTGCGCTCAGGAACAACACCACCTTGTGGACCGCGATCTGCTGCCCGTTCTGGAACGGGATCAGGATGTCGTCCATCAGCGGGATGGTCAGGTAAGGCGGCACCAGCGTCGCGGCTGTGGATGCCAGCGTCAGCAGAAATCCGATGATCAGCTGCTTGCGATACGGCTTGGCGAAACGGCCGAGCCGCAGCAGAACCCAGGTCGACGGCGGGGTCTGGAGTTCGGCTTCGCCCGCATCGTCCGCGTCGGCGCCCGGCAGTGTCACTTGCGCGACACGCTCGGCGTGCTGCTCGAACAGCTTCTGCACCTTCAGCGCCGCGGCCTGGTGCGCCAGGGTGTACCGCCACCGGGCCAGCCGGCCCTTTCCGTCCAGGAGGTCCAGCGTACCGATGCCAGCATGATCGGAAAGCTGCAATTCGAGCCCCTCGGCGGGCAGCGCCCACTCGAACCATGCGCCGCCCGGATTGCGCACGAGCAGGCGCCGATCGGTCAGGGCGAGCAGTCCGGATGCAAACCGAAGTTCCTCGTCAAGGTCAACCGGCAGCGTCGCCAGAACGTTTTCCGCCGGTAGGAGCCGGCTTTCCAGCGCCGCTGAAGCCTCCTCAGATTCGCCCTCCGGGGTGCCGACTGGATCGTGATGTTGCATTGTGTTTCTGTTTCTTCGGCCCGCTGCCGGACCCTTCATGGCGCCCAGGACCTGTTTCCGCGGGCGCCGATTCTGACCGATCGCCATGGGCGCCGTTGAGGGCGCCGCAGTGCTCGGCCAAAGCACATCGAACGTTTTCATGACCCGTTTCGACGACATCCGACTGCTGCGCATCAACTATTTGCGCGGCCCGAACCTCTGGACCTACCGACCCGTGCTGGAAGTCTGGCTCGATCTCGGCCGGCTGGAGGAGCATCCATCCAACACCATCCCGGGCTTCACCGACCGGCTGACGGCCCTGCTGCCGGCGCTGATCGAGCACCACTGCGGTGTCGGCGAACGCGGCGGCTTCATCCAGCGCCTGACCGAAGGCACGTGGTCCGGCCACGTGCTCGAACACGTCGTGATCGAGCTTTTGAACCTCGCCGGCATGCCGACCGGCTTCGGGCAAACCCGGAGCACATCGGAGCATGGTGTCTACCGGATGGTCTTCCGCGCCCGTGACGAGCAGGTCGCCCGCGTCGCGCTGGCCGAAGGACACAAGCTGCTGATGGCGGCGATCAACAACGACCCCTTCGGCGCGGCAGACGTGCAGAAGGCAGTCGATGCGGTCAAGGCCAAGGTCGAGGACTGCTACCTCGGCCCGAGCACGGCCTGCATCGTCGGCGCCGCGACGGACCGCGGCATCCCGCACATGCGCCTGAACGACGGCAACCTCGTGCAGCTTGGCTACGGCGCCAACCAGCAACGCATCTGGACCGCCGAAACCGACTACACCAGCGCAATCGGCGAATCGATCGCCAGCGACAAGGAACTCACAAAGTCGCTGCTCGCGGGCTGCGGCGTGCCGGTGCCCGAAGGCCAGGTCGTCGCCGATGCCGACGAAGCCTGGAACGCCGCCGAGGACATCGGCCTGCCTGTGGTGGTCAAGCCCTCCGACGCCAACCATGGCCGCGGCGTTTCGCTCGAACTGAACACGCGCGAGGAAGTCATGGCCGCCTTCGCGGTCGCCGAGCCCGAGGGCAGCGACGTGATGGTCGAACGTTTCATCCGCGGATCGGAACACCGCCTTCTGGTGGTCGGCGGGCAGGTGGTCGCGGCCGCACGCGGCGAAATCATCACGGTGACCGGCGACGGCCGCGCCACCGTTTCCGAACTGATCGACAGCCAGCTCAATAGCGACCCGCGCCGCGGCGCGGAAGAGGAATACCCGCTGGACGTCATCGTTCTCGAAACCGACGCCAAGCTGCAACTCGAACTCAAGCGACAGGACCTCGCCGGCAACTCGGTGCCCGCCGCCGGCCGCGTCGTCACGATCCAGCGCAACGGCAACATGTCGATCGACTGCACCGACCAGGTGCATCCCGAAGTGGCGCATGCGGCCGTGCTGGCTGCGCGCGTGGTCGGTCTCGACATCGCCGGCATCGATCTGGTGGCGCAGGACATCGCCAGGCCACTGCACGTGCAAGGCGGCGCAATCGTCGAAGTCAACGCCGGTCCTGGCCTGCTCATGCACCTGAAGCCGGCCGTCGGTTCGCCGCGCCCGGTTGGCCGCGCGATCTGCGATCACCTCTTCCCGGACGACGCCCCGGGCCGCATTCCCGTGGTCGGCGTCGCCGGCTCGCGTGACACAGCGGTGCTGTCGCGCCTCGTCGCCTGGCTGATCGGCCTCGGCGGCCGCCACACCGGCCTCGCCTGCCGCGACGGCCTCTTCCTTGAACGCCGCCGCGTCGATGCACGCAACAGCGCCAACTGGGAAGCCGGCCATCGCCTGCTGGTCAACCGCGCGGTGCAGGCGGTCGTCATCGAGAACGGCGCCGAGACGATCCTGCGCGACGGCCTCGCCTACGACCGCTGCGAAGTCGGCATCGTGACCGACCTCGAAGGCTACGAAGCGCTCTCCGAGTTCGACATCATCGAGAGCGACCAGATGGTCAAGGTGCTGCGCACGCAGGTCGACGTGGTGCTGCCTGAAGGCACCGCGGTGCTCAATGCGGCCGATCCGCGCGTGGCCGGACTCGCGCCGCTGTGCGATGGCGGCGTCATCCTCTATTCGACCGACCCACAGGCGGAAGCGCTCGCCAAGCACCAGGCCGATGGCGGCAAGGCGGTGCTGATCCGCCAGGACCGCGTGGTGCTCGCCAACGGCGCCAGCGAATCCTTCCTGCCGGGCCTCGGTCGCCTGACGGTCTGGCGTGCCACGCATGTCGGCGTCAGCCTCGAAAGCCTGCTCGCGGCGGTCGCCGCCGGCTGGGCCATGGGCATTCCGCTGAATCTGATCGGCGCGGGCGTTGAAGCCTTCGAAGCCGACCTGCAGGCGGCGCTTGCATCCTTGCAGCTGTCGCAGACCCTTTTGTCCCCTGAACAACAACTCGCCTGAGAACGGACATTCGGCCCGCAAGGGCCGCCGAGAACTGCTATGGAAGTGATCCGTACCCGCGCCTTGCGCGGCCCCAATCTGTGGAGCCGCCATACCTGCATCGAGGTTGTCGTGCGCTGCGAAGGCGATGAGAACGCCGTCGAGCGACTGCCCGATTTCGAGAACCGCCTGCGCGCGCTCTTCCCGACCATCGGCGAGCTGCATCCGATCGTGCTCGGCCAGCCGCTGGCGCTCGCGCACGTGCTCGAGAACGCCGCGATGGCGCTTCAGGCGCAGGCAGGTTGCGCCGTGAACTTCGGGCACACCTCGCGCACCGTCGAGGAAGGCGTCTACCAGGTCACCTTCCAGTACAGCGAGGAAGCCGTCGGCCGCCGCGCGCTCGAACTGGCGCTCAAGCTCATCGAAGCGGTGCGCACCGGCGGCGAATTCGATGCCACCGCCGCGATCACCGAACTGCGCGATCTCGATGAAGACGAGCGCCTAGGCCCGAGCACCGGCTCGATCGTGGATGCAGCGGTCGCGCGCGGCATTCCTTATCGCCGGCTCACCAGCGGCAGCCTCGTGCAGTTCGGCTGGGGCTCGAAGCAGCGCCGCATCCAGGCGGCCGAGGTGGACAGCACCAGCGGCGTGGCCGAATCGATCGCGCAGGACAAGGAACTCACCAAGCAGCTGCTGAATGCCGCCGGCGTTCCGGTGCCGCTCGGCCGCCCGGTCACGGACCTCGAAGACGCGTGGGCCGCCGCACAGGAAATCGGCATGCCGGTGGTGGTCAAGCCGCAGGACGGCAACCAGGGCAAGGGCGTGACGGTCAACATCACGACGCGCGAGCAGCTCGATGCCGCCTTCGCGTCCGCCGCGCACTACGGCGAAGTGATGGTCGAGAAGTTCCTGCCGGGCTTCGACTTCCGCCTGCTGGTGGTGGGCGATCGCCTCGTGGCCGCCGCGCGCCGCGATCCGCCGCAGGTGATCGGCGACGGCGCGAAGACGGTGCGCGAGCTGGTCGACATCGTCAACCAGGACCCGCGCCGCGGCGAAGGCCATGCGACGTCGCTCACCAAGATCCGCCTCGACGACATCGCCGTCGGCCGCCTCGAATCGCAAGGTCTCACACCCGACAGCGTTCCAGCGCTCGGCCAGCGCGTGGTGCTGCGCAACAACGCGAACCTTTCCACCGGCGGCACCGCCACCGACGTGACCGACACGGTGCACCCCGAAGTCGCCGCGCGTGCGGTCGATGCGGCGCAGATGGTCGGCCTGCACATCTGCGGCGTCGACATGGTCTGCGAGAACGTGTTGCGCCCGCTCGAAGAGCAGCATGGCGGCGTGGTCGAAGTCAACGCCGCGCCCGGTCTGCGCATGCACATCTCGCCCTCGTTCGGCCGCGGCCGCGCGGTCGGCGAAGCCGTGATGGACACGCTCTACGCCCCCGGCGATGACGGTCGTATCCCGGTCGTGGCGGTTACCGGTACCAACGGCAAGACGACCACCGCCCGCCTCATCAACCACCTGCTTGCCAGCAGCGGCCTGCGCACGGGCATGACCAACACCGACGGCGTCTACGTCGACGGCCGGCAGACCGACAGCGGCGATTGCAGCGGACCGAAGAGCGCACGCAACGTGCTGCTGCATCCCGATGTCGACGCAGCCGTGTTCGAAGTCGCGCGTGGCGGCATCCTGCGCGAAGGCCTCGGGTTCGACCGCTGCCAGGTGGCGGTCGTGACCAACATCGGCAGCGGCGATCACCTCGGCCTGAACTACATCACGACGGTGGAAGACCTTGCCGTGCTCAAGCGCGTGATCGTGCGCAACGTCGCGCCCGGCGGCTACGCGGTGCTCAACGCGGCCGACCCGAATGTGGCCGCGATGGCGACCACCTGCCCCGGCAACGTGATCTTCTTCGCCGCCGACCGCCAGCACCCGGTCATGGCCACGCACCGCGCGCAGGGCAAGCGCACCGTCTACGTCGATCAGGACGCCGTGGTCGCGGCCGAAGGCTCGTGGCGCGAGCGCATTCCGCTGCGCGACGTGCAGATCACGCGCAACGGCACCATCGGCTTCCAGGTCGACAACGTGATGGCCTCGGTCGCCGCCGCATGGGCGGTCGGCCTGGACTGGGACACCATCCGCAGCGGCCTCGCGAGCTTCAAGAACGACGCCGCCGGCGTGCCCGGCCGCTTCAACGTGATGGACTATCGCGGAGCGACAGTGATCGCCGACTACGGCCACAACACCGACGCGATGCGCGCGCTGGTGTCCGCGGTCGACACCATGCCCGCGAAGAAGCGCTCGGTCGTCATCAGCGGCGCGGGCGACCGCCGCGATTGCGACATCCGCGACCAGACCGCGATCCTCGGCGAGGCATTCGACGACGTCATCCTCTACCAGGATGCTGCACAGCGCGGACGCGCCGACGGCGAGGTGATGGCGCTGCTGCGCCAGGGCCTCGAAGGCGCTGGACGCACCCGCTTCATCGATGAGATCCGCGGTGAGTTCGTCGCGATCGATTCCGCGCTGGCACGACTCCAGCCCGGCGATCTCTCGCTGATCCTCGTCGACCAGGTCGACGAAGCGCTCGCTCACCTCGCAAAGCGCATCGCGGAGGGCTGAGCGGCCGGTCTTGTCCGACACGAATGCGCGCCGGTGGGCGCTGGCCTCCGGCCCGCCCGCTTCACATACTCTGGACTCCTGGCGCGGCTCTGCCGTGCCGCAAAGCAAAGGAGTGACCAATGAAGAGTGCTGTTCGTTCGTGTCTTGCCGTTCTTGTCGCTGCGGGTGGCCTTGCCACGGCTTCATCGGCCCTGGCCCAAAGCGGATCCCTGCCCTGCGACGGCGTGAAGCAGGACCGCGCCGCCTGTCTGCGCGAACGAGGCGCGGCCGCCCAGACCGCGCGCCAGGGCGGCTTCCCGAAGGTGGACGAAGCCCAACTGCGCCAGAACGCACTGGCCCGCTGCGGCCGCCAGCCCCCTGCCGATCAGGCGGCTTGCGAGCAGCGCGTGCTCGGCACCGGCCAGACGACTTTCACCGGCAGCGTGCTGGGCGGCGGCGTGATTCGCACGACGGAAACGCCGGTCCCGGCCTCCGCAATGTCGGACGCGCCCATGCCCCAGCCTGCGCCGCAGATGGCACCGATGCCGATGCCGGCGACACGGCCCGCTCCGATGCAGAGCCCGATGCCGATGCCAATGCCCACTCCAACGCGATAGCTTGCGCGTCGTCAAGCCACGGCCCCGGATGTCATGAAACAGTAACAATGCAACCGGGCCCCGTGGCTATATTCGTGGGCTTGTCTCAATCGAGGAGAGTTCCCCATGAACGCCATCAAGGTCGCGCGTCGCTTCATCGAAACCGACCCGACCAACGAGTCGGCACAAATCCTTGCGAGGCTCGTGCTCGCGCTCGAATCGGAAAACAGCTTCGAGCTCGTGCACCTGTATGACCTCGACTACAAGAGCTTTCAACTGGCCATCGACATCCTCAAGGAATGGCGACTGGACAGGTACTACGCAAGCAAGTCCAAGCTGTTCGATCTTTCGCTGCAGGTCCGTGAACTGCAGGAATGATGCCGACCAGTGACCGAATTCGAACTCAAGTTCCAGATCAGCCCCGAGCAGCGCGCCGCGGTCGAAGCTGCCGTGGGCCGCGGCCGCTCGCATGTCTCGCGCCTGCGCGCGCGCTATTTCGACACCGCCGACGGTGCACTGGCCGCGCAGCGCATCGTGCTGCGCCTTCGCAAGGAAGGCCGCACGTGGTGGCAGACCGCAAAGGCGCCGGGCGGCACGCTGCTCGAACGCCATGAACACAACGTCGAGCTGCCGCCCGCTGCTGCACGCGAAGTGCCGGTGCCGCGCATCGAGCGCCATGAAGGCACGCCCGTCGGCTCGCTGATCCATGACGCGCTCCGCAAGGCCGGGCACGATCCCGCGACAGTGGAACTCGTCGCGCTCTACGGCACCGACGTGCGCCGCACCACGCGCGAGATGCGCACCGGCGACGCCCTCGTCGAACTCGCCTTCGACCATGGCGAAGTGACCGCCGGTGAACACTCGCACGCGCTGTGCGAACTCGAGATCGAGCTGAAGAGCGGCAGCCCGCATTCGATGCTCGAACTGGCCCATCGCTGGCGCAACCGCTACGGGCTCTGGCTCGACACCGTGTCGAAGTCCGCACGGGGCCAGCGCCTCGCCAAGGGCGCGCTGTTCGGCGATCCGGTCAAGGCCGAGCCGCCCCGCCTCCAAGGCGATGCCGACAACGGGCCGCAGGTGCTCTGCGCGGTCATCCAGTCATGCCTGTCGCAGATCCTTGCCAATGCGAGCGAGATCGCCGCGGGCAGCACCGCCGCCGAACACGTGCACCAGTTGCGCGTCGGCATCCGCCGGCTGCGCACCGCGCTGCGCGAAATGGAAGCGCTTGCGCCCTCGCTGATCAATCCGGCATGGGAATCCGCGCTGGTCGACGCTTTCCGCGAACTCGGTCGCCAGCGCGATCGCGACCATCTGCTGCAGGACGTCCAGCCCCGGCTGGAGGCCGTCGGCGCACCGCCGATCGCCTGGGCCGACGGGCCGCCGCCGCGCGCACCTGACGACGTGGTCCGCAACGCCGCATTCCAGAACACGTTGCTGGATCTCGTGGCCGCCACGCTTGCGACCGAAACAACGGACGGCGACGAGCCCGACAAGCCGGCTGCAGAACCCGCCTCCGCGCACAAGCCGTTGCGCAAGCGGCTCGCAAAGCTGCATCGCCAGGTCGTGCGAGACGGCCAGCGCTACGAAGCGCTGGAGCCCGCCGCGCAGCACCGGGTGCGCAAGCGGCTCAAGCGCCTGCGCTATCTCGGCGAATTCGTCGCGCCGATCTTCGGTTCGCGCAATGCGAAGCGTTACCTCAAAAAGCTCGGACCGGCGCAGGACGCACTCGGGCAGCACAACGACAACGCGGTCGCCATCGCCGCCTACCGCGACAACGCGCCGCACGACGGTCGTTCGTGGTTCGCGGTCGGCTGGCTGAGCGCACGCCAGCCCGCGAGCGCCGTCGAATGCCGCAAGGCGCTCGACGAGATCGCGAAGGCTGAGCCCTTCTGGAAGTAGTCAGCGCCCCCAGCGCAGCACGAGGGGATCGAGCCGCCGCGCGGTTTCGATCAGCCCCGCGCGCGTGTCCGGGTGCATCGGTGCGAGCGGATGCCGCGGCGCTTCGCAGGCGATCACGCCGCCCTCCTTCATCAGTGCCTTGCAGGCCAGCAGACCCGCTTGCCGGTTCTCGTAGTTGATGAGCGGCAGCCACTGCTGGTAGCGCTCGAAGGCCTGCTCGCGGCGGCCCGAGAGGTGGTCGAAGATGATCGAGCGCAGCCCATCGGGATAGCCACCGCCCGTCATCGAACCGGTCGCGCCCGCATCGAGATCGGCCATCAGCGTGATCGCCTCTTCGCCGTCCCACGGCCCTTCGATCGCATCGCCGCCGAGCCGAATCAGCTCGCGCAACTTCGAGGCCGCGCCTGCAGTCTCGATCTTGAAGTACGCGACATGCTCGATCTCCTTCGCCATGCGTGCGAGGAACGGCGCCGACAGCACCGTGCCGCTGGCGGGTGCGTCCTGGATCATGATGGGGATGTCCACCGCATCGGAGAGACGCGCGAAGAAGTCGTAGATCTGCGGCTCTCCCACGCGGAAGGTCGCGCCGTGATAGGGCGGCATGACCATCAACATGGCCGCGCCCATCTCCTGTGCGCGGCGGCTGCGTTCGGCGCACACCTTGGTGCTGAAGTGCGTCGTGGTCACGATCACGGGCACGCGGCCCCCCACATGCTCCAGGATCGTCCGCGTGAGCACTTCGCGCTCATCGTCCGACAGCACGAACTGCTCGGAGAAGTTCGCGAGGATGCAGATGCCGTCCGAGCCCGCATCGATCATGAAGTCGATGCAGCGTCTCTGGCTTGCGAGATCAAGCTCACCTGATTCGGTGAAGGTGGTCGGCGCGACCGGAAAGATGCCCTGGTAGCGGCGTTGGGTCGATGTCGAAGTGGTCATGGTCTTCAATCAATGGGAATGCTTCGGCACCGCCGCACCGCGGCAGCCGACGAGGAAATCGAAATCGCAGCCTTCATCGGCCTGCAGCACGTGGTCGACATAGAGCCGCTGGTAGCCGCTGCCTTTCTCTCGCGGAGGTGCGATGGACTGCAGCCTGTCGGCCAGTTCCGCATCGCTGATGTCCAGATGCAGCCTGCCCTGATCGCAATCGAGCTCGATCCAGTCACCGTCGCGTACTACCGCGAGCGGCCCGCCGGCTGCGGCTTCGGGTGCGACATGGAGCACCACGGTGCCATAAGCGGTGCCGCTCATGCGCGCATCGGAAATCCGCACCATGTCCTTGATGCCCTGTCGCAGCAGCTTCGGCGGCAAGCCCATGTTGCCGACCTCGGCCATGCCCGGGTAGCCCTTTGGCCCGCAGTTCTTCATCACCAACACCGAGCTCGCATCGACATCGAGCGATTCGTCGACGATGCGTTCCTTGTAGTGTTCAAAGTCTTCGAACACCACCGCGCGCCCGCGATGCTTGAGCAGTTCGGGCGAAGCCGCCGACGGCTTGAGCACGGCACCGCGCGGAGACAGGTTGCCGCGCAGGATGCACATGCCGCCATCCTCGATCAGCGGTTTGTCGATGGGCCGGATCACTTCGTCGTTGTGGCTCGGTGCTTCGCGCACGTTGTCCCACAACGATCGGCCATTGACCGTGAGCGCATCCGGGTGCGGCAGCAGGCCGTTTTCGCCGAGCCTCCGAAGCACCGCCGGCAGACCACCGGCGTAATAGAACTCTTCCATCAGGAAGCGCCCAGAAGGCATCAGGTCCACCAGCGTGGGCGTGCCGCGCCCGACGCGCGTCCAGTCCTCCAGCTCGAGCGGCACGCCGATACGGCCCGCAATCGCCTTCAGATGGATCACCGCATTCGTCGATCCACCGAGGGCGGCGTTGGTGCGGATCGCGTTCTCGAAGGCCTCGCGCGTGAGGATCCTCGAAAGCGTGAGCCCTTCGCGCGCAATCTCGACCGCGCGCATGCCCGACATCTGCGCGAGCACGTAGCGACGCGCGTCGACCGCCGGAATCGCCGCGTTGTGGGGCAGCGCCACGCCAAGCACCTCGGCCATGCACGCCATCGTCTATGCCGTGCCCATCGTGTTGCAGGTGCCCGCCGAACGCGACATGCCCGCTTCGGCCGAGAGGAACTGATGCACGTCGATCTCGCCGGCCTTCATCGCCTCGTGCAGTTGCCACACCGCTGTGCCGGAGCCGATGTCGCGCCCCTCCAGCTTGCCGTTGAGCATCGGTCCGCCCGACACCACGATCGCGGGAATGTCGCAGCTTGCCGCACCCATCAGCAGGGCGGGCGTGGTCTTGTCGCACCCGGCAAGCAGCACCACCGCGTCGATCGGATTGCCACGGATCGCCTCCTCCACATCCATGCTCGCAAGATTGCGCGTGAGCATCGCGGTCGGCCGCAGGTTCGATTCGCCGTTGGAGAACACCGGGAACTCGACCGGAAAGCCGCCAGCCTCGGAAATGCCGCGCTTCACATGCTCCGCAATCTTGCGGAAGTGCGCGTTGCACGGTGTGAGTTCCGACCACGTGTTGCAGATACCGATGATCGGCCGCCCGTCGAACTCGTGATCGGGAATGCCCTGGTTCTTCATCCAGCTCCGGTACATGAAGCCGTTCTTGTCGGCCGGGCCGAACCAGTCGGCGGAACGCAGTTTCCTGGGTTTCTGATCGGACATGCGGGATTCCTAGCGCTCCGCGGCACGCGCGGAAAAAAGTCGTTGAAGCAGGCAGAAGATGAAGAGCAGCACGCCGACCACGATGCGGGTCCACCATGAACTCAGCGTGCCGTCGAAGGAAATGAGCGTCTGGATGATCCCCAGCATCAGCACGCCGAACAGCGTGCCCACCACATAGCCGACGCCGCCGGTGAGCAGCGTGCCGCCGATCACCACCGCCGCGATTGCATCGAGCTCCAGGCCCACCGCGTGCAATCCGTAGCCCGACAGCATGTAGAAGGTGAAGACCACGCCACCCAGCGCCGAGCAGAACCCCGACAGCGTGTAGACGCCGATGATGGTCGACCGAACCGGCAGCCCCATCAGCACCGCCGACTGCTCGTTGCCGCCGATCGCGTACACCGCGCGGCCGAAGGGCGTGTAGTGCGCGACGTACACCGCGACCGCCACCACGCCGAGCGCGATCAGGCCGCTGAGCGAGATCGACGCGCCGCCCCACACCGGCAGGCGCCACTGCGAGATGTCTGAATAGACCTCGTTGGTAATGCTGATCGAATCGATGCTGATCAGGTAGCAAAGCCCACGCGCGAGGAACATGCCTGCGAGCGTCACGATGAAGGGTTGCAGGCGGAAGCGCTCGATCAGGAGCCCCATGAAGGCACCGAACAGCGTGCCCATCACCAGCACCAGCGGGATCACGATCGCGGGGCTCCAGCCGTGCTTCTCGACCAGGGCGGCCGACACCATGGTGGTCAGCGCGATCACCGAGCCGACCGAAAGATCGATACCGCCCGAGAGGATCACGAAGGTCATGCCCACCGCGACCACGCAGAGGAAGGCGTTGTCGATCAGCAGGTTGAGGAACACCTGCAGCGAAAAGAAGCCGTCGTAGAAGACCGAGCCCAACGTGCCCATGAGCACGAACAGCGAGATGGTCGCGGCCAGCGGAAGGTACTTCGGATTGAAGCGGGTGCGCGGGCGCGTCTCGGCGGCGGTGCTTGCTTTCGCGCGCACCGTAGTCGATTCAGGTACCACCGCGCTCATCGCACAAACTCCCCACGTGCCGGACGCTGCACAAGCTGGCGAAGGCTCGCGCGGAACTCGGCCGATTGCAGCAGCATGACGACGAAGACCACTGCCGCCTTCACCACCAGGTTGATCTCGGGCGGCACGCCGAGCGAATAGATGCCGTAGGTCAGCGTCTGGATGATGAGCGCGCCGATCACGCTCCCCACGAGGCTGAAGCGCCCACCGGTCAGCGCCGTGCCACCGAGCGTGACCGCGAGGATGGCATCGAGCTCCAGCAGCTGCCCGGCGTTGTTGCCATCGGCGCTCTTCACGTTGGAACTGATGAGCAAGCCCGCCACACCCGCGCAGAAGCCGCAGAACATGTAGGCGCCGACAATGATGCGCCGCGCCCGCACGCCCGCCACGCGTGCCGCGCTCGGGTTGATGCCGACCGACTGGACGAAGAGCCCCAGCGCGCTGTGCACGATCGCGAAGTACACCAGCGCAAACACCAGCGCCGCGACATAGACAGAGAACGGCAGTCCGAAGAGATAGCCATTGCCGATGAAGAAGAACGGCTTGTAGTAGATCGTGATGATCTGGCCGCCGGTGATGAGTTGTGCGATGCCGCGCCCCGCCACCATCAGGATCAGCGTTGCGATGATCGGCTGCATGCCGACGCGCGCCACCAGCAGGCCGTTCCATAGCCCGCAGATCGCCGCGACCGCAAGTGCCGCGACGATCGCGATCCACATCGGGAAGCGGCTCACCTCGGCAGCAGTGCCGTTGTTGACCACCAGCGAGCCGCCGATCATCCATGCGGCCAGTGCCCCGGCAATCGCGACCACCGCGCCCACGGAGATGTCGATGCCGCGCGTAGCGATCACCAGCGTCATGCCGAGCGACACCAGCACCAGCGGCGAGGCGCGGTTGAGGATGTCGATCAGGCTCCCGTAGAGATGCCCGTCGCGCACCTCGATGTGCAGGAAGCTCGGGTTGAACGCCGCGTTGATCACCAGCAGGATCAGCAGCGTGATGACCGGCCACGCGAGCCTATGGCGAAAGAAGCCTGCGATGCGTTCGGTCATGCTTCCGCCGCGATCAGGTCGTAGACCGCGTCCTCATTGGTTCCTGCGGGGAGCTCACCTACCTTGCGCCGCTCTCTAAGCACCACGATGCGATGCGACACACGCACCACCTCGTTCATTTCCGACGAAATGAAGATCACCGACATGCCGCCGCGTGCGAGGCGCAGGATCTCCTCCATGATTTCCTGCTTGGCCGCAACGTCGATGCCGCGCGTCGGCTCATCGAGGATCAGCAGCCGCGGCTCGATCGCGAGCCAGCGCGCCAGCAGGGCCTTCTGCTGGTTGCCGCCGGAGAGCAACCCGATCGGCGTGTCCACGCTTGCCGTCTTGATACCCAGCGCCTTGACGAAGCGCTCCGCCAGGGCGGTCTGCTCGGCTCGGTTCAGCGTGTTGCGCACGCCGCGCCGGGCCTGCAACGCCAGCGCGATGTTCTCGCGCAACGAAAGATCGGCCACGATGCCGTCGGTCTTGCGCTCCTCAGGGCAGAGTGCGAGGCCATGCCGCACTGCATCGGCCGGACTGCCAAGATTCACCGCCACGCCATCGATTCGCAATGCGCCGGCATCGGGTGTGGCAAGGCCAAAGAGAAGGCGTGCGAGTTCGGTCCGGCCCGATCCGAGCAACCCGGCGAGTCCGACGATTTCGCCCTTGCGCACGCGCAGGTCGACGGGCTGCAACTGCCCGCGTTGCCCCAGGCCTTCGGCCTCCAGCACAGGGCCTGCCGATTCATCGATGGCAGGCAGTTGCGCCGGGCCACTTGCCTGCGCTGCCAGTTCACGCCCGACCATCGCCGAGATCAGCGCCTGCGGGCCCAGCTCGGACGTCGGCCATTCGCCGACCCATGCGCCATTGCGCAGCACCGTGATGCGATCGGACACTGCATAGACCTGATTGAGAAAGTGCGTGACGAACAGGATTGCCATGCCCTCGCTGCGCAAACGCCGAAGCACCGCGAAGAGGCTTTGCACCTCGTCATCGTCCAGGCTCGACGTCGGCTCGTCGAGGATCAGCACCTTCGACGACAGCCCCAGCGCGCGTGCGATCGCGACCATCTGCTGCACCGCGACCGAGTAGCTCGACAGCAGCCGCGACACGTCGATGTCCACGTCCAGCCGCGCGAGCAGCGTACGCGCCTCGCGGTTCACCGCCGCCCAGTTGATGCGAAGGCCGCGGCGTGGATAGCGACCCGCCAGGATGTTCTCTGCCACCGACAGGTTGGGGCAAAGGTTCACTTCCTGGTAGACGGTGCTGATGCCCATCTTCTGCGCCTCGATGGGCGAAGCCGGCCGGATCGGCTGGCCCGACAGCACCATCTCACCGCTGTCGGCCGCATACACGCCCGTGAGCACCTTGATGAGCGTGGACTTGCCCGCGCCGTTCTGCCCAAGCAGCGCGTGGATCTCGCCCGCCCGCAGGCGCAGCGACACGCCGCGCAGCGCCGGCACGCCGCTGAACTGCTTGTCGATGCCCGTGAGCTGGAGCACCGGCGCGTCGCTGGATGCGGTGGTGCCGGTCATTTGTTCTTGTTGTAGACGTCGATAAACACCGCGGCGAGCAGCACCAGTCCCTTGATGACCTGCTGGTAGTCGATGCCGATACCGAGGATCGACATGCCGTTGTTCATCACACCCATGATGAAGGCGCCGATCACCGCGCCCATGACCTTGCCCACGCCGCCCGACGCCGACGCGCCGCCGATGAAGCAGGCCGCGATCACGTCGAGCTCGAAGCCCAGCCCAGCCTTCGGCGTCGCGGTGTTGAGCCGCGCCGCGAACACCAGCCCTGCCAGCGCCGCAAGCACGCCCATGTTGACGAAGGTGAGAAACGCCAGCCGCTGCGTCTTGATGCCCGACAGCCGCGCCGCCTTCTCGTTGCCACCCAGCGCATAGATGCGGCGGCCGATGGTGGTGCGATTGGTCACGAAGTCGTAGGCGACGATCAGCACCGCCATCACGATCAGCACATTGGGCAGGCCCTTGTAGGTGGCGAGCAGGTAACTCAGCAGCAGGATCGCGCCCGCGAAGAACAGGTTCTTGATGAGGAAGAAGCCGTAGGGCTCCTGCGCCATGCCGTGCTCCGCGAGCCGTGCACGGCCGCGCATCTTGAAGAACACCAGCGCAGCGGCGGCCAGCGCGCCCAGAAGCAGCGACGTGGTGCGCAGGCTCTCGCCGCCGATCACGTCAGGCACGAAGCCCGAGCTGAGCTTCTGGAAAGCCTCGGGGAACGGCCCGACGGACTGCCCCGCGAGCAGCGCCAGCGTGAGCCCCTTGAACACCAGCATGCCGGCCAGCGTGACGATGAACGACGGAATCCTGAAGAAGGCCACGAACCAGCCCTGCGCCGCGCCGATCGCGCCGCCTGCGATGAGGCACACGATGAAGGTCGGCACGAAATGCCAGTCGTACTCCACCATCAGCACCGCAGCGAGCGCGCCGATGAAGCCGCACACCGAGCCAACCGAGAGATCGATATGCCCTGCGACGATCACCAGCAGCATGCCCAGCGCCATGATGACGATGTAGCTGTTCTGCAGCACGAGGTTGGTGAGGTTCAGCGGCCGCATCAGTGTGCCGTCCGTCAGCACCTGGAACAGCACCATGATCGCGATCAGCGACAGCAGCATGCCGTAGTCGCGCAGGTTGTTCTTGATGAAGCCTGCGTGCTCCGCAGCAGCAGTGCTGCTGGGCGGCGGTGTGATGGGGGTGGCCGGCTTGACGGCTTCGACTTCAGGCGGCATGGACGCTGCTCCCGGATGCAACGATGACTCTCATGATCTTTTCCTGCGAGGCTTCGGCCACGGGGAACTCCGCGACGAAGCGCCCTTCGTTCATCACGTAGATGCGGTCGCACATGCCGAGCAACTCCGGCAGCTCCGAAGAAATCATCAGGATGCCTTTGCCCTCGCTCGCGAGGCGGTCGATGATGGTGTAGATCTCGTACTTGGCGCCCACGTCGATGCCGCGCGTGGGCTCGTCGAGGATCAGCAGCTCGGGCTCGGTGAAAAGCCACTTGCTCAAGACCACCTTCTGCTGGTTGCCTCCGGAGAGATTGACCACGCGCTGGGTTACGCCGGGGCAGCGGATGTTGAGTGCGCGGCGGTAGTCGTTCGCCACCTTGAACTCGCGAGCATCGTCGATCACGCCGCGCTCCGAGATGGCCGCGAGGTTCGCCAGGCTCACGTTCTTGCGGATGTCTTCCTCGATCACCAGCCCCGCGCTCTTGCGGTCCTCGGTGACATAGGCAATGCCGTGATCGATCGCCTTGCGGATCGTGCTCACATCGACCTCCTTGCCGTGGATGTGCACCGAGCCACTGATGCGCTGCCCGTAGGAGCGCCCGAACACGCTCATCGCGAACTCGGTGCGGCCTGCACCCATCAGGCCCGCGATGCCGACGATCTCACCTCTTCGCACGTTGAGGTTCACGCCCTTGATCTGCTCGCGATCCGCATGCAGCGCATGGTGCACGCGCCAATCGCGCACCTCGAAGATGACCTCACCGATGTCCGGCGTGCGCTCCGGGTATCGGTGCGCCATGTCGCGCCCGACCATGCCGCGGATGATGCGGTCCTCGCTGATCGGTGCGGCGCGGCAATCCATCGTCTCGACCGTCGCGCCGTCACGCAGCACGGTGATCGAATCCGCGACCTTGGCGATCTCGTTGAGCTTGTGCGAGATGAGGATCGACGAGATGCCCTGCGCCTTCAGCTCCAGCAGCAGCTTCAGCAACGCATCGCTGTCGCTCTCGTTGAGGCTCGCGGTCGGCTCGTCGAGGATCAGGAGCCTGACCCGCTTCGACAACGCCTTCGCGATTTCCACCAGTTGTTGCTTGCCCACTCCCAGGTTGGTGATGAGCGCGGTCGGCGGCTCCTTGAGGCCGACCTTCGCCAGCAACTCGCGAGTGCGCGCATAGGCCTCGAACCAGTCGATCACGCCGCCCTTCGCCGTCTCGTTGCCGAGGAAGATGTTCTCGGCGATCGACAGCAGCGGCACCAGCGCAAGCTCCTGGTGAATGATGATGATGCCGAGCGCCTCGCTGTCGGCAATGTCCCTGAAGCGGCGCAGTTCGCCGTCGAAATGGATCTCGCCATCGTAGGAGTCGCAGGGATACACGCCGCTCAGCACCTTCATGAGCGTGGACTTGCCCGCGCCGTTCTCGCCGACCACCGCGTGGATCTCGCCCGAGCGCACCGCGAGGTTGACGTTGTCCAGCGCGTTCACCCCCGGAAAGGTCTTGGTGATGCCGCGCATCTCCAGAATCACATCGTTCACCCTGTCTCCTTCGAACCTGCGGGGCCGTCGGCCCTTCGCCGAACGGTGCGGCCCCGCATCGCTTTCGCGGCTGCTACTTGATCTGGCTTTCCTTGTAGTAGCCGCTGTCGACCAGCGTCTGCTTCCAGTTCGTCGCGTCGACGCTCACAGGCTTCAGCAGATACGAAGGCACGACCTTCACGCCGTTGTTGTAGGTCTTGGTGTCATTTACCTCCGGCGGTTTGCCGGCCATCATCGCGTCGACCATGTTGACCGTCACCTTCGCGAGTTCGCGCGTGTCCTTGAACACCGTGGAAGTCTGTTCCTTCTTGAGGATCGACTTGACCGAAGGGACTTCCGCGTCCTGCCCGGTCACCACCGGCATCGGCTGCTGCGGCGTACCGTAGCCAACGCCCTTGAGCGAGGAGATGATGCCGATCGACAGCCCGTCGTACGGCGACAGCACTGCGTCCACGCGGTCCTTCGTGTAGTAGGCCGACAGCAGGTTGTCCATGCGCGCCTGCGCGACGGCACCGTCCCAGCGCAGCGTCGAGACCTTGTCCATGCCCAGCTGCTTGCTGCGCACCACCAGCTTGCCGCTGTCGATATAGGGCTTGAGCACCGACATCGCGCCGTTGTAGAAGAAGAACGCGTTGTTGTCATCCGGCGAACCGCCGAAGAGCTCGATGTTGTACGGCCCCTTGCCCTCCTTGAGCTTCAGCGCCTGCTCGATGTACTGCGCCTGCAGCACCCCGACCTGGAAGTTGTCGAAGGTCGCGTAGTAGTCGACGTTCTTCGACCCGCGGATCAGCCGGTCATACGCGATGACCTTGATCCCCTTGTCGGCGGCCTTCTGGAGCACATCCGACAGCGTCGTACCGTCGATCGCCGCGATCACCAGCACCTTCGGCCCCTTCGTCACCATGTTCTCGATCTGCGCGAGCTGGTTCGGAATGTCGTCCTCGGCATATTGCAGATCGGTCTTGTACCCCTTCTCGTTGAAGTACTTGACCATGTTCCCCCCATCCGCGATCCACCGCGCCGACGACTTCGTCGGCATCGAGATCGCCACCAGCCCCTTGTCCTGCGCATAGGCCACAGGCCCAAGCCCCAACACCACAACGGCCGCCACACCGCTCAACAAGGCTTTCAAAAATTGTCTTTTCATAGAGATCTCCTCTGAGTAAACGTGCCAATTGCGGCAGCGAAGCGAGCCGCTCCTTCGGAGGCTCCCGCGGAACCGGCTCGGCCGGGCCGCTGGGAGCGCCCCCTGAAAGGGGGTGGAGAGCGACACGAAGTGCGCGAGCCTGGGGTGCTCAATATTTCCTATTCGGGAATTCGGCCTTTGCTACTTCCATCGGGAAAATCCCTTCCTTCGTCAGGATGCGCTTCGGCAGCGTCTTGCCGGCCTTGATGTCCTTGACCGCGCTCATCAGTTGCGGGCCAAGCAGCGGGCTGCACTCGACCGACACATTGAGCTTGCCGGCCATCATGGCTTCGAAGGCACCCTTCACGCCGTCGATCGAAATGATCACGATGTCCTGCGCCGGCTTCAGCCCCGCCTCCTCGATAGCCTGGATGGCGCCGATCGCCATGTCGTCGTTGTGCGCGTACAGCACATTGATGTTCTTGCCCTCGGCCTTGAGGAAGGCTTCCATCACTTCCTTGCCTTTGGCGCGCGTGAAGTCGCCGGTCTGCGAGCGGATGATCTTGTACTTCGGATCGGCCTTGATGATCTCCTCGAAGCCCTTCTTGCGATCGATCGCCGGTGCCGAGCCCACCGTCCCCTGCAGCTCGACGATGTTCACCGGCCCCTTGTTGTCCTTCATCTTTTCGACCAGCCAGCGGCCGGCCTTGCGGCCTTCCTCGACGAAGTCCGAGCCCATGAAGGTCACGTAGAGCGTGTCGTCCTTGCTGTCGACCGCGCGGTCCGTCAGAACCACCGGGATGTTGGCGGCCTTGGCTTCCTTCAGCACGGTGTCCCAGCCGGACTGGACCACCGGCGAGAAGGCGATCACGTCCACCTTCTGCGCGATGTACGAACGGATGGCCTTGATCTGGTTCTCCTGCTTCTGCTGCGCATCGGAGAACTTGAGATCGATGTCTGACTCCTTCGCTGCCGACTTGATCGACTCGGTGTTGGCGGTGCGCCATTCGCTTTCCGCGCCCACCTGGGCGAAGCCCAGCACGATCTTCTTCTGCGCGAACGCCGTGACAGGCAGCAGCGAAGAAAGCGACGCGCTGGCAAGAGCGATGTTGAGCGTGCGACGGTTCAGTTTCATGTTGTCTCCTGGTTGACGTGGTGGTGAAAGAAATCTTCGGTGTTGTTGTTATCTCGATCAATCAGGCCAGCACGTAGCCGGTCTTGACGGTGGTATAGAACTCAGCCGCGTACCGGCCCTGCTCGCGCGGCCCATAGCTGGAGGCCTTCCGACCACCGAAAGGAACGTGGTAGTCGACGCCCGCGGTCGGCAGGTTGACCATGGTCATGCCGACGCGCGCATGGCGCTTGAAATGCGAAGCGCGCGAGAGCGAGGTCGTGCAGATGCCCGCGCACAGGCCGAAGGGCGTGTCGTTGGCCAGCGCGAGCGCATGCTCGTAATCGTCCGCCCGCAGCACGCAGGCGACCGGGCCGAAGATCTCCTCTCGCGCAACGCGGTGCTCCGGCTTTGCAAGAAAGAGCGCCGGGCTCATGAAATAGCCTTCGCTCGCCCGCTGCAACCGCTCGCCACCCCAGAGGTGCTCGGCGCCCTCTTCGATCGCGTTCGTGACCGCGGCGAGGTTCTGGTCGAGCTGCGCGGCATCGACCACCGGGCCGATGTCGACGCCACGCTCCAGCGCATGGCCCACCTTGAGCGCAGCGAGCCGATGGCGCAGCCGCACCACGAAGGCGTCGTGCACCGACGCCTCGACGATCAGGCGACTCGATGCGGTGCAGCGCTGGCCGGTCGAGAAGTACGCGCCCTGCACCGCGCAGTCGACGGCGCGGTCGAGATCGGCATCCGCGAGCACCACCAGCGGGTTCTTGCCGCCCATCTCGAGCTGCACCTTCGCGCGCCGCTTGGCGGCCGCCTGCAGGATGTGCTCGCCCGTCGGCACCGAGCCAGTGAAGCTGATCGCATCGACCAGCGGATGGTCGACGATCGCCTGCCCCACTTCGCGGCCGCTGCCCATCACGAGATTGAAGGTGCCGGCCGGCAGCGCGGCACGGCTGATGATCTCGGCCAGCGCCCACCCGCAAGCCGGCACCAGCTCGGCCGGCTTGAAGACGACGCTGTTGCCGTAGGCCAGCGCGGGCGCGATCTTCCATGCGGGAATCGCGAACGGGAAGTTCCACGGCGCGATGAGCCCGACCACACCGACCGGCTCGCGTGTGATGTCGACCTGCACATCGGGACGTACCGAAGCAAGCATCTCGCCGCCTGTCCGCAATGCCTCGCCGGCGAAGAACTTGAAGATGTGTCCCGCGCGCGCCGCCTCGCCGACGGCTTCGGGCAAGGTCTTGCCCTCTTCACGCGCCAGCAGCATGCCCAGCTCTTCGCGGCGCGCGAGGATCTCGCTGCCGATCTGGTCGAGCACATCGGCGCGCCGCTGCGGCGTGGTGTGGCTCCAGTGCGGAAAGGCATCGGCCGCCGCACGGATCGCGAGGTTGGTCTGGTTGCGATCCGCACGCGCATATTCGGCGACCACTTCCCGGGTGTCGGAGGGGTTCCGGCTGATCCCGGTGGTCACGCCCGTCTCCCACCGGCCGTTGATCAACTGCCGTGTGCGTTGCTGGAGTTCGTTGCGTTTCAAGGTGGGGCGAGTCTAGGAATCGCCCCGATATCTTTCCAATCAATATTTGGATGGAATCGATATCAGAACCGGCATCCAGGTAAACCCCATGACCAACTACACGCACTGGTTCATCCGTGCGCGCCTCAAGACCCGGCAGCTTTTGCTGCTGGTCGCGCTCGCGGAAGAAGGCAACATCCACCGTGCCGCGCAGGTGCTCAACATGACCCAGCCAGCGGCGTCGAAGCTGCTGAAGGACCTGGAGGACGTGCTCCAGGTGCCGCTCTTCGAGCGGCTGCCGCGCGGCATGTGCCCGACCTGGTACGGCGAGACGATGATCCGCCACGCCCGCATCGCGCTCGCGAGCCTCAATCAGGCGCACGACGAACTGATGGCGCTCAAGGCGGGCGGCGCGGGGCAGGTCAACATCGGCGCGATCACGGCGCCGGGTCTGGTGCTTCTGCCGCCAGCGGTGGCAGCCGTGAAGCGCGAACACCCCAACCTGCGCGTGTCGCTGGACATCGAGACCAGCCCGGTGCTGCTCGAAAGGCTGGAGCAGGGCAAGCTCGACCTGCTGGTCGCGCGCCTCTTCGCGGAGCACGACAAGACGAACCTGCGCTACGAGGCGCTCACTGAAGAGCCGGTCTGCGCGCTGGTGCGCCCGGGCCACCCGTTGTTGCAGATGACCGGCCTGGGGCTGCGAGACCTCGTATCCGCCGGCTGGATCGTGCCGCCCGCCGGCAGTGTGCTGCGGCACCGCTTCGACCTGATGTTCCAGGAGGAAGGGCTCGCACCGCCGATCAATGTGATCGAGACTGCGGCGCTGCTCTTCATCACGCGCATGCTGCAGCAGAGCGACATGGTGGCGGTGCTGGCATCCGATGTGGCGCGCTACTACGCGGCGCACGGCATCGTCGCGCTGCTGCCGGTGGACATGCCTTGCCACATGGACGCCTTCGGCATCATCACCCGTACCGACCGGCTGCTCTCACCTGCGGCCAAGGTGATGATGAAGGCGTTGAAGGCCGAGAGCTTTGCCGCCTATGGCAAGCGGCTGGACGACTAAGACGATTCTCTAGCGCTTCAAAGCCCCGGGCCGCACGGGCCGGTGGCAGCATCCACGGACTGCCGATGCGCCTTCGACATCGGCGAACCAGGGAGGACTGCTATGGGGCGTTTTGTCGATCGTCGGCTGGCGATTGTGTGTTCGGGCAACGGGGCCAAGGGGGGTGGGCAATGAGACTGCTTGCGTTCCTGCTTCGGGTCTGGCTGGTGAGCCTGATTTCTTTGGCGCTTGCTGGGTGTGCGGGTGTGACCTCGCCGCAGCCGAAGTTTGCCTTTCATTCGTTTTCCTACGACGGTTGGGCCGGCTACGACAACTGGGAGGCCACCGCCGACTTGCTCGAATACAGCTATGGCGATCAGTACCGGATGGTGCGCAGGAAGGTCAAGCCACCGAGAAAGAGGTTGAACCCCCAGTCCGGCGTCGGCGGGTTCATGCCCGTCGGTGAGTTCCTGTACGTGAAGTGGCGTGTCAAGGCGACGGGAGAGGTCATGGACGACCGGGTCGATCTGCGGCCTCTGCTGCCCAAGGACATGACCAAGCACGGATTGACCTTCGTGATCGATGGCCGGCAGCTCTATGTCTATCTGGTCACGCCGACACCCAAGGGCGTGAAGGATCCACCGATTCTGAAAACGTACAGGTCGATGTTCTATGTGACCTACGAGATCTATCCGACCAACACGCGAGGGCGCATCGACTCATGAGACCGCTTTCGTTTTTGTTTCGGATCTGCCCGCTGATCCTGATTTGTTTTGCGCTTGCCGGATGTGCGGGCATGACCTCAGCCGCGCCGAAAGTCGCCTTTCATTCGTTCTCCTTTAACGGCAAGGCATACGCGGACAAATGGGCTACCACAGTGGACTTGCTGGAGTACAGCTATGGCGATCAGTACCGGATGGTGCGCGGAAAAGTCGAGCCACCGAGGGAAAGATTGGGCCCACAGTCCCGGGTCAGCGGGTTCATGCCCGTCGGAGAATTCCTGTATGTGAAGTGGCGCATCAAGGCCACCGGAGAAGTCGTCGACGACTGGGTCGATTTGCGGCCATTGCTGCCCAAGGACATGACCAAGCACGAACTGATCTTCTTCATTGAAGACCGCCAGCTCTATCTCTATCTGGTCACGCCGACACCGAAGGGGGTAAAGGACCCGCCGATTCTGAAAACCTATCTGTCGATGTTCACCGTGACCTACGAAATCCATCCAACCAACACGTTCGCCAGCAAGTAGTCATCAACCAGGGAGCCAAATCAAATGGGAACCTCAGTCACCCGCCATCTGTCACCCGAGGAAATTGCGCGATTGCAGGACAAGAAAGAGGCCATCGAGAAGATGCATTCGGGCGCTTCACCCGGCAAGTTCGTCTTCTTTGCCGCCTTCGACGGTACCAATAACGACAAGGACAACCTGGCGCTTTCGGGCAGCCCGTATCAGACCAACGTCGCCAATCTCTACGATCAGGTCGAGGCCAACGAAACGTCTCGGTTTGCCAGCGGGTACTACCCCGGCGTCGGAACGGGTGGCCAGGCCGGCAACCTGCTCAATGCCGCGCTCTTCCCCACTGCAGCTATCCGAGCGGCGGCCGAACAGGCATTGAGCGAGTTCGCAAAAGAGGCGCATATCTATTTGCAGAATCACCCAACCGCCACCCCCGCCGACCTCTCCGTCGCGACCGCCGGCTTCTCCCGGGGTACAGCCAGCGAGGTCGTGTTCACGCGGCTGCTGGAAGAGCGCGGCCTCGTCCTGGCCGACGGCACCCAGGTCGCACCTCCAAGTACGGTCCGGGTCAGCGCCATGGTCATGATCGACCCGGTGCATACCTTCGTGGAGGGCGACCTGTCGCTCCCTCCCAATGTGCAAGGCAACGTGCTCGTGTTCCGCGCCGAAGACGAGCACCGCACCGACTTTCGCCTAGCCGACTACAGCGCCGACCCGCGCGTGCAAGTGCTGAGCCTGCCCGGCAACCATTCGGGTCTCGGCGGCGGCTATGACCTGCGAGGCACTGCCGCCGTGGTGCTCGAAGGCAGCACGGCTTACCTGCGAAACAGCGGGGTCGATGTCGCACCCGTGCCAGCATCGTTGCGATTCGATCCGACACTCCCCGCCCCGATCTACACCGAGGGCTATCAGACCGCGCGCAACGGCGACGTGCTGGGCGACCCGGATACCGGTCGGGCCGCGACCGTTTGGCGGCTGGACGACAGGGGCAAGGAGCGTGTCGGCGTCCCCGCAACTTCGGTGCGTGAAGACCAGAAGGATTGGGTTCCGGTGACCGAACTCGACCGCTTGGTTGAGCGGCTGTATCAGGCCGCGATCAGCAGCGACGAGACCTTTCGCCAGCAAGAGACTCGCGCGGCAACACAGCAGTACCTGAGCACACCGGACGGACGGTCCTGGATGCAGGAAGTCGGCGAATACCAGCGCGAGCAGCAAGCCGCCCTGGAACGAGAGCGGCAGCGTCAAGCGCAAGAAGAGCAAGCGCATCAGCACAAGCACCTCGCACTTTCGATGCAGATGTGAAATGAATGCGCAGGGAGATCCAGAAATGACGAATGAAATCGATCGCGAAGATGCACTCAAAGGGCTCGCAATCCGCCTCGCAGCCATCGCCGACGACACGGGCGAGCGCAGCATGCGGGCGTTAGAGCAGGCGCAACGCGGCGCCACGCAGATGGACGAGGCGTCGCGACGCCTCAAGGGGAGCGCCGATCGATTCGCAAGCGACGCGTTGACGATCATCGGAACCCGGTCCGAGCAGGCAGTGACTCAGGGGATATCACGGGCACTGGCCGAATTCGAACGCCGCACCACGCAGAGCGCGGACCGTATGACGTGGGCAAGCGACGCGATGGCCGAGCAACGTCGACTGTTGACTCGGGCTCAGACCTCGCTGGTATGGAAAGGTCTGGCAGCGCTCATGTTGGGCTCGTTACTGGCACTCGGGGGCAGCATCTACGTGGCGCGCGACCAGATGCAAAAGATCGAGCAGTCGGGCTTCGCACTCGATATTGCGCGGGCAATGCAGTCGCGCGCGATCACGCGATGCGGCGACGCCCTGTGCGTCAAGGCGGGCAAGGGGCAGCGGCGCCACCCTGCAAACACGGACTATGTGCTCATCGAGCCATAACATGGCGTATCGGACCAAAACACTCAGGAGACAGGCATGACGATCCCCAAAGTCCTCGAAGCGCCCCGCTGCGTCTGGCCCGCCGCCGCCACGCTCGGCGAAGGCACGCTCTGGTCGCGGCGCGAGGCGGCGCTGTACTGGGTCGACATCCTCGAGAAGCGACTGCACCGCTTTCATCCGGCGAGCGACGCGCGTGCGAGTTGGGACTTCGACGAGGAGATTTCGGCGGTTGCGGAACGCGCCAGCGAGCCCGGGCTGATCGTGACGCTGCGCCGCGGCTTTGCGCTGTTCGATCCATCGCGTAGTGCGCCTCCGCAGTACCTTCATCAGCCCGAACCCGAACTCACGTCGAACCGCTTCAACGACGGCAAGTGCGACGCACAGGGCCGCTTCTGGGGAGGCACCATGGACTTCGACTGCCAGGCGCCGACCGGTTCGCTCTACAGCTTCGATGCGCGTGGCGTCTGCACGAGGCACGACGAGGGCTTCGCCGTCACCAACGGTCCGACCTGGTCGGCCGACGGACGCACGATGTACTTCAACGACACGGTGAAGGGCCGCATCCACGCCTACGACTTCGACACCGCCGCCGGCACACTTTCGAACAAGCGCGAATGGCATCGCTTCGAGCGCGGCGACGGCTTTCCCGACGGCATGACCACCGACGCCGCAGGCCGGCTCTGGATCGCGCACTGGGGCGGCGCCTGCGTGAGCTGCCACGATCCGGCAACCGCCGCGGAGCTTCTGCGCATCAAGCTGCCGACAAGCCACATCACGAACTGCGCCTTCGGCGGCCCGGACTTGCGCACGCTCTACATCACGAGCGCGACCAGCGGACTCACGCCGGAACAGCGCGCAGCCGAGCCGCTGGCCGGCGGCCTTTTCTCGGTACGGCTCGATGTGGAAGGCCTGCCGGCGCCTTGGTTTGCAGGCTGACCGCCGGCTGACAACTGGTAACAGCATCACTTAGTACAAAACAATTAGTTTTTCAAGCCTTTGACAGTGGCCTACACCAAAGGGCAGCTTGCCATGCACCAATGCTGCGTGTTCAATCCTCCCGGCGTGGCTGAACGAAGTCTTAAGAACAATCGCCGCGCGCAACTGGAGAAAAGGAATGAGCGATCCGACCTTGAACCCAGCGGAGGAACTGCCGGTAGTACGGCTCATTGATGACGATGTAGCCTTCCGGCGCGCAGTGCGCCGGCTGCTCGAGACGGCTGGCCATCATGTCGCCGAGTACAACTCGGTGGGCGCGATGCTTCTCGAGGGCATCGGCAGTGCGCCGGGATGCCTGGTACTCGATATCCACATGCCCGGGCCGAGCGGACTCGATCTTCAGGAAATGATCGCCACGCAGCCCGAGCCGCTGCCCGTGATCTTCGTGACCGCCGAGGCCACCGTGCAGGAGACCCTGCGCGCGATGAAGGCCGGGGCCGCCGACTTCCTGTTCAAGCCCGTCGATGGCGACACGCTGGTCTCGGTCGTCAACAGGGCGGTGGCCGAAGATGCTGCCCGGCGCAAGACGCGCCGGCATCTTGCTGACCTCCAGAACCGTTATTCGCGGCTGAGCCCGCGCGAACGGCAGGTGCTCGACATGGTGGTGAGCGGCGCGCTCAACAAGCAGATCAGCGCCGAGCTCGGCGCGGCCGAGCGCACCGTCAAGGCCCATCGCGCGCATGTGATGGCGAAGATGGGCGTGAGCTCGCTGGCCGATCTGGTCCGCGCAGTTGTCCAGTTGGATGTCCCGGCCAGCGCCTGACGCCTCGAAGAGCTCCGGCCACGCCGGGATGGTGTGGGTGCCCGGTGGCACCTTCCTCATGGGCTCGGACCAGCACTATCCGGAAGAAGCGCCGGCGCACAAGGTCGCCGTGCAGGGCTTCTGGATCGACACCCACGTCGTCACCAACGCCGAATTCAAGCGCTTCGTCGATGCGACAGGCCACGTCACGCTGGCCGAGCGGCCCGCGAATCCGGAGGACTATCCGGGCGCGGACCCGTCGATGCTCGTGCCTTCCTCCGTGGTCTTCCGCAAGACCACCGGCCCGGTGGACATGCGCAACACGCACAACTGGTGGACCTATGTGCCGGGCGCCGACTGGCGCCATCCCCGCGGGCCGGGCAGTTCCCTGCAGGGCCTGTGGAAGCATCCGGTGGTGCATGTGGGCTTCGAGGACGCCGAGGCCTACGCGCGCTGGGCCGGCAAGGAACTGCCGACCGAAGCCGAATGGGAATACGCGGCGCGCGGCGGCCTCGAAGGCAAGCAGTACTGCTGGGGCGACGAGTTCGCGCCGCGCGGCAAGCTGATGGCCAATACCTGGCAGGGCGAGTTCCCGTGGCAGAACCTGATGCAGGACGGCTACGAAGGTACCTCGCCGGTCGGCGTGTTTCCGCCCAACGGCTATGGCCTCTACGACATGGCAGGCAACGTGTGGCAATGGACCACCGACTGGTACCAGGAGCACGGGAAGATCACGCACGCCTGCTGCACGCTCGACAACCCGCGCGGCGGCCAGGCTGACGACAGCTGGGATCCGCGCTCGCCGCAGACCCGGATACCGCGCCGCGTGATGAAGGGCGGATCGCACCTGTGCGCGCCCAACTACTGCCATCGCTACCGGCCAGCGGCGCGCATGGCGCAGCCCATCGACACCGCAACCAGCCACCTCGGATTCCGGTGCATCGTCCGCGAACCGCAAGCCGCCCCATGAAAGGAAGAAGCACGATGAGCGCCAGATTCCTTCGCCGATCGGCCTGGGCCGCGATCATGCTGATGCCACTCGGCGCCGCGGCGACCGAAGGCGGCATGGGTCGCCCGATCACCGGCCAGCAGGTGAACTCGAACGCGGGCATCGTGCCTCCGACGCCGGGCCTGGTGCTCTCGCTCGCGAGCATCTACTTCGAAGGCGACATCGAAGGCTCTCGGCCGGTGTCGGTCGGCCGCGTGCTCAGCGCGGGCATGGAGGCCACGGCGGCCTACAACATCGCCAACCTCACCTACATCTGGAACACCGGGCAGGGGCGCTGGAACTTCGCGTCGGGCATCGGCATTCCTGTGCAGTACACGAAGGTCGAAGTCAGTGCATCGAGCAACCTGAGGCCGGGACTGTCGAACACCGACAGCGGCACGCAGTTCGCCGATGTCTGGATCAACCCGATCGTCGCGAGCTACCACTTCAGCGAGACCGAGCACATGGCGCTCTCGCTGCCGATCTACGCGCCGACCGGCGCCTACAACCCCGACCGGCTCGCGAACGCAGGCCAGAACACCTGGACCTTTTCGCCGACGATCGCCTTCACCAAGCTGATGAAGGATGGTGGCGAGTTCAGCACGCTCGCGGCGATCGACTTCTACACGCGCAACGACGACACCGACTACAAGAACGGCGCGGTCTTCCGCATCGACGCGATGTGGACCACCGCCATCGCCCCGCAATGGAAGCTCGGCGTGGTCGGCGGCTGGATCGAGCAATTGCAGGACGACTCCGGCCCGACGGCCGACAAGCTGAACGGCTTCAAGGGCCGCTCGGTCGGACTCGGCCCGATCGTGACCTGGGGCGGAAAGTTCGGCAACCAGCCCGCGGCCTTCTCGGCGCGCTGGGTGCATGACGTGGATGCGAAGAACCGGCCCAAAGGCAACGGCGTGGCCGTGAGCCTCACGCTGCCCTTCCTGTGAAGGGCGCTAACGCTTCGTTCGCAGACCGGTGATGAGGTAGGTCAGGCCCAGCACCACCGTCAGTCCGGCCACGATCAGGCGGCGGCTTTCCTCGTCGGGCAGGCCGAAGATCACCGCCACGCCGAAGAGCATCGTCGCCAGGCTGACGATGAATGCGCTCAGCGCACCGCTGCGCGCGCCGCTCGGCGAGGGCTGCCTGCCCTTCATGAAGACATAGATCATCCCGATCGCACCCAGCACGATGCAGAACACGATGATCACGCCGTAGTAGGCCACCGAGCCCAGCACACGCGACTGGATGCCCGGGTTGGCGAGCCCGAACACGCCGATCACGAGACGCATCACCGCTTCGGCGAGCACGAGCGTGGACAGCCATCGCGCGGGAGGATCCTTCGAAACCGCGAACCACAGCGCCATGCCGATGAGCCCGTCGAAAGCCGCGTAGTAGCCGTTGCGCTCGTAGACAGACTGCGCCTGCCCGGAAAGCGGCGCCATCATCAGATACGCCACGAAGAGCAGGCCGACCACCCCTCGAAACAGCAGGACCAGGCGCAGGTTCATGGCGGATCTCCCGTCGGATGGATCGTGCCTACTTCTTCTTGGCGGCCTTGCCGGCCGGCTGGACGAAAAGCGCCTCGCCCTGGATCAGCGTCGCTTCAACCTGGTCGCCGACCTTCAGCGAATCGAGCAGCTTCGGATCGTCGACCTCGAACTTGCGCGTCTCGCGCACGCCGCGCAGCGTCACGGTCTTCTTCTTGCGGTCGATGGCGAAGACATTGACCACCGCGTGAACCGTGTGCTTCACCCCCACGCCGGGGCTCTGTCCAGGCTGCGAAAGGAACACCTCGACCCAGTCGGTCCGCTGGCGGATGCCGCCGCCTTCCACCTTGCGCAGTTCGAGCAGCAGCGCCGCACCCTGCTTCAGCGTCACGACGTCGCCGACCTTGAGCTGGTCGAAGTTCTTCACCGCGTCACCGGCCCGGATCGTGACCTCGTTGCCGTCGGGCCGCTTGAGGGTGATGTCGCGCGTTGCGGAATCGATCTTGGTGATGGTGGCCGAGCGCGTGCGCACGCCGCCCGCGACCGCCTCGCCCGGCTCACGTCCGATGACGACCGCGCCGGCATCCGGCGGCGGTGCGGCCTGAGGCTTGTCCTGCGACCAGGCCGGAACCACCACCGTGGCGGACACCGCCAGCATGAGACCCACAATGCGCTTTTTCATGAATGAAGCTCCTCGTGATGTTGGGGAACGGAAATCGGCCCGGTCGCCGGATCAGCCGCCCGACCAGGGCCCGACCACCTGCCACGGCGGCGCGCCCTTGGCGGTGCTCTTGTTCCTGCAGAAGATGTAGTCACCCGAGTTCTGCAGCGAGCCGTGGCGGTTTTCCACACGTGCAAGCTTGCAGCCCGCGCGGCCTTTCGGATCCTTCGAGGGCGTGACACTGCCGCTGGCGTTCGATCCGTTTTCCCATTTGGTGGTGACGCCGTCATCGCCGTCCAGCGCCTTGTTGATCGTCCGGGTCATGACGTCGACGTCGGCCTTGCTGAAACGTGTGATCGGCTGGTCGCGCATGCCGTTGTAGAAGTCCATCGGACGCGCGTCCGCCACCGTCGTGACCAGTGCCGCCGCAGCGGCCACCACCCATCTGATTCCCTCGCTCCTTTGCATCCTCGCCCCTTTGCCTTGGAAGATTGATATGGACGGATCGTGTTGTAGCCCGCCCGCAGCGCGAAGTCCACCGGGCAGTGGTGCAACCATCTTGAGGTGCGTCGTGCGGACTGCAAATCGGCCTGACGGGCAGCCCCGCATGCCCCTTCGGGCAATAGACCGCCCGCGCCATACGCGCTAGACGAACATCGACAGCACGTGCTGCAGCAGCTTGTCGAACGGCACCAGCGCCAGTGCAACCACGCCGAAGGGCAATGCGGTCGCCACGGCCAGCGCGATGACGCTGTTCAGGTCGATCGGCACGAAACGCAGTGAATAGAGATTGGCCGCCGACTGGAAGAGATCGGTCGTCGCCGAGAAATCGCCCGTCGACAGCGGCTCCTCGGTTTCGTCGGACGGCGGCCCACGCATCCACTTGTCCTCCAGCGCCTCGCCCACGCGCTGGGTGAGCGCGCCGTAGAGAACCACGCCCTCTTCCCAGCAACGCAGCAGCGGACGGAAGAACACCAGCAGAGGCGCGGCAAAGACCAGCACGACCGCGACGATAGTGCCCAGCGCCACGAAGCCGAGCTGGTCGGGGCCGACCGGCGCGCCTGCCCAGACATGCGCCAGTTCGGTCGCCGCCACGATCGTGCCGATCGCCACGCCCAGCACGCCGAAGGCACGCAGGGAATAGCCGACGAACATCAGCCCCGCCGCCCCTTCGGGATGCACCGCCACCAACCGCAGCTTCAGCCGCGACACCAGCAGGAGATAGCGCGCCCACAGGAACAGTCGCCAGAGCCATCCGAGCAACAGCACCAATAGAAGTGGCAGACTGACGAGCCCGTTCCACCAGCTGGCGGACGAACGGCCCAGCGGCAGCGTTCCGTCGCCTCGATGCCAGTCCGGCAAGAAGGTCGACGGCACATTGCGCATGACCAGCGCCGCGATCACGTAGGCCAGCAGGACCGCTATCGCCTCCACCACCCACCAGTCTCGCAGCCAGAGGATCGAGCGCACCACCTTTTCGTACGCCGGCACCTGCGAGTCCGGCACGATGGCGCGCTGACGAAAGATCTGCGCGGTGGCACCCAGCTTGGGAATGCAGATCGCCTCGGCCAGGATCAGCAGCGGCGCGACGATGAGGGAGCGCGCATGCACCGATGCATCACGCCAGAACGCCCGCCAGACATCCTCATGTCCGTTCGCGTAGGACACGACGGCCAGCAACAGCAGCGGCAGCCAGCCGATGCACACCACGATCGTGGCGCGCCGCAGCACATGCTGGTGCGTCGGGTCGAACCGCCCCCATAACGACAGCAGACGCAGCGGCGGGCCACCGTTGAACATGTCAGCTTCGGCGTTGGCGGGCAGCGACGCGTCGCGGTGGATCGGTTGATGCACGCCGAGACTTTAGGCGCAATGCACCAGAAGCGCGATAGCGCAAGGCAGCGGCGAGATCGCCGCGGCGGGGTCAGAGCCCGCCGTAGATGCTTTCGTCAGGCGACGCGCGATCGTGCCGCTTCGAGGCACTGCGCAGGCTCAGAACCCAGAGCCGCGCATGCCGCTGTTCGCGGCTTTCGAAGCGTTCGGTAAGTCGGCGTATGCCCGGCCGTTCGATGGCGGCGAGGGTCATCCAGTCGGTGCCGCCGAACGAGGGCGAATCCCCGCTGCGATCGACCAGCGCCGGACGCAGCGCAGTCACCCATTCGGTGGGAACACACGGATCGCGGTCCAGTGTGCGTAGTGCGATCTTGGCGGCCTTGGGGCTCAGCGCCTGGATCTTGTGAAGGTGGAAATCGAGGTCCAAGAGGTCACCCTCCTTTCAGACACATCAGGATACATGTGTATCTGAAAATTACGCAAGGAGGATTCCTAGGGATTTCCAGCGGTTCGCGTGCGAAGGCTACTCGGAGCTCATTCGTTTGTATTCATTCCTCTTCATCGAGAGGTAGTCCTGCTTCTCGACCTCGTGCAACTGGCGTGCGTAACGCTCGGTGCTGTCGAACCACAGGGCAAGTCGGTCGGACAGCTGGGCCTTGGCGGGCCGCTCCAGGTAGGCGTCGATCGCGAGGTAGTAGCGCATCGTGTTGCGCTCGACGACGCCGAGCATGCCGCCGATGTATTGCGGCTGGTCCTGCGCATCCTTGCCGCTGGAAGTGAAGCCGACCTTGTCGGCCCCCAGCGTCTTGAGATAGGCCGACATCGCGATCCGCGCGGCCGTGCCATAGGCATAGGAGTAGCCGAGATGGATGAAGGTCTTGCCGTCCGGAAGCGGCGTGGCTTCAAGGTCGATGTCGTAGTCGCGCGTCGACATCGGCCCCGTCTCAGCCGTCAGCGACACGGCGAGGTAGTCCGCCGAGACCTTCGGCGGATGCCAGTCGAAATAGATGCGCTGTGCCTGTGACAGCGGCTGGTCGAACTTGCGGCCCTCCGCGACGTCGAGCTGCGTGCCATTGCCCGCAGGACGCACGGCGCAGTACTTGGTGTTCAGGTGCAGCATCAACACGTCACACCACACCGCCGGCTGGCTCAATGAGGCACTCACCTCGCTGAAAGGATGGTTCAGGACGGCGAAGATGCTGCCGCTCAGTTGCGCGGACGATTCCTTGGATTCGAGCGCCAGGGGGCGCCCGAAAACGTTCTCCGCAAGTTGCGGCTTGACTGCGGCGTGCTTGGCCAGCAGTGCCTCGGCACTGCCGAGCGCCTGCGAGGCGGCCAGCGCCGCGGCCGGCACGAAAAGAATGAACAGCCAGAGCGCCAGGCGGCGGAATATCGAGTGCTTCATGATGAAAGGCATTCTTTCCGCACGGCAGGGAGCTCGGCGCGCAGGCGGGTGCCGCCTGCTTTTGTCGGAGTGGAGCGAGCCCGCGCGCCGTGCAACAGCGCGAGCCCCTCCGCCCCGAAGTGTCAGACCGCCGTGATCGACACCGCCTTGGTGACCAGGTAGGCCTCCATGGCTTCGGGTCCGCCTTCGGAACCGTAGCCCGAGTCCTTCACGCCGCCAAAGGGCATTTCAGGTGTCGGCGTCGCCGGCTGGTTGACCCACAGCATGCCCACTTCGAGCTGTTGCGACAACAGGTGCAGGTTCTTGATCGACTGCGTGTAGGCATAGCCGGCCAGGCCGTACGGGAGGCGGTTGGCTTCGGCGATGGCTTCTTCGATCTTGTCGAAGCCGCGAATGGCCGCGATCGGGCCGAAGGGTTCGTTGTTGAACACATCGGATTCGAGCGACACATTGGTCAGCACGGTCGGCGCGAAGAAATTGCCCTCGGAGCCCACGCGCTCGCCGCCGGTCGCGATGGTCGCGCCGGTGGCGCGGGCGTCGTCGATCACCTTGGCCATCGCGGTCAGGCGGCGCGCATTGGCCAGCGGGCCGAGCGTGGTGCCTTCTGCAAGGCCATCGCCGACCTTCAGGCTTTCGGCGTGCTTCACCATTGCCTTCGCGAAAGCGTCGCGGATGCTGTTGTGAACCAGGAAGCGGGTCGGCGAGATGCAGACCTGGCCTGCGTTGCGGAACTTGGCACCGCCCGATGCCTTGACCGCGAGTTCGACGTCGGCGTCCTCGGCCACGATCACCGGCGCATGGCCGCCCAGTTCCATGGTGGCGCGCTTCATGTGCGCGCCGGCCATCGCGGCGAGCTGCTTGCCGACCGGCGTGGAGCCGGTGAAGGTCACCTTGCGGATGATCGGATGCGGAATCAGGTAGCTGGAAATCTCGGCCGGATCGCCGAATACCAGGCCGACGGTGCCCTTCGGCACACCGGCGTCGACGAAGGCCTGCAGCAGTGCGGCCGGCGATGCGGGCGTCTCTTCAGGCGCCTTCACCAGGAAGGAGCAGCCGCTTGCGAGTGCCGCGCCCAGCTTGCGCACGATCTGGTTGATCGGGAAGTTCCACGGCGTGAAAGCCGCCACCGGGCCGACCGGCTCCTTGATGACGAGCTGCTGCGCATTCAGGTTGCGCGACGGCACGATCCGGCCGTAGACGCGGCGGCCTTCATCCGCGAACCATTCGATGATGTCCGCGCCGGCCAGCACTTCGCCGCGCGCTTCGACGAAGGGCTTGCCCTGCTCCTGCGTGAGCACGCGGGCGATGTCGGCGGCGCGTTCGCGCACCAGGCCAGCCGCCTTGCGCATGATCGCTGCGCGCTCGTTGGCCGGCACTCTGCGCCAGGCCTGGAAGCCGCGCTGCGCTGCGTCCAGCGCGCGGTCTAGGTCGGCGATGCCCGCGTGGGCGACCTTGCCGATCGGCTTGCCGGTCGCGGGATTGATCACATCCAAAGTCTTGCCACTGACGGCGTCGCACCATTCGTTGTCGATGAGCAGGCGCGTGTCGGGATAACTGGCTGAAGTCATGCTGGGTCCTTGAATCGGTGAGAGGGGTGTGCCGGTTCGAGCGAATCGAACCCGGCTGAGGCCGCGCCACCGCAGGCGGCGCCGGACGCACCGCGCATCCTAGCGCTGTTTGGAGAGGGCCTGCCCGAGGCGGGTCACTGCTCGCCGCCGCCGGCGCGCACCCAGTAGAAGGTCTTCTGGGCCATCGGCATGGAAGGCGCGCGCAGGCGGCGTAGCGGCGCAGTGCGGAGCTTGCCGTCCATAGCGCAATGCAGCGGCTCGCCCTCGGGCAGGCTCCGGTGCGCGTCGAGCATCGCCTGCAGGGAAATGTCGGCGCTGTGGCAGCGGGTCTCGACCCAACGGACATAGAAGCGCTCGCGCGTCGCGACGAGCTGGCTGTGCGGCTGCACGTCGCCCTCCGGCCCGAGCCAGGTGGCGCCGACGTCGAACGCGAGCATGACTGCGTCGGGCGTGTCCATGCCGGCCAATGCGCCGCTCTGGGCCGCCGAGAGCCATCCGAGCAGCTGCGGCGTGAGCTCGAAGCTGACGGAATCAGGCCCGTTCATGCCCGCGCCGGGCACCTCGACGAAGACCGTCCGGGTGGCGCGACTCGCCGCTTCTGCCATCAGCACGCGCCGGCGTTGTCGTCGCGTGCGCACGTGCACGACAGCGATCAGCCCGGCCAGCGGCCCTGCGGTCGCCAGCACCTCGATGGCATTGAAGCCCGACAGCGCCGCATGCACGCCAGCGCCCGCAATTCCGATTCCCAAACTCACACCCGCTCCTCACGAGGCAGGCTCGCCGGAATCCGCGAGCGCCTGCCGCACAGGGGCTATCGGCAGTCCGGAGGAAAACTTGAGTGCTACTTTTGAGCTTCTATTTGATGGACCCCACAGGCCGTGGTGTCATCGAGTCGGCGACATCGATCCAGCCCCCGCCCATCGCCTGGTAGACGTTGACCACCTGGGTGTAGCGGTCGGTCATCAGCCCGACCTGTGCGAGTTCGGCCGCGAAAAGCTCGGTGTCGGCCACCAGCACTTCGAGATAGCCGATCAGCCCGCTTTCGAACTTGAGCCGCGACAGCCGCGCGAATTCACGCAGAGCGATCACTCGCTCCCGCTGCAACGCAGCACCTTCGATGGTCTTCTGCGTACCGATCAATGCGTCGTTGGTGTCGCGGAAGGCGTTGAGGATGGTCGACTGGTAGACAAGCTCGGCCTGCGCCTTCTGCGCTTCGGCGGAGCGAACCTGCCCTTCGATCGCGCCGAAGGTGAAGATCGGCCCCGTCAGGCTCGCGGCGGCCTGCCATGCGGTCGCGGGGCCGGTGAGGAAGCTGCCCGCCGCGGTGCTGGTGGAGCCGTAGAGGCCCGTCAGCGAGATGCTCGGGTAATACAGCGCCTTCGCCGCGCCAATGCTGGCGTTGGCGGCGACGAGGTTCTGCTCCGCCTGCAGGATGTCGGGCCGGCGTTCGAGCAGGCTCGACGGCAGCCCCTCCGGGATCAGTGGCGCGACCAGTTGGTCGATGGTCTTGCCGCGCGGGATCGGTCCCGGGTCGCGCCCGAGGAGGATCGAGATGCGCCCTTCCACCGCGGCGATCTGCTGCTCGATCACCGGGATCGACGCGAGCGCCTGCTGCCACTGCGAGCGCACCTGTGTTACTTCAGTCTTCGAGACGATGCCGGACTTGAAGCGCAAATCGAAGATGCGCGCCGTCTCGCCGAAGTTGCCCGCGGTCGCCACTGCGATCTCGCGCTGCCGGTCGAGTCCCCGCAGCGTGATGTAGCTCGTGGCGACGCCGGACACCAGCGTGAGCACCACGCCGCGCTGTGCCTGCTCGCTGGCATAGACCTGCGACTGCGCAGCTTCGCTGAGCCGCCGCACACGGCCGAAGAGATCGATCTGCCAGTTCGCGCCGAGCGCCGCCTGGTAGAGCGTGAAGTACGGATCGGCCGGTTCCGGTACCGGTGGCTGCCCGACGCGGCTCGCACGACTGCGGCTCGCCGCGCCGCTGTATGCGAGCTGCGGGTAGAACTGCGAGCGCACCGAGCCCAGCGTGCCGATGAACTGGTCGATCCGCGCTGCCGCGACGCGCACGTCGAGGTTGCCCTGCAGCGCGGCTTCGACGAGTTCGTTGAGCACCGGATCGCCGAACTGCTCCCACCATTTGGTGTTCGCCACGTCGGCGGCCGTCGAATAGTCGATGCGCCATGCGGCGGGCGCCTGCACCTCGGGGCGCTTGTAGTCGGGACCGACGGTGCAGCCGCCGAGTACGACGGCCACGGCGGCCAGCGCGGCCACCGTGCTCGTCCGCAGGCGCGTGCGCGCCGGAATGGGTGTGGAGTGGGACATCGGATCAGACATCAGAGAAGAGCCCAGACGAAAAGCAGCGAGACCACGAGCATCACGACGCAGGCCACTGCCCAGCGCCGCAGGAAGGTGTCGGTGTGTTCAAGCCCCGCGCCGGCCGCAAGGGCCACGCCCTTGAGGCCACCCAGCGCGCTGCCGACGTCGCCGGCGGGAATGCGCGGCACGCTGCGGAGGCGGTGGAGCAGGAAAGCGAGCACCGCGCCGACCAGCACCGGCCAGAGCGCATCCCAGAGTGCCGCCGGGGCGAGCGCCTTCGGCAGTTCCTCGATCGGGAAGTCGACATAGAGCAGCCATGGGATGACCAGCGATGCCAGCGCCATGGTGATCCAGGCGAAGACGAGCGCGCCAGGAGCGCGTGCGTCCGCATGGCTCGCGCAGCTCTCGCCGAGGCGGCGGGTGAAATGGATCATCAGCAGCGTCGAGGCGATCGACGACACGACGGCCACCGTGCCCGCGAGGCCGTTGCCAAGCAGGTCCTTCGCCGCGTATTTGGCGAGCGATCCGCCCGTCAATGGCAACCCACCGAGCCCGAGCGCGATGACCGCGGCCGGGATGAGCATCGGCCACAGGTGCCGCCGGCCGGTGAGCGCGACGACGCCCACCGCGAGGAAAAGCGACCCCTTCACCAGCAGGTGATGCGTCGCGTAGAAGGCAGCGGCCATCGGCGTCGCGTCATCACCCGCCGCGAGTCCCATTCCGATCACCGCGACAACGAAACCCATCTGGCTCACGCTCGAATACGCAAGCACTGTCTTTGGGTTGAGCTGCGTGATGCCGACCAGCACGCCGTAGAGCGCACCGAAGAGACCGACCACCGCGAGTGCATGGCCGAAGTCCGGCATCGCGACGTCGAGCGGCAGGAAGCGCACCAGCGCGATCACGCTCGCCTTGACCACCGCGCCGCTCATTACTGCCGCAGCCGGAATCGGTGCAGCGGTGTAGGCGAGCGGCATCCAGAAATGCAGCGGCACGAGACCCGCCTTCATGCCGAGCCCGATAAGCAGCAAGGTCACGGTGAGATCGCGCGTCGGCGAATCGGGCAATGCCGCGACCGCATCGCGGATCAGCAGGCTGCCGTCGGGTGTCGCATTCGCCATGAGGATCAGGCCCGCGAGCAGGAAGGCCTCCGCCAGCAGCGCGAGCGCGAGATACAACGCGCCAGCACGCATCGCGTCCGGCCCCTGGCCTTGAAGCACGAGGCCGCTCGCACCCACGCTCAGCACCGCAAGCAGGAAGTAGAAGCCGATAAGGTCCGCCGCGAGGAACACACCGACGCAGCCGGTCAAGGTCATCAGCCAGCAGACGATGAAGCCGTCGGGCTCGGGCTGGTCGCGCAGGAAGCGCGCTGCATAGATGCCGGAGATGATCCACAGGAACGCCGCCGCGCCGAGCAGCATCGCGCCAGGTGCATCGAGCGAAAAGCTCAGCGAAAACAGATCGTTTCCCAGCTCGAAGCTGCCCGCGTCGGCATCGAACAGCGCGGCGAGCAAGGCAGGCACCGGCGCGATCGCGAAGACGCGCGGCATGCGGCGGCGCAGTCGCTTCGAGGCGCAGGCGACGAGCAGCACCAGCGGCAAGCCGATCGCAAGCGGCACCATCACGCCCACACTGAGCAGGATCGCAAGCAAGGCGCTCGCGGCGATCATGGTCCCTCCACCCACACCAGCAGCGGCCGGCCGATCATTGCCACATCGATGGGGCACAGCGCCGCGACGCCCAGCAGGAACGAGCACAGCGCAAGCACCAGTACCGCAACCTGCTGGTAACGCGGCACCGCCTTCTTCGGCGTCCAGCCGGGTTCGGCCGGCGCCAGCGCGCGCACCACCACGATGAACACATAGGCGCTTGTGAGCAGGCCGCCGGCGAGCATCACCAGCGCCCACCACCACTGCGCGGTCGCGATCGCGGACGACAACAGCAGCCATTTCGCGAGAAAGCCACCCGAGGGCGGCAGGCCGATCAGCGACGCACCGCCGAGCGCGAAGGCCACCAGCGTCATCGGCAACGCACGTCCTGCGCCGCGGAGATCGGCCACGCGGTCGTGCCCGAGCGTCGAATAGATCAGGCCGGCGGCCATGAACATCGCGGCCTTCGCGGTGGCATGCGAGATGGCCTGCAGCATGCCGCCGTTGATTGCCGGCGCGCTGTCGATCTGTGCAGCCTCCAGCCCCGCGACCAGCGGGAACATGAGGAACAGGTAGCCGATCTGCGCCACCGTCGAATAGGCGATCAGCAGCTTGAGCCGCACCTGCCGCAACGCGACCACGTTGCCGACCAGGATCGCCGCCGCACCCAGCGCGGCAAGCAATTGCGCCGAAGGCAGGGTGACGATGTCGGCGAACACATCGAGCCACAGGCGCACGACCAGGAACCACCCGCCCTTGATGACCAGCGCCGACAGCACCGCGCTCGCGGCGGCGGGTGCGCCGGCGTGCGCGGGCGGCAACCACAGGTGCAGCGGGAAGAGCGCGGTCTTCGCGAGCAGGCCGACCGTCATCAGCACCGCGGCGGTCCAGGTGATCGGCTCGGCGCGGATGCCCTGGGCAAGCAGCGCGATGTCGAGCGTGCCGTAGGCGCCATACAGCAGGAAGACACCGAGCAGATAGAACATCGACCCGAGCAGCGCGAATAGCAGATAGCGCAGCGCCGCCTGCAGCGTCTCTCCGCGCCCGTCAAGACTTACCAGCGGCACGCCCGCGAAGGTGAGCAATTCCAGCGCGACGTAGAGCGTGAACACATCGCCGCTCACGAACACGAGGTTGAGCGAACCCCACACCGCGAGAAGGAGCAGCCAGAAGCTGTAGGGCGCCCGTGCCTCGTGCACGCCATCGGGCGTGCCGAAGTCGCCGCAGGCATAGATGCCGATGACGCCGATCACCACCGCGATCGCGATGATCATCACCACCGACAGCCCATCGGCGCGCAGCGCCACGCCGAGCGGCGGCGTCCAGCCGCCCAGCAGATACACCACGGGCTGGCCGGAACCCACAACCGCGTCGGCAATGCCGAGCGCGACGCCAAGCCCGAGCAGCAAGGTGACCAGCGCGACGCGCTGGGCGTTTCGCCCGCCGAGCACGAAGCCCAGCATCGTGCCGACGAAGGGCAACAGCACCGACAGCACCAGCAGGAGCCCGCCGGGCGTGGTCGTGTTCATCGCATCCGCCACCGGCACCTAGTGGTCCCCCGCGGGCGGCTCGGTGGTCAGTGCGGCATCGCCGGTCTCTTCATGCAACCGCAACAGCAGCGCCACCGCGAGGGCCGATGCGGCGAAGGCGACCACGATCGCGGTGATGAGCAAGGCCTGCGGCACCGGATCCCCGCCCAGCCCCGCCGCAGTGCCCCGGCGAGCAATGACCGCGCAGATGAGAAACACGCCGTTGCCGATCAGGTTGAACGCGATGATCTTGCGCAGCGGTTGCGGGTTGACGATGAAGCCGTAGAGGCCGAGCCCGATCAGCACCGCCGCGCAGAGCCCGAAGAGCGTGGTCGCTTCGATCACTTCTGCAACGCCCTGTGGGGAGCACCCGCCAGCAGCAGGCCCAGCGTAAGCGCGAGCGAAGGCATCAGCGCGAACTCGATCGCGACGATCCAGAGCTTGGCGCGGCCTTCCGGATAGCTGAGGAATGCGTCAGCCAGGACCGCACCCGCGAAGCCGACGGCAATGAACACCAGCGGCCCCGCCACCAGCCAGAAGCGCAGCGCAATGCGCCCGACGCGCGGCACGTCGGCGAGCCCCGCCATCATCGCGAGCAGCCACATCGCCGCGAGGATCGTGGCGCCCTGGAACTTGCCGCCCGGATTGTCCGCGCCATACCAGAGGATGTAGATGCCGATCAGGATGCCGATCGGCGGCAGCATGCGCGCGAAGTGCGCGAGGATGCTGTTGGGCTCGGCGATCGGCTGCAGGCTCGGACGCCCACCCCAGGCACGATCGGGCGCGAGCGACCAGACACCCAGCAGGCCGAAGGCCAGCACGATCGCTTCGAGCAGCGTGTCCATCGCGCGGAAGGACAGCAGCACCGCCGTGATCGGATTGCCGACACCGGTCGTGTGGATGTTCTCCATCACGGCCGGTGCGAGCGTCGGCGTGGCATCAGGCAGCAGCAGCACGCAGACTGCGACGATCCCTGCGACCACGATGGAGGCAATGGCCGCGAGCATTCGCGTCGTGACGCCGGGCCGCGCGCGATTCACCTTCGCTTCGGTGGCACGCAGGCGCGCGGCCGCGCCCACCAGCAGTGCACCGGTCAGCCCGGCGCCGATCGCAGCCTCGGTGATCGCGACGTCGACCGCGACCAGCCGGAGCCACACCGCCGTCAGCAGCAGGCCATAGGGGATGAAGCCGGCGACCGACGCGAAGGTGTCGCGCGCGAAGACCGTCCACCCCGCGAGCCCGATGAACAGCAGCACGAGTGCGACATTCAGCAGGACGCCCATCATGGCGCTTCCCCCGGCCCCTGCGCGGGTGCACCACTCTTTTCCTCAGTCTCGCGAATCGCGCGCGCGATCATCTGCGATGCAGTGGCGGATGCGAGCAGCACCAGGAACCAGATTGCGATGAGCTTGAGCCCGAGGCTCACGCTGCCCGCTTGCGGCAGAAGCCCGAGCACGATCAGGCCGATGCCGAGGTTGTCCGCCTTGGTCAGCGCGTGCAGCCGGGTGTAGGCATCGGGAAAGCGCAGCAGCCCCGCCGTGCCGGCGAGGAAGAAGAACGCGCCGGCGCAGACGGCCACGACGGTGAAGATGTCGGCGATCGTGCGCATCATGGCTTGCCGTCCGCCTCCGGAGAGGATTCATCGCGCACCAGCACCGAGCCCGCCCGCACGAATGCGATGGTCGCGAAAGGCGCAAGCACCGCCAGCGTGAGTACCACGTTGATGACGATCTCCATGCCGTGGATCGTGCCCAGCAGAAGCAGGCTCGCGATGCCGCCGGTGCAGAAGAGCATCGCCGCCATCATCCGTTCGACGCTGCCCGGCCCGCGCAGCACCACCACGAGGCTCACCGCCACCATCAGGAGCACGAAGGCACAGGCGCTGAGGAGGAAGTCATCCATGGTTCACCCGCCCTGTTCCACCACCACCAGCGCGCTGGTGAGCAGCTGCTCTTCCTTCGCCATGGTTTTCGCGAGCGGCTGGTCGGTGTCCAGGCAGTGATAGATCACCGAGTCCTCCGTTTCGCCCACCGGCACCGAGCCCGGCATGAGGCTCATGATCGAGACGAAGTCGTTGCGCGCCAGCCCTGGCGGCAGGCTCACCGGGCAGGTCACGAAGCCGGCCTTGATTGGCATGCTCGGCGACATCGCGCGGCGCGCCACGTCCACCCCGGCCATCACCGATTGCCACAGGAAGTGCGGCACAAAGGCCAGCAGCGGCAGCAACCGCACGTAGCCCACCTCAGGCGGCATCAGGCGTGCGCTGGTCCAGGTCGCCGCCGCCGTCGCGAGCAGGCCGACGGCGAGGTCGGCAGGCTTGAGACTCGGCAGCAGCACCAGCCAGAGACCGAAGAACAGCGCCGCCCGGCTGAGGACGGTGCGGGCAACCGTTGCGGCTGGCGCCTTCATGGGACGGGGCGCCCTTCCATCGCCCTGGGCAACAGGCTGACCTCGATGGCGCCGAGCCGCTCGTAGAGACGCACTTCACTGCGGATCGGCCACCAGTCGTAGAGAAAAATTTCCATCGGCCGCCACAAAGCCACCCAGCCCCCGATCACGAGGCTTTCCTGCGCCAGCCTTGCGAAGCGCGACTTCTCGAACAGCGAGGCCACCACTTCGCTGATACCCAGCGCAACGGCGAGGAACGACAGCCCGATGAGCAGGCTGACGCGCCCGACCCGGAACAGTTGCTGCAAGCGGCGCTTGGTCGCCTGCGCCCGGCGGCAGAAGTACTCGCCGATGGCCTCGCGCGCCAACGCCGTGTCTTCCGGCCGGATGGCGGCGCTGTCGATGTGCACGCGCAGCGCCAGCGGCGGCCGACCCCTGAGTTCGCGTGCCCAGTCGACGATGTAGGCCTCCGCCTCGGGATCCAGGTCGCGCTCGCGGAAGGGCGCCGGATCCATCGAGTTGAAGAGCTGCCGCAACTCCGCGACATGCAGGTCGAGCACCTCGCGCGGCCCGGCCCCCGCGTGTCCATCGGCGACTCGCGCGGTGGGTGCGAAGGCATGGTTCAGCGTCAAGGCAATGCCTCCTTGCGCTCAGGCGGCGTCGATCGCCGGTCGCGCGCCCTCCCCGGGCGGCACGTGGTCTTCCTTGCCGAATACCGCCACGTACATCGTGGGCAGCAGCACAAGCGTCAGCAGCGTCGCCACCAACAGGCCGCCCATGATCGCGAAGGCCATCGAACCCCAGAAGACAGTGGGTGCGATCGGGATCAGGCCCAGCACCGTGGAGATCGATGTCAGCATCATCGGCCGCAGCCGCGAGGTGCCGGACATCATCACCGCGTCGAACACGCTGTGGCCCTCGCCGCGATAGGTCTCGATCTGCACCACGAGGATCACCGCGTTCTTCGCGATCATCCCGATCAGCGCCAGGATGCCGAGAATCGCGACGAAGCCCAGCGGCCGGTTGAAGATGAGCAGCGAGAGCACCACGCCGATCAGCCCCAGCGGAAGGATCACCACCACCATCGCCAGCCGCCTGAAGCTCACGAGCAGCAACATCACGCAGAAGAGCATGAGCACGATCATCAGCGGCACCACGGCGAAGACCGAGTCGCTCGACACTGCGCTTTCCTCGAACAGCCCGCCGGTCGCGACCTTGTACCCCTTGGGCAGCTTGGCGTTGAATTCCTTGATGCGGTCGGCCAGCGCCACCACCACCGTGTCCGGCATCACGCCGTGGGTCACGTCGGCGCGGACGGTCAGGGTCGGCACCCGGTTGCGACGCCAGATCAGCGGGAGCTCCTGCTCTTCGTCGAAGCTGGCGAACTGGCTCAGTGGCACATTGCGGCCGGTGGGCGTGGGCACCTGCAGCGAACTCAGGGTCTGGAACGACACCCGCTGCTGGTCGGTGGCGCGGGCCACCACGTTGACCAGGTAGATGTCGTCGCGCACCTGCGTGATGACCGATCCGGTGATCGCGGAGTTGAGGATGCCCGCGAGCGCCGCGGAACTGACGCCGAGCTGCCGTGCCTCTTCCTGGTTGATGCGGATCTTGACCTGCCGCGCGGGCTCCATCCAGTCGAAATTGACGTGCCGCACGCGCGAGTCGGAGCCGAGCACGCCGGCCAGGTCGAGCGAGTATTTGCGGACCTCGTTCGCGTCCGGGCCGCTCACGCGGTACTGCAGCGGCCATCCGACCGGCGGGCCGAGCTCGAGCGGCGACACGCGCGCGACCACGTCCGGGAACTGCTCCGCCAGCACCTTCTCGAGCTTGAGCTGCAGCCGCTCGCGGGCATCGACGTCCTTGGCGACGATGACGAACTGCGTGAAGAACGGGTTCGCGAGCTGAACGTTCAGCGTGAGGATGAAGCGGATCGCGCCGCGGCCCACGTAGGTGCTGAAGTGGTCCACGTCCGGGTCGCTCTTGAGGAACTGCTCCAGCCGCTCGGCCTGCGCCTCCGTGGCGTGGATCGATGCGTTCTGGCGCAGCGTCATGTCCACCGTGAGCTCCGGCCGGTCGGACGCCGGGAAGAACTGCTGCGGCACGAATCGCACCAGGAACAAGGTCGCCACGAAGGCCGCGATCGTCACCGCGAAGGTGATCCACTTCGCGCGAATCGCCCCTTCGAGGAAGCGGCCGTAGATCGCCGTGACCTTGCTCGGCTTGGCGGCCGGCGCGTCCGCCTTCGGCGCCTTCAGGATTGCCTTGCCCACCAGCGGCGAGAAGATCACCGCGCCGAGCCACGACACCAGCAGTGCCAGCGCCACCACGCTGAAGATCGAGAAGGTGTATTCGCCCGCCGAGCTGCGCGCGAAGCCGATCGGCACGAAGCTGGAGATGGTGACCAGCGTGCCGATCAGCATCGGCGCCGCGAGCGTCTTGTAGGCGAAGGTCGCGGCCTGGTCCTTGGTGTCGCCGGCCGCAAGGCGGTTGATCATCGCGTCGACCGTGGTCATCGCGTCGTCCACCAGCAGCGTGAGCGCGATGATCAGCGCGCCGAGCGAGATCCGGTGCAGGTCGATGTGCAGCACGTCCATCAGCGCGAACACGATCGCCAGCGTGAGCGGGATCGACAGCGCCACGACCATGCCGGGTCGCACGCCCAGGCTCACGAAGCTGCACACCAGGATGATGATGATCGCCTGCCACAGCGACGACATGAAGTCGTTGATCGCCACGTCCACCGTCACCGCCTGATCGGCGACCAGCGTGGGCTCGATGCCGTGCGGCAGGTTCGCGGTGAAGTCCGCCATCTCCTTCTTGATATTGGCGCCGAGCGCGAGAATGTCCCCCGCCTCGCGCATCGCGATCGCCAGGCCGATGGCCGGCTTGCCGTTGACGCGGAACATCGGCTGCGGCGGGTCGACGAAGCCGCGTCGCACCGTGGCGAAGTCGCCGAGCCGGACGATGCGGTTGCCCAGCACCAGCGTGACGGCCTCGATGTCGCGCTCCGAATCGAAGGCCCCGCTCACGCGCATGAACACGCGCTCCTGGTCGGTCTGGATCGTTCCCGCGGGGCGAATCACGTTCTGCGCCCGCAGCGCGTTGATGATGCTCGGGTAGTCCAGGCGCAAACCGGCGAGGCGCTCCGTGGAGAACTCGATGAAGATCTGCTCGTCCTGCGCGCCGAGCACCTCGATCTTCGAGACGTCCGGCACCTGCAGCAGGCGCGACCGCGCGGCCTCGACGTAGTCGCGAAGCTCGCGGAAGTTGAAACCGTCGGCAGTGAAGGCGTAGATGATCCCGAAGGTGTCGCCGAAGTCGTCGTTGAAGAACGGGCCGACCACGCCCTGCGGCAGCGTCTGCCGCATGTCGCCGATGTTCTTGCGCACCTGGTACCAGATGTCTGGGATCTCGCCCGGCGGCGTGGATTGCTTGAGGTCGACGAAGATCGTGGTCTGGCCGGCGACGGTGTAGCTGCGCACGCGGTCGAGATGACGAGTCTCCTGCAGCGTGCGCTCGAGGCGCTCGGTGACCTGCTCCAGTGTTTCGTCGACCGTCGCGCCGGGCCAGCCCGCCGCGACGATCATGGTCCGGAAGGTGAATGCCGGATCTTCCGCACGCCCGAGCCGCAGGAATGACAGCGTCCCAGCGACCACCGCGATGATCATCAGGAACAGCACCAGCGAGCGCTTGGAGAGCGCCCATTCCGACAGGTTCGGGCCGATCACTGGGTAGCCTCGAGGATGCGGACCTTCTGGCCGGGGCGCAACGCCTGCACGCCCGCCGTCACGACGAGATCACCGGGCGACAGCCCGGAGGTGACCTGCACGCGCGCGGCGTCGAAGGCGCGCACCTCGATCGGGCGCGCCGCGATGACGCCGGTCTTCGCATCGACGACCCACACCGAGGCGCTGTTGCCCGAGCGATTGAGCGCGGCGGCGGGGATGTCGATCGCGGGCGAACTGTCGAGCTTCATGCGTCCGGTCACGGTGGTGCCCAGGCGCATCGCCGCGGGCGCATCGACGAGCCGCACGCGCACGTTGAAGGTGCCGGTCACCGGATCGGCGCGCGGCGATACCTCGCGCACCTGGCCCTTCGCGGTGACCTTCGGGTCTTCGGTCAGCGAGACGATGATCTCGGGGTTCGTCGCCGTGCTGTTCTTGACCTGCGCCGGCACGTCGAACACCGCGTCACGCGCGCCCTCGCGTGCGACCTGCACGACCATGCGGCCGGCCTGCACCACTTCGCCGGCTTCCGGCCCGCGCGCCGTGACTACGCCTGCGACGTCTGCATATAGCCGCGTGTAGTTCAGCCTGTTCTGCGCAAGCGTGACCTGCGACTGCGCGGTCTCGACCTGCGACTGCGTGACCTTCAGCAGCGAGTCGGCCTGGTCGAAGGAAGCGCGCGACACCGCGTTCTCCGCCAGCAGGTCGCGCAGGCGCGTGTGGTTGGTGCGCGCTTCGATGTTCTGTGCCTGCGCCGCTGCCAGTTGCGCACGCGCCGCTTGCAACGCGGTCTCTTCGTTCAGCGGATCGAGCCGGGCCAGCAACTGGCCCTGCCTCACGCGATCACCGACCTCGACACTGCGCTCGATCAGGCGCCCATCGATGCGGAACGACTGGTTGATTTCGGTCTGCGCCTGCACGTTGCCGGTCAAGGTGACGACGTCGCCGATCGCGCGCGTCTCGATCTTCATGACCCGGACCGGACGGATCTCCGCGGCCGGCGCCTCCTCGGCGCGCCTGCAGGCCGAGAGCGAGACAACCGCTGCAAGCGCGACGAGCGCCGTGACCCTGGGCAGAAACCTGGAATGCTGGCTGGCAAGTTTTTCAGGCACGGGCACTCGTCCTCTCTCGTTGGTTGATCGGGCGACTCAGTAGTCCACGGCGTCGCGGATGATCGGGCAGGTCATGCAGTGGCCACCGCCGCGGCCCCGTCCGAGCTCGGCACCCACGATGGTGATCACCTCGATGCCCTGCTTGCGCAGCAACGTGTTGGTGTACGTGTTGCGGTCATACGCATAAACCACGCCCGGCGATGCGCACACGAGGTTCGCGCCGCTGTCCCACTGGGTGCGCTCGCGTTGGTAGTCGCTGCCGCCGGCCTCCACGACGCGCATCTTCTTCAGGCCCAGCGCTTCGGTCACCACGTCGACGAAGGGCTTCTTCTCGTTGCGCAGCTCGACACCGCTCGGATGCTCGCTCGGGTAGTACGAGAAGGTGCTGGTCTTGTTCATGAAGTCCGGTGCAAGCAATACGCAGTCGCGGTCGGCGAAGGTGAAGACAGTGTCCAGGTGCATCGCCGCTCGGATCTTGGGCATGGCCGCGACGATCACGCGCTTCGCAGCGCCCTTCTTGAACAGCGTGGCGGCCAGTTGGCTGATCGCTTGCCGCGAGGTGCGCTCGCTCATGCCGATGAGCACGACGCCCTTTCCGATCGGCATCACGTCGCCGCCTTCGAGCGTGGCGAGGCCATGGTCCTGCGTCGGGTCGCCCCACCACACGTTGACCTTGCCGGCGAAGTCGGGATGGAACTTGTAGATCGAGGTGGTGAGGATGGTTTCCTCGTGCCGCGCGGGCCAGTAGAGCGGGTTCAGCGTCACGCCGCCATAGATCCAGCAGGTGGTGTCGCGGGTGTAGAGCGTGTTGGGCAGCGGCGGCAACAGGTACTCGGTGCCGCCGGCGGCTTCCTTCGCGACCTTGAGCGCCTGGCCGCCATGGGCCTCGGGGAAGTCGTGCGTCGAGAGGCCACCGATCAGCGTCTCGGCCAGGTCGCGATTGCTCAGGCCTTCGAGGTAGCTGCGCAGCTCGTCGATGAAGCCGAGGCCCACCTGGTTGGGCACCACCTGGTTGTCGAGGATCCACTTCTTGCCTTCGGGCACCGCCACCGTCTCGGCCAGCAGGTTGTGCATCTCCACAACGTCGACGCCGCGGTCGCGCATCTTGGTGACGAAGTCGAAGTGGTCGCGCTTGGCGTTCTCCACCCATAGCACGTCGTCGAAGAGCAGTTCGTCGCAGTTGCTCGGCGTCAGTCGCTGATGCGCGCGCCCAGGGGCGCACACCATGACCTTGCGCAGTTGCCCGACTTCGGAGTGAACGCCGAAGGCTGGGGTCTTGGTGTCGCTCGCCGCACTAGATTTGGCCATGTATGTCTCCTGTCAGATGGTGATGAGGCCTGTTGCCAGGCCGTAGATACCGACGACCGCGCCGATGACGGCGACGATGAAGATGATCCAGTCGATCGGCGTGAAAACGCGCTTGCCCTGTTCGCGGC